>DATBSO010000108.1:0-39704 GCA_036559745.1 Gemmatimonadales bacterium | reverse complement strand
GTCTGCGTGCTGCCGATGGGGCGGATCGACGACGGACTCGCGCTCGCGAGGGAGCCGCTGGTCACGTTCACTGCGTTCGGTGACATGATGCGGGTGCCCGGCGCGCACGGCAGCCCGCTCGAGCGGAAAGCCCAGGGTCTGGACGTCCGGATCGTGTACTCGCCGACCGACGCCCTCAAGCTGGCGCGCGCCAATCCCGAACGGCACGTGATGTTCTTCGCCATCGGGTTCGAGACCACCGCCCCGTCGACCGCGCTGACCCTCATGCGCGCGAAGGCCGAGGGGATCAAGAATTTCTCGGTCTTCTGCAACCACGTCACGATCATCCCGGCCATCCGTGCGATCCTCGACTCGCCCGACATGCGAATCGACGGGTTCATCGGCCCGGGCCACGTCTCGACCGTGATCGGCTGCCGCCCGTACGAGTGGATCGCACGGGACGAGAAGAAGCCGATCGTGGTGTCCGGCTTCGAGCCGCTCGACCTGCTCCAGTCCATCGTGATGCTGCTACGCCAGCTCAAGGAAGGCCGGTCGGTCGTCGAGAACCAGTACCGCCGGGTGGTGCCGTGGGAAGGGAACCGCGCGGCCCTCGCGGTCATGGCCGAAGTCTTCGATCTGCGCCCGTACTTCGAATGGCGCGGACTCGGGTTCATCTCTCAGTCGGCGCTCAGTCTCCGGGAGGCCTACGCCTCGTGGGACGCCGAGCGGGTGTTCAGCATCGCCGGCGTGCGGGTCACCGATCCCAAGGCCGCGCAGTGCGGCGAAGTGCTCAAGGGCGTGCTCAAGCCGGCGCAATGCAAGCTGTTCGGCAAGGAGTGCACTCCGGAGCACCCGGTTGGAGCGTTGATGGTCTCCTCGGAAGGCTCATGCGCAGCGTACTACAATTACGAGCATCGGAAGGCAGCGGCGTCGCTGAGGGTGCTGACGCCGGCCTGACCTCGGTGCCCGCGACCGCGACTCCCGCGGTGCGGTTCCGCGATCCCCAGATCGAGATGGCCCACGGCGCCGGCGGCAAGGCCAGCCGGCGGCTCGTGGATGGCCTGTTCGTTCCCCTCCTCTACAATGGTCGTTCCGCGAGCGACCCGGATCTGCTCACCGATGCGGCTCGGGTCGCGGTCGGCGACGCCTCCGTCGCCATTACGACCGACAGCTTCGTCGTGACCCCGCTGGTCTTCCCCGGCGGATCGATCGGAGAGCTGGCGATCCACGGCACGATCAACGACCTCGCCGTGAGCGGAGCGGTACCGGTCGCGCTGGTCACCACATTCGTGCTCGAGGCGGGTCTGCCATCCGAGGTGCTGGCGGCCGAGGTGCAGGCCATGGGCCGGGCCGCGCGGGCGGCGGGTGTCGCCATCGTGGGGGGCGACACCAAGGTGGTGGAGCACGGCAAGACCGACCGCCTCTACATCACGACCACCGGGCTCGGGCGCCCGATGCCCGGGATCACCCTCGGCGCCAGATCGGTCCGGGTTGGAGACAAAGTCATCGTCTCCGGACCGATCGGCGATCACGGTATCACGATCCTGCTGGCGCGCGGCGAGCTGGATCTCGAGGCCGATCTCCGCTCCGACACGCGGTCGGTATTGCCGCTGGTGGAAGCGCTCGCCGGCGCCGTCGGTCCCGCCATCCGGTGGATGCGCGACCCGACGCGCGGCGGGGTCGCCACGTCGCTCAACGAGCTCGCGCTCGACTCGGGCCTCGCCATCCATCTCTTCGAGGAGACGATACCGGTGCGCGACGAAGTGCGAGGCGCCTGCGAGCTGCTGGGGCTCGACCCGCTGCACATCGCCAACGAAGGACAATTTCTGGCCGTGGTCGCCCCGGACCAGGCCGATCGCGCCCTCGAGGCGCTCCATGCCACGCCAGGCGGCAGTGGCGCCGTCATGATCGGAGAGGTTCGGGAAGAGCCGGCGTCGGCGGTGCTCGTGACCACGCGGTACGGCGGGAGCCGGATCGTGGACATGCTGGTCGGCGATCCCCTGCCGAGGATCTGCTAGGCGACCACATGCCTATGGCGATGGATCTCACGACGCGTGTGGAGGAATCGCTCCTCGCCCGCAATCCGGTGTTCCAGGAATTCTTCGATCGAGAGGCGCCCCGTCTCGCCGAGGCCTGCCGGGAGATGTCGGAGCGTTTCCTTCGCGGCGGACGGCTCCTCGCGTTCGGCCGCGGTCCCTACGCCACCGATGCGCAACACGTGTCGGTTGAGTTCGTGCATCCGGTGATCGTCGGGAAACGGGCCCTTCCAGCACTCGATCTCAGCGTGCAGTTCACCCCCTGGATCGAGACGCTCACGCGCCCGGACGACATAGTCATGGGCTTCGGCCCACCCGAGGGCGACCCGCAGGTGAGAGCTGCGCTCGCGACCGCGGGCGCTCGCGGCGCGATGACCTTCGCCCTCCCCGGCGCAGAGGGCAGCTACGCCGTCGCGCCCGCCGTCTCGAACCCGTTCATGCACCAGGAGCTGATCGAGATCCTGTATCACACGCTCTGGGAGACCGTGCACGTCTTCTTCGAGCATCGGGAGCTCGGGCATGAGGTCGGTCAGGCAGGTTTCCTCTATCCGTTCCTGGGACGTGAGAAACAGGCCCCGGCCGACCTGGTGGGCCAGGCCGCGTCATCGATTCTGATGAAGGTGCAGGACGACGCCTCCCTGCGCGCGCAGGTGGCGAGCGACGAGGCGGAGCGGATCGGCGAGGCCACCAAAGCAATTCACGAGCGGCTCCGTCGGGGCGGCAAGCTCATCATCTTCGGTAACGGCGGATCGGCGACGGACGCCAACGACTGGGCGATCGACTGCGTCGCTCCTCCCGCGGGGTTCCGGCCCGTGCCGGCGATCTCGCTGTCCATGGAACCCGCGACGGTGACGGCGATCGCGAACGACGTCGGGTCCGACGTCATCTTCCTGCGACAGCTCATCGCGCACGCCGAGTCCGACGACGTGGCGGTCGCGATCTCCACGAGCGGCGGCTCGCGCAACGTCATCGCCGCGCTGGTGGAAGCGCGGAAGCGGGGTCTGCTGACGGTGGCGCTGCTGGGATACGACGGCGGCGAGATCCGTCGGCAGGGGCTGGCCGACCATTACATCGTGGTCGCGTCCGACTACATCCCGCGCATCCAGGAAGTCCAGGCTTCCATCTACCACGTCATGCGCGAATCCCTGGAGGAACTCGGTCAATGAAGGTCTTCGAGCTATACGGGACGGCGACCTGCCCCTACACCCGCGACATGCGCGAGTGGCTGGAGATGCGCGGAATGGATTTCGTGGAGTACGACGTCGAGTTCGACCGCGCGGCTCGGGAGCGGCTCCGCGCCGTGGCCGGTCCCCAGCGCACGGTGCCGGTGCTGGTGGACGACGGAACGGTCGTGCAGGTGGGCTGGCAGGGTCGCGGCTGTACGGTGGGAGAGTAGAGGTCGGATGACGGCGGCCTGCTCGATCCATGTCCGGGGCGTGGTCCAGGGGGTCGGGTTCCGGCCGTTCGTGTACCGTCTGGCCCGGGCGAACACGCTCGCGGGCTGGGTGCTGAATGGCGACGAAGGCGTCGAGATTCACCTCGAGGGCGACCGTGAGCGGCTCGATGCCTTTCTCGAAGAGCTGCGCTCCGGCGCGCCGGCGGCCGCGACCATCACCGGCATCGACGTAGACGCCGCGGCGCCCAGCGGGCTCGAGGAGTTCGTCATCCGGTCGAGCCAGCTGCGCCGGCAACCGACGGCGGGCATCTCGCCCGATCTCGCCCTCTGCGCCCGCTGTCTCGATGAGCTGTTCGACTCGGCCGACCCACGATATCGCTATCCGTACATCAACTGCACCGATTGCGGTCCGCGCTACTCCATCATCCGTCGGCTTCCGTACGATCGCGCCGCGACGACGATGGACGCTTGGACCATGGACGATGCCTGCGCTCGCGAGTATCACGATCCCCGCAGCCGTCGCTTCCACGCCCAGCCGGTGGCGTGCGCTGAGTGCGGGCCGGGGTATTCATTGCAGAGGACGCAGAGGACGCAGAGGACGCAGAGGACGCAGAGGACGCAGAAGACGCAGCAGAGCGACGAAGCCATCTCTGCGGCGGCTGGGCTGCTCAGGGATGGCGCGATCGTCGCGGTCAAGGGCATCGGGGGCTATCACCTCGCGTGCAATGCGCGCGACGCCACGGCGGTCGCCGCGCTCCGGGAGCGAAAGTTCCGGAAGGAGAAGCCCTTCGCCCTCATGGCCCGTGACCTCGCGACCGCGGGCTCGTTGGTCGTGCTGTCGCCCGAGGTCGAGGGAATGCTGGCGTCCGCCGCCGCGCCGATCGTACTGGCTCCTGCCCGAGTGACGCTGCCCCACGTGGCACCCGACAACCGGGAGCTTGGGGTGATGCTCCCGTACGCGCCGCTCCACTACCTCCTGTTCGCCGCCGGGGCACCCGACGTGCTCGTCATGACCAGCGCCAATCGATCCAGCGAACCGATCGCATACGAGGATGACGATGCAGTAGAGCGGCTCTCCGGACTCGCCGACGCGTTTCTCGTTGGTGAGCGGCCGATCGCACGGCGGGTCGAGGATTCGGTGGTTCGGATCGGGACCTCGGGACCGGTCATGCTCCGCCGCAGTCGTGGCTATGCCCCCGCATCGGCCGCCGCGATACCAGCAACGCAGCCCGTTCTCGCGCTCGGCGCCGACCTCAAGAATGCGATCACGCTCGTGGTGGATGAGCAGGCGTTCGTGAGCCAGCACATCGGCGATCTCGACGAGTACGAGGCCGCCCGGGCCCTCGAGGAGACCATCTCCGACCTCCTCGCGATGTACGACGTCCGGCGCGAAGACCTTCTGGTCGTCCACGACGCCCATCCGCAGTATCGTTCGAGCTCGTACGCCGGCACGCTCGGGGCGGGACAGGTGGTCGCGGTCCAGCATCATCGCGCCCACGTGGCGTCGGTGCTCGCCGAGCGCGGAGCCTGGGACGAGCCCGTGCTGGGGCTGAGCCTCGACGGCACGGGGTACGGCGACGACGGCACGATCTGGGGCGGCGAGCTGTTCGTCGGCAGCATCCGCGACGGGCTCCAGCGAGTGGGACATCTTCGTCCCGCGGCCCTTCCCGGCGGCGACGGCGCCGCTCGACATCCGGTGCAAGCTGCGGCCGGATTCCTCGACCAAGTGGACGGGCTGTCCGACCCCACGCGCAAGCCATTCGGATTTCCAGCCCGCTTCGAGTCGGCGCGCCGCCTGCTCCGTGCCGGGACGCGGGTCTTCACGACCACCTCAGCGGGTCGTCTCTTCGACGCGGCCGCGGCGCTCGTCGGCTTCACGCGTCCGGTGACCTTCGAGGGGCAGGCGGCGATCTGGCTCGAGCATCTCGCGCGAACGGCGGGCGAGATGGAGCCCTACGAGTTTCCGTTCGACGACGGGGAACTGGACTGGCGTCCTCTGCTGCGCGCCGTCGCGGAGGACCGCCTTCGCGGCCGGGAGCCGGCCGAGATCGCCCGGGCGTTTCACGCGGGCGTGGCGCATGGACTGCGCGAGGCCACCGCGGCTCTGTGCCGGACCCATCGTGTCCGCACGGTCGCGGCGTCCGGCGGCGTCTTCCAGAACGCGCTGCTCGCCGATGAGATCTCAGGCCTTCTCGAGGCGCACGGACTGGCGCTCTGGATCAATCACGTCGTCCCGCCGAACGACGGCGGAGTCAGTCTCGGACAGGCCGCGCTTGGCGCGCTCGGACCATGCACGAGCTCTCGATAGCGCTCAGTCTGGTCGATCTGGCCCAGGAAGAGGCCGAAAAACACGGCGGACGGGTGTGCGCGCTGCACCTGCGGATCGGCGCGCTGGCCGGTGTCGTTCCTGAGGCCCTCATGGCGTCATACGAAATGGCCTGCGCCGCGACCCCGCTGGAGGGATCGCGGCTGGTGATCGAGAATATTCCCGTTGTGGTCTACTGTTCCCAGTGCCGGGCGGAACGCGAGCTGGGCAGCGTGCAGGACTTCTGCTGCGCGGAATGCGGCACTCCCACGTGTCAGATCGAGCGGGGCAGGGAGCTCGAGCTGGTTGCCATGGAGATCGAGCAATGAGTCACGAGCCACGTCTCGTCGAGGTCCGGAAGAACATCCTCAAGCAGAACGATCTCAACGCCCGCGAATTGCGCCGGCGATTTCACGAGGCCGGCGTCTTCGTGGTGAGTCTGGTCTCGAGTCCCGGCGCGGGCAAGACGACGCTGCTCGAGAAGACGCTCACCGCCCTGGTATCCCGCTATCGGGTCGCCGCCCTGGTCGGCGATCTCGCGACCGAGAATGATGCCGCGAGGCTGGCGAGCAGCGGAGCGCCGGTGCGACAGATCACGACCGGTACCGTGTGCCATCTCGAGGCGGCGATGGTCCAGCAGGGGCTCGACGGATGGGAGCTCGACCGGCTCGACTTCCTGTTCGTGGAGAATGTCGGCAACCTGGTGTGTCCCGCGTCGTATGATCTTGGCGAGAGTCTTCGCTTCGTGGCGGTTTCGGTCACCGAGGGCGAGGACAAGCCGCGCAAGTACCCGACCATCTTCAATACGGCGGACATCGCCGTGATCACCAAGCTCGATCTGGCCGAAGCGGTCGGATTCGACTCCGCGGCCGCCCTGGCGAGCGTGCAAGCCGTCCGTCCCGGGATGAAGGTGCTCCAGCTTTCCGCCAAGACGGGACAGGGCATGCCCGAGCTCATAGAGCTGCTCGAGGCCGGACTGGCGGCGGCGCGGAGCGGGGTCGAAGCCGGCGTCGCGCCATGACGAGTCTCCTCGCCGTCGTTCTGCTCGGATTCTTTCTCGGGATGCGGCACGCCACCGATCCCGACCACGTCATCGCGGTGACGACGATCGTCGCCCGGCACCGGAAGGGCGGGGGTGCCGCGGTGATCGGGGCCCTCTGGGGAGTCGGCCACACGCTCACCATCCTCATCGTCGGGACGGGGATCATCCTGCTGGGATGGGTCATCCCACCCCGGGTCGGGCTGTCACTCGAGCTGGCCGTCGGGGTGATGCTGATCGTTCTCGGATTCATGAACCTGTCGGGCAAGTTCCAGGGCGTGATGGAGACGGTGACACCAGGAGGCCATGGGCACTCGCCCGTGCACGCGCACTCGCACCCCCATGGCGACTACGTCCATACCCACGCGCACAGCCACGATCCGGAGTCGCACCCCCACGCACCGGAAGAGACTCCACTCGCCCGCCTGGACAAATGGCTTGGCCGGCTTGGTGCCTATCAACTCATCCGGCCGCTGGTAGTCGGGATCGTGCACGGGTTGGCGGGGTCGGCTGCCGTCGCGCTCCTCGTGCTCACGACGATCCGGGATCCGCGCTGGGCCGTCGCGTACCTGCTGGTCTTCGGTCTGGGGACTGTCGCCGGCATGATGCTGATCACGGCTGCGATCGCGTGGCCGTTTGCCCAGGCGGGAAACCGGTTCGCAGGACTGCATCGCGGGCTGCGGGTGGCATCCGGTGTCGTCAGCCTCGTCTTCGGCCTGGTGATCGCGTACAAGATCGGCGTCGTCGATGGGCTCTTCGGCGTGAATCCGACCTGGACACCGCGGTAGCTCGGGCCGCTGGCACCTCCGCAAATCCCGTCGTAGTTTTCGCTTGACTCGCACTTGACCATCGAAAGTGACTATGAGGCACACCGCCGGCATGGCCTCAGGGCCGCCCGGGGGTGCGCAGGTCCAAATGCGCTAGGAGGGGAGCGTGACCGCCATCGGAGCGCTTTTACTCGGCGGCTGCCTGTTGGGAGCGAGTGGCCCGGCCCCGGCCATGGCCGGGCCGCAACGTCACGGGCCGGCGCGCGTCGAAGCAGTGCGCGCGGACGTCTCGGCGCGCATCACGAGCAGAAACCCGAATCCGGCGCTGCCCCCTGCCGCGGTATGCTGGAGTCTGGTCGGCGCCGTGCGGGTTCGGTCCCGACTCGTCGGAGGACCCTGGTGGTCGAAGACTGGAAGGCCCGACGGACCCCGGCCCATCGGGTTGCAGCCACCGTCGATCACGCGACTGGTCGAGCGTTTCAAGCGAACCAGAAGTCTCAGCGTACTGTTCCAGCTCGCCGTGCAAATCGTCCGGCAGGGCCGGGCGACCGAGCTCGCCTATGGCGGATTCTGCGCTCTGTTCCATCACCCGTCTGCGATTCATCGCTGGGGCGATACCGGGGCGTTAACGCGAATCTCCGGCGAAAAAGGCGAGTATCTGCGCCGCGCCGTGCTATCGCGCAGCCAATTGATTCAGACGTTCAACGATCGGTTCGCCGTCGATACGCTTCCGAGCGATTTCGAGGCCGCCAGACGCGAGAGCGTGCGGGTCGATGGCAAATGTCTGATCCTGGGCGAATACGGCGAGGGCGCCAGGATCGCGTGCGTCACCGCGAAGTCCTGTGTTCTGAGCGAATACTACGGAGAGATCCGGGGCGTCCGGCACATCCACGCGATCCATCCCTACGGTCATGCCGGGGAGTATCTGGTCTCGACCGGCGACAGGAAGAAATTGCTGGACCTCTGGGTGATCAACGAGGACGAGCTTCGTTTCGAGAGAAGACTGCGGAGCCATCTGGCAGGGTATACCGCCGTTGCCGAGGTAAACGGACGCTACTACTTCGGCACGGACTTCAGCGGCCGGCCCAACTACATCGAAGTGCTCGGAGGCGGCAGATACTTCTTCCCTCAGCAGGCGTACAGACTCCACGCGGCGACCTTCCATGTCGTCCTCGATCGCTACATCGTCTCGGTGAACAAGGAGCTCGAGCCGTCGGGCGGCCGACGGACGCTATCGGTCTTCGACACCCATTCCATGCAGTTCGTTTATTGCGATTCACTCGAGGCTTCCGAAGCAACGAGCCTGGTCGAAACCGCCAGAGCATCCTGATCGGAGCCGTCTTCTGCTGTGACGCCGTCTCCCGCGGTTGAATCTCCGGTCGCGCTCGTGACCGCCGCGAGCCGCGGGATGGGCGCCGCCTGCGCTCGCGAGCTTGGGCGCCGCGGCTACCGCCTGGTCCTGATGGCTCGCTCGCCCGATGTCGACGCGCTTGCCACCGATCTCGGTGGAAAGAGTATTCGTGGCTCCGTCACGTCCCCCGACGATCTGGAACGGGCCGTCGACGCGGCGCGAAGCGAGTTCGGGCGTCTGGACGCGGTCATCAACAACACCGGTCATGCGGCAAAGGGAGACCTGCTCGGTCTCACCGACGCCGAGTGGCATGAAGGCCTCGACTTGCTGCTGCTCAGCGTCGTGCGGGTGGCGCGCTTCGCGACACCATTGATGCGCGCCGGCGGCGGTGGTGCGTTCGTCAACATCTCGAGCTTCGCGGCCGCGGAGCCAGGCCTCAACCATCCAGTTTCCGCGACACTTCGCGCCGCCCTGCACAACTTCGCCAAGCTGTACAGCCGCCAGTACGCCGGCAGCGGGTTGCGGATGAACAACCTTCTGCCCGGCTGGATCAATACGTACCCGGTTGGCCAGGAGACGCTGGCGACGATCCCGGCCGGGCGCCCCGGCACGGCGGATGAGGTCGCCCGGGTAGCGGCATTCCTGGTCTCACCGGACGCCAGCTATGTCACGGGTCAGAGTCTTCTGGTGGACGGAGGTCTGGTTCGCGGAACTTAGGTGGGACCGGCGCTTGTGAACCGCTCAGTCACTATCTAACCTTTCGGCAACCACCTGACTTTTGAGGCCCCTGTGACTGAAGAGCCGCTCGGCCAACAACTCGCCACACTCCGGAAACTGCTCGACGAGGTCGACGCCCGTCTGGCGCGTGCGCCGGCGGCCCCGCCCGGCATCGAGGACCTCAAACGGTCGGTCGACACGTTGCGCACCAACATGTGGGCCATTCTCTCGGCGGGACACGGGGCGACTGCTTCGACCCGCGTCGAGCGCCTGAAGCTCCGTCGGGCCATCGATGGCATCCAATCCGTTCGCGCTGGTCTGGCCTCCCAACGCTCCGTCACACTTCACCCCGAGCACGCCGAGCTCCAGCTGCACGCGCGGGAGCTGGCGGATCAGATCGGGAAGCTTCGCTAGCCGTCACGACGCCGCCACAGTGCGCCCGGTCACCGCCTGGCGAACGCGATTGTTGTAGGTACGAGGCATGACCTACGCACGCCGGCGGATTCACCCGTGAGCCAGTTACCGCTCCATACCTATCTCAAGGATCATCTCGCCGGCTCGGTGGCTGCCCTCGAGCTGCTCGATCATCTGCGCGGTGGAGCCGCCCCGATGGAAGCTCGGCAGTTCCTGACGACTCTCAGGGATCAAATCGAAGAGGAGCAACAGGTGCTTCAGAGCCTACTGAGGGACCTCGGTGGGACCGAGAGTCGGCTGCGCGAGGCCGGCGCGTGGGTCGGTGAAAAGCTCAGCGAACTGAAGCTCAAAGTCGAAGATCCGAGCGGTACCGGACTGCGGTACTTCGAGGCGCTGGAGGCCCTGACGCTCGGGATCCGGGGGAAACTGGCGCTCTGGACGGCGTTGCAAGCAGTGCGCGATCGGGTACCGCAGCTCGGAGCGGTCGATCTGGCCAGATTCATCGAGCGTTCGCGAGACCAGCACGCCCAGGTAGAAACGCGGAGGGTCGCGGCAGCGCGGGAAGCGCTGGCGACCGCCTGATTTCAGCGTCCGTACCAGTCCTGCTCGCTCGGTTCCGATCGGCCGTATTCGATGCGTTCTGCCGCCCACCGATCGCCGGCCGCCTCGGCGTTACACGCCGCGTAGTTGGAGTAGCTGCATCCTGGGCCCGATGCGCCGCCTCCGCCTCCCAATGCGCCGTCCGCGTTTCCAGCGTCCGCGCGGAGTCCGGCGCGGTTGAAGTAGGGGCTCATCGCTTCCGGCGCGGAGGCCACCGCGCGATCGAGGTCCGTGAGCCCCCGTGCGACCTGGCCGATCTTGGCCAGGCAACGGCCGCGGTCCGAGTACGCTTTCGAGTAGCGGGGATTCGCCTGAATGGCGCGGTCGAAATACGGGATCGCATCGGCGCACCGGCCGGATTGGGCGAGCTTCCGGCCTTGCGTGAAGGCGTCGGACGCGCCGCCCTGCGCGTTCGCCACCGCCGGAATCACCGGCAGCGCCGCGAGCAGGATCGCCGCACCGATCTCGGGGAGATGGAGTCTCATGGAATATGGTGTCGGGGTCCGGCGAGAATCTGCCGGCCGGGGCCGGGGCTGTCCAGACCGGGTGTGACACTGGTGCGCGGATCGGTCGCGGGATAGAGTGAGTCATGATCTCTGCCGCTGAGGCCCTCAGACGCTTGCGTGACGGCAATCGCCGCTTCGTCGCCGAGAAGTCCGGCGGGGCAACCGAATCCAACAGCGCCACCCGCGCGGCGCTGCTCGCCGGTCAGGAACCCTTCGCGATCGTCCTCGGCTGTTCCGATTCCCGGGTACCCGCGGAGCTGGTGTTCGACCAGGGCTTCGGAGACCTCTTCGTCATCCGCGTGGCGGGGAACATCGTCGCGCCGTCGCAGGTGGGCAGCGTCGAGTTCGCCGCGTCCCGATATGGCACCCCTCTGGTGGTCGTCATGGGACATTCCCAGTGTGGAGCGGTCGCGGCGACGCTCGAGGAGCTGCTCGGTGGCGAGACGGCCCAGTCGAAGAATCTGCGCTCCATCGTGGACCGGGTCCGTCCATCGGTCGAGACAGTGCTCGCCGGACGAGACCGGGCCGACACCGACGCGCTGATGCGGGAGGCGGTGCGCGCCAACGTCCGCGCGTCGGTCAACCATCTGCGCCACGGCTCGGAGTTGCTGGAAGAGCTGATCAGGAAGGATGGTCTTCGTGTTGTTGGCGCCGAGTACTCCTTGGAATCGGGTATCGTCACGTTCTTCGATCGAGGCGCCGATGGATGAGGATCTGGCCGGGATGTCGCGCGAGGATCTCGTCGAGGAGGTCCGAAAGCTCCGACGTGGGATTCGGGTGCACCGCGACAGTACGGGCCACGATCTCTGCTGGCATCACCCGGACTTGTGGGCGCTTCTGCCCGAGCAGCAGGATCCGCTTCCGATCGTCCCGGAGTGGCCGCAGTTCATTCGCGGCTGCGTCCTATACCGGCAGTCGCTGGACGAGCAAGTACCGAACGCGCCGCGCTCGACGCGACCCTACGAGGGCCGCTAGGGCCGGCGGTATCGCCGGCCCACCGACCGACCGATCAGGGCGTGAATTGCAGGTTGTTGCCCGCGCCCGCCCCGCCGATCACTTCGATACGAGCGCTTCCGCCGACCTCGACTCGGCTCGCGGCAATGTTGCTGCGGGCTTTCGGAAGCGGCGATACGTGACTCCAGCCATTCGACGCCGGATCGTAGACACTGGTCGTTGGGACCTGTGCGATCGCCCCGTCCGACTTCCTGGTCCAGCCGCCTATCACATAGAGCTTCGCCGCGATCGCAACGCTGGCTCCTGCCCAACGCGCATTGGGCAACGATGCCTTGATCGTCCATTGGTTCGTAGACGGATCGTACACTTCGAGCTGCCGCCCGTCGCCCTCCTCTCCGCCGGCCACGTAGAACCTCCCGCCGATGACCCCCCCGCCGCCCTGCCGATGGGCGGTTGATGGCGCCGCGAGGGTGGTCCACTGATCGGTCGCAGGGTCGTAGCGGTAGAACGCGAAGACGGGGCCATCGCAGTCCACACCAGGACCGCACCCCGTCAGGATGTAGAGTTTGTTGGCGATCACGCCGGTGAGGCCCCGGTTCCCGGGAAATGGCAGGTTGTTCTTGTGGCTCCAGATATTCGTCGCGGGATCGTAGACCAGCAGTCCCTCCAGCCCGATCCTCCGTATGGTGATGCCGCCGGAGACGTAGATCTTCCCCCCGATCACCCCCGCGCCGTTCGTGTTGTACACCTGGACGGGCGCGTCCGCTTTCTGGCTCCAGGTATTGGTCGCGGCATTGTAGGCCTGGACTGTCCGGGTAATCGCTCCCTGGGCTGAGGATCCCGCGATGGCATAGACAATGGACTGACCGGCCGAGTTTGGCACCGTAGCAACGGCCGCGGGAAAGCGACCCTTGGGCATGGTGGCCTTCGCGATCCAGGCGTTCGCGGCGGCGGCTTCAGCGGCCGATGGAGTCTCGGTCGAGACGGGCTCTGTCGAGGTTTCAGTGCAGGCGCCCAGGAACAGGGCGGCGAGTGCATAGGTCAGGTACGGCGACACGCGGGCACTCATACATCCTCCAGAGGGTCATTCGCGACGAGGTAACAGGGTGTCCCATGCTACACGGGCGTCGTCAGGTGGACGTCAAGAGCACCTCAAGCGGGCTGCCCGGCCGCACATACCGGTCTCGGCCGCCCGCAGGCTAACCGGAGAAGTACCCGGCATCACATCCCGCGCTCGTGGCCGACAGTATTCTGGTTCTCTGTGTCCTTCGTGCCATCGTGGCAATGGCGGGGACGTGTGGTGGTGACCCGAACGCAGCGAGGTCAATCTTGATGATGAGGCTCCTGGCGGCTGTCCTGTTCCTCCCCGCACTCGCCGCTCAGGCTCAGGAACAGTCCGCGGACCCGAAGGATGCGCCCGTTGCCGTGCGTTTCGCCGAGGGAGCGGTACACGGGTTCGTCGTTCTCCGGTCGGAATCGGGGACCATCCTGGCCCACGGCGACCTCCTCCAGACACCCAAGGGCGGAGCGATTACGACCGAGATGGTTCTTCGCTTCGCGGATGGCTCGCTCCTGGATGAGACCGTCGTCTTTACCCAACATGACGTCTTCACGATGCTGAGCTACCATCTGGTACAGCGGGGCCCGGCATTCGACCGCGACATCGACTTCGAGCTGGTCGGGGCGCGCCAGGCCTATCGGCTCATTACGAAAGACCACGAGGATGGAAAGGAGGAGGCCGACAGCGGCACCTTCGACCTCCCGGCCGATGTCTACAACGGCATGGTGCTCACCGTCCTCAAGAACCTTTCGGCCAGGGACAGTGCCACCATCCACATGGTCGCCCTCACACCCAAGCCCCGGATGATTCAGTTGGAGCTGCGAGCGACCGGAGAGCAGAAGGTCCTGAGCGGAGCCCACCGCGAGACCACGGTCCATTGGGTCATCCATCCCAAACTCGGGGCCCTGACCGGATTCTTCGCGAAGCTCCTCGGCAAGACGCCGCCGGACAATCATGCGTGGATCGTGACCGACGATGTCCCCGCGTTCGTGCGCTTCGAGGGGCCGCTTTACCTGAAGGGACCGATCTGGCGCATCGAGCTCGCCGTGCCCGCCTGGCCGGGGTCCGACTCCAAGTAGGCGGGACCGACGCTTGCAGCGGGAGGGACCGGACCGCATACTCGTCATTGACTGCGATACGGATCTCTCTCCTACGCCTCCGATGCCGAAGGGAGTTCCCATGGCTATCGGCTCACACTCCACCGGTGCGGCCCAGCTCACCCCCGAGATCATCGAAAGTTTCGAGCGCCGTCTGCGCGGCGAGCTGCTCCGTCCCGGCCAGCCCGCCTACGACACGGCGCGGTCGATCTTCAACGCGATGATCGACAAGCGACCGGCTCTCATCGCCCGCTGCAAGGAGGTTTCCGACGTGCAGCGGTCGCTCGAGTTCGCTCACCGGCACGACCTCCTCCTGGCCGTACGGGGCGGCGGCCACAATGTCGCCGGCAAGGCGATCTGCGACGACGGCCTCGTCATCGACCTCACCCTCATGAGAGCGACCCGGGTCGACCCGGCTGCACGCACCGTCCGGGCCGAGGCGGGACTCACGTGGGGACAGTTCGACAGAGAGACGCAGGCCCACGGTCTCGCCACGACCGGCGGCTTCATCTCCACCACCGGCATCGCCGGATTGACGCTGGGTGGCGGGATGGGCTGGCTCATGCGAAAACACGGCGTCGCCTGCGACAACCTGAAATCGGTGCAGATCGTCACCGCGGACGGCGAGCTCCGGAGTGCCGGCGAGACCGAGCACGCGGACCTCTTCTGGGGGGTGCGAGGCGGCGGCGGAAACTTCGGGATCGTCACCTCCTTCGAGTATCGGCTGCACCCGGTTGGCCAGATGCTCGCCGGCGTCGTGTTCCACCCGCTCGAGCGCGCGGTCCCGGCACTCAGGTTCTTCCGTGACTTCATGGCCGCCGCGCCGGACGAGGTGATGGCATACGGCGTGTTCCTGACCTCGCCCGAAGGCGCCCGGATGTTCGCGATCCCGATGTGTTACGTCGGACCAGTAGAGAAGGCGGAGCAGGCGCTAGGGCCTCTGCGGAGTTTCGGCCCGCCTGTCGCCGATCTCGTGCAGCCGATGGACTACATCGCCCTCCAGAGCATGTTCGACCCCGCCTTCCCGCCGGGCCGACTCAACTACTGGAAATCCAACTTCCTGCGCGGGCTCGACGATCAGGCCATCGAGGCCCTCGTCACCTTTTTCGGAACGGTTCCCTCTCCGTACACCGCCATCGCGCTCGAGCCGCTGGGCGGCGCGATGAGCCGGGTCCCCGTCGACCAAACGGCGTTTCCGCACCGCACTGCCGCGTTCAGCCTGCTCCTCGTGAGCATCTGGGTGGATCCCGCGACCTCGGCGATGAACGTCAAATGGACCCGCGAGCTCTGGAGCGCGATGCAGCCCTTCGCCAGCGAGGCCGTCTACGTCAATTACCTCGATGCGGATGACGCCGACCGGGTGCAGAGCGCCTACGAGCCCGAGACGTACCACCGCCTCCGCGTCCTGAAGCAGCGATACGATCCGGAGAACATCTTCAGGGTCAACCAGAACATCAGCCCCGGAGCTTGAGAAGCTCCGGGGTGCCCGTGATACGCGTCTCATTGGTTGGCTTCGGGTTCGCGGGCCGAGTGTTTCACGCGCCACTCATCTCGGCGACCCCCGGCCTGTCGCTGAGCGTGATCGGGACGACCCAGGCTGACTCCGCCGCATCGGCATACCCGGATGCTCGCATCGTCCCGGATCGACTCGCCGCGGTCCGGCATCCCGACACCGATCTCGTGGTCATCGCGACCCCAAACGACTCCCATGCCCCGCTGGCGGATGCCGCGCTCCGTGCCGGCAAGCACGTCGTGGTGGATAAGCCGTTCACCGTCACCGTGGCCGAAGCGTCTGCACTGGTGGCGACGGCCTCGGAGGCCGGCCGGATCGTCTCGGTCTTTCAGAATCGCCGCTGGGACAGCGATTACCTGGGCATCGCCCGGGAAATTGCGATGGGACGGATCGGCGAGGTGGTCGAGTTCCGGTCCGAGATCGGCCGGTATCGCCCCGTGGTCCGCGACCGCTGGCGAGAGCGGGCGGGGCCGGGCTCGGGCCTATGGTACGATATCGGACCGCATCTCGTGGATCAGGCTCTCATGCTCTTCGGGCCACCCGAGACGGTCCATGCCGACCTTCGGATCACTCGTGAAGGAGGAACGGCCACGGACTGGTTTCAGGTGCGGCTCGGGTACGGACCCAAACGGGCGGTGCTGGGCTCCAGCTTGACCGCGACCGAACCGCCACCTCGGTTCATCGTCCGCGGTACTACCGGCACGATCACGAAGCGCGGAGGCGATTCTCAGGAGGATCAGCTCGTTCGCGGCGAAGCGCCCGGCGCACCGGGGTGGGGTCACGACCCCGACCCGCTCGTGCTGGTCAGCGAGGGGTCCGGCGCACCGATCGAGATTGCGGCTCCTCCGGGGAACTACCTCGCCTACTACTCGAGCCTTCGCGACGCCATCGCGGACGAGGGAGAGGCGCCGGTGACTCCCGTGCAGGCGACGATGGTGATGGAGATCATCGAGGCGGGTATACGGAGCTCCTCGGGCAGTGGACCGGGTATTGACCTTCAGCATGGAGTGACGACGTGAGGAGACTGGTTCTATTCATGCACACATCGCTCGACGGCTTCGTCGCCGGACCGAAGGGCGAGATGGACTGGATCAACGTGGGCGACGAGATGTTCGAGTACGCCGGCCAACGCACACGCGAAGCCGACACCGCGCTGTACGGGCGGGTGACCTGGCAGATGATGGAGAGCTACTGGCCGACCGCGGCCGATCAGCCCAACCCCTCCGCGCACGATATCGAGCACTCCCGATGGTACAACACAGTCGAGAAAGTGGTGGCATCGAGGACGATGAAGGGTGCGAGCCTTCCCAGGACGACCATCGTCGACGCCAGGCTTGGCGATGAGGTCAGACGGCTCAAGCGGGCCTCCGGCCGGAGCATCGTGATGTTCGGCAGTCCGACCGTTGCCCACGAGTTGATGTCGGAGGAGCTGATCGACGATTACTGGCTGTTCGTCAATCCGATTCTGCTCGGGGAAGGGATTCCCCTGTTCAAGGATGTGCGGAGGCGGGCATCACTGAAACTCGTCGCCAACCAGGTGTTCTCATCCGGTGTCGTGTGCCTGCACTACGAGGCGCAAATGTGACGACTCGTCCCTCGACGTCGGTGCGCGGACGATGCATGTTAGTGGGTCGCGGCGTCATCCGAGAATCGTCTTTCGATCCCCAGAGCCCGAATGAGATACGTATGCGTTCTCGCCGTCGCGCTGGTGCAGTTCGCCGTCATGACGGTGGACGCTGACGCTCAGTCTCCGGTCCCGGCGGACGTGGCCGTCGCGACATTCACCGTCGATGACGACGGTGACGGCGTGCTCCGGGCGGCCGCGGACTCCTGCCTCGAGCGACTCGTCAGGGGATTGAAGGACAAGAGCATCGCGGTCGCGCGACACTCTCAGCTGTCCGAGAAAACGCTCAAGTCGGCCCAGCCTGCTCCCCTGGCGGTGCTCGGTCATCTGAGCAGGGAGAAGGGCCTGATCCAGGCCGAGCTTCGGTTGCTGGAGGTAGGCTCGGGTGAGGAGATGCGAACCTACTTCAACAGCGACAAGGATCCGGGGGTGATCGCCGATCTCGGTATGGCTGCCTCCGCCCGCATCGCCGCCGTCGTCCAGGAACGAAAGGGTGCTCCCCCTTCACATTAGGCTTTCCTGCCTCAATCCCCACTCCACACACGAACCGCGGTCGCCGCTCCAGCGGCGCCGATCGAGGGAGGCACCATGGGAACGATGCGACTGGTCGTCGACGCACGCGACCGCGGCGCTCCGGAGGAGGTGGACGTCCGCCGGCTCGGCGAGTTGCTTGCCGACCGGGGGAACCGGCTGTGGCTCGACATCGGCGACCCCGGCGACGAGGATGTCGCCCTGCTCAGGGAGACGTTCGGGTTCCACGAGCTGGCGCTCGAAGAGGTGACCAGGCCGCACGAGCGGCCGCGGTGCGACGCATACGGCGGCTACCACTTCATCGTCATCTATGCCGCGGACCAGTCGGGCGACACGATCCTGCCGCGGGAGCTGAATGTGTTCTGGGGCGAGAACTACCTGGTCACCATTCATCGTCGGCAGACGACGGTGCTGGCGGTCCTCGCAGATGCCCGCCGCCGGTGGGAGCATCACGAAGGGCGCCACGAATTCGGGGTGGCGTGCCTCGCCTACGCGCTGTTCGAAAGCCTGGTGGACGGGTACTTCGTGGTCCAGGATCGGGTGCGGGGGCGGATGGAGGACATCGAAGACTCCATTCTGACCGGCGCGCAGGGCGCGGCCGCCGACCTCTTTCGTCTCCGGAAGGAGCTGCTGCGGGTTCCCCGTCTGCTCGCGCCGACCACCCACGTCCTCGCCGAAGTGCTCCGGCGTGAGCGCACCATCCCGGAAGGGCTCAGACCGTACTTCGCCGACGTGCAGGACCATGCCGTGCACGTACTCGCCGAGCTCGACACCTACCGTGATCTGCTCGGCGCGGCCCTCGACGTGCACGTCTTCTCCGCGTTCAATCGGCTCGGTCACGTCATGCAGCGCCTCACCGCGATCACCGTCGTCATCATGGTGCCGAACCTGGTGGCGAGCGTGTACGGCATGAACTTCACCCATAGCGTGCCCGCCGGCGATTCGCCCTACGGCTTCCTGGCCGTCACGGCATTTCTGGCGATCATGGTCGCCTGGGGCTTCATCCACTCCCGTATGCTCGGCTGGCTGTGAGCGGCTTCGAGCGCGGACTGAAAACCGCGGGGCTCGCCGCCGGCCCGCTGCTCGGTATTGCCATCTACCTCTGGAATCCCGGTGAGCACCCTCCCGAAGCCCGCCGGTTGCTCGGGATTCTGGTGCTCGCGATCTGCTTCTGGGTGACCGAGGCGATTCCACTCCCTGCTACCGCCCTTCTCGCCTCCGCCCTCGCCATCGTCACGGGTGTCGCTCCGGTCCGCGCGGTGCTCGCGCCCTACGCCGACCCGGTCATCTTCCTCTTCGTAGGGAGCTTCATCCTCTCGGAGGGAATTCGGAAGTACGGCATCGACCGCCGAGTCGCGGGGCTGATGATGCGAAGTCGGTCATTCGGCCGGAGCCCGGGAGGACTCATCGCCGGCTTCGGAGTTGCCTCGGCCGGCGTTTCCACCTGTCTCTCGAACACCGCGACCGCGGCGCTGATGACACCGATCGCCGTCGGTGCCGTTCGGCAGGCAGGTGACGAGGGGGACGCGGGGCGGTCCTCGTGGGCGTCCGGTCTCATTCTGATGGTGGCCTACGGCGCCTCGGTCGGCGGCATGGCTACGCTGATCGGCACGCCTCCCAACCTGCTGACGGCGGGATTCATCGAACGGCTGGCGGGGGTCAAGGTCACCTTTACCGGTTGGCTCGCGTTCGGCACGCCGATCGCCCTCGTGCTCCTGGCGTTGTCCATCGCCTGGGTCCGATTCTCACTCCGACGGAACATGGTCGGGTTGACCATCGCTCCCACGCCGGGTCCCGACACGGCGGAGACGCCGGACGCGCGCGCCGGCCGGCGCTGGACCATCGCCGCGTTCTCTCTCGCGGGGTTTCTCTGGACGCTGCCGGCCCTCGTCTCGGCAGTGCTCGGTGCGGACGCGAAGGCGGTGAAGACGCTGGCGGCGCTCCTGCCCGAGTCGGGCGTGGCGCTGCTGTGCGCCTCGCTGCTTTTCGTCGCGCCGGTCAACTGGCGGGAGCGACGATTCACGCTCACGTGGACCGAGGGGCGTGACGTGAATTGGGGGATCATCCTGCTCTTTGGCGGCGGCCTCTCCCTCGGCACGCTCGCGGAGGCGACCGGCATCGCCCGCTGGGCGGGAGAGGGGATCAGCGGGACGAGTCTGGCATCCACACCGGAGGGCCTGCTGGTGGTCTCGGTCGGCGTGGCGATCCTGATCAGCGAATTCGCCTCGAACACCGCGTCCGCGACGCTGCTGGTGCCGATCGTGATCGCCGCCGCTCAGTCGGCGGGGCTCGATCCGGTCCGGCCCGCGCTGGCCGCGGGGTTGGCGGCCACGTGTGGCTTCATCTTCCCGGTGTCCACGCCGCCCAACGCCATCGTCTTCGGCACCGGCCTCGTGCCCCTCTGGCGCATGATTCGCGTCGGGATCCTGCTCGATCTGAGCAGCTTCATCGTCATCGTGCTGGGCATGCTCGCGCTCACGCCCCTCCTGCCTCACTCCTAGGCGAGCCCGGCTAGCTCTTGAGCTGGCGCTCGATCCGCCGGTCGGGGATGAACCACATGAGCGCCACGAGTACGTAGAACGCGCCGGCGATCCACGGACGGACGAACGACGTGGGTATCGCGATCAGAAGGGCGACCCAGGACGCAATTCCCTTCCGGTCGGAGCCAACGGCCCGGGCGAGTGGCGAGTCCGGGCCATCGGCCCGGATGAGGGCACGCTGGAGAATGAGGTAGGCGGTCGCCGCCATGATGAGGACCACACCGTACAGGGCCATTGGGAGAGCGTCGAAGTGATTCTCTCCCATCCACCCGGTCGTGAAAGGCATCAGCGAAAGCCAGAAGAGCAGATGGAGGTTGGCCCAGAGTACTCCGCCCGAGACTTGTCTGGTCGCGTGGAAGATGTGGTGGTGGTTGTTCCAGTAGATCCCGACATAGACGAAGCTCAGGACGTAGCTCAGGAATACCGGAAGGATAGGTCGCAGGTCGGCGAAGGCGGTGCCGTGCGGCACCTTCATCTCCAGGACCATGATGGTGATGATGATCGCGATGACCCCATCACTGAACGCCTCCACACGCCCCTTGCTCATGTGGTGTCCGTGCCACTATTGACTGGCACAAGCCCGGTACCCATTCTCATCTGTGCCCCTCCATTCCATCAGAGTTTTCGCGGCTGTAGCCCCGGCCGCACTGCTCCTAGTAGCGTGTGATCCTGGTCGTCCCTTCTCCGCCGACGAGCGGCCGACGGGGCCGCCGGCGTTCGACGCCGTCCCCCTCTCCAGCTACTTCCCGCCCGCGGAATCGCAGGGAGGCTGGCGCAAGACCACCGACGCCGGCCAGATCCTGAGCCTCGGAATCGACGCAGCAAAGCTCGCCGACCTGGGATCATACCTCACCACGCTCCCCAGCGAGGCGTACGCCACCGGTGTCAGCGGGTACAACGCGAAGGACAAGGCCGCCATCGTGATCAAGGGCGGCTGGATCGTGGGCGAATACTATAATCAGCCGAGCGCCGCCTCGGATGTCTACTTCCTGGCCTCCAACGGGAAGTCTTTCAGCATCATGCTCGCCGGGCGCATGGTCCGGGACTTTCCCCAGCTCGGCATCGGACTGGACACCAAGTTCTACGATCCGCGTTGGCTGCCCCAGGGGTTCCCCCTGAGCGACCCCCGCAAGGCGGACATCACCTTCGATCAGGTATTCCGCCACGTCTCCGGTGTCATCCCCGAAGTGGAAAATCCGGTCGCGGAAGGCTCCACCCGCCCGCAGACGAACTGGACGTTCCCCCTCGTGACCGTCGGTAAGGATGCCGACTACCCCGTGACCGCGCCCCTGTACTACACGCCGGGGGATCCATCGACGTACACCAAGGGGAGCACGTACTCGAGCGTCGCCTTCAATCACTTCAGCCTGATCTTCCGCAACGTCACCGGCCTCGAGGCCAGCGTGTATTTCCGGCAGGCGATACTGGATCCGATCGGGGTCGGGAGGATGGCGTACAAGGCGGCACCGGGTCTGGGGGATTTCGTGTGGGCGACGGCGGGGAACGGACTGACGTCCGCCCGGGACTTCGCGCGCATCGGGTATCTGATGCTGCACGAGGGAGACTGGAACGGCACCGAGCTTGTCCCGCAGTCGTGGCTCCGGCAGTTCACGACCTCCCCCGCCTATCGGAACATCCGCTCGAACGTCGATTGCCGCTGGGGGAACAAGTTTCCGAGCGACATGTACCGCACCACCGGCTCGGGACAGAACTGGGTGCTGGTGGTGCCATCGCTCGATATGGTGCTGACGTTTACCGGACGCACGCCGAAGTCGCTCGCCAACGCGATCGACACGTTGTCGCTCAAGAAGCTCTTCGCCGCCGTCACCGACCGCTACGTCGCATGCGACGGGACGGTCATCAACGCCAATCCCCCGCCGCCTCCTCCGTCGAACTCGCCACCCTCGGCCGCGTTCACGACTGGCTGCACGGTGCTCGACTGTGACTTCACCGACCACAGCTCCGATCAGGACGGCACGGTCTCGTCGTGGAGCTGGGATTTCGGCGACGGCGACGGGTCCACGGAGTCGAGTCCCTCTCATGCCTTCGCGGCCGAGGGGGGGTACACCGTTACGCTCGCCGTAACCGACGACGACGGTGCGACGACCAGCACTTCGCGAGCTATCACGGTAAGCGGGGAGAACATCGTACCGACCGCGGACTTCACCTCGTCCTGCACCGGGCTTGTGTGCGACTTCACCGACCGGAGCACCGACCCCGATGGCGACGTTGTCGGCTGGAGCTGGACGTTCGGCGACGGCGCCACCTCGACGGCCCGCAACCCGAGCCGAACGTATGCGTCGGAGGGGACCTACGATGTCAAACTGACGGTCACGGACAACGGTGGCGCTACGCAGGAACACACTGCATCGGTGACGGTGTCATCCGCGCCGCCTCCGCCGCCCCCACCTCCGCCGCCAACAATCGTCCTCTCCGCGACGGGCAAGGAGGATGCGACCAAACAATACATGATCCTCCGGTGGTCCGGGGCGAGCGGCAGCACCGTGGACATCTATCGCAACGGGGTATTCCAGAAGAATACGGAGAATGACGGAAAGCACACCATCACGAAAAACAACTTCACGGGCCCCGCGACCTACCTCCTCAAGGTATGCCAGGCCAGTACGACGACCTGCTCGAACGTGGTGACGCTCGTCTTCGACTAGTCGGTCAGAGATAGCCCAGCCACCACGCCTTCCGATTGGCCTTGACCTCCGCGAACCAGCGGCACGGGACGTACAGCACGACGACCACCGCCGCCCAGACGGCGTAGAGCAGGGCGAGACGCCACGTGTATTCTGGAAGCGGTGGGGGATTGCCCATCGGGTGATTGGCGAAGAGCCACGGGCTCACCTCGCCGAGGCGCGCGGCCGACACGACGAGCGCGATGGCGTGGATCAGCGGGATGTGGAGCAGATAGAAGAAGAAGGGCACCCGCCCGAACACGGATATCCACCGGACGACCGCTCCGCGGGCATCCTCGAGCACCGGGATGAGCGCAATCGTCGGCCCCAGCGTCATGAGGAGGAAGGAGAGAGAGGCCGGGTACTTGGTGGTGTTGAGAAACGCGAGTAACGCGGGCATGGGAGGAGAATCAGGGCCCGATGGAGCGTTCCACGGGCGTGGATCTCCATAGAGATTGAATCCGCGCAGCACGAGAAAAAGGCCGATAGCACCCAGGCCGATGGTCAAGCACATCCGATCGCGCCGGGCCGGCTCGAGCCGCAGGACCGTCCCGAAGGCATAACCCGCCGCCATCACGCCGATCCACGGGATGATCGAGTAGAGCACGATCAGGTTGGGGCCGTCCGCGCCGAGCTGGATCGGACCGGCGTAGAACCCTACGTAAAGGATCTTCCAGAGAGCGGAGTACGAACTGCCGTTCACCGCCGGGACGATCGCGTTCAGATCGAGCAGGTTGTGGCCTGCAATGATGGCCATGCCGATCCCGCCGATCACCGGGAGTGGCAATCTCAGCATGACGGCCAGCAGGATCATGCACCAGCCGATCACCCAGAGGACGCCGGCCATCTCGTAATGCGCAAAGTCGACATTGAAGGTCCAGGCCAGGCGGACGATGGTGAGCTCCAGCAGGATGAGCCACGCGCCGCGAGTAACGAGGAACCGGGAGAGATCAGGTCGGCGTTGTCCGTGGAAGTACGCGCTCGTGCCGGCGAGGAAGATGAAGGCGGGCGCGCAGAAGTGGGTCACCCACCTGGTGAAGAAGATGCCGGGTGTGGGGCCGCCTGCGGGGAGACCCGAATAGACGCGGACATGGTCGAGCGCCATCAGCACCATGACCCCGCCGCGGATGACGTCAATGGCCGCGACGCGAGCCAGGGGCGCGGCGCCCTTCATACGTTGCAGTTCATTCCTTCCGGTTCGGTCACGACCTTGTCATATGGGACCCCGAGCGTCTTCTTCGAGCCGAGCCCCGGGATCTTGATGCCGAGGAGCTGGACTCCCACACCGGCGCCGAACGAGCTGTTGAGCTGGTACCGGCGGCAGGGAATGAGACTGGTCCCTCCTGCCGTCACGACACTGGTCGCGATCACGTGGTCCACGTAGGCCACCGCCGACGTGTTGAAGAGCCCGAGGCCGAACCCGACTCTCGGCAGCTGAACCGCGACCAGTACCGCCGACACACCGAGACTCGTGACCTGCTTGCTGGTGGTTTCGTTGCTACCCGTGAGGCTGCTCTCCGTCTTCACGTCGGTTCCGGTGGCCGAGATGCCGGCGCTACCGTCAAAGGTGATGTGATAGCTGCCGGCCGCTGACGCATGGTGGCTGGTCAGGCCCGGCGCGGCGAGGAAATTGACGCCGATCTCGATGACGAACGGGATGCCGCCGATAATGAGTGGGATGTCGTAGTTGAATGGGACCTCGACCTTGATGTTCTCCGAGAACACGCCCTGCTCGCCGAGCCGCGCGATCCAGTCGAGGTCCGCCTCACCCTTCAGGTTGTTCACGTTGACGTGGAAGTTGCCGAGCGCCGCATCGGCGATCGACATCGCGCCATCGGTGTCGAACTCGTCGAGATGGCCGCGGACCCTGAGGCGCAAGTCGAAGACCTCGCTCGCCAGCCCGAAGAGACCCTTGGGGGTGAGGGCGCTCCCCGGATGCTCGATCTCCCCGACACCCTGCGTGGTGTTCTTCTCCTGTTCCTCCTTCTCCTTCTTCTCCTTGGGCTCGCCGCCGACCCCCTTGGTACCGTGGGCGCGGGTGCGCTCTCCCTGCTTCTCTTCAGGCTCGTCGAACGCGCCGGCGTCGGCCTTCCTGGCCTCGAGCTGGAAATCGAGGCGGGTCCCTTCATAACCGTAACCCACCTCGAACTCGTAGCCGCCGATTTCTCCCTCGGTGTGATGGGGCAGCTCGGCCTCGCCCTCATCCTCGTCCTGTTCTTCTTCGCTCCCTTGCGTTCGGTATGCCGCGTAGTGAAAGAGCCCGCTGCCGGATCGGAGCGCGACCTTCTTCTTCGTCGAATCGATCACCGCACTCGGCGACACGATACCGTTCGCGAAGCTCGGGCGTGCGTTCCAGGCGATGTGTCCGTTCTGAATTGCCTCCGGGATGGACGCGACGTCGGTGTGCACGATCAGCCTGTCTCCCTTGGGTGCGACCGACGTCACCTTGCGCAGGGCGATTCCCCAGACGAGAAGGATCTGTCCAGGTTTCAGGGCGGCCACCTTCGCCTCGTTCGCGTCGAACGTGAAGGTCGCGCCGTTCCGGCTCACTCGCCGGAGCGAGCGAAGTGTCTCGGCTCGGTCGAGCCGGACGGTGTTGGGTCCCCAGGTTACCTGGAAGATCGCTCCGGTCGCCGTGTCCACGGTTGCGAGATACTGCCGGAGGCCCGCGGAATCGGCGACCAGTACCGGCGCGATGCCGGGCTTCACGCGGCCGGATACCGTGGTGGACGCAGCAGGCGCGCCGGGCTTGCCGGCGCCGTCCTCGCTCTTGTGACGGTCGCGGCACGATGCCGCGGTCAGGAAGACACCGGCCATCAGGAGGGCGCGCGCGGTGACGGGCATCGATGACTCCTTCTCGAGTGGCGCCCAGCCGGTCAGAACGGGAACGCGGACATGAATCGGTCGAGCGCCGCGATCTGATCCGGTGTCGCGGGGAGCGCCACGTCCCCGTCGGTCCCATGCGAGCTGGCGGAGTAGCAGTAGGCGCCGCGGCTCCAGAGCACCGAGCCCGGCGCGGTTACCCAGCTCGGCTCGGTGTCCACCGAGGCGCCGCTGACCTCGACGCCGCCGAACTCCTCACCGCCGTCACGAGCGCTGCGGACTCGCGCACGCGCCGCCGCGGCCGAGGGACAGAGCGAGGCGAGGACTCGCACCTCGACTCCGTCCACGTCGTACGCGCCGAATATCCCCCCGCTTCGAGCCCCGCCAAACCGGTCGTTCACCCGCACGCGCCGGTAGGCCCCGGCAGTCGGGGGGACCAGGGTATCCACGGTTTCGCCCGATGGCATGCGCTTGGCGGCCATGCCGCCCGGGGCTGTTCCCGCGGGCGTGGGAGCATCAGTGGAACCGATCACCTGCTTCACGATCGAGCCGAGCAGGTCCGTGAAGACCGACATGACTGCCTCCCCTCTCAGATACGGCCCATGGCCTTGGTGACCAGCGCGATCGCCTTCTCCTCGCCCAGCAGCCGAAGGTCCATGGCCATCGAGACGTCCTTTTTCACGGCGATGAAACTGATGCCGGCGAGGATGGCGGCCTCATCCCACGGACCCTTGAGCCCGGTCGTGTCGGTCTTGAGCTGGACGCTGCCTTTCTCGGTGGACGCGCCAAGGGCGCCCATGATGCGGCGCATCTTCTCCATGTCGGAATCCACCGCCTCAGCCTTCGTGTCACCGATACCCTTGCTCTCGAGCTTGTTGCCGTCGGGCCCGCCCACCTGCCCGTGCGCCATCGGAAGGTTGCCACCCACGTTCTGCATGACACTCGCCGTCGACCGCTTCGCGTTGGCCAGGGCCTCGAAGCCGCCGGACCATTCCACCTGAAGCACGACCTGCATCGGGCCGCTGGCGAGAGGTCCGAGCGGGTTCTTGATCGGGAAGGAGCAGCCACTCGAGCTGGACGTCGGCTCGCCCACCAGGGGCCCGAGAATCGCCGCCGCTTCCTCCTTGGTGACGAGGGTGCATGGATCTCTGGGGGCCACGAGTGGACCGGGGGCATGCTCGGCGGCCTTCGCGCCGTCGTAGGCCAGCGGGTGCGGCAACCGCTTGAGGGCGATGTCGGCCAGCGCCGCCCCGCCCGCGGCTCCCGCGCGCGAGCTCGACACGTCCACCTCGATCATGACGTCGCCCTTGAGCGCGTGGAGACGCCCGAGGTCCATCCGGACATCGTCCCAATCGCCCTCGAGCGTGTCGGCCTGTCCGCTTTCGTCGATGAGCACCTGGTTCGTGAGCTGGCCGGTCATCCTGAACATCTTCATGGCCATCTGGCCGCCGGAGTATGTTGGCTCGATGGTGATGCTTTGGCCGGATGCGGCGCGGTAGAGGCAGGCACTTCCTTTAGGGAGGGGTTTCTTGTCGCCGCCAACACGGTAGGGATCGGCCACGAGCGGACCGAGGTATTTCTCCGCCTCCGGTCGGCTCACCAGTACGCAGGGATCCTCGAGCTTGCCGTACGGGTTCGCCTTGTCGAGCTGTTCCTGCTTCTCCGCCATCTTGACGATCCCGCCGACGATCCCGCCGATTCCCTTCACCACGGCCGCCGCGGTGTCGGCCGCGGTTTTGGGGGGACCGTCGTTCGAGTCGCCACCGCAGGCGACGACCGCGCTGGCGAGAAGAGTCAATGCGACCATGCTTCGACTCGTACCCATGCCGTGCTCCTTTCTCCTGCGTGGCCGGCTCAACACCGCCGGGACAGCTCGACCCGCCGATTCTGCGCGCGTCCTTCCATTGACTTGTTCGGCGCGAGGGGACGGCTGAGACCGTATCCTTGCGTCGCGAGACGCGTGGCGACGACACCATATCGGGTGGTCAGCGCGCCCTTGACCGCCGCGGCGCGCCGGTTCGAGAGCTCGAGATTGCTGGACGCTCCGCCGATCGAGTCGGTGTGCCCTTCGATCGTCAGTGTCCAATCCGGGTGCTGCCGCATGACGGCCGCAATCTGCTGAAGCGCAGGGGCTGAGGCCGGTTTGAGATCCGCGCTCGCAAACTCGAAGTAGATGCCATACACCGGCGCGTGACACGCGCCGGTCTTGGAGAGGGCGGCCGCCATTCGGGCTTCCGACTCGCGGTCGGGGGCGACCACGCGGCCGAGCTGCTGCATGTAGCTCTTCTTCTCCTGGGTTCCTTCGACCCGGATCAGCCAGGGCATCTGCTCGTCATCGAGAAACCAGTAATCAACGTCGAGCTGACCGAAATCGAAGGAAGAGAACTGGCCGCGCGCATGAATGGTTGAGAGGTCGAGTCGCTCGCCGTTAAGCAGGATCGAAATCGGGACGGGGGCGGTCTCCACTCTCTGGATCATCCCGCTGATCAGAGTGCCCTGGCTGCATCCGGTGGTGTAGTAGGAATGGACGTCCACCGGCTCGCCGGTCTTGAGCTGCCGGAGCACCCGCTGCGACGTCATGAGGAGCGTACTGCCGCGGTAGCGCGTGTCGAGTGTATCCGACGGATGGCACGTGCTGCCATGATCGATCGTCTTGGACCCGAGGAGCTCACGTCGCGACTGGTGCCGGTGGTAGACGCCGTAGACCGGCTTGCCATCGGGCCCCGGGTACTGCATGTCCACGGCGAATTCGGTCTCGTCCGGTTTGATGGAGACGATGGCGCTGTTGAACTCGCGGTCGCGTGGCTCATCGAGATTGTGCATGACGTACGTCAGCACCACGCCGGGCGCGAAGGGGATCTTCGACTGGGGTGGAGGCGATTGGGCGACGACGGCGGCTGGGAGACAGACAACAGCAAGACCGAGCATGCATGTGACGGCGGAATGCTCGAGTCGTACCGCGGTAGACGACCCCGCTGATCGCTGCATGTGCACCGATCTGGGCTGGTGGGGACGCGGAACATATATAGGAGACGACGGGTGGGCGCCAGCCCTGCAGGCCCGCACTGGCCATGCGGGGCGGCACGACTATGATGAAAAGAACCACCAGGAGATAGGAACCCCACCATGGCAGACGCCACCGGTAGCGCACCGAGTTATCCCTACGTCACACGCCTCGACGTCAAGTTCGGAGCCCTCGAACGGATGGATGTGCCAGCGATGGTGGCTGCGTGCACCGATCGCTGGTTTAACCAGACGCTCTGCCGGGTGAACGACGCCGTCGTGCGCCTCGGCATTGTCCAGGGAGAGTATCACTGGCACAAACACGACGGGGACGACGAGTTCTTCTATGTCGTGGAGGGGCGGTTCTGGATCGACCTGGAGGATCGCACGATCGAGCTGGGTCCCGGCCAGGGCGTCGTCGTGCCGAAGGGTGTGATGCATCGCCCGCGCGCGCCCGATCGCACCGTCATCCTCATGGTCGAGACCGCGGGTATCGTGCCGACGGGAGACTAGTCTTCGTTATCCGCTGATTGCCACGTAAGCGCCGAGCACGGCGATCACGATGCCGATCGCCATCTTGGCCGCGGCTGCGGCCGCCCGTCCCAGCACCGCGCCCCATCCGGCCCTCACCGCACCCTCCGAGTGCCGCGCCCGCGTGTACTCGAAGAGCGCGGCGCCGAGAAACGCTCCCACGAATCCGCCGATGACCGATCCGATGAGCGGCACCGGCACGCCCACCATGGCTCCGACGAGACCACCGGCCAGCGCGCCCCATCCGGCGCGGCTCGATCCGCCGTAACGGCGCGCCAAACCGAAGCCGAGCCACGCCTCGATCACTTCGCCTGCGAGCGCGAGCACGATGATCACGATCACGAGCCCGGCACCGAGCGTCCGGAAATCGGTGAGCCAGCCGTAACCCAGAATCCCCAGCACCATCACCCAGAGCCCAGGAAGACTGAATGGAATGAGCAGAAGGCCCGCGATGCAGGAAACGACGAGCAGCATCACACCAAGAAAATCACCGCTCATGCTGCAATCCCTGGCACTTGAGATGGGTGCTCGCGATTGGCACGAGAGTCGCTTCTCTGGGTGTCGGCAGAAGGCTCTCCACGCGTTTCTCCTTACAGGGGCAATCGATGACGAGCAGGAAACTGGCCGGCACGCTCGGTCTGTGCGCCACCCTGTGGCTCACCGGCTGCGGCGACAACTCCACAGCTCCCGATTCCGAGGCCGCGGCCGCGACCCCCCGGATCGAGGCTGCAACCGCCGAGACGGCTGCGCTGGCGGCGGAAGTTCGCCTGCTGGCCGCCAACCGTGGCGTGACTGGACTGCCGGCAGCGGCACCGGTGCGGCGCGAGCTGAACACGCTCGGCCGTGCGCTCGCCTTCGACAAGGTCCTCAGCGGCAACCGCGACATCTCATGTATGACGTGCCACTTGTCCGGTTCCGCGACCGTCGACCAGCGCAGCATCCCCATCGGCCAGGGTGGCACGGGGCTCGGCACCGCGCGCGTCCATCCACAAGGGAAGTTCATCCACCGCAACGCGCCCCCGCTCTTCAATATGCACGCAATGGACAAGCTGACGTGGGACGGGCGCGTGTTCAGAAACGCGGCCGGCGTGATCCGCGCGCCGGGCAAACCGCTGCCCGCGTCTCAGCTGTCCGTGTTCGAATGCGGGACCGTGTCCGCCCTGCCGATGTTCCCGGTCTTGTCGCGGGCCGAGATGCGTGCCGACGCCGGGAACGAGCTGGCGAGCATCCCTGACACCGATCCCCAGCAGATCTGGCGGCTCGCCATGGCGCGGCTGGGCGCGATTCCCGAGTACCGGACCCTGTTCCAGGCCGCGTATCCGGGGGTGGCCTTCGACAGCATGAGTTTCGCCCATGCCGGCAACGCGATGGGCTGCTGGATCAAGGCGGTCTTCAGCGCGACCAACACCCCGTGGGACAACTTCCTGGCCGGCAACGACAACGCGTTGACCGACCAGCAGCTCCGTGGCGCCAAGGCCTTCCTCGGTGAGGCCAAGTGCGGGCAATGTCACAATGGACCGCTCTTCAGCGACAACAAGTTCCACAACGTGGCGGTGCCCCAGGTGGGGCCCGGCTTCGGCGACGGCGTCAACGGCAAGGACGACTTCGGTCGACTCCGCGAGACCCAGAGACCGGAAGACAAATACAAGTTCCGCACCCCGCCGCTCAGAAACGTGGAACTCACCGCGCCGTATGGCCACGACGGCGCCATCGTAGACCTGCGGAACTGGGTCGATCACTACCTGCAGTCGGACGTGAAGCTTCGCAACTATGATCCGAATCAGCTCGAGCCGCTGCTGCGCACCACGCTGCTGCCGACGGCGAGCGACATTCTGCTGACGCGGGACAATCGACTCAAGAAGATGCCGCTCACCCCCGCCATGGTGGACGACATCACCGAGTTTCTGAAGGCACTGACCGATCCGGCCTCGCGCAACCTGAGCGCGGTCGTGCCGCTGACCGTGCCGAGCGGACTTCCTGTGGACGGAGCACCCTGATGGCCTGATCGGCCGACACGAGTACCTTGCAGGTGCGAGGCGCACCGGTCAGATGGCCTGGCCGGTGCGCCTTTCACGTGCTCGTCCAACGCTCTTGCCCGTCTCGAATCACGGGCATATGGTCCACGCACGCGACCGACAACCAGGAGGTCTCATGTCACAGCACGTCTACAAGACCATCGAGCTCGTCGGCTCCTCACCGAAGGGCGCCGAGGAGGCGGTCAAGAACGCGATCGCGAAGGCCTCGAAGACGCTGCACAACCTGCGCTGGTTCGAGGTCGTCGAAACACGGGGTCACATCGAGGGGGGGAAGGTCGCGCACTGGCAGGTGACGCTCAAGATCGGCTTCACGCTCGACGACGCATGACCGGCATTCCCGACACGTCGTCCGGCATTGTCCGGGTCGGCCCCTTCGCGGGGTTCGTCCAGCGTTTCGAGGACCTGATCGCATCCTCCACGCGGATGACGCTGTATTTCATCCATTCCCGGCGGTGGCGGGAGAATCACGACGCGGCGATCAAGAGTTTCCTCGCGCGCGAGGGTACGACGCTGGAGGTCTTCCTCCCCGACCTCGCCAGCCACGAGCTGATGTTCTCGTTGTCGAAGCACTTCGACGACGGCCCGCTGGTCCCGGCGCTGCTGGTGGATGCTTACCGTTATTTCGGCCGGTTGGCCCGTGAGTACCGGAAACCGGCCCAGGTCTGGTTGTTCAGCCTCTATCCCACTTACACCTTCTACCGCTTCGATGACCGCGCGGTGATGGCGCTGTACTCCAACACCGCGGCCAAGAAGGAGCTGCCGGCCTTCGAATTCACCACCGACTCGTTGCTCGGCCGGTTCCTGGACTCTGAGATCGACGACCTGCGGCGGGAGTGCCGGCGCCGGACGCCGGAAGAGCTGGACGAGGTGGTCCGGAAGGCGGCCGAGGCGAGCGGGGAAGGGGATCTGATCTCGACGCTAGCGTGACGTCGGTCGAATATATCGCTCGCCGCGCTGGTCGTCCCCGTTCCGGCGCTGTAAATTCGGCCAGTCCAGTCCCGTGCCAGCGACTCTCTTCCGGAGCACCAGAATCATGTTCACTTCCGCGTCGCGCTTCCCCCGACTGATCTCACGCGCGGCGCTCGCCGGCGCTGCCATTTTTCTCGCGGGCTGCGCGTCCGTGACCCCGATCGGACAACTGCTCGACAATGCCTCCAAGTACGACGGCAAGACGGTGCGGGTGCAAGGCGAGGTCACCGAAGCCGGGGGCGTGATCGTCGGAGGCGCCTACCAGCTCAGGGACGATACCGGGACGCTGACCGTCGTCACCGAGTCGGGGAGTCCACCCCGGAAGGGCTCCACCATCAGCGTGAAGGGGGTCTTCAAAGCCCTCATCACCCTCGGCTCCAAGAGCCTGGCGGTGCTGAAGGAAGAGAGCCGCTCCACGCCTTGACCGCCTGGATTCGATGTCCGAATCCGGCGAGCCGGGGTCCCGCCGCGGGCCTAGATTCGGTCATGCTCGACGGCGATATCTGCGGCCGTGCCCTCGCGTCACGCGACGCGCGCTTCGACGGGGTCTTCTTCGTGGGCATCCGCACCACGATGATCTACTGCCGGCCTGTCTGCCCGGCGCGCGTCTCCTATCCTGACCGCCGCCGGTTCTTCGAGTCGGCCGCCGCGGCGGAGCGCGACGGTTTCCGCCCCTGCCTCCGCTGCCGCCCTGAGCTCGCGCCGGGCCGGGCCGTGGTCGCCCGGGAGCTGGGTGTCGGAGAGCGCCAGCTCCGTCGCGCCATGGAGCGCGAGCTGGGTGTCTCACCGCTCGAGCTCGCCCAGACCCATCGCCTCCTCCTCGCCAAGTGTCTGTTGACCGACACGCCCCTCCCGGTGACCCGGGTGGCGTTCGCCAGCGGCTTCCAGAGTCTCCGCCGGTTCAACAGCGTCTTCCGCGAGCGGTACCGGATGAGCCCGAGTGTACTGCGCCGTCAGCCGCGGGGCCCGACAAAGGCAGGGGCTCCCGCCGCGGGCGACGATCTCGTGCGCCTGACGATGGCTGGCGAAGGCCATTGATCGTCTATCTTCTCGCGATCGGGTCGGCGGTGCTCTACGGTGCCGCCGACTTCACGGGCGGTGTGACGGCGAAGCGAGTCGGCACGCTCCCGGTCGTCGTCCTTTCGCAGGCGAGCGGTCTCCTCCTCCTCGCTCTGCTGCTTCCGCTGCTCCCCTCTGCGTCTCCTTCACGTCCTGATCTCCTGTGGGGCGCCCTCGCCGGCCTGACCGGGGGCGTCGGTGTCGCGCTGCTCTATCGTGCGTTGAGCATCGGGAGGATGGCGGTCGTCGCTCCGACGACCGCCGTGTGCGCGGTGGCGATCCCGGTCGTCGTCGCCGTGGTGCTCGGTGAGCGGCCGGGTCCGCTGGCGCTCGCCGGCATCGCGCTCGGCATCGTGTCCATCGTGCTGGTGAGCCAGCAGCCGGCCGGCGAGGAACCCGGCGCCGAGCCGGGCGCGCCGCGCCGACCCTCCGGCGTCAGCATCGCGCTCGTGTCGGGCATCGCGATCGGGTTCTTTTTCCTGACGCTTGCCCAGACCCGCCAGGAGTCCGGGATGTGGCCGCTCATCGTCGCGCGACTGGTCTCCGTGGCGTTCTTCACCGCGATCGCGGTCGCGGGGCGGCGGACGCTTCGAATGCCGATGGGCGTGGCCGCGCTCGCCGCTGTCGGTGGCTCGATCGACATGCTGGCCAATGCGCTCTACATGCTGGCCGCGCAGGCCGGTCCGCTCAGTGTCGTCGTAACGCTTTCCTCTCTGTACCCCGCGAGCACCGTCCTCCTCGCGCGGGTCGTCCTTGGCGAGCGGCTCAGCCTGGTGCAGATCTCCGGCGTCGGGTGCGCCCTCGCTGCCATCGTGCTGATCGTGAGCGGCGGCCGCTAGCAGCCCTGCATCACCCTGCACCACCTGTCGCGACACCCAATCCCATCACCGTCGCTCGAGCGCTACACCGCCACGCGAGAGTCGCAGGAATTACACACCCCACGTGCCGATTCCTGCATGAGTACCGTCGCGTAGATCCCCCATTTCCGGGGTCAATTGTGTGGCATCGCAAGGGCTTGCAGTCCATGCCGCTGACGCGCGAGCGCACACCTCATGGAGCCCCATTTGCATCAACATCCGACCGGCAATCAGACGTCGGCCCATTGGCGGGTCTCCTTGGATGGAGCTGCACCGATGCGCATTCCTATGATCCCGGGTGCCGGACCGATAGGAGCTGTCTACTCGCTCCTGGAAAGCTCCCTGCGGCTCGAGCGCGAACAATGGCTCAAGCCCGAGGAGCTCGCCGGGCGTCGGCGTACGCGTCTGCAGCGCCTCCTGGCCAAAGCCTCGGCGGCCCCGTACTACCGCGACCTCCTTCGCAAGGCCGGGATCAAGGACTTCCGGAAAGTCGAACTGAGCGACCTCAGCCGTTTGCCGCTCCTCGACCGTCACGTCATCAACAGGCATGGAATCGACGCGTTCCTCACTGAGGATTCGTCCGAGTTGTTCACCGTGCGCACATCCGGGTCAACCGGAACCCCGGGCATCTTCATGCGGTCGAAGGAAGAGGAGGTCGAGTACTCGGCGCGGTGGTGGCGGGTCTACTCGGCGTTCGGATGCAGCATCTGGGACGCGCAGATCTGCGTCGCGGTGCTGGTGAAGCCGGACCGTGCGGGTCCGATAACGCTGATGCGCCGGATGGGGATGCTTCCCCGCGTCGAGCGGATGGCGTCGGACGCGCCGCCGGCCCAGGTGCTCGAGCGGGTCAGAGACATGAGCCCGCCGATCCTCACCGGCTACGCCGGCGCGATCGAGGCACTGGCCGACCACGTGCTGGCCACCGGCGCCCAGGTCCAGCCGCCCCGGGCCGTCTTCTGCACGGCGATGGAAGTCACCGATCGCTGCCTCGAGCTGGCCGAGCGGGCGTTTCATGCGCCGGCAGTAGACGTGTACGTCACCAACGAGTGCGGCGTGATAGCCTGGTCGTGCCCGAAGCACCGGGACGTGCTGCATATGGACGACGACAGCTTCGTGATCGAGGTGATGGATTCCGAAGGGCGGCCCGTTCCCGACGGCACCCGTGGCGAGCTGGTCGTCACCAACCTCGGTCTGTCCTCGATGCCGCTCATTCGCTACAAGATGGGAGACATGGCGGCGCGCCTGCCCGGCCCGTGTGATTGTGGGCGCGGTCTCGGTGTCATGACGCGGGTGCAGGGCCGGACCGCCCACGCCATCCGTCGCCCCTCGGGCGCGCTCATCACGACGCCGCTCATCACCAGCCTCTTCGCCCGCGCGGACGCACACGAGTGGGTGCGCCGTTTCCAGGTTCGGGAGGAGCCGGGCCGCCGGCTCAGATTCCTGCTCGACGCGCGGCGCCAGCCGTCAGACGGTCAGCGCAACGCGCTCACGCACATGGTGGAGTCGGAAGTGGGCGGCGACTTCCAGATCGCGCTCGAGATCGTGGACCAGATCCCCATGGCGCCGAACGGCAAGCTGCAGTTCGTCGTGCCGCTGGCGAGCTGACGACCAAATAGTCTGTGGCTAAAGGGCCGGCGTCCTTGCGCCGGCCCTTTTTGCGTCCGCGGCTTCCTGGCGTCGCGCGGTCACGAAACCTTCTCCTGAGAGACGGTCCCAGGCCATTGTGACGCCGACACGGATGCCTACCCCTCTGGAGGGGCTCGAGCGGTGACCACATCAACGATCCCGGCGCAACGTTCCTCCCCCCTCGCGCTGGTGGTTGCCGGGGGACTCATGGCGGGAACCCTCGATATCGTCTACGCGTGCGTGTTCTGGGCGGTGAAGGCGGATGTGCCCGCGCGGCGGATCTTTCAGTCCGTTGCCGCCGGTCTCCTCGGCAAGGCCAGCTTCGAGGGCGGTTGGGGTACTGCGGCGTTGGGGCTCGGGCTGCACTTCTTCATCGCGCTGTCCATGGCCGCGGTGTATTACTTCGTTGCGATCCGCTGGCCTCTCCTGCGAGAGCGAGCCGCCTGGTGCGGAGTAGCCTATGGGTTGGCGCTGTACGGAATCATGAACTACGTGGTCGTCCCGCTGTCCGCGGTGCCGCAATCGGGGTCGAAGAATGCGCTGTGGGTGACACTCAGCATCGTAGTGCACATGTTTCTGATCGGGGTTCCCATCGCGGTGTTCAGCAGGCGGGCTATCGAGGCCGGAGGCTGATCACATGCGAAGTCCAGACGTAGGAGTGACTTAGACAATACGAGATGGGGATGCTTCGGCCTGTCGATTTTGCGGTCGCCCGTTCGACGCTTGAATAGAGCGGCGGGTGGTCACACGGTCGGGACGGTTCGAAGGCCGCTTCCCCAACACACGAGGAGATACGACGATGCGGTTCATGGTGATCGTAAAAGCGACCAAGGAGTCCGAAGCGGGCGTGCTGCCGAGCCAGCGTCTTCTTGCGGAGATGGGCAAGTTCAACGAGGAGCTGGTCAAGGCCGGCGTCATGCTCGCAGGTGAAGGGCTGCAGCCCAGCTCGAAGGGCGCGCGGGTCAGATTCTCCGGGAACAAGCGGACGGTGGTGGACGGGCCGTTCACCGAGACGAAGGAGCTCGTCGCCGGCTTCTGGCTCTGGCAGGTAAAGACCAAGGAAGAGGCGATCGAGTGGGTCAAGCGCTGCCCCAATCCGCACGACGGTGAGTCCGAGATCGAGATCCGGCAGGTCTTCGAGGCCGGGGATTTCGGTGCCGAGCTCACGCCGGAGCTCCGCAAACAAGATGAGCGTCTCCGGTCCCAGATCGCCGCGAAGAAGGCGTGACGGTTCCGGATACCCACCGGGCGGTCGAGGCGGTCTGGCGGATCGAATCACCCCGCCTGGTCGCCGCGCTCACCCGTGTCGTCCGCGACGTCGGCCTGGCGGAGGATCTGGCGCAGGACGCGCTGGTCGCGGCGCTCGAGCGCTGGCCCACGACCGGCGTTCCGGACAATCCCGGCGCGTGGTTGATGGCCACCGCGAAGCACCGGGCGATCGACCTGCTCCGGCGGAGCACCCGATTCGAGCAGAAGCAGGCGCAGCTGGGCCGCGAGCTGGAGGGCCGTCTCGAGGAAGCCGTGCGAGACCTCGAGGCCTCGCTCGACGATCACGTCGGCGACGATCTGCTGCGCCTCGTGTTCATCGCCTGCCATCCGGTGCTTTCCACTGAGGCCCGGGTGGCGCTCACCCTCCGGCTCTTGGGAGGGCTGACGACCGAAGAGATCGCGCGAGCCTTTCTCATCCCCGCGCCCACCCTGGCCCAGCGTATCGTCCGGGCCAAACGAACTTTGTCCGAGGCGAGGGTTCCCTTCGAGGTGCCCCGGGGCGCTGACCTCGAAGCCCGCCTCTCCTCGGTGCTCGAAGTCGTGTATCTCATCTTTAACGAAGGGTACTCCGCCACCGCCGGCGACGACTGGATGCGTCCCGCGCTCTGCGAGGAGGCGCTCCGCCTCGGGCGGATCCTCGCCGAGCTCGCACCGCAGGAGCCGGAAGTTCATGGTCTCGTGGCCCTGATGGAGATCCAGGCGTCGCGGCTCCGGGCGCGGTCAGGGCCGTCCGGCGAACCAATTCTGCTTCTCGACCAGGATCGTGGCCGGTGGGACCAGATCCTGGTCCGTCGCGGACTCGCAGCGCTCGAGCGCTCGGAGGCGTTGGGCGACTCGTTCGGATGCTATACGCTTCAGGCCGCGATCGCCGCGTGTCACGCCCGCGCGCGGACGGCGGACGACACCGATTGGCCGCGCATCGCGGCACTCTACGACGCGCTCGCGCAGCTTTCGCCCTCACCCGTGGTCGAGCTCAATCGCGCCGTGGCGCTCGCCATGGCATTCGGGCCCGCGGCGGGGCTCGAAGTCGTCGATGCCCTGACCTCGGAGCCATCCCTCAAATCGTACCATCTGCTGCCGAGCGTCCGCGGCGACCTGCTCCAGAAGCTGGGTCGGCTCGATGAAGCCCGGGACGAGTTCGAACGGGCCGCGTCTCTCACGCGAAACGTGCGCGAGCGCGCGCTCCTGAAGGACAGAGCGGCCGCTCTCCGGCCCGAGCCCCCGGCCGGGTCAGCTTCGGCCTGAGGCGGGGCGGCCGGCTTCGTCACGCGGCTCCGGACACTGTAGCGCGGCTGCAACACAAGAAAGGCGAGAATAGTTGAGCCCTCCGCACGTCGTACCGGCAACCCGACCCGGATGACGTATGGCTCCCACCCGCTTCGACCCCGGCCTTTCACGCCTCGCCCCACTGGCTCCCACGCGTTTCGTGCAGCAAATTCCTGCGCGTTCGGATCGTGCTTCGCCCTCGTCCCAGTCCCATACGCTCAATTCGCGCCGGTCCCGCCACGGCGGCTGGACCCTTCGAGACACTCAGGGAGGAACAATGCGGAATCCGAACAGGCGATCGGTCGCCATCGGTCACATCCTGGCCGTCCTGGCCATCGCGTTGGCCGTCGCCACTCCGGCCTCGGCGCAGTTCGGCGGCCTCAAGAAGAAGTTGAAGGGCGAGGCCGCGTCGAAGGCCGTGGACAAGGCCATTCCGGATGCCGCGGCTCCCTCCGAGACCGCGGCGGCACCGGCGGCCGGGGGTGACAACAGCACGATCGTCCTCACGCCCGAAACAGTGGATAAACTGCTGGCCGGGATCAGGGCGGGGAAAGGCGAACGGGTGAAGGCCGAGGGGGAAGACACACCCTACGGCCGGTACAAGAGAGCGGTCGCGGCGTACGAGGTGGCCAAGCCCAAGTGCGACGCGGCGCAGCAGACTTGGCCCACCCGTTTGGCGGCCAATGAGAAGCTGATGAAACGGAACGAGGCCATCATGAACAAGATGATGGCAGCCATGGAGAAGCAGGACCAGAAGACCCAGCAGATCTACGCTGACTCGATGCTGGGTATGGTCGACGCGAGCTGCCTCGTGAAGCAGCCTTCGCAGCCGAGCGATTTGTATGATCAGCAACGCGCCGTCGACGAGCGCGCCGAGCAGGCGAGCCTCAAGGCATCGGGCTTCAGCGGCGGCAGAGAGTGGGGCCAGGTCGTCGATCGGGTGATCCCGATTCTGCAGGACGCCGAGGTGCCGGGCGGCGCGTCGGCTGCCGAGAAGAGCGCTGTCAACGCGAAGGCCGCCGAGCTCAAGACGGCGCTCGGCCTCCGTGCGGCTCAGGAGGAACGCGTCGCCAAACAGGCGCCGGCCCGAGCGGATACGGTGGTCGCCCAGCCGGCGCCGCAACCGACGGCGACGATGCCGCCAGGCGCCGC
>DATBSO010000107.1:0-6034 GCA_036559745.1 Gemmatimonadales bacterium | reverse complement strand
AATCGTCCTTCGCTCCGTCAATGTGGGCCGTGATCGGTTTGGCCGGGGCGTATGGAGCCGGTCCTGTCGGCGCGCTGCAGGTCGTGAAGGAGGGCGACAAGGCCGCGGGCCGCAATCTCGAGATCGTGCTCGACGTCTCGGGCTCGATGAATACCAAGCTGGGAGAGGACACGCGCTGGAGCACCGCGCTGCAGGTGCTCAAGGATGTCCTGACCACACTGCCGGATGACTTGAACGTCGGTCTCCGGGTCTACGGACATCGCTATTCGTCCAAGTCCGCACAGACCTGCCAGGACACCGAGCTGCTCGTGCCGATCGCGAAGCTCGATCGCGAGCAGATCGTAGCGGCGACTTCGGCGCTGAAGCCGCGTGGGGAGACCCCGCTGGTGCGCTCGGTGCTCAAGACGGTGGACGATCTGAAGGCGGCCGGCGGCGGCTCGGTCATCCTGATCACCGACGGCGAGGAGAGCTGCAAGGGCAACCCACAGTCGGCCGCGCGCCAGATCAAGGCCTCGGGGGTCAAGGTCACGCTCAACATCGTGGGCTTCACGCTGACGGGCCAGCAGGTCGAGCGCGAGCTGGGGAGCTTTGCGGCGTCGACGGGGGGCCAGTACTACGGGGCGCAGGACGGCCAGCAGTTGTCGCGCGCCATCCGGCTCGCCGCGCTGCAGCACCTGCCGTACGACGTGCTCGACAAGTCAGGCACGGTGCTGGCGTCGGGCGAGTCGAGCGAGCTGTCCCGGGAGCTGCCGGCGGGCAACTATCGGGTCCGCATCGACGCGCTCGGACAGAAGCTCGAGGAGCCGGTGACGATCGTGCCGGACCAGACGGCGGTGGTCAGACTCGCGGTGGAAGGGGATCGGTTCGTCATTCAGCGCAAGTAACCATGCAGGGGGGAACGATGTGGTCACGTCTCTGGCAGGTTTCTCCGCTTGCGTTGCTGATCGTATTCTCGTCGTGCTCGGCTGGTGCTCGAGACAGAAAGGAAGACGATCGAGCGCCGGCCGCCTCGCTTGGCACATCAGACGACAAGCCGAATCCCAACGGCCCCGGTCTCCGCGGAACCTCCACCGATTCACTGAAACTGCCGGTCGTACGCGCGTTCGATCTCTCACACGTCGAGCCACGCTATTTTGCCGCGGCGCTGGGGAAGGACCCGAAGCGCATCTTCGAGTTCGTCCGCGACCGGATCGCCTTCGAGCCGTACCGCGGGAGCCTTCGCGGTCCACGGGGCACGCTGATGGCCATGGCAGGCAATGCCGTGGATCGGGCTGCGTTGCTGGGCAGCCTGCTCGCCAGCTCGGGGCAGCAGATCCGCTATGCTCACGGGAAGCTCGACAAATCAGTTGCACAGGATCTGGTAGCCTCCATGTGGGTGGAGCGCCCTCCGGCGGCCGAGAACGATGTGGAAGACCCTTCGCCGGAGGTCATAGCCGACCTAGGCCGGTTCCTCGATGGTATCCGCCGTGACGCGTCGTTGCTTGCCAAGACCCTGGACAAGGCGGGGTTGCCCGCCAAGCGGCCGCCGGGCCTGACGCGAGACAGCGTCCTTCAGGAAGCGCAGGACCACTACTGGGTCGAGTGGCGGCAGGACGACCAGTGGACGGTGTTGGACCCGTCCTTCGCGACGTCGGCTCCCGGACAGCGCTATGCGAAATCGGAGTCGACGTTCGACCAGTTGCCTGACGACCTCTTTCACCGCGTCGAAATGCGGGTGCGCGTAGAGGAGTACCAGGGCGACCAAGCGGTAAGTCGCGAGCTGCTCAACTACAGCGCCAAGGCGGCAGACCTCTCAGGCATCGATTTCTTCCTCACTCACCAGCGAGAGGATAGCGAGGAGGGAATCCGGCTCCGACCCGTCCTGTCCGTCAGTCAGGATCAGGTCATCGGCTTGGCCTACACGGTTGCCGTCCCCCGGGCGCGAGCCGAGGCCTCCGGGGCATTGACGGACGCGCTGGGGGGCGACGCCGAGAGCGCCGCGCTGCCGATTGCAAGCGCCCTGCTCGTGGAGTTCGATCTGGTGACACCGGACGGGGGCAAGGAGACCGTGGTGCGGGAGATTTTCGACCGCGTGGGCAAGAACCGGAGGATGGCCGGATCGAAACTGACTGCGGATGGTGTCGCGGCCGCGGCAGATGGCCCGATGAAGCCGGAGGAGCTGCCCAAAGCGGTCTACGATTTCTTCGTCACCACCGGTGCCATTCAACAGGACCACCTGCGCAACATCGCGCCTCAGTCACCGCAAGCCTCGGGCGAACGGCCCACGATCGGCGCGGTGTTGAGAATGATCAACATTGCCTTTGCGGCGATATCGGACGGGCTCTCCGGTCGCATTGCGGACTCGACGGGCCGGGTGCTACGAACGTATCCCGACGCTCCGAGGATCTATGTTTCCGAACTCTCCGACTGGAATGGGGCGCCGCGATTGAGCCTGGATTTGCGTCGTGACCAGCCGCGGGTTGCGGTATCGGGATTCGAAGTGAGGCGGCGTTTCATCGCGGAAGTGCTGCGCGGGGTGATCGCTGGTGCCGTGGAGAGAGAAGTCGTGGGGTACTTCACCCAGGGCACCACCCCTGCCCGGGCGCGGTGGGCACCCGTCATGAGCACGAATCTCGTGTTCGAACGGGCCCAGGCCGCGAAGATCGAATCCGTGCTTCTGTCCGGCAACAGCTCATCGCTTTCGAAGGACCTACCTGCGGACGCGCGAGCCAGAATTGACGAATCGTTGGCCGCGGGACAGGTCGTCGTCGCGCCAAAGCGACCCGTCGAATTGAATGGTGACCAGCGGTTTGCCTGGTGGAGGATCGACCCATCGTCTGGTGCGACGACGGCCGTGACTGACGAGGGCCTCTATCAGGGGACCGCCGAAGGAGTCATCACTCGTACTCCAAGTGGGACGGTGACGCTCGAGCTGCGGATGGCGGGTACGACATTCGATTATGCCGAGGCGAGGAACGCCGAGGAGGCGGTGAGGTTTGTGTTCAACTTCACGCGGAATTACGCGAACGCCTCGACAGGTCCAATCAGGATTGTATGGGGGAAGGGTCTGCCCGAGCTTTGGGCCATGCTCCTGTGAGGACTCAGGGTTCGACGCAGCGGCGCCGAAGGAGCGATCACCTGGATCCGCGCCAAACCGGCAGCTGCTGTGGTCAGGCTCGCGGTGGAGGGAGATCGGTTCGCCATCAGCGCAAGTAGCCATGCAGGGGGGCGGGATGTCGTGTGATTGCATGAAGTCTCTCGCGTTGTCGATGTTGGCGGCGTTGGCCGCCGCGGCCTGCAGTCCGGGTAACAAGCCGGCCGCCGATGCGGCCGGGACTCCGACCACCGATTCGGCGGCGCCGGTCGCGGCCGCGCCCCAGGCGCAATCCCCGCCTGCCACGCCGATTCCGGACGGAGCCAATGATGGGCCGGGGCTGCATCGCGCCGCCGTGGATGCGCTGGCACTGCCGGTGCCCCGCAGCCTCGATCTGTCGCATGTCAATCCGGCGCATTTCGCCGCCGCACTCAAGCATGACCCGTCGCGGATCTTCACGTACGTCAGGGACGAGATTGCGTTCGAACCGTACAAGGGCGCTCTCCGCGGTCCGCGCGGCACGCTCCTGGCCATGGCAGGCAATTCCGTCGACCGCGCCGCGCTGCTCGCCGCCATGCTCGTGAGTTCGAAACAGCGGGTGCGGTTCGTCCACGGCACGCTGCCGCAGCCTGACGCCCAGCGGCTGGTCGCGTCGATGTGGGTCGAGCATTCCTCGCCGGCCGCCAAGACGGACGGTGAGTCGTCGGCCGAGCTTCGTGCCGCCGGTGAGCAGTTCATGGCCGCAATTCAGCGCGATGGGAAGCTCATCCGGGGCCTGCTGCAGCGAGGCGGCCAGCCCGCACAAAGCGGACAGCCGGTCACGCTCCAGTCGCTGACAAGCGAGACACAGGATCACTACTGGGTCGAGTCCTCGCCTGACGGACGGTCCTGGACGGCGATGGATCCGTCCTTTGCGAGCGCCAAGCCGGGACAGGTGTTCGCCGAGCCGGGTGAGCGATTCGACACCATCCCCGAGGCGATGTACCACCACATCGAGGTCCGGGTTCGCACCGAGGAGGCGGTCGGGGGCGGGATCGTGTCGCACGAAGTCCTCAAGTACTCGGCCAGAGCCGCTGATCTGTCCGGCGTCGACGTCTTCCTTGGGCACGACGTCGGGCAGGGAGCCGAAGCCAACCACGTGCGTCCGTTCCTGGTCGTGCGCCCTCGAACGGTCGAGGGCGAGTGGTTCTGGCTGAAGCCGCCGACAGCGGGCAACGCGGCCGTCTCGATGGTCGACGCGCTCGGCGGAAGCGCGCAAGAGGCCGCGGGGACGGCACTGGCAGAATACATCGAGCTGGACTTCGCCAATCCGGACGGCAGCGGCGAAACGGTGGTTCGCGAGGTCTTCGACAGAATCGGGAAGCACCGTCGCAAGGCTGGGACCGCGCTCACCGATGAACAGATCGTGGCGGCGACAGGGTCGCTGGCGATGGCGGATTTTGGGAGAAACCTCTACGACCTCTTCTTTACGACGGGAGCCATCGATCGTGCACACCTGAACAACCTGGCTGCCGGGCCAAAGCCGAATCGTGATCGCTTCGACGTCGGTGCGGGCCTGCACCGAGTCGGCGTGGCCTACACCGCCGTGTCGGATGCGCTGACCAGCCGTATGGTCGCGCCTTCCGGCGCAGTCGCGAGGCTCTATCTCGACACGCCGCGCGTAGCAATCGTCGAGCTGGCAACCGTCAACGGAAGGCGCCGGCTCAGCCTCGACCTGCGACGGGAGCGCGTGCGCGCCGCCATTCCCGGATTCCGCAAGGAACAGTTGTTCCTCGCTCAGGTGCTTCGGGGGATCGCTGATGGGACGCTGGAGCGAGTCGTGACGGGAGCCGGCGCCGGCGGCGGGCTCGCCGGTCCGGGTAAGGCGCTGTTCAGCACCAGTCTGGTGTTCGAGCTGGCTCAGGCCCAGAAGGTCGGGGCCGTGCTTCTCACCCAGAAAGCCCCCCCCTTGCGAGATGATCTGCCTGAAGACGGCCGTGCACGAGTCGAGGAATCGCTCGCCGCCGGCAATCTCGTGATCGCCCCGGAGCGAGCGATTCAGGTCGGGGGGGCCAGCCGATATGCGTGGTGGCAGATCGAGCCACGCTCCGGTGCGACGATCGCTGTTACGGATGAGGGTCTCTACCAGGGAAACGTGGAGGGAGCGATCGTACGAACGGAGAACCGAAGCTACGTCTTCTTTCAGGTTACCGAAGAAAGCGGTGCTACGGCTGAACACGTGTATGTCTTTGCGAACGACGGCCAGGCATCACTGTTCTTCAACTCCATGATGGGACTTTGGGAAACAGCAGGCTACGAAACTTTCTTCATTCTTCTTTGACGCGCATGGATGGTTGGCATGTACCTCTGGCAAGGGAGCGTTTAGTGCGACGGCTCGTCCTCATCGGCCTCCTGCTCGGCTGCTCCGGCAGGAGCGACGTCAACGACGTACCCCGCCTCGTCAAGGAGATCATCGTCCGTCCCGGGGGCAGCGTGATCGGACGACGATACTGGATCTGGGATTACAACACGGTCACATGGCAGCCCTACACCGAGGACAAGTGGCCATCGTCCGGCGTCGTGCGGACCCTGGTCACCGTCGTTTCGGGAGGATCCGCTTCGACGGGTGCCTCACCCACTGAGCAGTCGAGCGCGGCCGTCGCGGAGTCCACGGTCGTCGCCCTGTTCACCGGCGGCGACGCCTCCACTCGCGACGCCGTGCTGTACAGCGCCGGCAACGTGGTCGAAACGGGCCTGCAGATGGTCGAGGCACGGATCGTCCACAGCGTGAGCAACCTGTCGGGCCAGAGGCTGCTCCTCGCCGGAGGCTACACGCCGACATCGGAGCCGACCGCGACCGCCGAGATCTTCACGCTGAGCACGAAGACGTTCGCGGCGACCGGATCGATGGCCACGGCGCGCGGCTCCCACGCCGCCGCGACGCTGGGCGACGGGCGCGTGCTCGTGATCGGCGGCCTGGTG
>DATBSO010000106.1:0-3275 GCA_036559745.1 Gemmatimonadales bacterium | reverse complement strand
CTTTCGGGAAGGCGCCTGGACGATCGTCCGGGGAACGACGTTCGACCCCGGCGCGACCGTCTACCAGCTCCACCTGCACGCCTCGGATCAAACGATGTCGTTCCTCAGGGTCGACGAGAATCATCTCTTCCTGATGGATGGCGCTGGGAACCTGCTGGTGGGCAACGCGCTGTTCAGCTATACGCTGAGCAGGTCCGATGAAGAGACTCGGTAGTCCGCGCTATGATCCCGCGGCCAGCTTCTGGAAGCGCGGGTCGGACCTGAGCGGCTCGAAGCCCGGGTCGAGCGGAAGCCATCTGGGCGAGAGGTAGTAGGGGAGCGTGAGCAGCGACTCGAGCCTGGTGAGCGCCTTCTCCCGCTCACCCGTGAGCAGATAGATTCGCGTGAGAAGATGCTCGTCGTAGGGGCCGAATCGGCCATCCTTGGTGGCCGGCAATTGGGCAACCCCGCGTTCGCCCTCCCGCACGGCATCCTGCTTCCGTCCCGCATACGCAAGTGCGACACCGTAGAGCGTGCGTAGCTGGGCGTTGTCGGGAACTTCCAGCACCCGCTTTTCCATCTCCATCGACGCCGAGTCGCCGTAGATACGTGCCCGTGCGCTGTCTCCCCGAAGCCAATGGATCTGCGCCAGGACCAAAGCCCATTGCCCCCGATCGTCGTCGAACGCCGCGGGTGTGAGCCTGAGGACGATCTCCTGCTGCTCCTTGTCCAGTACCCAGAACAAGTCGAACTGGGAAGCGATGTACACCGCCAGCGCCGTTGGCTCGACTTCCCGCGGTGCCGCGGCGAGCACGGCGCGCGCACCGGCCAGGTCGCCCTGGGCCAGGTACACCATCGCCCTGGTCTCGATGACGTCGACATTGGTGGGAGCCAGCGCCATGCCATGGTCTGTTGCGCGGAGCGCCTCCGGGTATCGGCGAAGCCACAGAAGCGCCCGGCCCAACCGGCGCGCGGTGTAGAGCGACCTCGGGTCCAGCTCGGCTGAGCGGTACAGGTGCGCAAGTGCATCTCCCCATCGCCCGAGACTCATTTCCGCGACGGCCATCGCGGTGAGGATGTCCGCGTTATCGGGAGCGGCCTTGTGGGCGAGCGCATACTGTTCCAGCGCCTTGGAGAAGTCCGAGCGGACGTGCACGTAGTAATTGCCGAGGGCCAACCGCCCCTCCGCTCGGTCCGGTGCCAGCTCGATGGCGCGCTCGGCCTCGCGCCGAGCTTGCTCGACGTCGGCGGCTGTTGCGGTGACTCCTGGGGCCAGCAGCGCATGCGCGCGGGAGGCTTGGGCCCACGCGGCGACGAAGTTCGGGTCGAGTGCCGTCGCCTGCTCGTAGTACGCCGCGGCGCGGCGTAACGAGGCATCGTCGGAGAGGCCGAGGCTGTTCGATGCCTGCTCGCCCCTGAGATAGGCGTCGTAGGCTGCAAGATTCTGGGTTGGTTTCTCGGCGAGCCGCTGTCGCTGATCGGCTCCCAGCGCGACTTGAAGCGCTTGCGCCACACGACGCGCAATGTCGGCCTGTACCTGGAACACGTCCGTCAGCGAGGCCTCGAACGGCTCCTGCCACTGGGTCGACCCCGTCGCCACCTGGACCAGTTCGGGCGTCACCCGAACCTTGCTCTGGCCCTCGGCGTGTTTCTCCCAACGCACGGTGCCCGTGAGCAGATACTGCACGCCCAGCTCGTGGCCTACCTGATCCGGACGCTTGGTCGTCTTCCGGTACTGGAACGAGCTGCCCCGGGCGGTGATCTGAAGACCCGGAAGTGTCGCGAGCTTACCCCGCAGCTCGTCGGTCACGCCGTCGGCGAAATACTCCTCTTCCTGTCCGGCCAGATTCTCGAACGGGAGCACGGCCAGACGCTTGGGTCCGCCGCCGGCGTCTCGCGTTCCGCCCTGCCACCGCCCCCATAGCAGCAAGCCGAGGCTCGCGATGATCACCAGCGCGGCCCCGACGCCGAGTGACGCGACTCGCCGTGGACGCGCCGGACTCCCGGAGGGGACTGCAGTGAGGGCCGACATGAATTCGGCCATGGTCCCGAACCGGTCGGCGGGATTGCGGGCCAGTGCCTTGGTCACGGCGTGCTCGACCGTCTCGGGCACGTCGCGGAGCGTGCGGAGGTGTGGCACCGGCTCGGTCAGCCGCTTCGCGATGATTGCCTGCGCGGTCGGGCCGGTGTACGGCGGCTCGCCGGCCAGCATCTCGTAAAGCACGCAGGCCAGTGAGTAGATGTCGGTGCGAGCGTCCAGCTCGCGTTCGGCGGTCGACTGCTCGGGGCTCATGTACGCCGGCGTCCCGATTGCCAGTCCCGTATCGGTGAGCCGGTCCTCTCCCCCTCCGGCGCGCGCGCGGGCGATGCCGAAGTCGGCGACCTCGGTGTTGCCGTCGCGGGTGAGGAGCAGATTGTCCGGCTTGATGTCGCGGTGGATGACGCCGTGCTCGTGGGCGTAGTGGAGCGCCTGTCCGGCCTGCAGAATTATCCGGATGGCTTCGTCCACGGGCAGCTGTTTGTCGTGGCGGAGCCGGTCCGCCAGGGACTCCCCTTCGACATAGGGCATGGTGAACCAGAGGAGGCCGTCAGCCTCCCCCGAATCGTGCACCGACAGGATGTGCGGGTGCTGAAGCCGCGCCGCGACCTTGATCTCTCTGAGGAATCGTTCGGGCCCGAGGGAGGTGGCGAGCTCGGGATGCAGTACCTTGAGGGCGACGGGCCGGTCGTGGCGAAGGTCGTGCGCAAGGAAGACGGCGGCCATGCCACCCCGCCCCAGCTCGCGTTCGAGGCGGTAGCGGTCAGCCAAGCCCGTCTGAAGCCGCTCGCGCAGGTCTGGCATGTGGGCCGATGGTGGAGGTGGAGAGAACTTATCTCGCGCCATCGGCCCGAGCCAGTATCCTCCTCAGGTCGGCGCGATCACCGCCAGCACCGCCTAGACCGTCGCGACATGGGTCCGATCTGCAAACAGCTCCACGGTCCCGAACTGCAGGTGCCGCTTTCCTAGCACCTCACCCCGCAATTCCAGCCGTTCAGTCAGCGGCCACACAGGCTGATGAAACGTGGCGCTGGTCCGTACCAATCGTGGCCGGCCGCGATGGCCGTTGCCCCAGGCCCACAACGCGACCAGCTGGCCGGCGGCCTCGATCATGAGAGTGCCGGGAAAGATCGGGTCGCTGGGAAAGTGCTGGGGGTACACCCAATGCTCGGGGCCAAGGTCGACCTCCGCGGCGATGCAAGGACCGTCCAGTGCAATCACGCGGCTGATCTGTCGCATCTGCGCGATCGGGAGAAAC
>DATBSO010000105.1:0-2781 GCA_036559745.1 Gemmatimonadales bacterium | reverse complement strand
GCCGCGGAAGGCTACGATCCCGTCTACGGGGCCCGCCCGCTCAAGCGGGTGATCCAGCGCCTGCTGCAGAACCCGATCGCGCTGGAGCTGCTGGAGGGCAACTTCCACGAGGGCGATACGATCCGGGTGGAGCGGGATGGGGACGTGCTGCGCTTCGAAAAGGTGGAACGCGTCGCGGCGGGGGTGCCAGAGATGGCCGGTGCGTAGAGGCACCCCATCCCCGAGTGATCTCGCAGGAATGGAGGCCGCGCTCCGTCTCGCGCGGGCGGCCTCGGTGCGGGAGGAGGTTCCGGTGGGCGCGGTGATCATCGCCGAGGGCGAGATACTGGGCGAGGCTCATAACGAGACCGTGCAGCGTCGTGATCCCACCGCGCACGCGGAGCTCCTCGCCATCCACCGGGCGCTGCAGAAGGTGGGCGAAGACCGGCTGACCATGGCCACGCTGTATGTGACGCTGGAGCCCTGTGCCCAATGCGCCGGTGCCGTCGTCCTGGCCAAGGTTGGCCGGGTCGTGTTCGGCGCGTATGATGCGAGATGCGGAATGGCGGGCTCGGTGTACGACCTGCTTCGGAATCCGAGATTGAATCACCGGCCGGAGGTCGTGGGCGGCCTCATGGCCGATGAGTGCGGGGATCTGCTCAAGCGGTTCTTCCTGAGTAAGCGGTAAGTCATACAAGCGCATGCAGCTGGCGGACGCTTCGGCTCAAAAGGAAACGTAGGATTGTGCGGAGAGTGAGAAGTCGCCGCAGCAGATGCGCGGTCCGTTAGGCCGACTCGTGTTATGGAGGAGACCGCGGTAAGGCTGCAGACAGGGCGTGGCTTGGCCGGCCGCCCATTCCTCGTGGCTGCCTTTTCTCCTCAATTGAGAGTACAGGTTGCAGCAGGTCCCGCTCGTTCCTGAACTCCAACTCGGCGCGCCAAAGCCTGTCGAGGAGGTCACCCGCAAGCGCCAAGGCGGCGCATTCGACGATCCTGTCCTATGAGGAATGAAACGATGACACAACAGCTGACCGATCACAGAACCGGAACCCGTGAAGAGTGGCTCGCCGCCCGGGGCGAGCTCGCCAAGCTCGAGGCCGTGCAGGCGGAGCGGAACAAGGAAATCGTGGGAAAGCGTCAGGAACTCCCGTGGGTCCCGGTAGAGAAGGAGTACGAGTTCGACACCGAGGACGGGAAGAAGACCCTCGCCGAGCTCTTCGACGGACGCTCACAGCTACTCGCCTACAACATCATGTTCGGCCCCGACTACAGGCTCGGCGCCTGCCCCGGCTGTACCAGCTTGGCCGACGGGCTCGACGGCTCGCTCATCCACCTGAGCCATCGCGACGTGACGCTGCTCTGCTTCTCCCGGGCACCGATCGAGCGGCTGACCGCCTACAAGCGGCGGATGGGCTGGCAGTTCCCGTACGTCTCCACCTATAACACGGAGTTCGCCTTCGACTTCGGCCTTGCGATCACCCAGAAGCAGGCGCAGCAGGTTCCCGATGTCAAGGAGATGATCGAGCACCCGCCCGGCTGGCTCCAGGAGTGGTCAGGCCAGGTCGGGGCCCCGCTCAAGGACGGCCTGCGCGAGACCCCGGGCTGGATCGCATTCGCACGCGAGAACGGGACCGTCTACCACACCTACACGGTGACGGCGCCCGATCCATTCGTCGCGCCCTACTTCAGCTTCCTGCTCGAGCGAACGCCGAAGGCCCAACCCGCCGAGCCCCGTTCCTGGCGGAAGGACGAGTACCCGGAATGACGCCGGTCGGACTCTACAACTCCCGCTCCGCCAGCTGGCGGAAGGCGTCGGGAACGGAGCGGCGGGCGTCGAGGGCGACCGAGGCGTAGCCGACGGATTCCCAGCCGAAACGGTCACGGATCGCGTCGATGGCGCGGTCCGCGAGGAGGTGCACCATCCCTCTCCTGGCGCCCGGGCGCCGCGCCTCGTCGGTGAGGCCGAGCGGCAGATCGAGCTGCACCACCGGCTGATCCTCGATATGCGATACCGAGATGGCGAGCAGAGAGATCGCGCGTTCTTCGGGATGGCTCCTGAGGACGGCTCGCACCAGGTCCTCGGCGATCTCCGCGAGGATGGCGGTCGCGGCGACGGGTTGCGGCAGCGTCACGGCGTGTGTAACCGAGCGGAGGTCGCCGAACCGCACCCGCACCGTCACGGTCCGCCCGGACTTGCCCTTCGCCCGCAGGCGCGACCCGACCCGGTCGGCAAGGTGGCGGAGCGCCTGGCGGATGACCGGGTCCTCGACGGACCTTCGGCCGAGCGCCGATTGCGCTCCGACCGAGCGGGCGCGGACATGGGTCCGGATGGCGCGCGGATCGCGGTTCCAGGCGAGAGCGGCCAGCCTCTCGCCCGCGGCACGGCCGAGAAGGCGGGCAATCGCACCGGGGGAGCTCCGCGCCAGGTCGCCGATGGTAGCGATGCCGCGTTCGACGAGTCGCGCCCTGGTCGCCGGGCCGACGCCCCACATCATCTCCACCGGCAAATCATGGAGAAAGGCGAGCTCGGTCCCCGGGTCTACGACAACCAGCCCGTCGGGCTTGGCGACCTGCGAGGCGATCTTGGCGAGGTGCTTTGTGCTGGCGACGCCGACGGAGATGGGAAGCGCCAGTTCGTCGCGCACGCGTCGGCGGATCGCCGCGGCGATCTCGGCCGGCGCGCCGAAGAGGTGTGTGCAGCCGGCGACGTCGGCGAAAGCCTCGTCGACCGAGATCCGCTCGACCAGCGGCGTGAAGTCGCCCAATACCCTGATCGCGGCGTCGCCGAGCCGTTGGTACTCC
>DATBSO010000104.1:0-1641 GCA_036559745.1 Gemmatimonadales bacterium | reverse complement strand
GGCGGGCGCCGGCGCGCCGGGGAAGCCGATCGGGGCGATGCTGTAAACCGGAGCCGACGGCCACGCTGGCCCAGGCGAGGGCGCCGTCGCTGGCGGAGAGACAAGTGGCTGGGCCGCGTTGACAGGTGCCGACGGCAGCGCGCGCCGGGTCCGCCATTGGGAATGCCGCCGTCGAAAGATGGAATGATCGACATGCCGCCGCCAAGCGTGCTCGGCAGCGACGACAGGTCGGCATCGCTGGCAAACATAGGCTGTGGATTTCCGATCGGGACGTCTCTGGCGCTTGCAGCCGAGACGGGGACAGCCGGCACAGACGGTGCGGATGCTCCCTTTTCACCCGACGGCGGCACCGCTTGGGCGGGCGTCGGCTGGCTTTGCGTGGTCAGCGGTTCAAAAGCGTGGATGTGCGCTGCGGGCCCGCTCGCGCCCGGTCCCGGAATTCCGCTCGCTCCCGGGGTCAGATTGGGAGAAGCGGACGGCGCGGCGATGGGTGCGCCCGGAACCTGCGCGGTCAAGGCATCGACAGCGAACACCGGCGCCGAAGGCAGGCTGGCGCCGGGGCCTGCGAGACCCTCGGCCGGCAGACCCCTGAACAGCGAATTGGCAATCGCGGCGATCCAGGCGGGATCTGGCGCCTGACTCTCCGACGCCGCGGCACTTTCCAGGTCGCCACCAAGCGGCAACGCCCCGGCCGACCCGCTGGGGCCGACCGTCACCGCCCGCGATCCAGGAAGCTCAGGCATGACGATCCTCGCGAGAGCCTAGCCACATTCGCAATGCCGATCGACCGGACTTCCGTCACGACCGCTTGCGCGTCCTAGCACGAGACGAGGTGGCAACCGCCGCACCGCCCTTGTCGTAAGTGTGGTCGTAAGCGTGATACTTGCCCACCTCGACATTATCGAGCACGCCGAGCGCATCCTCGGTCAGCACGGCGAGCGAGCTGTAAAGCGACACGAGATAAGACGCGATCGCCTTGCGGTTGATGCCCATGAAGCGGACCGAAAGGCTCGGGCTGACCTCGCCCGGAACGCCGGGCTGGAACAGGCCGACCACGCCCTGCTTTTTCTCTCCGGTCCTGAGCAGGAGGATCTTGCTCGTGCCGCCCTCGACCGGAATCTTGTCGGAGGGAACGAGCGGCAGCCCGCGCCAGGTGAGGAAGGGCGATCCGAACAGATTGACCGTCGGTGGCGGCACGCCACGCCGCGTGCACTCACGCCCGAAGGCCGCAATCGCCGCGGGATGCGCGAGGAAGAAAGCGGGCTCCTTCCACACCCGCGCGATCAGCTCGTCGAGATCGTCGGGCGTCGGCGCGCCTGCGCGCGTCGGGATGGTCATCGACGGCGCGGCGCTCGCCAGCAGGCCGTATTCGGGATTGTTGATGAGCTCGCTCTCATGCGTCTCCTTCACCTTCTCGATAAGGAGGCGGAGCTGCTCTTGGATTTGGTCGAACGGGCGGCTGTAGAGGTCCGACACGCGGGTCTGGACGTCGAGCACGGTGGTGATCGCGCTGAGGAAATATTCGCGCGGATGCTCCTCGTAATCGACGAAGGTCTCGGGCAGATCGGGATCCTCGTCGCGCGGCGGGCTCGACTCCACGTCATCGGAGGAAATGGCCGTCGCCCCCCGCGTCTGCTTGAC
>DATBSO010000103.1:0-33122 GCA_036559745.1 Gemmatimonadales bacterium | reverse complement strand
GCCGCGCCAGCTCCGCGCGGGTCTCGACCCGAAGCTTCGCGTCGAGGTTGGAGAGCGGTTCGTCGAAGAGAAACGCCTGGGGTTCCCGCACCATGGCACGGCCGAGGGCGACCCGTTGCCGCTGCCCTCCGGAGAGCTGGGCTGGCTTCCGGTCGAGTACCTGATCCAGCACGAGCGATTCGGCGACCCGCACGACCCGATCCGCGATGACGGCGGGCTCGGCCCCCCGCATCCTGAGCCCGAACCCCAGGTTCTGGCGCACGGTCATGTGCGGGTAGAGGGCGTAATTCTGAAAGACCATCGCGATGTCACGCTCCTGTGGCGGGAGACCGGTCACATCGCGCTCACCGATGAGCACTCGTCCGGCCGTCGGAGTCTCGAGTCCCGCGATGACACGGAGCGCCGTGCTCTTGCCGCAACCCGACGGACCAACGAGCACCATGAACTCTCCGTCATCGATCTGAAGGTGAAGATCGCGGGCGGCGACATGGCCGTTGGGATACGTCTTCCGGATACCGTCCAGCGTGACCGATGCCATGGGCTACCCTTTCACCGCGCCGGCCGTGAGTCCCTGGACGATCCGCCGCTGGAAAGCCAGCACGAGCAGCGCGACCGGTGCCGTCGCCACGATCGACGCCGCGAGGATCTGTCCCCACGGCACCTGGTACATCCCGCGGAGGAGTGCGATGGCCACCGGCACGGTCTGGCGCTCGGGACCCAGCGTGAAGGACAGCGCGAAGAGGAATTCGTTCCAGCTGTATACGAAGGTCAGGATCGCCGTGGTCGCGAGTCCGGGCAGAGCGAGCGGAACCACCACCTCGCGGAAGGTGCGAAGCCGGCTCGCCCCGTCCACCATTGCCGCCTCCTCCAGCTCGGCAGGAAGCTGACGGAAGATGCCCACCAGAAGCCAGACGGTGAGCGGCATCGCGAACGTGAGGTAGGGAAGGATCAGGCCGGGATAGGTATTGATGAGATGAAGGCTGCGAAGCAACAGATATAGTGGCGAGACGACGGAGATCTGGGGGAACATGCTGACCGCCAGCACGACGCCGAGCAGGAGAGTCTTCCCCCGAAAGCGGAGCCGCGCGAGCGCGTAGGCGCAGAGCGCGCCGACCGTGACGCAGAACGCGGTCGTGCTGCCGGCCACCACGAGCGAGTTGCGGATCGGGACCCAGAACTCCCGCTCGGTGAAGAGTGCCCGATAATGGTCGGGGACGAGTGTCCCCGGAATGAGGGACGGCGTCTGAAAGAGCCTCGCCTCCGGCGTAAGAGAGGAGACGATCGCCCAGTAGAACGGGAACGCCGTGGCCAGCACGAGAGCCGCCACCGCCACCAGCGGCCACACTCCCCGGCTCGCCGCCCTTTCGTCCGTCACGACCTGGTCTCCGTGAGCCCTTCGCCCAGAAATCGTATGTACAGCAGGGCGAGTCCGAACGTCACCGAAAAGACGATCACCGAGAGCGCCGATCCATAGCCGAAGCGCAGGTTCTGGAGGAGCGAATTGAACGTGTAGAGGGCGATCGGCTCGGTGGACGTGCCGGGCCCACCCCCGGTCATCACGTAGATCAGGTCGAACACACGGAAGGCATCGAGCGTCCGAAAGATGAGCGCGACGAGAATGGCGGGGCGGAGCAGCGGAAGGGTCACGTACCGGAATTGACGCCAGGTGGATGCGCCGTCGATCCGTGCCGCCTCGTAGAGAGATCGGTCGATGTTCTGGAGACCCGCGAGCAGAAGCAGCGCGACGAAGGGTGTCGTCTTCCAGACATCAGCCAGGATCACCGGCACCCAGGCGAGCCCGGTGTGGATGAACCACACCAGGGGCTCACGGAGGATCCCCACCTTCACGAGCGCCGCGTTCGCGATACCCGCGTCGGCGTCGAACATGAACTTCCACAGGAGGCCCGAGACGACCGTGGGCATCGCCCATGGCACGAGGACCGACGCGCGCATCAGCGCCCGGCCCCGGAACGCCTGATTCATCGCCAGGGCGAGCACCGTGCCCAGGATCAGCTCGATCGTCACGCTCACCAGTGCGAAGACCCCGGTGTGCGCCATCGCCGCCCAGAAGCGTGCGTCGCTCAGCGCCTCGAGATAGTTGTCGAGACCGACGAAGGGACGATGCAGCCATGGCATCCGCAAATCGTGCAGATGCAGGGACTCCCACACCGTCCAGGCGAGGGGGAAGAGGGCCACAAGGAGGATCGCGCCGACCGCAGGTGTCACCAGCCACCAGGCGAGCCGCGCCTCGCGCCGTTCGAGTCCGTATCCCGCCTCAGCGCCCGGCAACGGTCCCTCCCGGTCCCAGTCCCGCGCGGTCCAGCAGCTTCTGCATCTCGTGAGCCGCTTCCTGGAGTGCGGCGGCGGGCTCGAGCTGCCGGGTGAGCGCACGATGCAGCTGCACCTGAAGGATCTCCGACAGCTGGGTGTACACCGGGGTCACCGGTCTCGGCACCGCGCGCTCGATCACGGCGCGTGCCTGCCCGACCGGCACTTCCAGCGCCTGCGCGAGCCTCGGGTCGTCATACAAAGAAGGTCGGGTGGGAAACTGGCCAACCACGCGCGCGCGCTCGAGCATCTGCTCGGGTCGCGTGAGATACTGGATCACCGCCCATGCCGCATTGGGATGTGCGCTATTCGCGTTGATCGCGAGCTGGGCGCCGCCGAGCGCGGCGGTGGGCCGCCCCCCTGTCACACCGGGCATCGGGGCCACGGCGTAGCGCCCGGCGATCTTGGACGCCGCGGTGTCGTTCATGAGCGAGTAGGCATACGGCCAGTTGCGCATGAAGGCGGACTCGCCGTTCTGAAAGGCGAAGCGCGCCTCCTCCTCGTGCCAGGTAAGGGCCACGGGAGGGATGATCCCGTTCGTGTAGATCTCCTCGCGCATGCGGGTGAGCGCTGCGATCGCGGCGGGTGAGGCCACCGCCACCCTGCCACTATCGAGAATTTCCCCACCGAACGCGCCCAGGTACTCGGTGAACACCGTCACCAGCCCCTCGTAACGCGCGCCCTGAAGCACGAGGCCATACCGCACCTTCTTCTCGGATTTCGCCTGCGTGGCGATACGCTCGAGATCATCGAGGCTTCCCGGCGGCCCGGGCATGAGGTCGGTGCGCCAATACAGCATCCCCACGTCCACGAACCATGGGAGCGCGTAGAGTCTCCCGTTCCAGGTGTTGGCGGCGATCGTCGCCGGGAAGAGGGAATCCGCCGGAGGCCGGAAGCGATCCAGAGGAAGGATCCACTCCGCGGCCGCGAACTCCGGCGTCCAGATCGCATCGAGCTGCAGGATGTCTGGCTCTCCCGCGCGAGCGTTGAGCCATTGCACGTAGAGCTGGTGTCGCTGATCGGCGGCGTCGGGCGTGTTCCGCTGCACCACCTGGATGTCGGGCCGCTCGCGCATGAAATCCGCCAGCTGGCGGTGCAGCACCCGACCCTCGGCGCCGAGTGTACTGATCGGGAACACGATCCTGGCAGGCCCGTCGGTGGGGGCGGGCCGGCACGCGAGGGTGACCAGGAAGACCGCCCAGGCGAACGACAGGCGGCGAGGATACTGCGGAATGAGCCTGAGGATGAATGAGTCTCCTCGGCGGGTGACGCGGGCAGATGACCTCAGGGTAACACGAAGACCGTGCGGGTGCCAAGGTGACCCGGCACTGACGCCCACGTGGCCATTCTGCCATACTTCAGACCCGCCCGTTCCCCGGGCGGCAAGGCCGTCACCTCCCCAGACTGACGCCTATGTCTTTTCATGTCGTCCAGAATCAGCTCACGCTGCACGGCACCTACGCGACGCCTCTCGTCGTCGCGTCGGTCGTGGTCGCGTCGCTCGCCAGCTACGTGGCGCTGGTCCTCGCGAGCCGCGTGATCGCGGCCTCCGGGCGTCTCCAGCAAGCCTGGCTGATCGCGGGGGCGCTCGCGCTGGGCATCGGAATCTGGGCGATGCACTTCGTGGGCATGCTCGCCTTTCGGCTCGACGACCGTCCCATCGGATACGATGTCCCTCGCCTGGTGCTCTCAGTGCTCGTGGCCATCGCCGCGTCGGGATTTGCCTTGTGGGTCGTGAGCCATCGGGCCGGCGCATGGCGATGGCTACCGATCGCCGGCATCGCGATGGGCGCGGCGATCGCGGGAATGCACTACCTCGGGATGGCGGGACTTCACACGACGGCCGCGCTCAGCTGGCGGCCGTTTCTCGTGTTGGCCTCCATCGTCATTGCCGTCGGGGCGTCGGGAACGGCGCTGGCCCTTGCCGCCTGGTTCCAGAGCGACGAATCGGCCACCACGCAGGTCCGCCGGGTCATCGCGGCCGTGGTGATGGGTGGAGCGATCGCCGGTATGCACTACACCGCCATGGCCGCCGCGCGGTTCCATCCTCTCGGTCCGGAAGCCGAGCTCGCCGCGCGAGTCCGGGTCCAGACCATGGGGCTGATCGCCACGCCGGGACTCGGCGTGCTGGTCATCGTGGCCACCATGCTGATTCTCGGCGTCGCCCTGGCCGGCAGCATGATGGACCGTCACCTGCGGCGGATGGACGCCGAGCACACCCGCACCCGCGAGAGCGAAGCGGCGCTTCGGCGAAGCGAGGCGCGGTTCCGATCCCTGGCGGAAGCGACCGCGCAGGTCATCTGGACCCGGAATGCACAGGGCGAGTTCTCGGTTCCACAAGACGAGTGGACCGAGTACACCGGCCAGCCCTTCGAAGCGCTCAAGCAATGGGGTTGGCTCGATGCGATCCATCCGGAGGACCGGGACCATCTGGCTGCGTCCTGGCGCGAGTCCGTCGCCAGTGGCCAGCTGCACGTCGCCGAGCACCGCCTGCGCCGCCACGATGGGGTCTTCCGATGGATGGCGGTCCGCGCGGCACCGGTCCGGGAGCCCGACGGAACGATCGCGGAGTGGATGGGCATCGAGGTGGACGTCACCGCCCGGCACGAGGCGGAAGACCGCATCCGGTCGATCGAGAGTCAGCTGTTGCAGGCGCAGAAGCTCGAGGCGGTCGGCAGGCTGGCCGGTGGGATCGCGCACGACTTCAACAACCTGCTGACGGTGATCAGCGGAACCACGTCCCTGGCCCGACGCCGCCTGCCGCCCAGCAGTCCACTGGCGGAGGAGCTCGCCGACGTCGAGCAGGCTTCCGAACGGGCAGCGGCGCTGACCCGTCAGCTCCTGGCGTTCAGTCGCCGCCAGTCGCTCAATCCCGCGGTGCTCGAGATCAACGACGTCATCAAACGTCTCGATGGACTGCTGCGCCGCACCCTTGGCGACGATCTGGAGCTCCGGATGGTGCTCGGCCCGGATGCGGGACGGGTCCGGGCCGATCCGGGCCAGCTCGAGCAGGTGCTGCTCAATCTCGCCGTCAATGCCCGCGACGCGATGCCCGACGGGGGCACCCTCACGATCGAGACTCTGCGGATGACGATCGAGAGCGCCTACGCCAGCACCCACCTCGGCGTGGAAGCAGGTCCCTACGTCATGCTCTCGGTGAGCGACACGGGAATCGGGATGGATGTCCTCACCTGCGCGCGGGTCTTCGAGCCGTTCTTCACCACCAAGGAAGTGGACAAGGGAACCGGGCTGGGTCTCTCGACGGTGTACGGAATCGTGAAGCAGAGCGGCGGGAGCATTTTCGTCTACTCCGAGCCCGGCCACGGCGCCACGTTCAAGATCTACCTTCCCCGCGTCGTGGAGGCGGCAACCAACCTGGAGCCTGAGTTGATTCCGGCCGCACCGGATGCGAAGGGTCGCGAGGTCATTCTGCTCGCCGAGGACGCGGCCGACGTTCGGCGGTTCACGGCACGCGTGCTGCGAGAGGCCGGTTACCAGGTCCTCGAGGCCGGCAACGTCGAGGGCGGGCTCCTCGCGGCGGCCGCTTACCAGGGCCGGATCCACTTGGTCCTCACGGACGTGATGATGCCGCACGGAACCGGGCGCCAGCTCGCGACGCAGCTGCGGACCCTTCGGCCGGACATCGGGGTCGTGTACATGTCGGGCTATACCGACGATACGGTGCTTCAACGGGCCGTCATCGAGCCCGGGACCGCCTTCATCCAAAAGCCGTTCTCGCCGACGCTTCTCCTCACCCAGGTGCGGGCGGTGCTCGAGGCCAATCCCGCGAGAGCGATCTCCCGCCGAGCCTAGCCGGGCTCGACGTTGTTGTCCGTCGGCGCGGCCGAGCTGGGAGACCGGGCCATGGTCGACACCCTCCTCGTGCCGAGCTATCGGCCCCATCTCAAGGGGCCCTTCCTGATGTTGTCGGAGACACCGGAGAACGATGCCGTGAACTTCCTCACGGGTGCAGGAGGGTTCCTCCAACAGGTGATCTTCGGATACACCGGCCTGCGCTTCGGCGAGAAAGGGGTGGAGCCGGCCTTCCGCCCGATGCTTCCGTCCGGCGTCACCCGCCTCACGCTGCGGAACGTGAGCATCGGCGGCCGGCGGTACGATGTCGTGGTCGACTCGAGCGGGCGCAAAATGACTCCACGCTCCGAGCGGGCACGCCGGTGATCGTCGCGCTCGGGCTCGCGCTCCTCCTGCAGACACGGGAGGTAACGCCGGTCATCTCCTTCCCCGACGCCGGACTCGACGACACAACCGCATATCAGGGATATCAGACCCGCTTCTATCGCGACTCCAGGGACAACGTGCTCCAGGTGTACCTCGAGCCGCGGAGCGGCCGTGTCGTGAACCTTTGGGCCGACGCGGCCAACGAAAGCCTGGGGTTCACCGCGCGCGATCCGGCCGGCAAGCCGGTGCGGCTCGAGTGGAGCATCGAGCAGGCGACGGTCGGCGACTCGGCGGAAAGCCGGTGGGTGGAGTACCGGCTGACCGCGCCGCTTCGGCGGATCCAGTTGGGATGGTTCCTCCTGGGGTCCATGCGGGTCGAGCGCGACTTTCAATACGCCGGCAGGCACCTCGCGCCGTTCACGAAGCCGCCATTCTATGTCGCCGAGGAGTCGGTGCTGGTCGCGAACGTGGCGCGCCTGCCATCCGGAGAGCAGACCCGCCATCTGAAACTGCTCGACGCGGGCAGCGTCGCCATCCTGCGCGCCCGACTCCAGCCGACGCTCCTTCCGTCCACCTCGGACTCCGCGTGGCGCCTCCGCGTTCAGCGGCCCTCACTGGACGCGCGGAGCCGGCTGTTCCTCGAGATTTCCGTCGATCCCCGCGAGACCGCCAGCGCGGTGCGGGAGGGCGTGCTCTGGCTCAGATCGCGCGAGGACTCCACGGTGCACTTGACCGTGCGGGTGACAACCGACGCGACGCCGCTCACGCCTCTCCCGCGCGATGCCATCTTCACCGCCGAGTTTCTCGAATGGTTGCGCGGCGAGCACGCGGATTCGACGGACGAGGCCCGCCCCCAACGGCTGGAGCGCGAGGTCCGGAGCGTCGAGCTTCTCGTCACGAGGGAGAAGCTCATGGCGGGTCTCCCCAATTTCGCCACCTACTTCGGGCGCGACATGATGATGACCGCGCTCATGATGCGCGGGATCTGGCGGCCCGACATGGCGGAGCTGGTGATCGCGAGCGTCCTGCGGAAGCTCGGCCCTGATGGAGGCGTGAGTCACGAAGAGGCGGTCGGCGGGCAGGCGATTCGTGAGAACGCCGCCGCCTATAGCGCGCTCATCGCCGGGTATCTGCGCGCGGCGCGGAGCGGCCGGTCGCCGCGCGCCGACAGCCTCCTCGCCTCCGCCCGTGACGTCCTCGATACTCTCGGACGCGTGCGCGAGAACTACAACATGATCGACGACGAGTTCCAGCTCCCGGTCCTCACCGCCCGATATCTGGCCGACACCGCCGTCACCGCCGCCAGGAAGCGTGCCTTCCTGCTCGACAGTACCGACGGCGGAGGAACCCGCCTCACCCGGCTGCTCCGAGAGATGGCCCTGGTCGCGGCGATGACCAGGCCGTACGCGAAGGACCCGTCTCCGGCCAACCTCGTGGGCTTCGTCAAGCGGGACTCTACGCACTGGCGCTCGGCGAGCTGGCGCGACAGCGACGCCGGCTACGCGAACGGACGCTTCGCGATGGACGTCAATGCCATCTGGGCGCCCCGCGCGCTGGAAGCCATCGCGACGATCGCCAGGACGTTGCCCAAGATCGGACTGGGTCTCCAAGCTCCCGACTCGGTCGCCGGCGTGATCGCCGGAACACCGCTCGGAGGCTACCTCGCCCATCCTCCCTCGCTCCGCCAGGCCATCGACACGTGGAAGGGCGCGCGTCGGCACTTCGAGGTCGCCTTCGGTGCCGGAGAAATTCAGCGCCGAGTCGGCGCGCGATTGGCCTCGCTGCCCGCAGCCGAACGACGATACTGGGAGCAGACGATGACGGAGGAGGGCGAGCTCGGAGACTCGCTGGCGTTCCTGACGCTGTCACTCGATTCGGCGGGTCGGCCGATTCCGATTCCGAACACCGATCCAGCGACGGATCTCTTTCTTGGCGGCTTCGCGGGGGATACCGGGCGCGCCGCGGTGCGCCCCGAGCCGGTGCTGGCCGATCTCGAGCCGTTCGTGCGCGACTACCCGGTCGGCCTCTTCGTCGGCGGGCTGGGACCGGTCGTCGCCAACGATGCGTACGCCACTCCCGACATCTGGGAGCGTTTCGAGAAGGATGCCTATCATGCGCCGCGGGTGGTGTGGGGCCGCGAGGTGAACCTGCTGCTGCTCGGTCTCGCCAACCGCCTCTCGGACGCGTTCGACGCGTCGGGGGCCCTGCGGGATCCGACCTTCGAGCCCTATGTCCGCGCCCTCGGCGATGCGCTCACCCGAACCCTCGCCGCCGTCACGGCCTCGGGTCTCGAGCACAGTGAGCTGTGGAGTTACCGGATCGAGGATGGGCGCCTGATCCCGACCCGGTACGGCACCGGGTCCGACGTTCAGCTCTGGAGCACGACTGACCTCGCCGTGCGGTACGCGCTGTCCCACCTCCCGACAAGACCTTAGCTCCGGGCGCCCGTGGCGGTTTTCGAGCTCGTCATCACGCTGCTATTCGGCGGCGCCGTGCTGGCGGCCTTCGCGCGCCGTGCCAACATCCCGTACCCGGCGCTTCTCGCGCTTGCCGGCGCTGTACTCGCGCTGGTGCCGGGCACGCCGAGCGTTACGCTGGATCCTCAGCTCGCCCTGGCGCTCTTCGTGGCGCCGGTGCTGCTGGACGCCGCCTTCGACTCCTCCCCGCGAGACCTCCGTCAATACTGGCGTGTCGTGACCGGGCTGGCGCTCATCGCCGTCGGGCTCACGGTGGCCGCAGTCGCGCTCGTTATCCGCCATTTCGTGCCTGATATCCCGTGGGGCGCGGCCATCGCCCTCGGTGCGATCGTCGCCCCGCCCGACGCGGCGGCCGCGACGGCGGTGCTCCGCCAGCTCAAGGCACCCCACCGTGTCTTCGTGATTCTGGAAGGGGAAAGTCTCTTCAACGACGCAACGGCGCTGCTGACCTACCGGCTCGCCGTGGCGGCCACACTCACCGGCTCGTTCTCCGGCTGGGCGGCGGTGCCCGCGCTCGCGCTGATCACGGCCGGGAGCATCCTCCTCGGCTACGTCTGCTCCCGGCTGCTGCAGAACGTCATGCCCCGGATCACGGACATCGCGACGTCGGTGATCATACAGTTCGTGTCGACGTTCGGCGTCTGGATCCTGGCCGAACAGATCGGCCTCTCGGGCATCATCACGGTCGTCGTCTATGCGATCGCGGTCGCCCGGACCGCGCCGGACCGGATCCCGGCACGGCTCCGCATCCCCTCCTACGCCGTGTGGGAGGTCGCGGTCTTTGTGCTCAACGTGCTGGCGTTCATTCTCGTGGGCCTCCAGCTCAAGCCGATTCTTCAGCGGCTCGAGCAGCAGGAGCTCATTCGCTATGCGGTGGTGGCCGCCGCCGTGTGCGCGGCGGTCATCGTGGTCCGCATACTCTGGGTCATGGGTTACGCCCTGGCGGGGCGTTGGGCGACGGGTCTGCTGCCCGCACGGGGTCGACCAACGCGGTACCCTTCCTTCCGAGTCGCCGCGGTGATCGCGTGGTGCGGGATGCGGGGCATCGTCACCATCGCGGCGGCGCTCGCGCTGCCGACAGGAGGCGCGCGCGAGTTCCCCTACCGTGACCTCATTCTCTTCACGGCCTTCTGCGTCGTGCTCGGCACGTTGGTGCTGCAGGGGCTGACCGTCACGCCGCTCATGCGTACGCTGGGGATCCGGGCTGACGACACTGTGGACCGTGAGGTGCGGATGGCACGCGTCGAGACGTTACGCGCGGCGCTCGCGGAGACCGATGGCGCTGCTGGCGGAGGCGAGATGATCGCGCTGCTCCGCCGGAAATACCAGGCCCGGCTCCAGCGTGCGGAGTCGGGCGAGGATCCGGACGAGCCGCCGGCCGATGTCACCTACAGCGACACCCTCCGGCGGGCCCAGGTTGCCGAGCGGCGCACCCTCTCCAACCTCCGGGCCACCGGGGCGATCGGCGACGATGCCTTTCACCGGGTGGAGGAGGAGCTCGATTGGGCCGAGGTGAGCGCGGAGACGCAGCGCCGACGCTAGCCGGCCACTCCGATCTGCTCCAGCAGCGTCCCCATGTCGAAGTACTGGCGTTGAACCCTGGTCTTCTCTCCATCCAGCTCGCACACGACGCATGAGCGAAGCTCGATCGACTTGCCGGTCGGGGCGATCGTCCCATCCGGCGTCTCCAGCGGTCCGGTGTGGGTGCCCTTCCAGGTCAGCTCGAGCACGACGGTGTTTCCCGTCGCGATGGCGCTATTGAACGTGCATCGTGAATCGGGAATCGCCTTCGCCCAACCCTGCCAGACGCCGAGTACTTGATCGACGCCCTGGACCCTGCGGCCTGTCGCGACCTCGTCGTAGACGATGTCGGTGGTGATACAGTCCCGCACGGCATTCCAGTTCTTCTCGTTGTACGCGAGTTCCGGCTTCTTGGCCGCATCGATGAGTTGCTGCGGCGAAAGCATGGTGGCTTGTGGCATTGTCTGTCTCCTTGTCCTGGTGATTAATGAGCGCCGACCCCGGCTTCGGCGTACGTCACGACCTCGCCCTCGCTCACTTCCGGGGTCCCGGGATCGAATGGCAACGGGTTCTGCTTGACGAATTCGGCAGCACGCCGGGTGGACTCGGCGGCACCCGCCTGATTGTAGAAGAGACTGATGGTGATGAGCTTCTTCCCGTCGACGTTCAGCGCGTAATAGCCGTGAAAGCCGTGGATCTTCTGGGCGATCGGGAGAAAACCGTCGTGCAGCTGGATGCGGAGCTGGTCGACCTTGGCCGCAGTCATGGAATCGGGTTTCGGGGTGTACGTGCGGATCGTGGCGAACATGGGTGGTCCTCGGGGGCGTTTGATGTGGGGCACGTGGAAAAACCGGCAAAGCAGGAGCCTGCTCAGCCGGTTTCGCGATTTGCTCCGCCCGGCGCTCGGGCGACCATATAACAGCTGCGCCGGGGTTCATGGCATCTGAGGTGGACCCGAAGATACCCTCCGGAATCGCACCGTCAATAGGACGCTACCGGAACATCAACGGACTGATCTCGAGGCTCACTTCGACGATGCGATCGACGGGAATGCCGGCCCGGCGGGCATGCTCGCGGATCGCTTCGGGATTGGGAGCGTCGTACTCGCAGTAGATCTTGCCTTCGGCATCGGAGACGTAGCTCCGGATCCAGACGACCCCCGGCATCGTATCGAGCACCGCGTTCGACCGTTTGCCGACGACGTCGAGCTCCTCTCTGGTCATCGACGATACGGTGCGCTCGATGATATAGCGTGGCATGAACTCTCCTCGATGGATTCAGCGCCCGATGGCGCGTGGTAAATCTCTGGAGGCGGCGGCCAGCTCTCGCTCACCCGTCTCGCCGGCGATCTGCGCCGCCTCTACGGCGCAGTCGTGAGCCCGCTCCGCTGCGCCGTCGGCGACATGGGCCAGCGCCAGACGCTGCAGGGCCCAGCCCTGGCCCACCCGATCGCCGATGATCCGTCTCAGACGCAGCGACGCCTCGCCGCATCGGATGGCCTGTTTGGTCTCTCCAAGACCGCGCAGCACCTCGGCGAGCGCGCCGAGCGAGCGAGCCTCCGCCGCCTGGTCGCCCGATGCGTGCTGGATCGAGCAGGCCTCCTCGAGACAGCGACGCGCCTCGACGCGTCGTCCCATCGCGTCGAGCGTCACACCGAGACTGGCGAGCATGAGTGCCGAGCCCGGCGCGTCATTCATTTCGCGGAAGACACCGAGGCCCGCTTCGTACTGGAGCCTGGCCTCGTCGTACCGCCCCCGCTCCCACTCGATGATCCCCATGGCGTTCCGGGTCCGCCCCATGGCCTCCCGGTCGCCCAGGCGTGTGGCGAGGTCCAGCGCCTCGGCATAGTACCCGAGCGCAAGAGACGGCTCCGGGAGATAGCCGCGCGCGACCCGTGCCAGCCCCTCCAGCACCTCCAGCTCGCGCGTCCGATCTTCGGAGCGGCCGTAAAGCGTGCGTGCCTTGCTCCAGGCCGCAAGGGCTGCTTCCAGCTCCCCGCGCTTCTCCCGGAGCGTGGCGACGCCGGTCCAGAGCAGCGCCTCCGTTGCCGGGTCATGGAGCTGCGCGAAGAGTCCAGCCGCCTCCACCAGCGGCGGAAGCGCTTCCTCCGCACGGCCGAGTCCGTGGAGCACTTCACCCAGAAAACGCAGTGCCTGCGCCAGACCAGGGACGAATTTCGCCTTCCGGGTCAGCTCGACCGCTTCCCGATAGAGCGCCAGGCTCTCTTCGACCCTCCCGAGCTGGAGGTAGATGTGCGCCGTGGACGTGAAGTGGTAGGAGAGCTGCATCGGCAGACGCTTCTCCGATGTCATTGTCCGAGACCGACCGAGATACTCGAGAGCCGTGGCATCGTCTCCCAATTCCCGGTGGACGTTGGCCAGATTGTGGAGGATGTAGGCCCGCTTGAACGTGAGATCGGTCTCCGGCGTACCACCGCCGCTCTTTTCCACTTCCTCGCCGAGTCGGAGTGCCTCTTCCAGCGTTGCTTGTGCGCGGTCGAGCCGGCCCATTCCCTTGAGGACGTTGCCGAGATTGGACAGGTCTCCGACCTGTGCCTCGAGGTCGCCACGCTCACGGTCAATCGCGAGCGCCGCCTCGATGCACTCGAGTGCCTCGGCATCGCGACCCTGGTGCCAGCGGAGAAGACCTTGGCTCCGGAGGGTGTTTCGCTGGCCGATCGCATCGCCCAGCTCGCGCCGCAGACGCAGCGCGCGGTCGAGCGCCGCTTCCGCATGGTCGAACCGCCGGAGCAGCGTGCTCAAATCGCCCTGGCGCAGTGATGCTTCGGCCAGACGGTCCGGCTCGCTCGACGGCTCGAGCAGGGAGACCAGCTCGTCGATGATCCGCTGTTGCCGGCCACGAAGACCGAGTGTCTCGCAGAGACGCTCCTGCAGGAAGAGAATATCGATCAGCATGGTCCGCCGCGCGGCATCGTCGGGCAGGCGGAGCAGCCAGCTCTGGACCCGTTCGAGCGTCTCGAGCGACTCGGAGAACTGACTCAGATTGTTGGCCCGCTCGGCCGAGCGCATCGCGTAGTGCACCGCCTTGTCCCACCGCTCCGCGCGGCTGAAGTGCTCCACCAATCGGCCGAGTTGCTCGTCGAGCGCGCCACGATAGACGGCCTCGATGGCCTCGCCCACCCGCCCGTGCAGCTCCCTCCGCTGGTCCTCGAGCAGGCTCGCGACCGCGGCTTCGTGGGTGAGGATGTGCTTGAACTGGTAGGCCGGCTCGGGCACGACCCTCACCTGCTGGATCACGCCGGCCGCCTTGAGGACCTGCAGCGCGTGCGGCAGGCGGACGCCGTCCACGATGCGCTCGAGGATCCCCCTCGTGAACTCACGGCCCACCACCGAAGCGGCCCGTAACACCTCGCGCGTAGCCCGATCGAGCCGGTCAATTCGAGCCCGGATCACGCCCTGGACGGTGTCGGGCAGCCGCAGCGGATCGAGCGTGCCCGTCAGGACCGCCTGGCCGTTCTCCGTACCGAGTGCGCCTTCCTCGAGGAGCGTCTGGGTGATCTCCTCGAGAAAGAAGGGATTGCCGCCGGTTCGGCCGTGAATCAGCTCGACGACCTGCCCCGGCACCGAGTCCACCCGCAGGATGGACCGTAGCATCGAGCCGGACGAGCCGGAGTCGAGCGGGTCGAGCGTCAAGGTGACGTGATGACCGGGATTTCCCCAGGTGCGGACGCGACCAGGTCGACATGTCACGACCACGAGGAGCGGGAAGCCGGTGACCAGCTCCGCGACCTGCTGCAGGACGCCGTGCGATCCCTCGTCGGCCCAATGCCAATCTTCGAGAAGGAGAACCGTGGGTCGCCGGCGGGCGGCGAGCGTGACGAACGCCGCGAGCGCTTCCTGAATCGCGAGCCGGAAGTGCTCACCATGCAGGTGCCGAGGAACGGGGTGCTCCGGGCTCTGGAGGGCGAGGAGATGGAGATAGAGGGGCACGAACTCCACGAGCTCCGATCCGAGCTCGGCGAGGCGCGCGGCCACGACATCCGCCGTGAGCGGGGCGCCTTCGTCCGAAGCGGCGAGCCAGTCGCGGAGAGCCTCGACAAAGGGGAGGTAGCTCGTGCCGCCTTCCGACGGCTCGCAACGGCCCTGAAGGAGCGCGAGCCCCATCCGCTCGATCTCGCGACTCGATTCCAGCAGAAGGCGGCTCTTTCCGAGCCCCGCCTCTCCGATGACGGTGACGAACCGGCCTTCTCCCGAGGCCGCATCGCCGAGCGCCCGGCGCAGCACGACCATTTCCTGATGCCGGCCGCTGAAGGCGGTGAGACCGATCTGTTCCGCCGCCTCCAGACGAGTCCGGGCCTCACCTACGCCGAGCACGCGATAGGCGGTGACCGGGGTATCGCCGCGCGCGATCGCGAACGGTTCGGCCGCCTCTGTCTCGACGAAACGGCCGATCGCGCGGCGACAGTCCGGACTCACCCAGATTCCACCGTGCGGCGCGAGGCGCGAGAGTCGGGTCGCGAGCCGGGGCACCGGACCACCAACCTCGTATTCTCGGCCCTCCGGATCCGGCTTCACCTCCGCCGATCCGATGTGGACTCCGATGCTTGGTTGCGACTCCGCCCGCCGCGCCAGCTCGAGCGCCGCTCTTACGGCGCGAAGCGGGTCGTCCTCATGTGTTGCCGGCATGCCGAAGAACGCCATCACGGTCTCGCCGACGAGCCCGCTGGTGACGCCACCGTGCTTCCGCACGATCTCGTCTGCCAGAGCATGGAACCGCCGGAACAGTTCATCGTCATGCCCTACGGCCGCTGCGGTCGCGGCCATGATCGCGAGACGTCGACGCTCTCCACCCGGCAGTACCTCGGGGTGGTCGCCCAGGACGTCGAGCGTTTCGTCCCCCCGACCGCGCGCCCGCCCGCGCGACTCGAGATCCTGAACCAGCTCCTCTGCCGTGCACCGCTCGGAGGGACGCTTGGCCAGCATCCGCGCCAGCACGCGATCGAGTTCTTCGGGCAACGCCGGCCGCGTTTCACGGACGAGGGCGGGAGCGTCCTCGAGAATCGACCGCATCAATGCGAAATGGTGATCGCCCCGGAACGGGCGTTCGCCGGTGAGCATCTCGTACAGCACCACGCCCAGCGACCAGACGTCGGTCCTCCCGTCGAGCGGCTCGCTGAAGATCTGCTCCGGACTCATGTACGCGACGGTGCCTGGCCGCTCACCACGCGTGGTGAGTGTGACGCCCGGAAGCTTGGCGATGCCGAAGTCGAGAATCTTGAGGACGCCATCGCTGGTGACCATCAGGTTGGCGGGCTTGATGTCCCGGTGTACCACCCCACGCTCGTGCGCCTTCGCCAGGCCCCGAGCCGCCTGGATCGTGAGGGCGATCGCTTCCTCGGTCGGCACGGGACCCCGCGTCAGCCGCGACTTCACCGTCTCACCGCCGTAGTAGGCCATCGCGATGAAGAGTTGGCCGTCGTCGGCTTCGCCGATTTCATGGATGGTGCAGATGTTGGGATGATCGAGCGCCGCCGCGGCTTGGGCCTCGACTCGCAGGCGCTCCATCGCCTCGGCGTCGTCGCTCAGATGGCGGGGAAGAAACTTGAGGGCGAGCGTGCGCTCGAGACGGAGATCACGCGCCTTGTAGACGATGCCCATCCCGCCCTCACCCAGCCGCTCGAGGATCCGGTAATGGCCTGCGGTGCCAGTCGCCGTTCCAGGTGTATCGAGCAGGGCGGGCTCGATCAGCGCTGCCGCTGACCGGTCGAGCACAGTGGCGCGCTCGTGGGCCGCCACCAGCTCCGACAGCTCGCGACGGAGCCCGGGGCGACCGGCACACGCGGTGTCGAGGTACCGCACGCGGTCCGCGGCCGGCAGGTCGAGGGCGGTGCCGAGCAGTGCCTCGAGCTCGTCCCAGGACCGGGTGGTCACGTCCCCAGCTCCCGATTGAGCCAGGCGCGGGCGACGGTCCACTCGCGTTTCACCGTCGCCGGCGAGATCTCCATCACCTGCGCCGTCTCTTCGACCGTCATCCCGCCGAAGAACCGCCACTCGACGATGCGGGCCGCGCGCTCGCTTTCCAGGGCGAGCCGCCGCAGCGCTTCGTCCAGCGCGAGCAGCTCCTGCGCGCGATCGTCGGCGAGAATGATGATGTCGTCGAGCGGCACGCGCCGGCGCTCCCCGCCTCGCTTTTCCGCGCGCCGCGCGACCGCGTAGTCCACCAGAATGCGACGCATCGCGCCGGCGGCGGCGGCGAGAAAATGCCCGCGGTCCCGCCACTCGATACGATCGAGGCGGCTGAGCTTGAGATACGCCTCGTGCACCAGCGCCGTGGTCTCGAGGGTATGATCGCTTCGCTCCCCCCGCAGCTGGCGGTGGGCGATCCTGCGCAGTTCATCGTAGACGACCGGCAGCATCCGATCGATCTCTTCCTGCTGCGGCATGCATGACCCCATGCGGTCTTTTCCCGGCCTACAGTATAGACTCGACCCCCGATCGGCAAACGGCCGTTTTCCCATGAGCCGTTCCGGCCGGGTTTCCGGCCTTCTCTCTCATGGGGAGCGTACCGAGCTCCCGCATCGTGTCCCTTCGAGGAGGTCCAGCATGGCCACACAGATCGAAGTGCCGCCGGCCAGGAGCCAACGGCCTGCGGGTGCCCACCCCACGACCAGCCGACAGCCCCTGACCGAGGAGATGCTGCTGCGATTCGAGCAGCGCGCGCCGATATACGACCGCGACAACAGGTTCTTCACCGAGGACTACGAGGAGCTCAAGGCCTCCGGCTATCTCACGATGGGCGTGCCGAAGGAGCTCGGTGGACAGGGCCTGACGCTGGCGGAGGTGTGCCGGGAACAGCGGCGGCTGGGATCCTACGCTCCGGCTGATGCGCTCGCCGTGAACATGCACGTCTACTGGACCGGCCTGGCGGCCGACCTCTGGCGACAGGGAGACCGGTCGCTCGAGTGGCTCCTGCGTGCGGCGGCGAACGGCGAGATCTTCGCCGCGGGACACGCCGAGTCGGGGAACGACCTGCCGGTATTCCTCTCCACGACCAAGGCCGAGAGGGTCGACGGCGGCTATCGGTTCTATGGGCGCAAGCATTTCGGCAGCCTCACGCCGGTGTGGACCTACCTGGGGATCCACGGTATGGACCTGAGCGATGCCCAGAATCCGAAAGTGGTGCACGGGTTTCTCCCACGCGATGCCGAAGGATACAGGATCGTGGAGAACTGGGATGTCCTCGGCATGCGGGCGACGCGGAGCGATGACACCATCCTGGACGGCGCCTTCGTGCCCGACCGGTACATCGCCCGTGTGGTCGCTGCCGGGGCGGCCGGCGTGGATGCGTTCGTCCTCGGCATCTTCGCGTGGGCGTTGCTTGGCTTCGGAAACATCTACTACGGCCTGGCCCGGCGCGCGCTCGACCGCACGGTGGATGGGATCAAGAAGAAGACGTCGATTGGCCTCTCGCGGCCCATGGCCTATCACGCGGAAGTGCAGCACGCGGTGGCGGAAATGGTGCTGGAGCTCGAGGCCATCGGACCCCATCTCGACCGGACGGCGGAGGACTGGAGCGCTGGAGTGAACGACGGCGCGCCGTGGCCCGTCAGGCTGGTGGCGGCGAAGCATCACGCGGTGGAGGGTGCCTGGCGCGTCGTCGACCGCGCACTCGACCTCGCCGGCGGGTTCGGGATTTTCCGTCAGGGGCCCTGGGAACGGCTCTTCCGCGACGCCAGACTCGGACGAATGCACCCGGCCAACGCGATGCTCACCCACGAGCTGGCGGCCAAGCTCACGCTCGGCATCAGCCCCGACGAGCTGCCGAGATGGGGATGACCATGTCGCGCCTGATGTTTGTCTCCTTGCTGCTGGCCTCGGCGAGCGCCATGACGTTCACCGCCTGCGACGACTCCACCGAGCCCAGGAGCGACTTCTCGGTGGACTTCCAGCCCGGCCCACCGAGCTTTCCCCCAGGCTCGGAGATCGCGGTGCTCCAGGGCGACCCAAGCCAGAGTGGGCTGTACACCGTCCGGCTGCGCTTTCCGGCGGGCTACCAGCTGCCGCCGCACTTCCACCCAACGGACGAGAACGTCACCGTGTTCGAGGGGACGTTCCTGGTCGGCATGGGGGACGCGATCGACCTGAACTCGGTCGTGACCCTTGGCCCCGGCGGGTTCATAACCGCACCGGCGGGCGGCCACCATTTCGCCGTCGCACGTGGACAGACGATCGTGCAGGTACATGGCGAAGGACCGTTCGCGATCACCTATGTGAATCCGGCTGACGACCCCGCCAACCAATGATCGTGCCGGGGCAGCTTGCGAGAGTTTCTCGCACTCTAACTCGCACAGCCACCACGAATTACCGTCGTTCTCGCCGCAAGGAATTGCACGTCGTGAGCGGAGTGAAGCGGAAGATGTGATCTCAAGCGGTGCTGACGCTCTCCACGTCGCGGGCCCCCGATTCCGTTTTCGGTCGGGCCCGCGTCTTGCCTTCGCGAAGCCAGGACGCGTTCCCCCCCTCCCACATGTTCGGCCGCGACCCAGGTTCCGCACTTCCGCTCGAGGACGCCCGCCATGACGTACACGTTCAAGCTGTCCCGGAGACTGGCCTGCATTCGAGGGGCGCTATCCGCCGCACTCGTCCTCGCTCTCGGGTGCACCGGCGCCGACTCCTTTGACCCGGACACCTCGAGCCCGGAGGGGGTCACGCCGGCGGACGGTCCGGCTCTCGCGACCTCCAATTTTGCCGGCGGGATTCCCTTCGGCATCTTCGCCCAGCCAACCACCGAGTTCGGCAGCCGTTACAACGGGGCCATGCTCAACATCGCGCCGAACCTCCTCCTCAAGGAGCTGGCCGAGATCAAGGCCCGAGGCGGGCGGACCGCGTTGATGTTCGCGGGGAACGAGGACTACTATAAGGATGGGAGCGGCCACTTCAGCTTCGACAAGTGGAAGGCCCGCATCGACCGGTTCAAGGGTATCAACTTCTCCCCCTACATCGCCGACGGCACGATCATCGGGCATTACATGATCGATGAGCCGAACGATCCCGCCAACTGGAACGGGCAGCCGATTCCGGGAGCAATGGTGGAGGAGATGGCGAAGTACAGCAAGTCGCTCTGGCCCGACATGGTGACGATCGCCCGGGTCGAGCCCAGCTACTTCAATGGCACCTACAAGTACCTGAATGCCGCCTGGGCCCAGTACCTAAGCCGGAGAGGCGCGCCGGACGAATACATCCGGCGGCAGGTCTCCGACGCACAGAGCCGTGGACTCGGCCTCATCGTCGGAGTCAACTTCCTCAAGGGTGGCACCCCGAACGGCAACCCCATGACGGCGAGCGAGCTCCAGGCGTGGGGCTCGGCACTGCTGAACAACAGCTATCCCTGCGCATTCATCAGCTGGACGTACGACGACGGGTACCTCCGCTCCAGCGGCATCGGCGGCGCGATGGATGCCCTCAGGGCCAAGGCCCAGAACCGGGCAACGAGGAGCTGCGCGGCGTCAGGCCAGACTCCGGCACCGCCGCCGCCACCGGCGCCTCCACCACCACCACCGCCACCGCCCCCTCCTCCGCCACCGCCTCCACCTCCACCCGCGACTGGAGCGCTTCCATTCGGCCTCTCGCACACGCCGGTCGAGGAATACTCATCGCGGTGGAGCAGCGCGCTGTATCGCGCAGAACCCACGGACCTGGTGAACCAGCTGGACCGCGCCGCGACTAGCCAGATGAAGCTCATCGTCGTGCTGGCGAACCCGGCCGATGTCAAAGGAGCCGACGGCACGTTCAGCTTCACCAAGTGGAAGGCGCAGGTCGATCGGTATCGGAGCCTTTCGCTCGGCAAGTACATCACCGACAAGACTCTCTACCTCCACCATCTGGTGGACCAGCCCAATTGCGCCTCGTGCTGGGGCGGGAAGGTGATCTCGTGGGAGACCGTCGAGGCGATGGCGAAGTACAGCAAATCCATCTGGCCTAACCTGCCGACCTCGGTGAGAGTCACGCCATCCGCCCTGGCGGCGGCGAGCTTCCGCTGGGCCTATCTGGATGCCGGGTGGGCCCAGTATGAGGAAGGGATGGGTGACGCGAAGACCTGGCTCGCGAGCCAGGTCTCGAAGGCCAAGGCAGAGGGTCTGGGCGTGGTGGCCGGCCTCAACCTGCTGGAAACGACGGGGACGGGCGTCACCACCATGTCGGCCGGCCAGCTCCAGCAGTTCGGCACCGTTCTCGCCCAGGAGCCGGCAGTGTGTGCGTTGGTCGCGTGGAGATACGACCCGGCATACTTGCGCCAGAGCGGGGTCGGGGCCGCGCTCGATGCGATCGCAGCCGTGGCACGAAACCGGACCGCGGGATCCTGCGTGGCGAGCTGACGGGTTACCCCGAAACTACGGTTCCCGCGTCGCTCCGGCCTCGGCTTGGGCGGCGCGGTTCGTTTCCTGGGAGTGGCGCGGTGGCTTGGCGATGGCTGGGAATCCGTGATGGCGTCGGACCAGCATCCAGAGGACGGGGGCGATTGCGAGAACGAGCCCGAGCATGATCGCCGTATTGACGTTGTTGACGCCGAGCAGTTTGAGGGCGGAGGCCAGCAGGACGAACGCGAGCGCCCGGCGGACCAATCCGCCGGGTGCGCGTGCGGAAAGGTGGGCCCCGATCCAGACCCCCGGTATGCAACCCACGAGGAGCGACGTCGTCACGTCGAGGTGAAAATCGCCGAAGAGGAGATGCCCCAGCGCGGCCGAGGCCACGAGAGGAACCGCTTGGACCAGGTCGGTCCCCACCAGCTCGCTGGCCTTGAGCGTGGGGTAGAGCGCCATCAGCGCGATGATGATGAGCGAGCCGGAGCCCACGGACGTAAGACCCACGACGATGCCGCCGATGAGGCCGAGCAGAATCGTGGGAGCGACACGGATATTGACCGAGGGACGGCCCTGCGGCAGTGGCGCGGCGCGCCCGTCGCGTTGGCGGGCGCGCTCGAGAAGCCGCAGGTATGCTCGAACGGTCAGACCGGCTGCCGCGAGCAGCAGGGCGATCCCGAGCGCCAGGCGGATGACGTCCTGGACCTCCTGGCCCCGTCCCAGCGCGCGGGCGATCAGCACGCCGCTGAAAGCCCCGGGAATCGAGCCGATGCACAACCACTTGACGAGGCCGAGGTGGACGGTGCCGCGCCGAAGGTGGACGAAGGAGCCCACCGGCTTCATGACCGCGCTCGCAACCAGGTCGGAGCTGACGGCCGCCAGCGGCTGTATGCCGAAGAACAGCACCAGCACCGGCGTCATCAGTGCGCCCCCGCCCATGCCGGTCAGCCCGACCACGATGCCGATACCGAACGATGCGATGGCGAGCAGTGGGTCGATGGTCATAAGCCTCCGTGCCAGCAGTCGTTGCGGAGTCGCTACGGAACGCCCGGTCGAGGGCTGAAAGGTACCCCGATGTGGCCCGAAGTCAGGGTCCAAGGGGCGGTGGTGTCCAGGGAGCAAGTTCCGCTCCCGGCGCTCGAATCCCTTTCATTCGTGGGGATACTGTGTCACCTTACGGATCCCCCGCGTGCAATTCCTTTCAGTGGGCCCGGACACCTTGCCGTGGTCGATCTGCGCGAAGTCCTGGATGACGCGGGTGGAATGTTCCGGCGCGTGATTCGCCATGCCAGGCGGAGTCGGTGGCCCTTTGCACGGGGGGACTATGTTAGCCACGAGTCACTCACCTCGGCCTGGACCGTGGGAATGAGGGATTCCGCGGCACCGGTTTACCCGCAGTCCCCGAAGCCGTCGGCCTACTCGGGCAGCCTGCGCAATCTCCTGTTCGGGGCCGCCCTGTTCGTGGCGCTCTTCCCGATTCCGGTCACGGCGTTCGGGCTGTTGCCCACCTACCAGCGCCACGCCCGCTTCCTGATTCTCTACACGCCCATCATCTGCCTTCTGGCGGTAGGGTATCTGTTCTACCTCCGCGATTCGCTCGCCCGCCTCCTCTTCGCCGACCTGATCGACCCTCGCGAGGACGACGAGGGATACCGCTTCGCCACCATCGAGGAAGGGGCTGCCCGACTGGGGCGGCGGCTCCGTTCCACGCTCGTCGCGCTGCTGCCAGCCCTGTTGCTCGCAGTATCGTTTTTCTGTTTCACCGGCTATACCCGCCGCTTCAGTGAATCGCTGGAGCTCACCACGGCGGTCCTCGCGTCGGAAGGCTCCGCGTCTCAGCCAAATGCCCCCGCCGACCCGAACGGGAGTCATGCCGCGACGCGGCCGGTCACCCCGACACCGTCGCGGGCCGACGTGCTGCGCACCGCCGATCTCGACAGCATCATGATGTTCGGCCAGCTCACCGCGCTCTACATCGGGATCTTCGTCGCGGCCCTGATGGCGATCGTCGTGATGGCACTCAAGGAGCACGCGGCACAAGCGATGGGTTTGTCCGAGCAGGCCCTCCTCCTCGGCGCGTGGGATGAAGAGGAGGAGCCACCAGACGAGCGTCTCCCCGAAGCGACACGCCCCGCGGACACCCATCCTGTAGCCTCGCCCCCTGTGGCTTCGTCGCCCACCAGTGCTCCACCAGCCCCGCAGCGTCCACCGGCTCAGGCGCCGGGATCCCCCATGGACCTGCTGGCGCAGGAGGCTCCGACCGGCCGCCCCCGACGGCCTCCCACACCGAACGGAATCACCCCCCAAGGTCCGGGCTCGAGCCCTCCCGTCCCACCACCACCACAATCACCGCCCCCGCAGGCGCCCACGGCGCACCGCACCCGCTACAGCATGGAGCCAAGAGAGCCCGAATAGCCTCCCGGTTGACGGATGCATAGCCGCGTGAGACGTTGAGGCAGGCACTCGCTTCAACTCTCGTCGGAGGCCAGGCATGGATCTCGAGCGGTCGGTGGGACTTAGTCGCGACGGCGGCGTCTGGCTGCCGGAACGGCGCACCGCCATTCGCTCGATCCTGCTCAAGCTGGCGGCGATGGGCGTCCACGTGCCGGTGGACACCAGCGATCAGGACGCCCTCGTCCTGGCTGGCGATCTCTTCGCCCGCTACCGGGAACAAACCCGCCTCCTGTCGGAGCACCTCTGCCCCGCCGATCGGCGAATCCAGAACTACATCGACCGGCTCCTGTCGGCCGCGGAGTACAGCGAGCCGGTGCGGTTACCCGTCGAGACGTTCATCCTCGATCAGTACGGACTCGCACGCGAGTTGTCGCTGCCGATCGACGGGGATGTCTGGCACAACGAGCTGGTGTCGAGCTATCGGCTGGACAATGGCGTCCTGCACAATCCTGTCAACGACCGCCGGACCACCCAGGGCGTCTTCCATATCGCGGAGGGCGGCCTCCCGATTCCCGCCGACAAGCTGCGGGTGCCGCTCGGGACCTTCGTGCGCCTGCTGCAGGAGGCGCTACGGCCTCCCGCCCACCTCACGCGCCTCCCGTTCGCGGCGAATTGGACCGCGCCGGTGGAGACGATGGTGTCGCTGCTGCTTCGGCCGCTGGTGTGCCCCGCGGCCCCCAAGGTGTCGCACGAGAAGCGGATGGAGGTTCGGTTCTTCGTTCCCGGCGGACTGGTCTCCAACCTGGACTTCGTCGAGAGCATCTTCGGCAACGCTGGCGATCCGTATCTGCCGGGAAACGATGCGGCACTCGACGTCGATCGCTGGACGGGCCATAGCGGGTGCGTGATCCTCGCGCCCCACCTCACCCGACTCCGCAAGAAGGATGTCGGTCTACCCCACGAGAGCCGCGCCAGCGATATCGAGCGGGCCGCGGGGATGTTCTGGACGGATGAAGGTGAGCTCTACAATGGTGGCCGGCCGTTCAAGATCACCTCCCGCAGCATGGAAGGGGTGATGGTGACGATCTTGGCCGACAACTACTTCGGATATTGCAAGAAGGAGGTCAAGACCCAGATCGGCTACAGCGCGAACCTCTTCGGCCTCGCGGAGGAAGAGCATGCGGGGGGCGCTCTCGCCTTTCCCACCTTCAACCTGGGCGAGCGCTTCCTGCCGGACCTCGTGAGGATCGTGAGTGCCCAGCACCGTTTCGCCGAGGTGCGCGGGCTGCTCGGCAACCGCGCCACGTTCCACGATTCGGGCTACGCGACCGACGTCCTCCATCCCGAGATCCACTACATGCCGGAGGACATGGAAATCGACGTCCACAGCCAGGACATCAAGTGGACGAGCAGGGGCAAGGAGCAGCACCTGAAACTGCTGCCGGGCCGGATCTACATCCATCCGAGCGGTTACAAGATCCGGATGACGAAGCATCGCGCGGCGCCGAGCTGGCGGCTCATCGGGACTGTGCCGGAGGGCGCGTTCTGTCACAAGCCCTGCACCGTCTCGGGCGGCGGAAAATCGGAGATCAGCAAGAGCCTGGTCGATGCGATCCTCCCCGGGTCGTTCCACGTGCACAGTTTCGAGGAGGACATGGCGCTGGTCCAGGCGATCTTCGACCGGGACTACGACGACGTGCGTCTGCCCGAACTGCGGGGCGGCGACGGCAAGGGACCAGCGCGATCGATCCTCTCCCCCGACCGCTCACTGGGATCGGTGGTCAAGCTGCTGACGCCCAGCCCTGCGGAGTTCACCCCGGAATACAACGCCTGGCTCGAGAGCATTCCCAATCACGTCCGCGCCCTCGTGTTCGTGATCAAGCGATTCTATCGGGCCGAGTGGGGCGATGATTGGCGCAGTCATTTCGGGGTCGACATCATCAACGGCGCACCAGGGCACGAGCTCAAGTACGAGGGGCGTCGTCTGGTCGCGAACTATCTGCGTATCGGGCGGGAGGAGAACGGGGCGTGGCGGACGTACAAGCTGCGCCAGGACTTCGTCGCCGCCGACAAAGTACAGATGGAAGACGACATCACCGCCTCCGTAGTGGTGCCCGCCCGCCGGCTGATCGGCCTCCCGGGCGAGTACGATGGGCACCCGAGCCTCAAGCTCGCCGAGAACTGCGAGTTCCGGCTTTTCCAGCGCCCGGATGACGCGATCCATCCCGGCCTCGACCGGCAGACCGAAGAGGACATGGCCGGCCCGGGGCTCTTCTGCTCCAACTTCGAGCCGCTGACGCACGATGACGCACAGCGCATCGTCGAAGACGTCGCGGTGCACGACGCGCTGACCCCTCCGATGCGCGACCATGTCAGGCGGAATGCCGGACGGTCCGATGCCGGATATTCGATTTGCTCCGCAGAGCCCCGTCTCATCGAGGGAAGGCGGACGAAGAATCCGCGTTACCTGCAGGTGCGGCCGGATCTCACGCGGCCGCTCGACCGCTACGTGGCGGAAATGGGCGCGCGACTCAACCGGCGGCTGCCGCTGCACGCGCAGGTGCTGTTTCCCGTGATCAGCGTGCTCTCGGGACGTCGCAACAACCGGCCCGAGGACGGGGTCCGGCCCCTCTGCGTCTATGGACCCATCCATTATCAGGAGCTGCCCGAGCTCTTCATGGACTACGTGTGCTCGCTGACGGGGACGTCGCCGAGCACCACGGGGGCCGGTTCGGAAGGCGCGCTCACGAAGGGACCATTCAACGCTCTCGCCCCCACGGCTGATCTGAACAACGCCTTGGTCTCGATGCTGCTCACGGGCTACGCCGGGTTCAGCTCCGCCGCAGGCTTCATCGGCCCGCGATACCGGGTCGACCACGACATCAGCCTCCTCATCCCCGAGCTCTGGTGCCGGCTCTTCCCTCACGAGCGCGACCCCAAGCGGCTCATCGAGGCGGGGCACCTCGAGAAGCTCGAGGACTTCGAGTTTGCCGGGAGGATCGTCCTCGCCAGCCGTCTCGGGTACCGAATCACGGCCAAGTTCGTCCACACCTTCTTCGGACGGCTGTTCGACAACCCCACCACGGTATTCACCGACGAGATCCTCAAGCCGGAAATCCAGGACCTGGCGGTGTTCGCCGATGGGGTGAGCAACATCGTCGAGGCCCAGCAGCGGGTGGCGGAGGCGTACTTTGCCGATGGGACCATCGAGGATGCCTGTCCGCCGCTGAAGGCGCTGATCCACATCATGGCGCACGGAGACTTTGAGGGAAAAGGAGCGGATCATCCCGAGATCCGCGCGCTCTTCACCCGGGACGCTCTCCTCGCGAGCGAGTGGTATCACGAGCGGCTCACGACGAAACAGAAGCGCGATGTCGCGCTCTGGGAGCGCCACGTGCAGAGCCTGAGCGAATTCCTGACGCGCGCGGGGCATCGCGACGAGGCTCAACGGCTCGGGATCGCGGGTCGGCTCGAGCATGCCCGCGCCGAGCTCGACCGGGTGAGCGCACCGGAATACCGCACTTCCCTCGTCGGCACCATTGGCGCCGATCCGATTCATCGATCCGCACGCGGCCGCCCGCAACCGGAGTCCAGGGTCGCGGTCGAGGCCGTCCGTTGAAGCACGCGTTCACGGTCGATCTCGAGGACTGGTACCACGGGATCCCCATCTCGCCCGAGTCCAAGGCGGGCGCCGAGCGGCGTCTGCACATCGGGACCGACCGGCTGCTCGACATTCTGGCCCGCCACAGCCAGAAGGCGACTTTCTTCGCGCTCTCGCTCATCGCCAGGGAGCAACCGCAGATCCTGCGCAGGATCGCCGACGCGGGCCACGACATCGGCTCGCACGGCCTCTCCCACGACTTCATTTACGACATGTCGCCCGAGCGGTTTCGTGACGAAACGCGGAGGTCGATCCGCGACCTCGAAGACTGTATCGGCCGGAAGGTCAAGTCGTATCGCGCGGCCTACTTCTCGATCACGAGTCGGTCGCTGTGGGCGCTCGACATCCTGGTCGAGGAAGGCATCCGCTACGACTCGTCGATCTTTCCGGTCAGAAATTGGCGTTATGGGATTCCCGACTATTCGCGATCGCCGACGGTCGTGAACACGACGGCCGGCCCGCTATGTGAGTTCCCGATCTCCACGCGCCGGGTCTTCGGACGCAACGTGCCGGTGACGGGGGGTGCCTACTTTCGCCTGTATCCCTATCATTTGTCGCGCGCGAACATCCGCGCCGCCGAGCGGGAGGGGGCTCCCGTCGTGTTCTACCTGCACCCGTGGGAGCTCGACCCGCTCCACCCTCGGGTACCGTTTCGGCGCAAGGCGATGCTCACACACTACGTCAACCTGGGCTCGACCGGTGCCAAGCTCGAGCGCCTGTGTGACGAGTTCGAATTCACGACCCTCGGAGAGGTGCTGGCTGATGCGTTCCCTGGACTTGGTCAATAGCTACTTCAACCGCGAAGCCGAACGCTTCGACGCGATCTATGAGGAGAACAAGCCGCTGCACCAGCAGCTCGGCGACAACTTGTTCCGCCGGGTGATACTCGAAAGGTACTCGCTGGTGGTCAACGCGATCGGCGCGCCGGGCGCGACGATGCTCGACGTGGGGTGCGGCCCGGGTCGCTACGGGGTGGAGCTGGCTCGTCGAGGCGCCGAGCGGTGCGTGGGGGTCGACGTGGCGGCCGCCATGATCGAGATCGCACGCACCGAGGCCGGGAAGGCGGGCGTGGCCGACCGCTGCCTGTGGGAAGTGTCCGACTGGCTGTCCTGGAACGGCAGCGAGCAGTTCGACGCCGTCGTCGCGATGGGGTATTACGACTACCTCGAGGATCCGCTGCCACATCTCGAGAAGATGATCGCACGGGCGCGGGGACGCGTATTCGCGAGCTTTCCCAAGCGGTGGACGTTCCGGACCGGCCTGCGCATCGCGCGCTTCAAGCTGGCGAACGGCTTCGTGCGCTTCTACTCGCGCAAGGAGGTCGTCGAGCTCTTCCGGCGCGCAGGTCACGTCCAGTTCCTGTCGCTGGTCGACCTCGGTCGCGACCTGGTCGCGATCTACGACGCCGGTGCGAGCAGGGGGAGGAAATAGGGAGGCGGAAACACGGCCGCTCGGTCTGCCGTAGACTGAGAAACAACCCTACGTCACTCCTTGCCGGAGCCGCACCGATGACACGCATCGACCCCAAGGGCACACGGCTGCCCGTCAAGATCGATTCTACCTCGAACGGCGAGTACCCTCCCCTTCCCATCGGCGAGCGCAACCTCGAGGCCAATCGCGTGGCCCTCGAGCGCGCGACGGAGAACGCCAGGCGCCTCTCGATCTCCCGGCGGCGCTTTCTCGTGTCCAGCGCCGGCGCGGCCAGCACACTGCTGGCGTTCAACGAGGTCAACGCCGCCGCAGGCAAGCTCGGTGCCTTCTATCAGATTCCGCCCGAGGCGGGGCTGGATGACGACGTCGCCCGCACGGTGATGGACGGGTCGGAATTCATCTTCGACGTCCACGGGCACTTTGCCAATCCGACCGGCGCCTGGCTCAAGAAGGTTCCGCCGGGACAGACCCCCCTCCTCAACCCGACACCGGACATCTCGGCGGATCGCTTCATCAAGGACGTGTTCCTCGACAGCGATACCGACATGATGATTCTGACCTTCATCCCGTCGATGTCGGACGCCGAGCCGCTCACGATCGAAGAAGCGGCAGCGACGCAGAAGATCATCGACGACCTGGAAGGCACCAAGCGACTGCTCATCCATGGCCGGGTCGCGCCCAATCAGGAGGGCGACATCGAGCGGATGGAACAGCTCTACAAGCGGTATGGTGTCGTGGGATGGAAGACGTACACCCAGTGGGGCCCGGCCGACAACGCGTATTACTCGCTCCAGACGGGCCTCGGCTACGAGCTGACCGACGAGCGGTACGGCGTGCCCTTCATCGAGCGGGCGCGCGCGATCGGCGTCAGGAACATCTGCATCCACAAGGGCATTCCGTTCGGCCGGGACGCGAGTTACCGCTACGCCCGCTGCGACGACATCGGCAAGGCCGCGCGGCGATTCCCCGACATGAACTTCCTGGTGTACCACGCCGGGTTCGATCCGGAGAACCCCGAGCTGGCGTTCGCCGCGGGCGCAGGACGCAACGGTATCGACTCGCTGGTCCAGTCGCTGCTCGACAATGACATCGCGCCCAATGGCAACGTCTACGCCGATCTGGGTACGACCTGGAACATGTTCCGTCGCGACCCCGACATCGCGGCCCACGGTATGGGCAAACTCCTCAAGTACGTCGGTGAGAACAACGTGATCTGGGGAACCGACTCGATCTGGACCGGCTCCCCCCAGGATCAGATCCAGGCGTGGCGCACGTTCCAGATCTCGGAGAAGCTACGCGACAAGCACGGCTATCCCGAGATCACGCCTCAGCTCCGCGCCAAGGTCTTCGGCCTCAACGCCACCAAACCGTACAGAATCAGCGCCGATGAAGTGAAGCTCCGCTCCTCAGGTGATCGCATCGGACGAAAGCGCGTGGGATACCGGGAGGATCCCGATCCGCTCTTCCTCACCTACGGGCCCAAGACCAGACGGGAGTTCCTCAACCTGCTGAGCTGGAAGGGCGGAAAGTTGGGCGACTGAGGGTTCCGACGTATCGTTCCCGGGTATGCCCAGACAACGCGCCGCGAAGGCCAAAAGCGAAGACGGGGGTGGCGGGGCCGAGCGGCTCGAGATCGCCGGCCGTGAAGTCTCGATCACCAACCCCGACAAGGTGCTCTTCCCCGTCCCGAAGCACACCAAGCTCGATCTCGTCCGCTACTACCTCGCCGTTGCCGACGGCGCGTTGCGCGGCGCCGGCGGACGGCCGAACGTGTTGGTCAGGTATCCCCACGGCATAACGGGCGAGTTCTTCTACCAGAAGCGGGCGCCGACCTCACGGCCTCCGTGGATCGAGGTCGTCGCCCTCCGCTTTCCGTCGGGACGAAGCGCGGAGGAAGTCGTTCCCCGCGACGCCGCCGCGTTGGCCTGGCTCTCCAACCTCGCCTGTCTCGAGCTGCACCCCCACCCGGTCCGCGCGGAGGATCTGGACCACCCCGACGAGCTGCGGGTCGATCTCGATCCGGTGCGAGGGGTCGAGTGGACCCAGGTCCGAGAGGTCGCGCAGGTGGCCGACGCGACGCTGCGGGAGTTCGGGCTCACCGGCTGGCCCAAGACCTCGGGCTCGCGCGGCATCCACGTCATCGTGCGGATCGAACCGCGTTGGGACTTCAATCACGTGCGCCGTGCCGCACTCGCGGTCGCGCGCGAGATCGAGCGAAAAGCGCCCACGCTCGCGACCAGCAAGTGGTGGAAAGAGGAGCGTCACGGCGTGTTTGTGGATTACAACCAGAACGCCAAGGACCGCACCGTCGCATCCGCCTACTCGGTGCGGCCCACCCCGGACGCAAGGGTCTCGGCTCCCCTCACCTGGGAGGAGCTCGCGAGTTGCAACCCTGCTGACTTTACCCTCCAGACCATGCCCGCGCGCTTCGCCGAGGTCGGCGATCGCCACGCCGGGATCGATGACTCACCCGGTTTGCTCGACGCGCTCCTCGAGCTCTCGGCCAGACACGAGCGGGAGGGACTGGGGGACGCGCCGTGGCCGCCCCACTACGAGAAGCAGGCGGGCGAGCCAAAGCGGGTACAGCCGTCGAAGGCCCGCGCGGCCAAGCATCCACTGATCGAGATCGGCCGCGGTCGGCGGAAGGAGGATGTGCTCGCGGGGCTCGAGCGCTGGAAGGCGCGCCATCCCGAGGCGGCGTCCCATCTCGAGTCGGCCGATGTGCTGGTGGACGCCATGAGGGGCCGCTTCTCCACCTGGACACGCATTCGGGTCAACCTGCAGCATGTGCCAGCCGAGCTGCGGCCGGCTCAGGAACCCCTGGATCCGGACGAGAAGACCTTGGCGAGCTCGTAGGGAGTGGTGACCTCGAGCTGGTCGTAGCGGCAGTCCTGGGGCTGCTTGTCCGGACGCCAGCGGAGAAACACGGCGGCGTGGCGGAATCGGTCTCCCTGGAGGTGATCGTACTTTACCTCGCAGACCCGCTCGATGCGAAGCGGTTCCCAGGAAAGGTCCTTCCCGGCGCTCCAGCGACTCTGGCCCCCGGGCATCCGGCTGAGCGTGGCAGCATCCAGCTCGGCCCACTTGCGCCACGGATGGCCTTCGAGCGCGTTCTCCCGGAGTGGCGCCAGCTCCTTCACGAGTTGCTTCCGCTTCGCCATGGTGAATGACGACGTTACCCCCACATGCTGCAGTACTCCCGTGTCGTCGTACAGTCCGAGGAGCAGCGAGCCCACCGCGTCGTTTCCCGATTTGTGAAAACGGAACCCTGCGACCACGCAATCCGCACTCCGAACGTGCTTGACCTTGATCATGACCCGCTTGTTGGGCTGATACAGTGCGTCCGGTATTTTCACGATCACGCCATCGAGCCCCGCCCCTTCGAATTGATCGAGCCAGCGCTCCGCCGTCCGGCGGTCCTCTGTCATCGGCGTGAGATAGAGCGGCGGGCCCAGACCCTTTATCAGCTCCTCGAGCACCTCCCGCCGTCGGCGCTGCGGCTCCCCCATGAGGTCACGCCCGTTCGCTGCCAGGACGTCGAAAGCGACGAACGAGGACGGCGTCTCCCCGGCGAGCTTGGCCACACGTGATGCAGCGGGGTGAAGCCGGAGCTGCAGGGCGTCGAAATCGAGACCCTTGGGCGTCGCGATCACGATTTCCCCATCGAGAACGCAACCTTCCGGCAGGCGCTCCAGCAGCGCGTCGTGCAGCTCGGGGAAATAGCGGTCGAGCGGTTTCGAGTCCCGGCTCTGGATATAGAGATCGGAGGCGCCGCGATACACGATGGCGCGGAACCCGTCCCACTTCGGCTCGAACAGGTAGTCGCCGTCGGCCGGAATGGACTCGGCCAGCGTCGCGAGCATCGGCTGGATCGGTGGGGCGAGGGGGAAGGGGGAAGCCATAGAGGAGAAAGGAGAAGGGAGAAGAGAGAAAGGGAAAGGGCTCTCGGATTGCCCTTCCCTTTTCTCCTTTCTCCTTTCTCCTTTCCCTCTCATATGATCGTTCACCTGGTCGACGGCACCTACGAGCTGTTCCGCCATTTCTATGGCCAGCGGCGCTTCAACAAGGGAGTGGACAAGCCCTTCGGAGCGGTCGCCGGGCTGCTCCACTCCGTGCTTGAGATGATCGAGAAAGGGGCCACCCACCTCGGCGTCGCCACAGACCATGTGATCGAGTCGTTCCGGAACGATCTCTGGCCCGACTACAAGACCGGAGATGGCATAGAGCCGGCGCTCTGGGCCCAGTTCCACCCGCTTGAGCAGGCGCTTGCCGCGATGGGTGTCATCGTGTGGCCGATGGTCGAGCTCGAGGCCGACGATGCGCTCGCGTCGGCGGCGAGGATCGCGTCGGAGGATACCAGGGTCGAGCAGGTGTGCATCTGGGCTAACGACAAGGATCTTGCGCAGTGCGTTCGGGGTGACCGGGTGGTGCAAGTGGATCGCCGAGCCAAACAGATCCGCGACGCGCAGGGAGTACGACAGAAGTTCGGCGTGGACCCCGAGCTCATCCCCGACCTGCTCGCGCTCGTGGGGGATGCCCAGGACGGCTACCCGGGCATATCAGGGATCGGCCGCACCACGGCGGCCAGGCTGCTCAATCAGCATGGCCCGATCGAGACCTTTCCCTCCACTGTCCTCGGCGAAGAAATGGATCGGGCGTTGCTGTTCAAACACCTCGCCACCCTCCGGACAGATGCGCAGCTCTTCCGGGATGTGGACGAGCTTCGGTGGCAGGGGCCGACGGCGGAGTTCCCGACCTGGACCACGAAGATCGGGGATGGTCGCTTGCTCGAGCGCTGCCGCAAGGCCGACGC
>DATBSO010000102.1:0-3869 GCA_036559745.1 Gemmatimonadales bacterium | reverse complement strand
CGGTTCTCCGCCTGGTCCACCACGACCGAGTTGGGACCGTCGAGCACCGCGTCGTCGATCTCGACGTTGCGGCGTACCGGAAGACAGTGCATCACGATCCCCTTCCCACCCCGGGTCGAGCGCACCCGCCCCGCGGTGAGCTTCCAGTCCCGCAGGCCCGAGCGCTGCGCGGCCTCCGCCTCGGGGTTGCCGAAGAGCTTGACCGATCCCCACGACTTCACGTAGACCGCATCGGCGCCGACCGTCGCCTCGTCGGGATCGTCGATGATGTGCACGAACTCCCCACCCGATTGCTGCGCCAGCTTCCGGATCAGCGCGGTATCCTCCGGATCGAGCTCGTATCCCTCGGGCCGGGCGATGACGATCTCCATCCCGAGACGGGCGGCCGCGAGGGCCGCGCTCGCGGGCACTGCCGTCGGGAGCGCCTTGGGATGCCAGGCCCAGCTCAGCACGAACCGCTTCCCCGCCGTCTCGCCCAGCTTTTCTCTCAGCGTCATCGCGTCCGCCAGCGCCTGACAGGGGTGGCGACGGGCGGACTCGAAGTTGATCACGGGCTTCTCGCAGTGGCGCGCGAAGCTGCGGACGATGTCGTCGCGGCGCGCGACCGCCCAGTCGGTCCCCCGGGGAAAGCTTCGGACTCCGAGGGCATCGGCGTAGCGTCCCAGCACGCGGGCAGCGTCCACGATATGCTCGACGCTGTCCTTGTCCATCACCGCACCCGGCTCGGTCTCGAGCGTCCAGCTCCCCTTTCCAGGCTCGAGCACGATGCCGTGCCCGCCGTGAAGGAACATCGCGGTCTCGAAGCTCGTCCTGGTCCGGAGGCTCGGGTCCATGAACACCATCGCGAGCACCTTGCGCTCGAGGCCGCCCGTCACCTCCCCGCGTTTCACCCTCGCGGCGAGCGCGAGCAGCCCATCAACCTCATCCGCGCCCCAATCCTCAAGCGCCAGGAAGTCGCGCTTGGCCACTAGAGCACCTCCTTGAGCCCGGCGAGGAGCAGGTCCGCCTCGGTGTGCGAGAACGAGAGCGGGGGGAGCAGCCGAAGCACCCGCGGGTCGGTCGACGTGCCGGTGAGGATCCGCTTTCCGAACAGCGCCTGCTGGATCTCCGACGCGGGCCGGCCGACGTGGAGTCCCAGAAGGAGCCCGCGACCGGTCACCCGCGGCACGCCGAGCCCGCGGGCGCCTCTGCTCAGGTGCTCGCCGACCGCGACCGCGTTCGCGATCAAGTGCTCTCGCTCGATGACATCGAGATTGGCGAGCGCCGCGGCGCAGGGTACGGGTCCCCCGCCGAAGGTGCTGCCCAGATCGCCGAGGGCGAGCGAGTCGGTGAGCATTGGCGAGGCGACCACGGCGCCGATCGGGAGTCCCCCCGCGAGTCCCTTGGCGAAGGTGAGCGCGTCGGGCGTCACGCCGAATGCCTCCGCCGCGCTGAAGGCGCCGCAGCGCCCCACGCCGCATTGCACCTCGTCGAAGAGCAGCACGGCTCCGCGCTCGGTGCACACGCGCCGGGCCGCCGCCAGGAATGCCGGGGAGCAGTCGCGCGCGCCGGCGAATCCCTGCACCGGCTCCACCAGCACCGCCGCGACCGTCTCATCCACGGCTGCGTCGAGTGCCGCGACGTCGTCGAAGGGAACCTTGCGCGAGAGCGGGATCCCCGCGCGTCGTGCCGCCTCCTCATAGCGAGCGCCATCGGTGCACGCGAGCGTCGCGGCTGTACGACCGTGCCATCCACCACGCACGCTCACGACCAACTGCCGGCCCGTATGCCGCCTCGCCAGGTGCAAGGCGTTCTCGTTGGCCTCGGCGCCCGAGTTGCAGAGGAAGACTCGGCCGAGCGGATCGGGACACCACGCGGCGAGACGTTCCGCCAGCGCCTCGCGCTGCGGCAAGGGGACTGCCGTCGAGTAGAAGAGCAGCGCCGACGCCTGCTCGGCGATCGCCCGAACCACGTCAGGATGGCTGTGACCGGTCGCCGCGACAGCGTGGCCGCCATAGGCGTCGAGCCATTCCGCCCCCTCCTCGTCTACCAGCCAGGACCCGTGGCCCCGGACCGGGCGAACCGGCATCTGGGCGTAGACCGGAAGGAGGGCCGGCGCCTCGCCGGTCTTCAGCATGGATAGATCCCAGCCGCGGTGAGGCCCGCGCGCTCATCGATGTCGAGCGCGAGGTTCATGGCCTGGATAGCCTGCCCGCCCGCGCCCTTGATGAGGTTGTCGATCGCGACGCTCACCTGAACCTCGCGGCCGTCGTCGCTCTCCGTCGCATGGATGAGCGCGTAGTTGGTGCCGACGGCGTGGGTCAGCTCGGGAGGCGCGTCGAGGACGCGTACGAACGGCCGGTCGCGAAACGCGTCGCGGTACCAGGCGGCCGCCTCGACACCGGGATCACCGGCGCTGACGCGCAAGCCCGGTGGAAGATAGGCGTGCAGCGTCAGGTAGATCCCGCGAACGAACGGTCCCGAATGGGTCATGAGACGTGCAGTGGCGTCTGGGCGTCCGACCCACTCCCTCCACGACTCCAGCACTTCGGCCTCGTGCCGATGCCCGAGGGACGAGTAGGCGAAGACGTTGTGCGCCCGCATCGGGTGATGGGTGGTCGCCCGCGGTTGCACCCCGGCCCCGCTCGATCCCGTGATGGCGAACAGCGATGGGGTGACGTCGAGCCCGGCGCGGGCCAGGGGATAGAGCGCCAGCTGCGCCGCCGTCGCGAAACAGCCCGGTGCGGCGATGGCTTTGGCCCCGCAGAGCCGCCGGCCCAGCACGTCGGCCAGCCCATAGGTGAAGCGATGCACCAGCTCCGGAGCAGTATGGGCGCCGTAGAAACGCTCGTACAGCCGCGGATCCTTCACCCGGAAATCGGCGGCGAGGTCGATCACCACCCCCGGTCCCGCGTCGAAGACTTCTCCCGCGACGCGAGACGATTCGCCATGCTCGAGACACAGGAAGACGACGTCGCGGCCGCGCGCCGCCTCGCCGGCGGTCGCGCCCGAGAAGCGCGCATCGGCCAGCGCACTCAGCGCGGGGTGGACCTCCGCGAGAGGCTTTCCGGCCTGGCTCCGGCTCGTCGCGAGGCACTCGGCGACGTCCGGATGCTGCAGCAGGAGGCGTAGCAGTTCGCCACCCGCGTATCCGGCGGCTCCGATGACGGCGACTTTCACGTCGAGAGGACGGAAAGGACGGAAAGGACGGAGAGGACGGAGAGGACGGAGCTGCCGAGCATCTTGCCCATCAGGGTGCCTTCCGTCTTTTCCGTCCTTTCCGTCTTTTCCGTCCACTCACCGATGGCCCGCCTCACCACCGCCAGCAGTCCCTGCGCATCGCGGCGCGCGTTGTGTGCCGGCAGGCCCAGCCCTGTCGTGATGTACACCTGGCCCACCTCGTTGTCGGTGGCCGGCCCGGTGATGGCCGCGATGGGGAGACCGAACTCCTGCCGCATCAGCTCGACCGCACCCCAGCACGCCACGGGATCGGGCGCGGCCATGATGTACGCCGCGCCGACGCTGGTGAGCTCGGGATCGCGGAGGATGTCCTGCACCCCATACTCGCCGAGAATGCCGTCGCCCAGCTCGGCGACAATGACGTCGGGCTTGGAGGCGGCGAGTCGGTTGAAGATCCCCTTCGCGGTGGAGACGGTGACGCCGGCGTGCGTGCTCGCGATCCCGACGTCGTTGAAGGTCAGCGCCGCCACAGCGCCGGCGTCGAGCATCGAGAGGGCGTCGCGCATCAGGGAGACGCCGGTGAGCTTGGAGGCGGCGACCCGGAGGCCGCTCCGCGCGAGACCGCGCACCAGCTCCGTCGCGGCGACGGTCTTTCCCGCATTCATGCACGTGCCGGCCACATACACGACCGGAATGCGTGTCTCGAGAGT
>DATBSO010000101.1:0-20694 GCA_036559745.1 Gemmatimonadales bacterium | reverse complement strand
GGTCGATCGCCCCATACACCGGGTAGCAGTTGATCCAGGGAATCCGGCCGAGTCTCATGCGGCGTGGACCACCGGCAGCGCGGCACCCCGCCGGATCGAGGGCTCGGGCGGCGGATCGTCGAACTGCTCCCGAACGGTCTGGTAGAGGCTGTCCCGCTCCACCGGCCGCTTCCCCGCCCCGCGGATGAGACGCACGAGTTCGAGATACGGCATGTGCATGGCCGTGTGGGCGCCGGCCTCGTGGTAGATGCGCTCGTACACCACCGTCCCCTCGACGTCGTCGCATCCGAAGCTCAACGCGATCTGGGAGAGAAAGGGCGTCACCATGGGCCAGTGGGTTTTCACGTGCGGCACGTTGTCGAGAAAGAGCCGTGCGACCGCGATGTTCTTCAGATCCTCGTAGCCGGTCGTCGCCGTCCCGACCCGTCCCATCTCCTCCCCGAGCTCGTTGTGGTCCGGGTGGTAGGCGAGTGGGATGAACGTGAGGAAGCCGCCGGTCTCGTCCTGAAGCGAGCGGAGTTGCCCCAAGTGCTCGATCCGGTCCTCGGCGGTTTCCACGTGACCGTAGAGCATGGTGCAATTGGTCGGAATGCCGAGCTCGTGAGCGACGCGATGCACCCGCAGCCATTCGTCGCCGGTGAGCTTTCGCTCGGCGATGGTGGCGCGGACGGCGGTGCTGAACACCTCGGCTCCGCCTCCCGGCAAGCTGGTGAGTCCCGCGTCCCGCATGGCCAGGAGCACCTCGCGCTCGGATACACGCTCGATCCGCGCGAGATGGGCGATCTCCACGGCGGTCAGTGCCTTGATGTGCACCTGGGGGAATCGCTCCTTCAGCCCGCGGATCATGTCGGTGTAGTAGGCCAGCTTGAGTTTCGGGTGAAGCCCGCCCACGATGTGAAATTCCCGCGTCGGCATCCCCCGTGCCTGCTCGGCCTCGTGGAAGACCTCCTCGAGCGAGCGGGTGTAGGCGCCCTCCTCCTTCGGCATCCGCGCGAAGGAGCAGAACACGCACGTGTTCCGGAGCACGCAGACATTGGTGGGATTGATGTGCTGGTTGGCGGAAAAGAACACCCGGTCGCCATTGAGACGCCGGTTCACGTGATCGGCGAGCGACCCGAGTCCGAGAAGGTCGGATGTCGCGTAGAGGGCGACTCCGTCGGCCGGGGTGAGACGCTGTCCCCGCCCGATCTTATCGGCGATGGGCCGGAGCGCCGGGTCCTGCAGGCGGGCGGGATCGAGCTCGCCGGACATCGTATCTCCTTGGAAGACCGGGGCTAACGACACCGGAATCTATACTCTCCCGGACACTTCAGGCCAGCATTCGGCGCAGGCGCCGTTCCGCTTTGCCCACCCCTTCACCACAAAGCCACAAGAGAGCACCCCATTCTTATCCTCTGTGTTCCTTCGTGGTCTTCGTGCCTTCGTGGTAAACGGCCCAAAGATCTCAGCCGAGACGGCGATCCGTCCTGCCGAGCGGGCGCTCCCCGGCGGTTCACCACGAAGGCACGAAGAGCACAAAGAACAGCCAGAGGGGTCGGTCCTCTGTGCCTCTGAGGTGATGGGATGGTAAGCGGAGGGGTGAAGCGTCCGACTGGGCGCTCTCAGCCGGCCCAGGCGCGGACGGCGAGCGTCACGTTGTGGCCGCCGAAGCCAAACGAGTTGGACAATGCGACATCCACCTTGCGCTCGACCTTCTGGTTGGGTGCCGAATCGAGATCGCACTCGGGATCGGGCGTGAACTGATTGATGGTGGGCGGGATGACGCCACAGGTGGTCACCAGCAGCGAAACGCCGAACTCGAGTGCACCGGCCGCGCCGAGCAGATGGCCCGTCATGGACTTGGTGGAGCCGAACACCAGCTTCCGCGCCTGTTCGCCGAAGACAACCTTGACCGCCTCGGTCTCCGCGACGTCCCCCTGCTGCGTCGACGTGCCATGCGCATTGATGTAACCGACGTCTGCCAGGTCGATGTGTCCGTCGGCGATGCACGCGCGCATGGCGCGCTGCGCGCCTTCACCGTGCTCCGCCGGGGAGGTGATGTGGTACGCGTCCGCGCTCAGACCGTATCCCAGGACCTCACCGAGAATCCTGGCGCCCCGGTCCTGCGCGTGCTCGAGGCTTTCGAGCACCACGATCGCGCCCCCGTCACCAAGAACGAAGCCATCGCGGTCGCGGTCGAACGGCCGGCTCGCGGTTGCCGGCGAGTCGTTGCGACTCGACAGCGCCTTCATGTTGGAGAACGCGGCCACGGTCAGCCCGGTGATCGCCGCCTCGGCGCCACCGCTCACCATCGCGTCGGCCATACCCTGCCGGATCAGATTGTACGACTCCCCGATCGCGTGGGCCGACGAGGCACAGGCCGAGACGGTCGCGAAGTTGGGACCCTTGATGCCGTAGCGGATGGATACCAGTCCGGGGGCGATGTCGGGGATGAACATGGGAACGAAGAACGGGGAGACGCGATCGGGGCCCTTCAGGACGTACGCGGTGCAGTTATCCTCGTAGGTCTGCATGCCCCCGATGCCGCTGCCGATCACGACACCGGTGCGGTCGGGCGACGGGAACTTCCCTTCGAGACCCGCCTGGGTGACCGCCTCGTGGGCCGCCGCCAGGGCGAACTGGGCGAAAAGGTCGTACCGCCGGGCTTCCTTGCGGTCCATGTATCGGAGCGGGTCGAACCCCTTCACCTCGCAGGCGAAGCGGACCGAGAGCTTCTGGGGATCGAACTTCGTGATGGGGGCAGCCCCGGGAACTCCCGCGAGCAACGCGCTCCAGCTCGATTCGACATCCGTGCCGACCGGCGTCACCAGCCCGAGACCGGTGACTACGACGCGTTTCGCCAAGCGCTACTTTCCGATCTTCTCGTGGAGATAGTTCATCGCATCGCCGACGGTGCGAAGCTTCTCGGCATCTTCGTCGGGGATATCGATGTCGAACTCCTTCTCGAACGCCATGACGAGCTCCACCGTGTCCAGGCTGTCGGCGCCGAGGTCTTCCATGAAGCTGGCCTCGCTCGTGAGCTTCTCGCGCTCGACGCCCAGTTCCTCGACGATGATGTCCTTGACCTTCTCTTCGACGTTGCTCATGTCGTCCTCGATTGGAGATTCAAGATCGCGTCAGATGACCATTCCACCGTCGACCACCAGCACCTGGCCCGTGATGTAGGCTGCCAGATCGGAAGCGAGAAACAATACCCCGCCGGCCACGTCCTCGGGACGCCCCAGGCGGCCCAGAGCGATGTCCTCTAATAATGTGGCCCGCGCCTCCTCCGGCAAGGCGGACGTCATATCGGTTTCGATGAATCCCGGCGCCACGCAGTTGGCCAGAATGCCTCGGCTGGCGTACTCCTTGGCCACGGACTTGGTGAATCCGATGAGTCCGGCCTTGCTCGCCGCGTAGTTCGCCTGTCCCTTGTTCCCGGTCAGTCCCACGATGCTCGTCACGTTGATGATGCGGCCCCAGCGGCGCTTCATCATGCCCTTGATCACCAGGCGCGTCGTGTAGAACGCGCCCGTCAGATTGGCCGAAAGCACCGCGTCCCAATCGGAGGGCGTGAGCCGAAGCAGAATATTGTCGCGCGTGAGGCCGGCGTTGTTGACGAGGATATCGATGGGACCAAGAGCCTTCTCGGCGGCCTCGATCGCGGCGGCGACTTCCGCTTCCTTCGCCACATCGCAGGCAGCCGACGCCGAGCGCTCGCCCAGCCCCGCGGCCACCTCCGCGGCCTTGGCGGCATCCCGTCCCACGATCGTGACCTTGGCCCCCGCACCGTGGAGTGCACGCGCCACGGCGAGCCCGATGCCGCGGGTGCTGCCGGTGACGAACGCCGTGCGCCCCGAAAGGTCGAGAAGGGAGAATGGAGATGAGAGAAGCGCCACATCCTCAGCCATTGAGAAACTTCTCCACCTCATCGGCGGTGCCGAGCGCGATGGTCGCGGCGCCGGGTACGATGCGCTTGAGAAGACCGCTCAGTACGTTGCCGGGGCCGATTTCGACGAACGTGGCGCCGGGCGCTACCGCGGCCGCCTCGCGCATGCAGTCTACCCATCGAACCGGCGAGGTCAGCTGGTCGACGAGCAGCCGCTTGGCATCGGCGCCCGTGCGCACCTGCTCGGCACTGGCGTTGGCGATCACGGGAAATTTCGGATCCGTGAAGGTGGCGTCACGCAGCGCATCATGCAGGCCATCGACGGCCGGCGCCATCAGCGGCGAATGAAAGGCGCCGCTCACCTTGAGCGGCACCACCCGCTTGGCGCCGCGCGCCTTGCACGCCTTCCCCGCCCGGGCCACGCCGGCGGGATCGCCGGAGATCACGACCTGATCGGGCCCGTTCAGATTCGCGGCGACCGCGATCCCATCGGGTCCCGACGACTCCTGGCACGCCTCACCCACCGCCTCGGCCGCGAGGCCGAGCACGGCCGCCATGGCGCCGGGTCGCTGGCGACCGGCCTCGAGCATCAGCTCGCCGCGCCGGCGAACCAGACGCGCCGCATCGGCCGCGCTCAGCGTCTCCGCGGCGGCGTGGGCCGTGTACTCCCCAAGGCTGTGGCCGGCGCCCGCCGAGGGGAGACCGACGTGATCGCGCACGACCGCCCATACGGCCGCGGAATGGGCGAGGATCGCGGGCTGCGCATTGTGCGTAAGGGTGAGCTCGTCCTCGGGACCCTGCCACATGAGACGTGACAGCGACGTGTCGAGCGCATCGTCGATAGCGGCAAACATCGCTCGAGCGGCAGGAAAGCGATCGGCGAGATCCTTCCCCATCCCGACCCGCTGCGCGCCCTGGCCGGGACACATCAGCACACTCACCACCGGACGACCGCGCTGCCCCAGGTGAATCCCGCGCCGAATGCGACGAACAGCAGGAGTGACCCCGGCCCGGCCCGGCCTTCGGCGATCGCCTGGTCGAGCGCGAGCGGAATCGAGGCCGACGAGGTGTTCCCGTACCGGTCGAGGTTCACCATGACCTTCGACATGGGTATGCCGGCGTGCTTGGCCGTCGCCTCGATGATGCGAAGGTTGGCCTGATGGGGGATGAGGAGATCCACATCCTCCGCGTCCACGCCCGCCTGCGTGAGGGCCTGGTCGCACGCGTCGGCCATCGCGAGCACCGCCGCCTTGAACACTTCCCGGCCGGCCATCTTCATGTAGTGCGAGCGCGCGCAGACCACCTTTTCGCTGATCGGGTCGGCGGAGCCGCCGCCGGGCCGGTAGAGGAGAGGCGCCAGGCGGCCATCAGACTTGATGAAGGTGGAGAGAATGCCTCGGCCGGGCGTGGTCGACGCCCGCACGACCGACGCGCCGGCGCCGTCGCCGAAGAGAATGGCGGTGGACCGATCCTGGAAATCGGTGATGGTCGAGAGCTTCTCGGCACCCACGACGAGCACAGTGCGGCTCTGTCCGGAGGCGATCAGCCCTTCGGCCACGGTCAGAGCGTAGACGTAACCCGGGCACGCGGCACCGATGTCGAACGCCGCGGCGTTGTCGGCGCCGATCAGAGCCTGCAGATCGCAGGCAGTCGACGGGAGTAGCCGGTCCGGGCTGGCCGTCGCCAGCACGATCGTGTCCAGGTCCGCCGCGGAGACACCGGCCCGCTCGAGCGCCGTGGTGCTCGCCTCCGCACTCAGCATCGCCACCGACTGATCCGGAGCTGCGATCCGGCGCTCCCGGATCCCCGTGCGCTCGATGATCCACTCGTCCGAGGTGTCGAGTGTCCGGGTGAGGTCGGCGTTGGTCAGAATGCCCGGAGGCACCGCCGTCCCGATGCTGGCGATCTCCGCGAAGGGCCGGGGCATCATAAGCGAGCGGCGGTCTCGCGCTGGGCGAACTCGGCGGCGATGTGTTGGTTGAGACCGGAGCTGACGGCGAGGAGCGCGACGCGGATGGCGTTCTTGATGGCATTGGGCGTCGAGGAGCCGTGGCAGATGATCGAGACCCCCCGTACGCCGAGGAGCGGCGCGCCACCGTACGTGGAGTAGTCGAGGACGCGGACCAGCTCGCGGAGCGCGGGACGCTCGAACACATCCGGGGCCGCCTGGTGCATGAGGCCGACGAAGACCCGCGCGGCGGATTCGTAGAACTTGAGGATGATGTTGCCGACGAACCCGTCACACACCACGATGTCCACGCTGACCCGGCGCTGGGGCCCGGGCAGGATGTCGCGACCCTCGATGTTGCCCGCGTAGGTGATGCCCGCAGTCTGCTTCAGCAGCCGATGCGCCTCACGCACCACCGCGGTGCCCTTTTCCTCTTCCTCCCCGACGTTGAGGAGTCCGACGACGGGGGCGGGGCGTCCGAAGAGATCGCGCAGATACACGGTGCCCAGGAGCGCGAATCCGACCAGCTCCTTGGGCGAGGCGTCGAGGTTGGCGCCGCCGTCGATAACGAGTACGGGCTCGGCGCCGGTTGGAAAGAGGGTCGCTACGGTGGCGCGCTCGACGCCATCGTGCAGCCCGAGGAGTACCGTCGAAGCGGCGAGCGTCGCGCCGGTGTTCCCGGCGGACACGAACGCGTCGGAGCGTCCGTTCTTCTGCAGGGAGAGCCCGACGACCACGCTCGAATCGGGCTTGCGGCGCACCGCGGCAAGGGGCTTCTCGGCCATGCCGATGACCTCGAGTGCCCGATGGATCTCGAGCCGCGCGCGATCGACCGTGTGGCGCGCCAGCTCCGCCTCGATCGCCTCGGGTTTGCCCACGAGCTGCACGATGAAATCCCCGGGCAGCGTCGCGAGGGCCTCGACCACGCCGGCGATCTCCGCTTGCGGCGCGCTATCTCCCCCCATCGCGTCTACCGCGACGCGGATCACGCTCAGGCGTCCTCGACCTCGACCTGCTTCTTGCCGCGGTAATAGCCGCACGATTCACAGACGCGGTGCGACAGCTTGGGCGATCCGCAGCGCGGGCATGCCTGGGTGCGCGGCCCCGCCGCGCTGTGATGGCCGCGACGCAGACGCTTGCGTGACTTCGATGTCCGACGCTTCGGAACCGCCATGATATCCTCAAACAGTGTTGGCGGAGGTGCGGCACGCGCACGGCCCCGCGTTCAAGTCTGCTCCGCATCGCGGGCAGAGTCCGGCGCAGTCATCACGGCACAGCAGGAGATGAGACGGGACGGTGAGGGCGAGCTCTTCCCGAACCACCGCAGACACATCCACGCTGGTCGCCCGCGGGGGCAGCGCGTAGAAATCCGGATCGTCCACCGCCTCGGGATCGCTGGAGAAGACGGCCGCGTTGACCTCGACGTGGACTTCCTCGAGCACTTCCGCCAGGCATCGGCGACATTCGCCACGGACGACGGCGTGCAGACTTCCCCGCCAGAGATACTCCCCTTCCGTCGTGGCCTGAAGCTGTCCGTCGACCGACACGGGACCGACCAGGTCGAGGTCGAGTCCCTCGAAGACCGGATCACCGGCGCCGAGTTGTCCACTGGTACGCACGAGACCGCGCTGCAGGTCCCGGATATCCACTCGCAGCATAGCCCCTTAAGGTAGCCGCCACAAGGACTTGGGTCAACCGGCCAGGTCGCACTCCGGGAAGAAGAACGCGACTTCTCGGCGGGCATTTTCATCGCTATCGGAGGCGTGAATCGCGTTCCGCCCCTTGGACTCCGCGTAGAGCTTGCGGATGGTCCCTGGAGCGGCCTCGGCGGGGTCGGTCGCGCCGATCACCGTGCGGAGACTCGCCATGGCTCCTGCCCGCTCGAGTGCCATCGGGATGCAGGGGCCGCTCGTCATGAACGCCACCAGGTCGTCATAGAACGGCCTGCCCCGATGGACCTCGTAGAACGCCCCTGCCTGCGCTGGCGTCAACCGCACCAGCCGTACGGCCCGGAGGACGAAGCCCTCCTGCTCGAGATGCGCGATGATCTTTCCCGCCTTGTTCCCAGCGACGGCATCGGGCTTTACGATGCCGAGGGTCAGCGAAACGGCCACGAATGCCTCCGGACTGCTGTAGACAGTGAACGATGAAGGGTGAGGCTCACAGCCGCGCGCGAAGCAACCCGACGACGTCCGCCGGCCGGCGCATCACGCCGATGCCGGCGGCCTCGAAGGCGGCGATCTTCTCCTCCGCGGTGCCGGAGGATCCCGAGATGATCGCGCCGGCGTGCCCCATCCGCCGACCCTTGGGTGCCGTCTGGCCGGCAATGAATCCCACCACGGGCTTCGTGACGTGCGCCTTGACGAACGCTGCCGCGTTCTGCTCGTCGGTGCCTCCGATTTCACCCATCATGACGATCGCGTCGGTGCCGGGATCGTCCTGGAACGCGCGGAGGCAATCGATGAAATTGGTGCCGATGATCGGGTCGCCCCCGATGCCCACGCAGGTGCTCTGGCCGATGCCGTTCCGGGTCAGGTGGTGGACCACCTCGTACGTGAGCGTGCCGCTTCGCGAGACAAGACCCACACGGCCCGGCGCGCAGATGTTCCCCGGGATGATGCCGATCTTGGCTTTTGCTTCCGGCGAAATCAGGCCCGGGCAGTTGGGCCCGATCAACCGGACATTCCGCGCGCGAACGAAGGGCAGGGTGCGGCTCATGTGCATGACAGGGATGCCCTCGGTGATGCACACGACGAGGGGAATGGCGGCGTCGGCGGCTTCGATGATCGCGGCCGCGGCCGCCATGGGTGGCACGTAGATGACTGACGCGTTGGCGCCGGTCTCCGCCACCGCCTCGGACACCGTGTTGAACACCGGGACCTTGCCCTCGAAGACCTGGCCGCCCTTTCCAGGCGTCACACCGGCGACCACCTGGGTGCCGTATTCCAGCATCTGACGGGAGTGGAACGAGCCTTCGCGTCCGGTGATTCCCTGCACCAGAAGGCGGGTTCCCTCGTCGGCGAAGATGCTCATGCCGCCCCCCGGGCCAGCTTCACGACCTGCTCGACGGCCTGGTCCATGTCGCTCAGCGCGCGCATTCCCACCCCCTCGAGGATGCGAATCGCCTCGGCCTCGTTGGTCCCGGTGAGGCGGATGACGATCGGAACCGTCACCTTGAACTGGCGCGTGGCGGCCACGATGCCGTTGGCGACGTCGTCGGTCCGGGTGATCCCTCCGAAGATGTTGAAGAGGATCGCCTTCACGTTGGGGTCGGTGGTGATGATCTTGAGCGCCGCGATCACTTTCTCGGGATTCGAACTGCCGCCGATGTCGAGGAAGTTGGCGGGCTCCCCGCCGTAATACTTGACGAGGTCCATCGTGGCCATGGCGAGGCCCGCGCCGTTCACGACGCACCCCACGTTGCCATCGAGCTTGATGAACGACAGGTTGGCACGCCGGGCGGCGGCCTCGCTGGGCTCTTCGGCCGTGTCGTCCCGAAGCAGGCCCAGGTCAGGGCGCCAGAAGAGTTCGTTGTCGTCGATGACGATCTTCGCATCGAGCGCGAGCACCCGCCCGTCGGGTGTGGTGACCAGCGGGTTGATCTCGGCGAGCGAGGCACCGTTCGCGACGAACGCCGCGTATAGCTGCTCGACGATCTTCGCCGCGGCCTTGACCTGGTTGAAGTCGCGATAGAGTGTGAACGCGAGACTGAGTGCCTGGTGGGGGAACACGCCGTAGGTGGGGTCCACCGGGAGGCGCACGATCTTCTCCGGCGTCTTGGCGGCGACCTCCTCGATGTCCACGCCACCGGCGGCGCTCACCATGAACACCGGTCTCTGGGTCTCCCGATCCATGATCAGTCCGAGATAGCTCTCCGAGGAAATCTCGGCGGCGGGGACGACCAGCACCTTCTGCACCGTGAGACCCTTGATCTGCATCCCTAGAATCTCGGATGCATGGTCGAGTGCCTCGCCCGGTGTCCGGACCAGACGGACGCCACCCGCCTTGCCCCGCCCACCCGCGTGCACCTGTGCCTTGATGACTACCGGGCCGCCGAGCCGTCGGGCGATGGCCTCGGCCTCCGTGGGAGTGGACGCGACGTCGCCGTCCAGCATGGGTATGCCTTGAGCCTTGAGCAGCGCCCGGGCCTGATACTCGTGGATGTTCAATTAGTCCCTCACGATCGTGGTCCCTGTTTCGCCGCGCAGCGCGGCCGGTCCCGCCCCAAGCCGGGCGATGATCGCCTTGCCCCCGCGGCTAGCAAACGACGCGGCGGCTTCGACCTTCGGCTTCATCCCACCCGCGTCCAGCGATCCCCCGGTGGCGAGAGCTTGCGCCTCGGCCACAGTCATGCGACGAATCGGGCGGGCGCCCGGGGTGCCCCACCCCTCGTACACCGCATCGACGTTGGTGAGGATCAGGAGGACTTCGGCATCCAGCTGCGTGGCGAGAATGGCGGAGACCCGGTCCTTGTCCACGACGGCATCGATCCCCTCGATGCCGAGGAGCGGGTCCCGATAGACCGGCGGGCCACCCCCGCCCGCGGCGATCACGATGGTCCCCTGCTCGAGAAGCTTCTTGACGACGCCGAACTCGACGACGCCGAGCGGGATCGGGCTGGTGGTCATCCGGCGCCACGCGCCGCTTCCGTCCCGCCCCACGGCGCGTCCCGCCTCCCGCAGCCGGCCGACTTCCTCCTCCGAGAGCGGATGTCCGATCGGCTTCGTCGGGGCGCTCAACGCCGGATCGTACCGATCGACAAGGGTCTGGGTGATCACCGTGACCACCTCGCGCGAGACGCCTGCCCCTGCGAGCCCGTTCTGAAGCGACTGCTGGAGCATGTAGCCGATCCAGCCCGCGGTTTCCGCCACCAGAACACCGAGCGGCAACGGGTCGACCAACCGGCGCGCGCCTTCGTTGCGAGTGACCTCGTCGCCGACCTGCGGGCCATTCCCGTGCACCAGAACGATGCGCCAGCCGTCGCGGGCGAGTTCCACGACCTGCGTGAGACTCTCCCGGGCTCGCCGAAACTGATTCGTGATCGTCGGCGGCTCATCCGCGCGCGCAAGGGCGTTGCCACCGAGCGCGATGACCGCTGTGGGCGATCGGCCTGTCAAAAGCCCTCCAAGCTAGTCCGCCCCATGAGGGCGATCAAGTTCATGGCGCGTCCGATTCCGTCTGGATTCCGAACGACTTGCGCAACGTGTCCCAGGCTCGGCCGAACGTCACCCAGTCACCGGCGCGGAGTGCCGAATCGGCGCGCTGGAGCAGCCGTCTCGCCTCTTCCAACCGGGTGGTCTGAGCCGCGCCCGCCACGGATGGCACGGTCGCGCCGAGAAGATTGCTCCACGCTTCGGCGAAGCTGTGTCCGGCGCCGAGCCTTCCCTCACTCGCCACGCTCACCCAGACCACGATCGTCTCGTCGGCCCTCCGGCGGGCGAAGTGCGTCTGATACGCCACGACGCCGGCGGATGTGAGATCGAAGCGGACCGGACCGCGCTCGAGGCGGCCGCCGTCATCACGGATGGAATCACTCAGCGCGCCGTACGAGGGAAAGCGGCTCCACCTGCTTTCCAGCGCCGCCCGGGATGGAAGCGCGTGGGCCGAGTCGAGGCGCACCAGGCGGAGCTCGTCGTTTCCATCGTCCCGACCGGCCACGAGCAGCGCGCTGACCCGCCGGTCGCTCGGACGCTCGTACGCGACGACGAAGTCGGGCCCGGTCGTGTCGGGTGACCAGGCGATGTCCGGACGCGGCACGGCACTGGTATCGGCGCTGGTCCGCGCCGCCGTATCCCCCAGCTTCCATCCGGGCCGCTCGAGCGCCCGCGACTGCACGCGAAGCAGCTCGACGGGATACGGCATCGCCCGCAGGACCCCCATAGGAATGGCCGACGACGGCTCCACGACTCCCTCGGAGACGGCCGCCCAACCCTCGGCGAGTGGATCGTCGCCCGGCCGAAGAAAAATTCTCGTCAACCCGGTCTCGGCCGCCACCATGCCGACGAACCCGGCTCGAAGCGAGCCGATACGTCTGCCGCGCCATTCGATGCGCGGCGCGAGCGGAAACGTCGCAGCGGCGACATAGCCATCCACCAGCCATACCAGCTCGCCATCGATGACGCGCGGCACCGGCTCGCCCCACGTGGCGAAGGGCGCCAGACGCGCCAGACGGGGCACCGGCGCCAGCTCCCAATCCACTCGGGCATCCGACGGAAGTCGTCCGAGCAGCGTGCTGGCCTGGAGAGCCCATGCGAGCAGGACTCGACGGGGCCATGGCGACACCGCCATCCCCGGCCCTTCCCGTCCGTGCAACCGGAAGCGGGCGGCTCCCGGACGCGACGCGTCGGCGCCCAACTCGAGAAATGGCGTCGGCGCCGCGCCGGCGAGGGAGTCCTTCGCGTGGTAGTAGAGGGGCGACCCGGCAGGACCCGTGCGCTCGTCGGCGATGGCGAACAGCGAGAGCCGATCGCCGACCGACCGGCCCGCCGCGAGCCATACCGGATGCCGGCCGTTGCGGAGTACGAGGACCGAGGGCGCGATGGACAGGACTTCGACCGAGTCCGCCGAGAGGACCCGCGAAATGGTCGCCGGGTTCCAGAGACTCGGAAGCTTGGGCGGCTCGCCCGGGCCTTCCTGCGACAGCTCCGTCGTCGACACCGGACCCAACCCGTATGCCGCCCGGTCGAGGCGTGCCACCGTCTCCCCATCGGCGACGGCTTCTCCGGTGCCCGTCATGGCCGGCGGCACCATCCAATGCCCGACGATCGACGCGCCGGCCAACACGATCCACCCTGCCGCCGCGAGCGCGTGCCGCGCCCGAAGCGCCCAGGCCGCCGAGAGGACCGCGGTGGCCAATGCGACGCCGGCCAGCAGCGGCGCCGCCAAGGTGACTGCGCGCCACCTGGCCTGATCCGGGGTAGCGTCGAGACCGGCCACGAGCTCGTACGGCTCGAGGAGGTAACCCCACATGAGAGCCAGTGCGAGCGTCACGAGCAGCCACCCGAGATGGACCCTGGCGTGACTGTTGATCGCCGGTCTGCCTTCGATCCATCGGACGGCTCCCACGAGCAGATACAAGCCGAAGACCGTGCCAAGGCCAAGAACCACGAGCAGCATGAAGAACCCATGCAACGCCCGCCAGATGGGAAGCTGTGCGACGTAGAGACCCAGATCGCGCTGGAGCAGCGGATCGAGCTCGCCGTAGGTGACGCCCTGCCATGCCAGCGCGACCTGGGGCGCGAGCCGCGACGTCCCGGCGCCGACGAGCAGCCCCAGCACTGCCCCACTCACCGTGGCGACCGCGAGCAGCGCGACGGGCGTGAGCGCCTCCCGGATCTCCAGGTTGGCCACGTTCCGGCGTACCTGCACCGAGCCCACCGCGCGATATACAACGAGGAAGTGGCCGATGAACCAGGCGGCGGCGATCACCACCCCGGTGATGTCGAGGATCAGTTGGAGGAAGTGCCAGTCGGTGAGAAATGCACCCGATGCGGGAGAGACCTCAGCGGCCCACCACCGGTCGGCGCACAGCGCGGAGAGCCATCGGCCCGCGAAGAGGAGGGCGACCAGCCCTCCGAGAGCCGCGCTGAGCCGACGAGCACGCCGGGACACGTCGTTAGGCGCGCACGCCCTGCCCGGCGAGCCAATCCACCACTTCGCCGCGGTAGGCGTCGAGCGCTCGGGGGTCGGTGGCTTCGAACCGCATGACGAGGATGGGCTGGGTGTTGGATGCGCGGAGCAGGCCCCAGCCGTGCGGGAACGTGATCCGGACGCCGTCGATCGTGTTCACCGGGTAGAGCGCGGCAAAGTGTTGGGCGGCCCGCTCCACAATGGCGAACTTCTCCTCTTCCGGTGCCTCGATCCGCATCTCGGGCGTGGCCGTGGTCTTGGGGAGATCGGCGAGGAGGCGTGACAGCCCGCCGGGTTGTTTGCTGACGATTTCCAGAAGTCTCGCCGCAGCGAAGAGCGCGTCGTCGAATCCGAGATAGTCCCCGCCGAAGAACATGTGCCCGCTCATCTCGCCGGCGAGCGGTGCATTGAGCTCCTTCATCTTCGCCTTGATGAGGGAGTGCCCGGTCTTCCACATCACGGGTTTGGCTCCGGCCTTCTCCAGTGCAGCGGGCAGAACCTCGGAGCACTTGACGTCGAAGATCACCGGCGTGCCCGGCCCGAAACGCCGTACCGCATCTCGCCCGAAAATCACCAGCAACTGGTCGCCCCAAATGATCTCGCCGGTCTCGTCCACAGCGCCGATCCGATCGGCGTCGCCGTCGAAGGCGATACCCAGCTCGGCACCGGTGCGGCGCACGGCGGCCTGGAGATCATGCAGATTCTCGGGGACAGTGGGATCGGGATGGTGGTTCGGGAAGGTCCCGTCCGACTCGCAGAAAAGCGCCGTGACCTCGGCTCCGAGTCCCTGGATCGTCGGGACCGCGACGAGGCTGCCGGCCCCGTTGCCGCAGTCCACGACGACCTTCACCCGCCGGGCGAGATGGTGCCGGGCGATGATGCCTTCCCGATACCGCCGGAGAACGGTGTCGTCGCTGGTCTCGCGTCCCGCCCCGCTCCGCCAGCGTTCGGCGGTGATGATCTCCCACAGATCGAGGATCTCGTCACCGTGAAAGGCCTCCCCGCCGAGCACCATCTTGAACCCGTTGAACTCGGGAGGATTGTGGGAGCCGGTCACCTGGAGTCCGCCGTCGGTCTCGAGTGCGGAGACCGCGAAGTAGAGCGCCGGCGTTGGCATGGTGCCGACGTCCACCGCGGTTCCACCGGCCTCCACGATGCCTTTGCGCACGCCTTCGGACAACGCGGGCCCCGACGGACGGTTGTCGCGGCCGACGGCGATGACGGGAGCGCGACCGAGCCGATCCCAGGCGACGCTGGCGAAAGAGCGCCCGATCGCACGGGCGAGCTCGGGGGTGAGCTCCTTGCCCACGATGCCGCGCACGTCGTATTGGCGGAAGATCGACTTCGGGACCTTCATGGGCGGTTGCCTCGAACGACCGACGGCGGGAGGCTCAGGGGCCGGCCAGTGGTCGTCCGGTCTGGGTGAGAGTCGCCGCGCTCTGCGCCGCGACATCGAGGAGCCCTCCGGGCCACACGCCGAGGAGGATGATGAGCGCGACGGATATCGCGATGGCACCGGCGGCCGCGGGACTGAGCCTGCTGCTCTCGTAGCGGGCCGCCGCGGGCGCCGGCTTCATGTACATCGCCATGATCACCGGGAGGTAGTAGCCCGCCGACACCACGCTCGTCAGCACCAGCACGACCGGCAGGATGTACTGACCCTCGGCGACCGTCGCGGAGATGATGTACCACTTCCCGATGAATCCGAACGTTCCCGGAAAGCCGAGCAACGAAAGCATGCAGATACTGAATCCGAGGGCTACGAGTGGCCGGGTAGCGCCCATGCCGGCAAGATCGTCGTTGCTGAGGTCGCGCTCCCCGCCCCGCCCCAGCACGGCGACGAAGCCGAAGCTCGCGAGCGTCGTGAGACCGTAGGCGAGCAGGTACAGGAGCACGGCGCCCGCGCCGGACAGCGATCCAGGCCAGACGGCAACGAGCAGATAGCCCGCGTGCGCGATCGAGCTGTAGGCGAGCATCCGCTTGATCGACCGCTGCGTCAGCGCGACGAGATTGCCGACGACCATGGACAGGATGGCGAGACCCGCGACCACCGGCTGCCACACCGGCGCGGCCGATGGGAACGCTTCGAGGAGCACGCGAACCAGCGCAGCGAACGCCGCGGCTTTCACCCCGGTCGCCATGAAGCCCGTCACCGGCGTCGGGGATCCGTCGTACACGTCGGGTGCCCACATGTGGAACGGCACCGCGGCCACCTTGAACCCGAACCCGATCACGAGCAACCCGAGCCCGAGCGATGCCATCAGGGGCGGTAACCTGCCAGCGAGCTGCGCGCCGATGAGCGAGAGATTGGTCGTTCCGGTGGCCCCGTAGACCAGTGCGATCCCGTAGAGGAGGAACCCCGAGGCGAAGGCCCCGATCAGGAAGTATTTGAGCGCGGCTTCGGCGGAGAACGGGCTGGCGCGGTTATAGCCGGCCAGCACGTAGACCGCGACCGACATGACCTCGAGCCCGAGGAAGAGGACGATCAGATCCTCGGCGCCGGCCAGGAACATCATCCCTGCCGTGGCGAGCAGGATCAGCGGGTAATACTCGGGAGCGAGCATCCGCTCGCGCTCGAGGTACGCGATCGAAATCATGATCGTCCCGGCGGCCGCGATGAGGGCGAGCGCTGCCGCGGCATAGCGGAACGGGTCCAGGGCCACCATCTGCGCCAGCCCCTCCGCCTCGACTCCCTGGACCCAGAGGGCCCCAAGCCCTACGGCGCTCACGGCCACTCCCAACAGACTCAGCCATCCCGCCAGCCTGCTGTCCTCCGCGGTCGAATGTCTCCAGCTCACCACGAGCAGCACGAGAAGCGCCGCGACCGTGAGAAGGATCTCGGGGAGGAGGGCCGCGGTCACCCCCCATGGCGTACTCAGATCGAGGCGGATCATCGTTCGGCCGCCGGTGCCGCCGGGACCGCACCGAGGCGGGCCGTTTCAGGGAGTTGTGGCCGGGGGGCCATCGCTTCGAGATACCGCTCCGCGGCCGGCGCCGTGCGGCGGAGGATGGGGGCGGGATACAGTCCCATCCAGACGATCCCGACCAGCAGGGGCACCATCACCGCCAGCTCCCGGGGTGTGAGGTCGGCCAGATGCTCGTTCTCGGCATCGTCGAGGCGGTTGAAGATCAGCCGTTGAAGCGCCCAGAGCAGGTAAGCGGCTGCGAAGATGACGCCGGTCGTCGCGAGGACCGTGGCCACCGGGTAGGTGCCGAAACTCCCCAGCAGAACGAGGAACTCGCCCACGAATCCGTTGAGTCCAGGCAGGCCGATCGACGACAGCGCGACGACGGTGAGGACCAGGCTGAACACCGGGACCACCTTGGCGATGCCGCCATAGTCCTCGATGAGCCGGGTATGGCGACGCTCGTACAGCATGCCGACCAGGAGGAAGAGGGCGCCCGTGGAGAGTCCGTGACTGATCATCACCATCAGCGCGCCCTGAACGCTCTGCAGGGTGCCACCCCAGATCCCGAGCATGACGAAGCCGAGATGGCTCACCGACGAGTACGCCACGAGCTTCTTGATGTCGGGCTGGACCAGCGCCACGAGCGCGCCGTAGATAATCCCGATGACCGCGAGCACGACCATGAGCCGGCTCACCGTGGGACTCAAGGCCACCTGAGGGAAGAACGGAACGGCGAACCGGAGGAATCCATACGTCCCGATCTTGAGCATCACCCCGGCCAGAAGCACGCTGCCCGCCGTCGGCGCCTCGACGTGAGCGTCGGGCAGCCAGGTGTGAAAGGGGAAGATCGGCACCTTGATGGCGAAGGCGATCGCGAAGGCGGCAAAGAGCCAGGGCGCGGCGTGTCCGAGCGACCCGGCGTGCTCCAGCAGGTGATCGTAGGAGAACGACAGATAGCCGGTGGAGGCCTGGATCTTCCACACCATGACCACGATCGCCACGAGCATGAGCAGCGAGCCGGCCATCGTATAGATGAAGAACTTGATCGCGGCATACAACCGGTTGGTGCCTCCCCAGATCCCGATGATGAAGTACATCGGGATCAGCATGACCTCGAAGAAGATGTAGAAGACGAAGAGGTCGAGCGCGAGGAAGACACCCACCAGACCGGTCAGCAGCGTGAGCATCAGCGCGTAGAAACCGCGCTCGCGGACGGTGATGTACCGGTAGCTCGCCAGAACGCTCAGAGGCATGAGCGCCGTGGTGAGGAGAACCATGACGAGCGAGATCCCGTCGAGCCCCACGCGGTAGCTGATACCCCAATTGGGAATCCACGGCGTGTTCGACACCATCTGCATGGCAGGCTGGGACGGATCCAGCGCCCACCACAGCCCCACCGACAGGACGAACTCCAGCGTCGTCACGATCAGGGCCGTCCGCTTGGCCGATCGCTCGTCGCCGAGGAGCACGGGGACCACGCCGAGCAGCGGCAGGACGACGAGGACGTGGAGGATCCAGTCGCGGTAGTAGATGGACGCGAGGAAGTGGCTCATCGTGGCCTCACCGCAGCACGGCGCGGAGGATCCAGACCACGCCCACGAGGAAGACCACCACGTAAACCCCCACCTGCCCCGACTGCAGACGGCTGCCGAGCCAGCCGAGGCCCCGGCTCACACGCGCGACGCCGTTGACGGCGGCGCCATCCACCAGCGTCTGGTCCACGCCGCGCCAGAGCACCACCCGGGAGAGCCACCCGATCGGCCGGACGATCACCGCGTCATAGAGCTCGTCCACGTAATACTTGCGCAGGAGCACCAGGGCGATCCCCTTGTCGGCCGGCGACTGTGCGGCAGGATGAATGGGCCGCGCCAGGGTCGCCCGGAAGCCGGCCACGAGGCCGAGTACGCCGATCGCCACCGCCGCGCCCACGAGCGAGAGCTCGACCGACCCGTGCGGCATCTGGATCGCCAGGAAGCGCTGGGCCGGCTCCAGCACTGGCTCCAGCCAGTGCTCGAGCGCGGCGTGGCCGCCGACGAGCGCCGGCAGGTTGAGAACGCCGCCCGCCAGACTCAGGATGCCGAGCACCAGGAGCGGACCCGTCATGATCCACGGGGCCTCGTGCAGATGCGCGCGCTCCGTCTCACCGGTCCGGTTCCGGCCCAGGAAGGTCATCGCGATCAGGCGGGCCATGTAGAACGCGGTCAGGAATGCCGCGATGACGCCCATCGCATAGAAGACGAGATAGACCGGCTGTGTCGCGCCCCGCGCGAAGGCGGCGGCCAGGATCTCGTCCTTGGAGAAGAAGCCGGAGAACGGCGGGATACCCGCGATCGCGAGCGTCGCGATGAGCATCAGCCAGAACGTGACCGGCATGTACTCCCGGAGGCCACCCATGTTTCGCATGTCCTGCGTGTCCTCGTGCGAGTGGGTGGCGTGGTAGGCGTGGTGCATCGCGTGGATGACGCTGCCCGAGCCGAGGAACAGGAGGGCCTTGAAGAAGGCGTGGGTCGCGAGGTGAAAGATGCCGGACGCGTAGGCACCGGTCCCGACGCCGAGGAACATGTATCCGAGCTGAGAGACCGTCGAGTAGGCGAGGACTCGCTTGATGTCGTACTGCCGGAGCCCGATGGTGGCCGCGAAGAGCGCGGTCAGCGCGCCGATCCCCGCGACGATAGTGCTCGAGAGCGGCGCCATGGCGAACAGCACATTGGTCCGCACGACGAGGTAGACCCCCGCCGTCACCATGGTCGCCGCGTGGATGAGCGCCGAGACCGGGGTCGGTCCGGCCATCGCGTCCGGGAGCCAGGTATAGAGCGGGATCTGCGCCGACTTGCCGGTGCAGCCCAGGAAGAGGAACAGGGTTATCGCGGTCACGATCGCGCCGCCCGGCTCCAGAACTGTGGGCGCGCGCCCGAGGACTTCAGAGAAGTTCAGTGTACCGAACGCCCGCCAGACGAAGAACATGGCGACCAGGAACCCGAAGTCGCCGATCCGGTTCATGATGAAGGCCTTCTTGCCCGCGTCGGCATTGACCTTGTCGTTGAACCAGAATCCGATGAGCAGGTACGAGCAGAGTCCGACGCCTTCCCAGCCGATGAACATCACCGGCATGCTCGAGCCCAGCACCAGCACCAGCATGAACACGATGAACAGGTTGAGATACGAGAAGTACCGGGCATATCCCGGATCCTCCCGCATGTATCCCACGCTGAAGAGATGGATCAGGCTGCCGACGCCCGTGACGATGAGGAGCATGACCGTCGAGAGCTGATCCACCTGAAACGCCAGATCCACCTGCAGCTTCTGCACCGGGAGCCAGGGCCAGAGCGTGACGATGATGGGCTCGTGCGGCGGATGGCCGAGCAGCTCGAAGAAGATGCCGAGGGAGACGGCGAAGGCCGCTAGAAGGACGCCAGGTCCGATCACCGAGACCAGAGCCTTCGCCTGAGGTCGCCGGAGCGCCAGGTAGCCGTTGACCAGGAAGCCGCCCAGCGGAAGCGCGACGGCGAGCCAGACCAGATGAGAGAAGGTCATCACCCCTGCAGGAAGTTGACGGTCTGAAGGTCGACGGACTGGCGGTGGCGGAACATCGCGAGGATGATGGCCAGTCCGACGGCGGCTTCGGCGGCGGCCACCGTCATCACGAAGAAGACGATGATGTATCCGCTGGCGCCGTACAGCTGGGCCAGCGCCACGAAGGTGAGGTTGACGGCATTGAGCATCAGCTCGATGCACATGAACAGAACGATCGCGTTCCGGCGCAGGAGCACGCCCGCCACGCCAAGGCTGAACAGAATGGCCGACAGACCGAGCGAGGGTCCGAGCAGCATCACACCTTCCGCTTCGCGAGGACGACGGCCCCGACGATGGCCGCCAGCAGGAGAATCGACGTGATCTCGAAGGGGACGAGATAGGTCTGGAAGAGCGGCGCCGCGATCCCGCCGACGACGCCACGGGTCTGGGCCTCCTGCCGCGCCACGTCGCCCGCGGCAAAGACGATGCGCGGGTCGCTGAACGGCGTCGCCTGGGCCAACTCCGCGGCCAGCCGCTGCGGCGTGTACCGCCAGAGGGCGAACAGCTCCCCGACCAGCAGTCCGCCGACCACGATCGTCGCGGTCACGGCGGACGGCCCCCGCATATCCGACGTCGTGTGGCCCAGATTGAGGAGCATGATCACGAAGAGGAACAGCACCATCACCGCGCCCGCGTACACCAGCACCTGAATGGCGGCGATGAACTGGGCATCGAGCAGCACGTAGATGGCCGCCAGCGAAAACATCGTCGAGACCAGCCACAGCGCCGCGCTGACCGGGTTGCGCTGCAGGATGCAGAGCGCGGCC
>DATBSO010000100.1:0-44719 GCA_036559745.1 Gemmatimonadales bacterium | reverse complement strand
TAGACCCGGTTGATCCGGTCGCCGATGGTGGGGTAGTACTCGGGGAACGTCCAATATTCGGTTCCTCGCTGCTGGACCACCGTCGGACACGGCGCGATCAGCGGAATGCTGAACTTGTGATGGAACAGGACGTCCAGCCGCGCGCGTCTTGCGGCAACGGGTACGGCGACCTGGTCCCACAGGAGCCTGCCGGGTGCGCGGACCACTACCTCACGGACATTCGGTCTATGTCCAAACCGGCCGGCCTGTTGCGGGTCGGAGTAGAACAGTACGTACTCATTCGTGCGGTCGAGATCGAGCAGGGCATCCATCAGGTTCCGGATATAGACCCCTGCGCCGTCGTACTCCGCGACCCCACGCAGCATCACACCGATTCGCAATGGGGCGCGTCCGGTGCTGTTTTGGTTCTCCCCCGTGCCGTTGCCTGATGGGGCAGCGGCCATCGTCGTCTGCGGATGGCTCACGAGTTCCTCATGATGGCTGCGCGCTCGGCCCAATTCCGTGGCGTTACACGGGCTAGTGCCGCGAATCCAGCAAGCTTACGCCGACTTGGTCTTCCGTGGCGTGACCGCGGTCACAGCCCAGGACCCCAAAGCGCGCCAAGATGTGCATATGGCAAAATCGGAGCTCGGTTCGGTGCTCGTAACCGGCGCGGCGGGGTTCACGGGGTTGGCGTTGGTTCGGTCATTGAGGGCTCGCGGGCATCGGGTCCGCGCGCTGGTCAGGAGCCCGGACCAAGCGCAGGATCTGATGGATTCCGGGGCGGAAATCGTCCACGGGGACATTAGAGACCGGAAGACATTGCAGCGAGCCCTGGGGGGTATCCGGACGGTCTTCCACCTGGCGGCGATATTTCGCCGCGCCGGCGTCCCGGATTCCGACTACCGCGAGGTCCATGTCGATGCGACGCGGCGGCTGATCGAGGAAAGCGCCGAAGCCGGCGTGAGAAGGGTCGTCCACTGCAGCACAGTCGGGGTGCATGGCGACGTGGATCAGGACAATCCCGCCGCCGAGGACGCGCCGCTCCACCCAGGCGACATCTACCAGCAAACGAAGCTCGCGGGCGAGGAGGTCGCCAAGGAGACGGCCGCGCGCACAGGCGTCCCGCTCACGGTCGTCCGTCCTGGCCCGATCTATGGCCCGGGCGACCGGCGTCTGTTGAAGTTGATCGGTGGGGTTGCTCGCCAGCACTTCATGCTGCTCGGTGACGGCTTGCCGCGCTTACAGATGGTATACATCGACGACCTTGTCGAAGGCTTCCGTCTTGCCGCGGTGACCCCCAAAGCGGCAGGCCGAACGTACATCATCGCGGGCAATGAAGGCCCTACGCTCAACGAGCTGGTGGAGAAGATCGCGGACGTCGCTCGGGTTCCGGCCCCCCGTTTCAGGCTCCCGGTGTGGCCGTTCTGGATCGCCGGCGCGCTGTGTGAGGCGGTGTGCGTGCCCCTGGGCATCGAGCCGCCCATCTTCCGCCGCCGGGTGAAATTCTTCACCAGCAATCGGTGGTTCGACATTTCCCGCGCACGAAGAGAGTTGGGGTTTGCCCCTCACGTGTCCCTGCGTGACGGGATCCGCCGCACCCTCGATTCCTACCGCCAGCTCGGCTGGATCTGAAGAAATCTTTAGGCGTCGAATGGGGTCAGCGGGACCAGCCGCCCCCTTGGTGGAATGCCTGGCTCCAGCTCGAGAATCCCCACTGACGCAGGAAGGTTGAACCGCCGCGGCCCTGCGCCGCCGGGGTTCATGACCGTCACCACGACATCCACCAAGGTCAGCAGCGGACGATGGGTGTGACCGAAGACGATGATCTCGGCCTCGGGGAAGGTCGCGTGAAGCGCCTCCGGACCGGGAACGCCAAGCTGGTCCCCGTGGGTCACGACGATGGTGAACCCGTCGAGCTCCACGGTCGCGACCGGTGGCAATCGATGCCGGATCTCCGATCCATCGGTGTTGCCATAGACGGCCGTGACCGGCGCGATGGTCTCGAGCTCGTCCAGCAAGGCGGGGGGACCTACGTCGCCGGCGTGGAGGATGTGGTCCACGCTTTCGAAGACGTCGAAGACCTCCGGGCGCAGGAGCCCGTGGGTGTCGGAGATCACGCCAAGACGCACGGCGCTCGCCTCAGGCCGAGTCGCCCGTCCACCGCAGGCCGATCTCGATCTCGATCTCGAGGTGATCGAGGATACGCTGCACGATGAAATCCACCAGCTCGGAGATCTGCGTGGGCCGGTGGTAGAAGCCGGGAGCCGCGGGGATGATGACGGCGCCGGCCTCGGTCACGGACACGAGATTGCGGAGATGTACCAGGGACAGCGGCGTCTCACGGGGGACGAGAATGAGCCGCCGGCGCTCCTTGAGCGTGACGTCGGCGGCGCGCTCGACGAGAGAGCGGCTGGTACCCGCGGCGATGGCGGCGATCGTGCCCATCGAGCAGGGGCATACGACCATTCCGCTCGTCCGGCGGGATCCGGAGGCCGGCAAAGCGCCGCGATCGTCGTCCGGGAACACGGTGACCGACGACCAGTCGCCACCGGTGGCGGCCTGCAGCTCCGCGAGCGAGCGCACGCCGCATTCATCCCGCAGCAGGCGCATGCCGTGGCTCGATGGGATGAGCCACACCGGCTCCCGATTGCGCGCCAGCACCTCGAGCAGCCGCATCCCATACGGCGCGCCCGAAGCCCCCGTGAGCGCGAGAACGACAGGGTCGCGGGGGCGCGCTGGTGCCGTCACCCGAGCGCCCGATCGACCAGCGCGAACGCGAACACAGTCACCGACATCACGCCGTTCATCGTGAAGAACGCGGCATCGAGCCGCGAAAGGTCGCCGGGGCGAACGAGCCGGTGCTCATAGATGAGAATGCCTGCCGCGACGACCAACCCGGCGAAGTACCAGGGACCGAACCCCGCACCGTAACCGAAGAGCGCCAGGGCGGGAATCGTCACCCCGTGCAGCAGCTTAGCCAGCAGGATGGCATGACGCTCGCCGAGCCGGACGACCGCGCTTCGCAGGCCTTGATCGCGGTCGAATCCGGCATCGGGTAGCGCGTAAAAGATGTCGAATCCTGCGACCCACGTGGCGACCGCGGCGCTCACCGCGAAGAGGAGCCACGCCGGCCGGCTCCACCCGCCGGTGATCGCCAGATACCCCCCGACCGGTGCAATGGCCAGACTCATGCCGAGCCACAGGTGGGGCCACCAGGTGAATCGTTTCGAGAGGCTGTAGGTCAGTACCCAGGCGAGGGCCAGTGGACTCAGCATGGCGCACAACGGATTGAGCAGCACCGAGGCCAGCAGGAAGAGGAGGGCGGCCACCGTCACCGAGGTCCACGCCTGGGTCGGGCTGAGCGCTCCTCGCGGCAGCTCCCGATTCATCGTCCGCGGATTGCGGGCGTCGAACGGGAGATCCGCGATGCGGTTGAACGCCATTGCCGCCCACCGGGCCGCCGAGAATGCGATGACGACGAGCCCTACCTTGCGCGAGGTCACCGCCGCGACGCGCGACGCCGCCAGCACGCCGAGCAGCGCGAACGGCAGCGCGAAGAGGGTGTGGGGCAGCTTGACCAGATTGATGTAGCGGACAAGGAGCGACTCGCCGGCGAACGTCTGGCCTTCACGAGCTCCGATGCTCATCCGAGTCTCCGGTTCAAAGACGAATCCCCAATGCCGACCACATCTCGTCAACCCGTCGCTTTGTATCCTGATCCATGACGATGAGGTCGGGCCATTCCCGGTCGAATCCCTCTTCCTTCCACTTCCTGGTCGCGTCGATTCCCATCTTGCTGCCGTATGTGAATCCCCGGCTGGCGTGATCGAGCACATCGACAGGTCCCATGGTGAACCGCACGTCGCGCTCGGGATCGATGTTGTTGAGCGCGACCCACCACGCTTCGTCGGGATCGCGCACGTTCACGTGCTTGTCCACCACCACCAGGACCTTCGCGAGGGACATGAGACCCTGTCCCCAGAGCGCGTTCATCACCTTGTAGGCCTGCCCCGGATACTGCTTGTCGATCGAGACGAAGACGAGATTGTGGAAGATGCCGGCCGCGGGCATGTGGTAGTCGACGATCTCGGGCACGGTCAGTTTGAGGAGCGGAAGGAAGATCCGCTCGGTAGCGTGGCCGAGATAATAGTCCTCCATGGGCGGCCGGCCGACTAGCGTGGCCGGGTAGAGCGGGTCGCGCCGGGTAGTCATCGCGGTCACATGCACGAGCGGATAGTAGTCGGCCAGGGAATAGAAACCCGTGTGATCACCGAACGGCCCCTCCAGCACCAGCGGCTCCGCGGGATCGATGTAGCCCTCGAGCACGACTTCGGCTTCTCCCGGTACCTCGAGGTCGCAGGTGACCGCCTTGGCCAGCTCTACCGGCGAGCGCCGCAAGAACCCGGCGAACAGGAACTCATCGATCGTGGGTGGGAGGGGCGCGCTGGCGGAATACACGCTGGCGGGATCACCGCCGATCGCGATCACCACCGGCATGCGCTCCTTGCGCTCGGCCATCTCGCGCCAGTGGGCGGCGCCGACCTTGTGGCGCTGCCAATGCATCGCGAGCGTGTTGCGGCCGAGCACCTGAATCCGGTACATCCCGACGTTCCGGATCCCCCGTGCGGGATCGGTCGTGATCACCATCGGCAGGGTGATATACCGTCCGCCGTCCCGGGGCCACGTCGTGAGAAAGGGGAGCTGGTCGAGATTGACGGCGTCACCGCGGAGCACCACTTCCTGGCACGCCGGCCGCCCCTTCACCCTGGGCGGGAATTTCCCCATCTCGGCGAGCTTCGGCAGCAGCGACAGTTTCCCGAGCAGCCCGGAAGGGACCTTGAGCTCGAGCATCTCGGTAATCCGGTCTCCCACCTCATCCAGCGTCTCGACCCCGAGCGCGAGACACATCCGGCGCATGGACCCGAAGAGGTTGATCGCCACCGGGAGCGGGCTTCGGGCGCCGTTTTCGAGCAGCACGTGATCGAACACGAGCGCAGGACCGCCGCCGGGACTCTTCATGCACCGGTCGGCGATCTCCGCGATCTCGAGCCGGGCCCGGACGGGCTGGGAGACCCGGGTGAGCTCGCCGATGGCGTCGATCTTCTCGATGAACTCGCGCAGGTTTTCGAGGGGCATTGGAGAAAGGTGAAAGGGAAAGGGAGAAAGGAGAAGGGAGAAGGGAGAAGGGGGAGAAAAGAAGGGGAGAGGAGAAGGGAGACTAGCCCCTTTCTCCATTTTCCATTCTCCCTTCTCCTTCTTTCGTCCCCACGTGCATCGCGCACACACCGCCGAGGAACAGGGTGTAGGTCACGTCGCGAAATCCGCCGGCTCGCATCCGCGCCGCGAACTCATCAGGCGAGGGGAACGACTGGGTTGACTCTGGTAACCATCTATAGGCGGTCGTATGTTTTGAAATTCGGCGCCCGATCCACGGAAGAATGCGTCGGAAATAGAACTGAAAGATCTGCCGGAAGTGTCGCTGGGGTGGAAGCGTCATCTCGAGGATCACCAGCCTGGCCCCTGCTCGGAGAACGCGCGCGGCCTCGGCCAGACCGGCATCGATATCCACCAGGTTTCGGATTCCCCATCCCACCATCGCGCCATCGAAGACTGCGCCGGGAAAGGGCAGCTCGAGGGCATCGGCGGTTACCGGCTGGAGCCGGGGAGCCTTGGACCGCCCGAGGGTCAGCATGCCGCGAACGAAGTCGGCGCCGACGACCCGGCCGCGGAACCCCGGCTGGCGGGCGAGCATCGCCGCGAAGTCGAGCGTCCCGGCACAGAGGTCGAGATAGATTCCGTCCGGCACCCGCTCCCAGCCCAGCCGCCGAACCGCGAATCGCCGCCAGCGCCGATCGAAGCGCAAGCTGATGATGCGATTCAAGCGATCGTACGTGGGGGCGATCGCGGTGAAGGTCTCACGGACATAGGCCCGCTTTTCCGGACCGCCGGCGACCGGTAACTCACGATCCGAGGCTAACATAGGCGCTCAATGTAGTCCGGCTGTGAGACCAATGGCAAGGCGACGCCACCGTGGCTAGCACCCCGGAGTGGGCATCCCTCACCGACCAGCAGGTCGTGCTCCTGGCCCGGGGAGGGCGCGAGACAGCCTACCGCGAGCTGATCCGCCGGTACGAACGTCCCATCTTCGCACTGCTGTTCCGCATGGTCCGGGACCGCGAGCTGGCAGAGGACCTGTCGCAGGAAACGTTCGTGAAGGCGCTCAACGCCATCGACTCCTACCGCCCCGAATTCAAGTTCAGCTCCTGGATCTTCAAGATCGCCAACAACGCCGCGATCGATCATCTCCGGCGCCGCGAGCTGGATACCCTGTCGCTGGACGGCTCGCCACACGCGGAGACCCCGGAGGCGATGCAGGCAACCGCGCTCCAGATCGGCGCCCGCCAGGAATCCCCTCTGGACGCGGTCGAGGCCAAGGAGCTGGGGGGTGCGATCGAGGTCGCGATCGGACGGCTTCGGCCCGAATACCGCTCGTGCATTCTCCTGCGCCATGTCGAGGGTCGGGCCTACGAAGAAATCGCCGAGATTCTCAACCTTCCCCTCGGCACCGTGAAGACGTACATCCACAGGGCCCGCAACGAGCTACGGCTCCTGCTGGCCCACCTGAAAGAATGAAACCTTCGCTCCGCCACGACCGTAGGAGGGTCCACTTATGAACCCCGCTCCCGGGCCGCATCTTTCGGCCGACGATTTCGACGCGTGGCTCTCCGGCGCACTCGCACCGGACACGGGGGAACATCTCGATCGCTGTCCGGAGTGCCAGGAGCGCGCGGATGGCGAGCGAGAGATCGTCGCGATGCTCGATAGCCTCTCACTCATGAGCCCTACACCCGGCTTCGCGGACCGGGTCATGCTGTCGGTCGCGCTGCCCGATCCATTCGCCCTGCGCACGCTCGGCAGCTTCCGGCAACGAGTCCTGGCCACTCCCCAGGCCGCCGCCCTCGCCGCTACGATCGCCGTGCTGATCGTGGGCTCGATGACGGCGAGCATCGTCTGGAGCCTCGGCCACCAGCAAACGTTGGCGGCGATGGGATCGTGGCTGACCACGGAAGCGTGGAACGCCGGGTGGATCGCGCTTCGCGGGACAGCGTCCACTTTGATCGAGCAGCCCTGGTATACCGCGCTCCGCAGCTCGCTGGACCACCCTGCGCGCTGGGCCATGCTCTCGGCGTTCGCCTCGCTCGCGTATGTGATGGGTGTGGTCGCCCTCCGCCGTCTCCTCGCCCTTCCAGCGCCACGGATGGCCCATGTCCATCCGTAACCGCCTCGGCGCGCTGCTGGTGCTCTCGTGCGTTGCGGCGCCCGCTGCCGCCGCTGAACACGCACCGAGAGACCCGAACGATTCTCCGACGTCGATGCTGGTGCACGACCTCTGGCGCATCGTCTCGGACGTGTCGACGCTGGCCCGCCAACAGAGGCAGGGTCAGCAGCCGAGCGCCACGCCCCAGGCCATCGCGCCGGCGCAGGACGGCACCCCAGCGGTCGATTTGAGCGATCTCAGCAAGCCCTCCGACATCGAGTCACGGCTCCGGTCCGCCTTGCGCACCACCGACGGCGTTATGCGGGTAACGGTCGAGGGCGGCACCGCACGCCAGGGCAATTTCATCATTGGAACGGGTCAGGAGATGCGCGGGCACCTGCTCGTCGTGCGCGGCGATGCCGACGTGTACGGGCAGCTTCAGGGCAATCTCGTCACGGTGGACGGGAACGTCGTGGTGCACGAGGGCGGTCTCGTCGCCGGAGACATCCTGACGCTCGGTGGCCAGGTCCGCGCCGACAAGGGCGAGATCTCGGGCGAGGCGCGCGAGCTTCGCACCACGTCGGTGCTGACGCCGGTGGCCACCATCCCCACCCCGGCGAAAGCCGGAGCCGTGGTCACCATGCTCCAACGGGGGGCGGGGATCCTCGGAGTCTTTCTCACGCTCTTCGCGCTGGGCTTCGGGCTCGTGATGTTCGGGCGTCCGAACCTCGAGGTCGTGTCGGACACGGTGTCGCATTCGTTCGGACGTTCGTTCGTCACCGGGCTCCTGGGCCAGATCCTGCTTCTTCCCACGTTCGGCATGCTCGTGGTCGGGCTGGTCCTGAGCGTTGCCGGAATCCTGCTCCTGCCCTTCGCCGTGGCGGTGTATGCGCTTCTGGTCGTGGTTGGCGTGGTCGGCGGATATCTGGCCGTGGCCCATGCGATGGGCGAGACCTACGTGCGCCGCCGCATGGCCCTCGGCGCGGTGATGGGCTCGCCTAACAGCTACCGCTATCTGATGATCGGTCTGGGAGCCGTCGCGGTCTTCTGGCTGGCCTGGGCGATCTTCGGCTGGGTTCCGGTAGCCGGCAACCTGATTCGGGCGGTCGCGGTGCTCGTCACCTGGCTGCTCGGCACCGCTGGATTCGGCGCGGCGCTGCTGAGTCGTGCGGGGATCCGCGAGAATTTCGCGGGACGGCTGCTGCCGCCCGAAGCGCTGACCGACGAGTATCTCTGGGCCACTCCGCAATTCGGCGTGCAGGCCGCGCGCCGACCTGGCTCCCGGACTCCAACCCGAGGGCTCTGACCGTGCGGGCTCCCCTGCTCGCCACGGTCCTCCTGCTCTCCGCGGGCGTGGTCTCCGCGCAGAGCATTCGCCCTTTCAGCACCTTCCGCCAATGGCACGGCGAGACCCGTCTCGACGCGCGGCTCGAGTATGCCGCGGGGGCACTCCGCGTCGCGCCGGGACGCCCCGACGATCTCTATCGGATGGATGTGTCGTACGATGAAGACCGGTTCGTACCGGTCAGCGACTTCGAGGCCTCGAAGGACGCGGTCACGCTGGGGGTGGCGGCCGCGGGAGGCGGCGGCGTTCGGGTCGTATCGCGGAATCAGCTCGCACAGATGGCAAGCGTGGCGTTCTCGCCGCGGGTCGACATGAGCCTCGACGTCGAGCTCGGCGCCGTGGACGGCGACCTCGAGCTCGGCGGTCTCCGTGTCACCGACCTCAGGCTCTCGGCGGGCGCCAGCCGCGCCAACGTCCGGTTCTCCAAGGCCAACGGCGTTCGCTGTCGCGCAGCCGAGCTCAAGGCCGGTGCCGCCGAGCTTTCAGTGGTGGGGCTCGGTAACAGCCGGTGCGATCGGATCGGCTTCGAGGGAGGGGTCGGGAAGGTCACGCTCGACTTCGGAGGGGATTGGACCTCGAGCTCGAGCGTCTCGGTGAACATGGCGCTCGGCGAGCTGACCCTGCGGCTGCCCCGGCAGATCGGCGTACGCATGACCCTCGACAAGTTCCTGACCAGCTTCGATCCCCAGGGGCTGGAGCGGCGCGGCACCAGCTATCTCTCCCCCGGCTACGACAAGGCCACCCGGCACCTCGACATCGACATCTCGACGGCGGCAGGCGCGGTGAAGGTCGAATGGATACATTAGGCTCATGTCTCCGCTCGAGACCCTCGGCTTTGCTCTTGGCACCTCGTTCGCCTCGGGGCTCAACCTCTACGCGACCGTCGCAGCCGCGGGACTGTTCGATCGCTTCGGACTGATTCACCTCCCCACCCAGCTGCAGGTGCTCGCCAACCCGGTGGTCATCGGTCTCGCGCTCGCGCTCTTCATCATCGAATTCATCGCCGACAAGATTCCGTACGTGGACAGCGTCTGGGACGCGGTGCACACGTTCATCCGTCCGCCGGCGGCGGCCTTCCTCTCGTACAGCGCGTTCGCGGGTGGCGTTCCGGAGGAATGGCGCGTAGGGGCGGCGATGCTGGCCGGCGGAGTGGCGCTCACGTCGCACAGCGCCAAGGCAACGACGCGCGCGGCGGCCAATACGAGCCCGGAGCCGTTCACCAACTGGGCGTTGAGTCTCGCGGAAGACTCGGTGGCCGTCTTCCTCGCGTGGATGGCGGGCGCCCACCCGCTCATAACGGCGGCGATCGTCGTGGTGCTCGTGATCGCCGCGGTCCTGCTGATCCGGAAGTTGTTCCGCTTTTTCCGTCAGGTGGTCGGCCGTTTCGCCGGAAAGCAGCAACTACCCGAGCCGGGCCCGAACCCTCCCACCCACGCCCATACCCAGCCGCCTCGCGGCTGACCCATCGCGCACCGCCACCTCGACCTCGCCACCCGAACCCACATACGCGAGCAACCCTCCGGTCGGCACGTCGCCGAACGTGCGGCGCAACGGACCGAGGTCGAGTCCTTCGACTTCGATCGAGGCATACGAGGGCACCAGGTCGGCCGTGAGATTGGTGACCAGCGTGCCGAACCGGTCCACGTACACGATCTCGCCAACGACCGATTTCCCTTCGTAGTGCGGCTGGGTGTAGACCAGGCGGGTCGGGAGATCCGCGAGAGGAGTTCCGAGCGCGCCCACGGGTGCGCCGTTGGCCAGTGCCGCCACGACCGGCGCGAAGAGGTCCCGTCCGTGGAACGTCGGTGAGGCACCCTCCGGAATAGCCAGCGTCACGATCTCTACCTCCGCATCGCGAAGTACGGGGGAGAAGAGACCATTGTCGGGTCCCACGAACATGTGGGCTCCGGCCCGAAGCGCCACGGCGCGCCGGGACGTGCCGACACCCGGGTCCACGATGGCGAGGTGCACGGTACCACTCGGGAAGCGATGCCAGCTCCGGCCGAGCAGGTACGCCCCCGCACGGATGTCACCCGGCGGGACGTTATGCGTGATGTCCACGAGAGTAACGGCGGGGGCCAGGCTCAGGATCACTCCCTTGACCTCGGCGACGTACGAATCCGTCGTGCCGAAGTCGGTCAGGAGCGTCACGAGGGTCATGGGTGCGCGGAGGAGCTACCCACGGAGGATCGGGAGCGGCACACCAGGCAGGGCAGCCTTCTGCTGCAGGATTTCCGCGATCGCCCGGAGCATCAAAGCGGCGGCGCTCTCGGGCTCGGCGATGAGGATGGGCTGCCCTGCATCGGCCAGCTCGGCCAATCGCGGTTGCAATGGCACCGAGCCCAGAAGTGGCACGCCGATCTCGGCAGCGAGACGGGCACCGCCACCTGAGGAGAACAGCTCGAACCTGCGCCCGGTCTCGGGGTCGGTGAACGCGCTCATGTTTTCGACCACGCCGAGCACGGGCACACCGACCCGCTCGAACATTTTCGCGCCCCGCAGGGCGTCGCCGACCGCGACTTCCTGGGGCGTGGTGACGATGACCGCACCGGCCACATGGGTCGCCTGGACCAGCGAAAGCTGCGCGTCGCCGGTGCCCGGCGGCAGATCCACGATGAGGTAGTCGAGACGGCCCCAGTTCACGTCCCGCAGGAACTGCTGAACGACCTTCATGATGATCGGGCCGCGCCAGATTGCCGGAGCGTCCCGCTCGACCAACAAGCCCAGCGACATGAGCAGCAGGCCGTGAGCGCGGAGCGGCTGGATCTTGCCGCCGATCACCGGTGGCTTCTCGGAGACGCCGAACATCCGGGGGATGTTCGGACCATAGATGTCGGCGTCCATGACCCCGACACGATGACCGGCCTGCGCCAGCGCGACGGCGATGTTCGCCGCGACGGTTGACTTTCCGACGCCGCCCTTGCCGGACGAGATGGCGAGGATCCGGCCCAGATTCGGATCCTCCGAGGGTCCGGACTGCGCCGGTGGACTGGCTGGTACCGATGCGGATGGCGGTCCGTGGGTGACCATGGCGGGGCCGGCCGGGTTGCTGACCGCGATGCGGATTCCCTCGCGCCGCACCCCTTCCACCGCCTGGACCGCGCTTCTGGCCTGACGCACCAGGTTCGCTGGATCGTCGCCGCTGAGGAGGAAGGTGAAGCTCACATCGCCGTCGGGCGAAACGGCAAGGTCGCGAATCATGCCGGCCGACAGGATGTCGTTCTCGAGCCGAGGATTGTGTATGGCCGCGAGTGCCGCGGTCACCCGGGCTTCCAGGGAGCCGGCCACTAGACCGCCTCCACGCGCTTGACCTCCGGCACCATCTCCCGCAGCCGTACCTCGATGCCCTGCTTGAGGGTCACGGTGGACGCCGCGCACCCGTGGCAGGTGCCGCCAAGGCGGAGCAGGAGCTTTCCTTCGTTCTCGTCGAAGTCCACGATTTCCACGTGTCCCCGGTGAGAGGCGATGTAAGGGCGAAGCGTGTCGAGTGTCTGTTCGATCCGGTCGATGGTATCCAATGGCTCTCCGAGAGCTAATTCCTACTACCCTACTCGGAATATAGGACCCTCGCAGACCCGGTCAACGTCCGTTACCGCCCATTCGAGCCACTCGGTCCAAGGTAGGCGCGCGCCGCCGCGAGGATGGTCGCCTGCACCTCGGACAGGGATCCGGACATGGCGATTCCGGCCGCTTTGGTGTGTCCGCCGCCGCCGAATCGGTTGGCAAACGACGCGACGTCCACGTTCCCGACGGACCGGAGAGAGACCTTGATTCGACCCTGGCTCATCTCCCGAAAGAGCAGCGCCATCCGTATGCCCTCGATCGAGCGGGGAAATTCGACGACACCGTCGAGGTCGTCGGTGGAGACGCCGTAGCGCTCGATCGCGCCGGGGGGCACGGTCACCCAGGCGAGACCCCACTCATGCTCGACGACGAGGGTCTGAAGCGCCTCGGCCAGTAGGCGAGGTCTTCCCTCGGGAGCCCGCGCGTAGACCTCGAGGTAGATCTCCTCGGGATCCACGCCCGCTTCGAGAAGCTCGGCGGCGATGCGAAGCGTCCGGGGCCGGGTATTACTGAACCGGAACCCGCCGGTGTCGGTGAGAATCGCGACGTAGAGGCCACGGGCCGCCTGCTGGGTGAGCGGCCAGCCATTGGCGTGCGCGATTTCGAACACCAGCTCGGCCGTCGCGGCCGCACCGGCATCGATGTAGCGGGGGCCGTCGGGAAGCACACCGGTGCTCACGTGATGGTCGATGCAGGCGGCCGGCACACCGCGCTCGCGCACGGTATCTCCTAACATGCCGAGTCTGCCGATATCGGAGATGTCGAGCACGGTGATGAGGTCCGCCCGCCGCAGCTCCTTGATCGCCTCGGCTGTCCGGTCGATGCCGGGAAGATCCTCGAAGAGGAAGGCGAAACGAGGCGGGGTCGGCGTCGGGTTCGTGATCACGACGTCCACGCCGTGGGCCAGGAGGAGATGGGCGAGCCCGGCTTCGCTGCCGAGCCCGTCGCCATCGGGGTTTACGTGGGTGGTGAGACAAACCCGCCGGCCGGGCACGAATGCCGAGGCAAAGGCCCGGGCGGCGGCGATACGATCGGACGAGAGCGAGAAAGGCATGGGGCCAAAGGTAATCCTCTACCGGCCCGCTGCGGCCGCCTGAACCTTGGAGTGGCGGCGTCCATACAGGAAATAGATCGCCAGGCCGAGCAGCATCCAGATCACGAGCCGGGCCCAGGTATCCACCGGCAGACCCAGCATCAGATAGAAGCACGCCAGAATGCCCGCGACGGGCACGAAGGGAACCAGAGGCGTACGGAATGGACGCGCCCTGGTCGGATCGGTGTACCGCAGCACGAGCACGCCGGCGCAGACGATGGCGAAGGCGAGGAGCGTCCCGATGGAGACCAGCTCACCCAGCAGACCGATCGGCAACAATCCCGCGAAGGCCATGGCCGCGACGCCGGTGACGAGGCTCGCGATATACGGCGTCCGGAACTTGGGGTGCACCTTGCCGAAGAACGGCGGGAGCAGACCGTCCTTCGACATTGTGTAGAAGATGCGGGGCTGCCCCAGGAGCATGACCAGGATGACGGACGAAAGGCCAGCGATGGCGCCGATCTTCACCACCGGGCGAAGCCAGCTGAGGCCCGGACCGGCGGCGTTGATGCCCACGGCAATGGGATCGGGAACGTTGAGGTTGGTGTACTTCACGATTCCCGTGAGGACCAGGGCGACGGCGATGTAGAGCACGGTACAGATCGCCAGGGATCCGAGAATGCCGATCGGCATGTCCCGTTGCGGGTTCTTGGTCTCCTGTGCCGCCGTGGATACCGCGTCGAATCCTATGTAGGCAAAGAAAATCACTCCCGCACCGCGCACGATGCCGTCCCAGCCGAACTTGCCATGGCCTTCGGCCGGCGGGATGAAGGGGATCCAGTTCTCCTTGTTGATGTAGGCGAGACCGAATCCGATGAAGAGAAACACGACCGTCAGCTTGATCACGACGACGACGTCGTTGAAGCCGGCCGACTCGCTGATCCCGATGATGAGCAGGATGGTGATCGCGGCGACGATGAACATCGCGGGCACGTTGAGCACGGCCCCGGTGCTCGACCATCCCTCGGTAAAGAGCCGCCACACGTTGAGTCCGGCGTCGGGCGGCGTAGTGTGGGTATAGGGTGCCGAGGTGTATTCCGGGGGGATGTTGATGCCGAGGTCCTTGAGGAACGAGACCACGTACCCCGACCAGCCCACCGCGACCGTGGATGCGGCGAAGAGATACTCGAGGATCAGGTCCCACCCGATGATCCAGGCGAACAGCTCGCCCAGCGTCGCATACCCGTAGGTGTAGGCCGAGCCGGCGATCGGAATCATCGCGGCAAACTCGGCGTAACAGAGCCCGGCGAACGCGCAGGCCGTCCCGGCAAGGATGAAGGAGTAGACGATGGCCGGGCCCGCGTAGTTCGCCGCCGCCTGTCCCGTGAGCACGAAGATGCCGGCGCCGATGATCGCGCCGATGCCGAGCGCCACCAGGTTCACCGGGCCAAGGGCGCGTTTGAGGCTCTGGTCCGAGGCGACTTCCGCCTGGAGCGCAGACAGGTCCTTGCGACGGAAAAGGCTCATGGCACACTCATCGGCTGAGGTGGGCGGGCCGCCGGCGACGGGGCTCCGCGGAGGAACGGCCGGACGACTGAGCTGACGATGACCGACGGAAGAGCAGAGGTGATCCAGACGACTACGAACGAAAGACCCAGGCGGATTCGCGCGTTGCGACGGTCCGCCTACGCGCTGTAGTTCGGCGCTTCCCGCGTGATGGTCACGTCGTGGGGGTGCGACTCGCGGAGGCCGGCGGAGGTGATCTGGATCATCTCCACGTCGCACCGGAGCTGGCCGACGCTGGCGACGCCGCAATATCCCATCCCGCTTCGCAGGCCCCCGACCATCTGATAGAGGACATCGGCCACCGGTCCCTTGTATGGGACCCGTCCTTCGATGCCCTCGGGCACCAGTTTGGCGGGGGCCATCTCCCCTTCCTGGAAGTACCGGTCGGCGGACCCGTCCTGCATGGCCGACAGGCTTCCCATCCCCCGGATCATCTTGAAGCGACGCCCTTCGGCGAGGACCGATTCGCCGGGGCTCTCCTCCGTCCCGGCCAGCATCGAGCCCATCATGACGGATGACGCTCCGGCGGCGAGGGCTTTCACGACGTCGCCGGAATACTTGATGCCTCCATCTGCGATGAGCGGCACCTCGCCGGCGCCACGCAGGGCGTCGACGATCGCGGTGACCTGAGGAACGCCGACTCCCGTGACGACCCGCGTGGTGCAGATGCTCCCTGGCCCGATTCCCACCTTGATCGCGTCGACGCCCCGCTGGACCAGCTCTTTCGCACCGGCCTCCGTCGCGATGTTGCCGGCGACGAGCTGCACATCGGGGAACGTCTCACGCAGCTGCGAGACCGTGCGGAGGACGCCCTCGCTGTGGCCGTGGGCCGAATCCACCACGAGCACGTCCACTCCCGCGTCGACCAGCCCGCGCGCGCGAGCCGTTGCATCGGATCCACCACCGACGGCGGCGGCTACCCGCAGGCGGCCGTGCTGATCCTTGTTGGCGTTGGGGTGCTCGCGGCGCTTGAAGATGTCCCTGACCGTGATAAGTCCCTTGAGGACGCCTTGCGAGTCCACTACCGGCAGCTTTTCGATGCGGTGGCTGGCCAGAATCCGCTCGGCGTCGTCGAGGCTGGTGCCGACGGGCGCCGTGACGAGCTTCTCCTTCGTCATCGCCTCGCGGATCGGCTGGTCGAGGTTCCGCTCGAACTGCAGATCGCGATTGGTGATGATGCCGATGAGGCGGCCCTGGCCGTCCACGATCGGCACGCCCGAAATCTTGAACCGCCGCATGAGCGCGTAGGCCTCGCGCAGCGGACGGTCGGGGCCGAGCGTGATCGGGTTGAGAATCATCCCGCTCTCGCTGCGCTTGACCCGGTCTACCTCGGCAGCCTGCCGCTCCAGCGTCATGTTTTTATGCAGGACGCCGATGCCACCGGCGCGCGCCATCGCGATGGCCATGTCCGCCTCGGTGACGGTGTCCATGGCGGCGGAAACGAGCGGAATGTTGAGGGGGATGCTGCGAGTGAAATTCGTGAGCGTCGAAACTTCGCGGGGGTGGACCGCGGAGTATCGCGGAACCAGGAGCACGTCGTCGAACGTGAGGCCGGGCTTGGGACGGATCACGGTCATGCGCGCGGGCGCCGTATGGGTGTTTCCATCTCGAAGTGTAGGAAGCCGTCCACCCCGGGTCAAGCCGCCGGGGAGGCGGCGAGCCGCCTCCAGAGCCAGTACACCGGTATCCCGATCGCCACGATAGCGAGCCCGCATCCGGTGTAGAGCGGACGTTGCACGAGGAGGATCACCATGATCGCCGCGACCGCCATCATGTAGACGGCGGGGAGAACCGGATATCCGAATGCCCTCACCGGACGGGGCAAGTCGGGCCGGATGCGCCGCAACCGGAACAGGGCCAGGGTCGTCAGAAAATAGAACACCAGCGCGGCGAAGATGACGTAGTCGAGCAGCTGATTGTAGGTGCCGCTGATACAGAGAATGCTCGCCCAGATCGCCTGGAGCACCAGTGCGATCACCGGCGTGCGGAAGGTGGGATGCAGTGTGCCCACCTTGTCGAAGAAGAGCCGGTCACGCGCCATGGCGTAGTAGACCCGCGGCCCCGACAGAATGAGCCCGTTGTTGCATCCGAAGGTCGAGAGCAGAATGGCCACCGCCATCACGGTCGCGGCACCGGTTCCCAGCACGACCTCGATCGCCGCGGTGCCGACGCGATCCTGCGCCGCGTACTGGAGGCCGCGGGACAGCACGTCCGACCCGTTGGGGTCGCCGTGGAAGGGAAGGATGTTCAGATAGGCCACGTTCGCGAGAATGTAGAGGAGACTCACCGTCCCCGTGCCGATCGCGAGCGCCCTCGGGAGATTGCGGGTCGGGTTCTGCACTTCCGCCGCGGCGAAGGTCACGTTGTTCCAGGCGTCGCTCGAGAACAACGATCCCACCATCGCCGCACCGAGGACCGGGACGACCGCGAGCGACCAGTCGCCAGTTCCCCAGAGGTTGGAGAAGTTCGCGGCCGCGATATCGGGTTGCCGGAAGAAGGTGAGGCCGAACACCACCAGCACCGCGAGCGCGCCGACTTTCGCGACGCTGAACACCGTCTGGATGGCGGCGCCGAGGGTCACACCACGGATGTTGATCGCGGTGAGCACGAGGATCGAGAGGATCGCCACCACCCGCTGCGCCGAGAGGCCGAGCTGGATCGCGTCCTGCGAGCCGGGGAGATGGATCTGTCCCAGAGGAAGAAACACATCCGGACTGAGACCCGGAACGAGCACGCTCAGGAATCGGGCGAACGCCACGGCCACCGCCGCGATAGTGCCCGTCTGAATGACGGCGAAGAGTGTCCAGCCGTAGAGGAATCCCGCCAGCGGCGAGAGCCCCTCGCGCAGAAAGACGTACTGGCCGCCCGCCCGAGGCATCATCGCCGCCAGCTCGGCGTAGGCCAGCGCGCCCGTCACCGTCATGGCGCCGGTCACCACCCAGACGATGAGCAGTGCGCCCGGCCCCCACGTTCCCACCTGCCGGCCGATATCGGCGGAGACGATGAAGATCCCGGAGCCGATCATCGAGCCCACGACCAGAGAGACCGCGGCCAGCGGCCCGATGCCGCGGATGAACTCGGGAGACGCGGAGGTCGCGGGAGGCGCTTGGGTCGGCGCGGCCATAGACCCTCTGGGTGAGGGAAACGATGTTACCGGGAATCCAGCGCGGGAGGGCTCGGGCTTCAACCGCCCCGAGCCTCGAGGGTCGTCAGCCGACCCTGTCCGATTCGGGCTTGGCGACCTCGGTCGGCTTCGGCGCCGAGGCGTTTTCCGCGGCCTTCACCGCCTCGTCAACGACCGCCTGACCTGCCGCGGCAAGGCCCTTCATGACCTTGGCCGCGCTGTCCATGATGCCCATCGTACCGCTGATGGCCTGCATGGGAATCCGGCCGGCTCGCATGGTGTCTTCGACAGTCTCGGTGATCTTGGCGAAGATGCCGCCGGGCCTGGACCGCTCCGCGTACTTGCTGTCCAGGAATTCGATATAGTCGAGAATCTCGTAGCCGCGCTCGTCGCTCATGGTATCGAGCAGGCGGGCGATCCGCTGCTTGAGCAGGTCGTTCATCGGCACCTCTACTTTCCTTCCATGCCCGAGACCACCGAGACCAGCTCTGCCACTGGCGTGGTCAGGTAGCGCGTCCGGGCTGCCTTGATCGTCACCCGGAGCACCAGCTCCTGAAGCGGAGGGAGCGCCCGGAACTCGGCCACACGTTCGACCGGAATGGCGACGTACACGAACCCGGGCTCGGGCAGCGGTCCCCGGGTGAGCAGATATGGCTGTCCCGACGCCATCTCCGAGCGAAGCTCATCGGCGCTCTGCACAGCGATGAGCTGCACGCGCCACTGCACGATCTGCCCGACGAAGCGGTCCGGTGAGGTCCGAACCTCTTCCGCGGTGACACCCTCCTGGGCTCCAGCATCGCTCGCTTTGACGTCCTCTTCCTTCACCCATCCGTCGACCTGCACCTTCACCCAGCCCGACGCCCGGGCGACGACGCGGGCGGGAACCCCGCCCTGTACGACGGCGAGCTGGGCGCCGTCGGGCGTCGCAGTGAGGGGTGTCTCGCGCGCGAGGACCATCGGCTCAGCTGCGGGGGCGCCTTTGGCCGGCGCAGCCGTCTGACTGCTCTGGCGAGGCGGTGGCGTGCCCTGTCCCTGGAGCGCCGCCTCCGGCTTCGCCGAGGCCGGCGAGGCCTTCACGGTTACGGCCCGGCGGGGCACCCATCCGTCCCGTCGCACCTGGGTCCACTTGCCTTTCACGGCCAGCTTCTCCAAGAGCGTCCCCTCCCGCATGTGCCCCAAGACGCGGCCATTGGGAGACCGGCGGAGGTTTTCCCCCTTGTCGGATGTGACGATCAGATCGTAGCCGTCGCGGCGGGTGGGAGCCGTCGACGACGTAAACACCCAGCCCTCGACGCTCGCCTCCCGCCAGTCTCCCTTCACGTCGCCGGTCTCGACTGGGGCGCCGGCGGGCAGGGAGACGAGTGGGGCCCCTTCGGGCTCACGGTGGAGGTCGGTAGGAGCCGTGAGCGCGTCTTCCTGCTGTGCCGCCGCGGCGGTGACGAGCAGAAAGCATGCGGCGATACAGGCTGGTAGCCGAAGCAGGCCGGGACTAGATTGCGGCGCGTAACTCACAGTCCGGCATTGTAGATAACGCGGAGAGCCATGTCAAACGGCACGCCCGGGGGCCGGGTCGTCCTGGTGGTCCTGGACGGCTGGGGCTACCGGCCCGAACGCGAAGGGAACGCGATCGAGCTGGCCAATACCCCGGTCTGGCACCGGCTCTGGAGCGCCTATCCGCGTACGCTCCTCGACTCCAGTGGATTGGCCGTTGGCCTCCCCGAAGCCCAGATGGGCAACAGCGAGGTCGGCCACCTCAACCTCGGCGCCGGCCGGGTAGTGCCCCAGGACCTGGTCCGCATCTCCCAGAGCATTCAGAGCGGGGAGTTCTACCAGCTTCCGCCGCTCGTCGAGCTGTGCGCCAGGCTCCGGGCTTCGGGAGGAACGCTCCATCTGGTGGGTCTGCTGGGCCCGGGTGGGGTGCACGCCCTTGACCGGCATTTGCTCGCCTGCGTCGAGCTGGGAGTCAGGCACCGGGTTCCAGCGATCGCCATCCACGGCTTTCTCGACGGCCGCGACTCGGCCCCCACGCTCGGGGCCGAGGTCGTGCGGACGCTTCTCCTGGACATGCGCCGGATCGCGGGGACCAGAGTGGATGTGGCCTCGCTGACCGGGCGCTATTTCGGCATGGATCGCGACCGCCGATGGGAGCGCACCAAGGTGGCATACGACGCCATGGTACACGGCGTCGGTACGCCGGTGGAGCATCCGGTCCTCGCGGTCCAGGCGGCGTATCAACGGGGCGAGACCGACGAGTTCATCCGTCCGCTCGTGCATTTCCGGAATGGCAGTCCCGTCGCGAGAATGCACGATGGCGACGGGGTCCTCTTCTTCAATTATCGCAGCGACCGCATGCGCCAGATCGTGGCGGCGCTGGCACTCGAGGACTTCGACGAGTTCGAGCTGGGGCGGCGCCCCCACCTCGCCTGCACGACGATGACCCAGTACGATCAGACCTTCCCGGTGCCACAGGCGTTCCCGCCTTTCAGCCTGGCACGCATCCTTGCCGAGGTGCTGGCCGAGCACGGACGCACCCAGTTTCGGACGGCGGAAACGGAGAAGTATCCCCACGTGACGTACTTCTTCAACGGCGGATACGAGCCACCCTACCCCGGGGAAGAACGATGCCTCATTCCCTCGCAGAGGGTGGCCACCTACGATCTGGCACCGGAGATGAGCGCCGAAGGGATCACCGAGGCGCTCTGTCGCTGCATCGATACCGGCAAGCACGATTTCATTCTCTGCAACTTCGCGAACGCCGACATGGTGGGTCATACAGGGGTTCTGCCGGCGGTCATCCACGCGGTGGAGACCGTGGATCGTTGCCTCAATCGCGTGCTGGCGAGTGCGGAACGGGCGGGCTGCAGCGTCCTCATCACGGCCGATCACGGCAACTGCGAGATGATGATCGATCCGACCACCGGCGGTGTCCACACCGCCCACACGACCAATCCAGTCCCCTGCGTGGCCTTCGGCACCCGCGCGGCGAGTCTCCGTGGCGGAGGCTCCCTTCGTGACGTGGCGCCGACGGTGCTCGGGTTACTGGGTCTCGAGTCGCCTCCGGAGATGACCGGGCGTAATCTCCTGGAGACGCGATGAGGGCTCTCGCAGGACTGGCCCTCGGCGCCGTGCTGGCGATTGCCGCGCACCCGGCAGCGGCCCAGGTGGGACACCCACCCGGGCACTCCCCCTACCGCGAGATCCGCAAGGGGCACTCGGTGACCGGACTCTTCGGCCACGTGGGCGGCTCCGGAGGCACCTTCGGCATCGCGCCGCACAGCGGGAACTCGTATGGCATCCGCTACGATATTCGCTCGGGGTCCGCGGTGCAGATGGGGCTGGGCTTCGAGCGCGCCCATCTGGAGCGTCTGATCGTCGATCCCTTCGTCACCCTGGCCACCCGGACTTCCGGCCCAGTCAAGCAGACCGTCACCTTCGCCGAATTCAACCTGGTGCTCAATCTCACCGGCGGAAAGTCGTGGCACCGGCTCGCTCCCTTCGTCGGGAGCGCGGTCGGGCTGACCTTCCCGAGCGGTACGCCAGCCGACACGAGCGGGTTCGAATTCGGAAAGCGTTTCTACCTGGCGCCGGGGGTGGGAACCCGGATCTTTCTCTCGAGCAGGCTCCACATCCGAGCCGAGTTGCGGGCCACTTTCTGGAAGATCAAATATCCGTCCTCGTTCCAGCAGGAGCCTGTGGAAGAGCCCGGCACTCCCGACAATCCCAATGCCGTCATCTCCGATGGGCGAGTCTCGGAGTGGACCGCAACTCCCTGGCTCCAGGTCGGCCTCGGCTACAACTTCTCTCCCTGACTATGGCGGTCTCGCTGACTCGCGTCGTCACGTTCCGCGCCAGCCATCGGCTTCACCGGGCCGACTGGACGGAGGAACGCAATCGCGAGGCCTTCGGTGCGCTCGGCGCGGCTCCGGGGCATCCCCACGACTACCAGTGCGCCGTGACTGTGACCGGCCCGGCCCATCCACCCATGGCGATGGTGCTCGATCTTCCGCTGCTCGATCGCATCCTGGACGATGAGGTCGTGCGCGCATTCCACGGCAAGAATTTCAATCGCGATGTGCCGGCCTTCGCGGACGGCATGACGATTCCCACCTGCGAGGCCATCGCCGCGCTCGTGTTCGCCAATGTGGCGGCGCGGCTGCCGGTCGGTGTCGTCCTCGAGCGGGTCCGGATCCTGGAGGACCCCACGCTCTATGCCGACTGCACCGGGCTGCCCTGAGTCCGCTGTGTGCCGGGAGGGCGGCGCCGCCGTCTCCTCGGTCGACGCGAGGGAGGAAGTGGGGCGCTCTGCCGGCTGACGATCGCCGAATCGAGGAACTGGTTCGTGCCGCGCGACGTATTGCCGTGGTGGGCCTGAGCCCGCGGCCAGAGCGGCCCAGTCACGGTGTCGCGAAGTATCTCCAGCGCGCGGGCTACACCATCATTCCGGTGCATCCGGCCGGTGGCGTCATTCTCGGAGAGCCCGTCCACCCCGACCTCGCGACCGCAGCACGGGCCGCGGGCCCGATCGACCTGGTCGACGTCTTCCGGCGTTCCGAGTTCATTCCGGAGTTGCTCCCGGCGCTTCTCGCGGCGCGCCCCTCGCTCGTCTGGCTGCAGCAGGGAGTGCGGCACGAGGAGACGGCCCGGCGACTCGAAGAGGCAGGCATCGCGGTGGTGATGGATCAGTGTCTGGCGGTGTTCCACACACTTCTGGGGGTCTGATGCGGATCAGAGCGTCCACCGTCCTCGCGGCCCTCCTGCTTCCTGCGGCGCCGGTGGCAGCGCAGAAGACCGGTGACCAGGCAACCCTCGTCTTCACGGTCTCGGGAGCGTACATCCAGGGCAAGGGTCTGTGGAACGTGCCGAACCAGCCCATCCAGGATGGAGTGTTCCAGGACGTCTACAATCTCCGGCGCGACATTCAATCGACGATCGGCGCCAGCCTCTCCGGTACGTTCTATCCCCGCTCCAATGTCGGCATCCAGGCCGAGGCCTTTCTCCTCGGTATGGGATACGACGACTCGTGCCGGCTCGTTACGACGTCGGAATCGGTGCGAAACGTCGAGGTCTGCGACAACATCGATCGGCAGGACAAGTCGGCGGCGGCGGTGGCGGTGTCCACGGGTGCCGTGTTCCGGATCGCTCCCCGGGAATTCATCTCGCCGTTCGTGCGGGTGAGCGCCGGGCTGCTCTTCACCAATCAGAGCTCGGTGCTCACCGAAGGCGCGAGCGCGAGCAATCAGGGTGCCCTGCTGATCGTCTACGACGACGACAAGCGCACCCGGATCCGGCCGGCGTTCGCGCTCGGGGTCGGCAGCACCTTCGCCATCAACCGGGGCTACTATCTGCGGTGGGAGGTCCGCGACAACTACGTCGGTGTCGTGAAGGTCACCGGACCCACCGGCGCGCCACGATTCATCCCGCCGCACGAGACGGTCTACAAGCATCTCTTCAGCATCCAGATCGGCTTCGACGTCGTGCTCGAGCGGGACCGGGGGAGGCGCTACTGATCAGGGGGGCGATCGTCGCCGGCGGCGACGCTCATCGGTTCGAGGGGCGGCCGAAGGGACTCGAGGTCGTAGGCGAGGAACGGATTCTCGACCGGCTGGTGGGTGTCATGACGGCGGCGCTGGGTGCGCCGCCGTTGCTTGTTGCGAACAGTCCCGATGCGCCGTTGTGGCGTCCGGATCTCCGGGTGGTGAAGGACGTGCGGGCCGGAGCCGGCTCTCTCGGCGGGATCTACACTGCGGTGATCGAAGCCCCGGCGCCCGTGGTCTGCGTCGCCTGGGACATGCCGTTCGTCTCCCCCGCGCTCCTCGCCGCACTCGCCCACCGGCTCGAGAACCACGACGCGGTGCTCCCGGAAAGCGGCGGACCTCGGCGGGTCGAGCCACTGTGCGCGGCCTACGGCCCCGGGTGCCGGAAGGCCATCGCCGACAGTCTCGACGCGGGCGACCTGCGGGCGGTCGGCTTCCACCCACGCATCACCATCGGTATCCTACCTCTCGCGGATGTGCTGCGCTTCGGCGACCCGGCACTGCTGTTCTTCAACGTCAACACCGCGGACGACCTGGCGAGAGCGAACGAGCTGTGGCGGCGACACGGATCATCTCCATAGTCGGACGGAAGAACGCGGGTAAGACGACGCTCGCGGTCGCTCTCGTCGCCGAGCTCGCGCGACGGGGCCGCCGCGTGATGACGATGAAGCACACCCATCATCCGGTCGAGACGGACCGGAGCGGGTCCGACAGCTGGCGCCATTTCCACGAGGGCCGCGCTGAGCGGGTGCTGCTGGTCACGCCGGACCACCGGGTGCTGTTCGAGCGCGCAGCGGGAGAAGCCGACCCCGTGGCGCTCGCCCGGGAGTACTTCGCCGGCGCCGACATCGTCCTCGCCGAAGGATTCAAGGACTCCGTGCTCCCCAAGATCGAAGTGTTCCGCCCCACCGTTGCGAAGCAACCGCTCTACCGGCCCGACGGCCCCGACGCATCGCTGTGGGCCGCCATCGTAACGGACGATTACGCCTTCGAGGCGGGTTGTCCCGTCATCAGGTTCCAGGACACAATGTGGCTGCAGCTGCTCGCCTCGCTCGCCTGGGATCGGGCGATCCTCGTGCCGGCGTGAGCGAGCCGATCGCCGCGGCAGACGCCGCGCGCCTCGTCCTCTCCGAGATTACCCGCCAACCCTCACTCCGCATCCCGCTCGACGATGCGCTCGGCAGCGTGCTGGCCGAGGACGTCGTGAGCCCGCTCGACATCCCCGCGTGGGCCAACTCGGCGATGGACGGGTACGCCGCGCGAGCGTCCGACGTCCGGGGAGCGGCGGCCGAGCGTCCCGTGCGTCTCAAAGTGATCGAGCGCGTTCCGGCCGGACGCTTCCCCACGCGAACCATCGGCCCGGGTGAATGTGCCCGGGTCTTCACCGGGGCGCCGGTGCCCGACGGGGTGGATTCGGTCATCCGCCAGGAAGACACCGACGGCGGCGAGGACGTCGTGTCCATCGCGAGCGACCGCGATGCCGGCACAAACATCCGCCTCGCGGGAGAGGACATCGGAAAGGGTGCGATGGTGCTTCGCGAGGGCACCGTGCTCGAGGCGGCGCAACTCGGCGTCCTGGCCTCGATGGCCGTCGCGCACCCATTGGTGTATCGGCGCCCGCGCGTGGCGCTCCTCGCCAGCGGCGACGAGATCGCCGACGTGGACCAGCCTGAAGAGATCCTCAGCGGACGCAAGGTGGCGAGCAGCAACACGCACACGATGATCGCCTTGGTACGCCGCGCGGGCGGCGAGCCCGACTATCTCGGCATCGCGCGCGACACGCCCGAGAGTCTTCGCGAGCATCTGGCGAAGGCCCTGGACTCCGATCTGCTCGTGACGACCGCCGGCGTCAGCGTGGGCGAGCACGACTTCGTGCGCACGGTACTCGAGGAAATGGGCGCACGGCAGCGCTTCTGGAGACTGCGGATCCGGCCTGGCGCACCTGTGGGGTTCGGGCTCGTGGGACCGACGCCCTGGGTCGGATTGCCGGGAAATCCGGTGAGCACGATGGTCACGTTCGAGCTCTTCGTGCGCCCTGCCATCCGGAAGATGTCCGGGCATACCCTGCCCTACCGGATGTCGGTGCCGGTCCGCCTGACCGAGCCGGTTTCGGTGAAGCCGAGGCTCCAGCATTTTCTGCGCGCCATCGTCACGCCGGGCCCGGAGGGGCTCGAGGCAAGGCTCACGGGGCCTCAAGGGTCCGGGATCCTGATGTCGATGGCCAGGGCCAACGCGCTCCTGGTACTCCCCGAGGGACAGTTCGAGACGCCCGCGGGGGCGACGGTGCAGGCGATTCGGCTGGACGAGACGGCGCATCAGGAGGGGCCGGCGTTTTAGAGGCGTCATTTGACTCAACCCCCGCTCATGGCTAGATTTCCGCCACTTGAAGGGGAGTAGCTCATCCGCCTCACGCAGGCGGACGCCCGGATCGTCAAGACTGTCCGCCTCGGCGGGCACGGTCCGGCAGGAAACGGGGAAACCCGTATCAGAGCGAGACCTTCGTCCTACGCGCGGTGCGCGGAGCGGACGGGGTCTCGCTCTTTTTCGTTGGACCCCGGCGAGGGTGGCGCCAATACCGCCCACAGGAGACACCGATGAACAACGTGAAGACCATGGTCCTCATGGCGGGTTTGATGGGCCTGTTCCTCCTCGCCGGCCAGCTGCTCGGCGGGTCCCAGGGACTCGTCCTCGCGCTCGTCCTCGGCAGTGCCTTCAACCTCATCATGTATTTCTTCTCCGACCGAATGGTGCTCCGGATGTACGGAGCGCAGGTCGTGACCGAGGAGCAGGCGCCGGAGCTGTACCAGATGGTGGATCGGCTGCGCCAGCGCGCGGGGCTTCCGATGCCCGTAGTCGCCGTGGCGCCCCACGAGCAGCCGAACGCGTTCGCCACGGGCCGCAATCCTGAGCATGCCGTCGTGGCCGTGACGACCGGGATCCTCAAGTACATGCCCCAGGAGGAGCTCGAGGGCGTCATCGCGCACGAGCTGGCCCACGTGAAAAACCGTGACATGCTCATCACCACGATCGCCGCGGGTATCGCCGGCGCGATCAGCAACCTGCCCTATCTGATCATGTTCGGCGGCGGAGGCGATCGCGACGAAGGCGGTCACCCGCTGGCGCAGCTCGCCCTGCTGCTCCTTGCGCCGATCGGAGCGATGCTGATTCAGTTCGCGGTCTCCCGCCAGCGCGAATATGAAGCCGATCGGGTCGGGGCCGAGATTCTCGGTCGCCCGATTCCGCTGGCGAACGCGCTCCGGCGACTCGACGCCCTGGCGCATCGGATTCCGATGGAGGTCGCGCCCGCTGCCGCGCCGTTGGCGCAAGTGAATCCGTTCTCGGCGGGTGGAGGGGGATTCGTCAAGCTGTTCAGCACGCACCCGCCGATCGAGGAGCGGGTCGCCCGGCTCGAGGCCATGGCCGCGGTCCGATAGGTGGGCCAGCACGGGCTGGCCGTCTGGTTGGGCTTCACCGCCCTGGTCGTGGGCCTCCTGGTCCTCGACCTGGGCGTCCTCAACCGACGGTCGCACGTGCTGTCCACGAAGGAGGCCGTGAGCTGGAGCGGAGGGCTGATCGCCCTCGCCCTCCTCTTCGGCCTTTTCCTTTATTGGCGGGAGGGTCTCCAGCACGCGCTCGAGTATTACACCGGCTACCTGATCGAGCTGTCCCTCAGCGTCGATAACCTGTTCGTCTTCATCCTCATCTTCAGCTATTTCAGCGTGCCGGCGGCGGCTCAGCCGAAGGTGCTCAAGTGGGGGATTCTGGGCGCGATTGTGATGCGCTTCATCATGATCGGCGCCGGCGCGTTGCTGCTCAAGCAATTCGAGTGGATCGTATACGTCTTCGGCGGCATCCTCGTGCTCACCGGCATCAGGATGCTCACCGGCCGCGACGAGCAGATCGAGCCGGAAAAGAACCCGGTGGTCCGCCTCGCGAGGAAGGTGCTCCCGTTCACGAGCGGTTACAACGAAGCCGACTTCTTCATCCGCACGTCGCCCGGAAAACTGGTCGCCACACCGCTCCTGCTCGTGTTGATCGTCGTGGAGTGGTCCGATCTCGTCTTCGCCATAGACAGCATCCCTGCCATCTTCTCGGTGACTCGAGACCCCTTCCTCGTCTACAGCTCGAACGTCTTCGCAATCCTCGGTCTCCGGGCGATGTTCTTCGTCCTCGCCGGTATCATGGACCGGTTCGCGTATCTCAAGCCGGGTGTGGCCCTGATCCTGATCCTGGTCGGCATCAAGATGGTGGCGGAGTACTGGGTGCACGTCCCCATCTTCGTCTCGCTCGGGGGAATCCTCCTGATCCTCACCGGCTCGATCGTGCTCTCGCTCTGGCGGAGCGCGCGCGAGGCCCGGGCCACCGCGTAGCCCACGCACCTGTTGCACGCGGGACAGGCCAGGGCATCTTCCACAGCCATGTCCGCGACATCGCTGCTTTCCCGCCTGGGACTCGACCGCCCCGAGCTCCGCGCCTGGGCCATGTACGACTGGGCGGCATCGGCCATGCAGACCACCGTCATGGTCGCGGTGTTCCCTATCTACTTCGTGAAAGTGGCGGGGGCGGACGTGGTCGCGAGCGCCGCGACGCAGCGGCTGGCGACGGTCAACACGATCGCGCTCGTGGTCATCGCGGTGTTGTCACCGATCCTCGGCGCCGTCTCCGATTTCGGGGGGACGAAGAAGCGGTGGACCGCCATCTTCATGCTGCTGGGCATCTCAGCCGTGACGGGACTCTTCTTCGTCCAGCGTGGTGACCTCGACCTCGCCTCCATCCTCTTCGCCCTCTCACTCATCGGTGTCGCCGGAAGCTTCGTCTTTTACGAGTCCCTGCTCCCTCACATCGCGCGACCGAACGAGGTCGACCGGGTCAGTACCGCGGGTTATGCCATGGGCTACGTCGGCGGCGGCATCCTGCTGGCCCTCAACCTCGCCTGGATCCAGAAGCCCGCCTGGTTCGGTCTGCCGTCAGGGCCGGGGATGAGCGCGTCGGACGCCACGCTTCCCGCCCGGCTCGCGTTCATCTCCGTCGCGATCTGGTGGCTCGTCTTCTCGCTGCCGCTCTTTCGCCGGGTCCCGGAGCCGCCGGCGCGGCTCGAGCCCGAAGAATCGCGCGGCGAGAACCCGGTGAAGGCCGCGTTCCTCCGTCTCGGCGAAACGTTTAGAGAGCTGCGCGGCTACCGGCAGGCCTTCCTCATGCTCCTCGCATTCCTCATCTACAACGACGGCATCCAGACCATCATCAAGATGGCCACGGCTTATGGGACCGAGATCGGGATCGGACAGGGCGCCTTGATCGCCGCGATCCTGCTGGTCCAGTTCGTGGGAATCCCGTTCTCGTTCCTGTTTGGAATGCTGGCGGGACGGATCGGCGCCAAGCGGGCGTTGTTCCTCGGCCTGCTCACCTACGCCGCCATCAGCATCCTCGGGTACTTCATGAAGACGGCGACGCACTTCTTCGTGCTCGCGGCGCTGGTCGGGATGGTGCAGGGCGGGACGCAGGCGCTGAGCCGGTCGCTCTTCGCATCGATGGTGCCGCAGTACAAGTCGGGGGAATTCTTCGGATTCTTCAGCGTGTTCGAGAAGTTCGCGGGAATCTTCGGGCCGCTCATCTTCGCGGGCACCATCGCGGCGACCGGCTCGAGCCGGAATGCAATTCTCTCGGTGATCGGGTTCTTTGCGGTCGGCGCGGTGATCCTCTCGTTCGTGGATCTCGAGGAGGGCCGGCGGGCCGCCGTGGCCGGCGACGCGGCGGCTCGGAGGGACAGCTAGACGGGATTGTCGTCCACGCCGCACAACACCGTGATGTTGACGGTGACGGACTTTCCGGCCACAACCGTCGTGAGTCGCGGGTTGGAACCGCTCACCGAGCAGCCTTCCGCGAGGTCCTTGAGCGTGATGAGGTGGCGCCCGGCCGCCAGCCCGAGGTAGTTCTCCGTCGCCTGAGTGCCGATTCGCCGCGTCTCTCCGCCGGCCACCGAGAGGGAATACCCATCGGGATCGGGTGAGTTGCCCCTGGTCGAGACGACGATCTTGAACCCGCCTGTCGTCGCCATGACGCACACGACGCCAAACGTAACGTTCACGGCGCCGCCTCCTGAGCTCACGACGACTGTCCGGGGATTGGAGCCTTCCACCGCGCAATTGTCGGCCAACCCGCCGAGTTGGACCGTATGGTTACCCTTCTGCAACTGGAGAACGAGAGAGCCGGCCGCCGGCAGGAAGTAGGCCTGGCTGCCGTCCACCGTCAGGCTGTACCCGTCGGGGTCGGGGTCGGGGCCGCGGGTACTTATGGCGACCTCGATGTTTCCGTCGGAATCGACGATGAACGCCGAGTCGCACGAGAACAGCGTGAGCACGGCGAGCGAGAAGGAGAGATTGGCGACCATCGGTGCCTCGGTGCAGCGTACCCACTTGCCCGGGAAGGACCCGTCTCCTAAGTTGCCACTTGGCCTACTTTCGCGATAGAGGGAATGACCGTGAAGACCGACTGCGCGATCACGATGTGCGAGAAGCGCACCCTTCGGGGCGGGCCTCGGTCGGCGTAGGGAAGTCTCGGCCAACATTCGACCTGGAGCCCCGCCGCGCGCACCGCCGGCGGGGCATTTCCGTTTATGGACCCACTCGAGCTCACCCGCGCCCTCGTGGCCCTCGAAACCCCGACGGGGTGCGAGCGCCCCGCGACCGATTTTCTGGAAGGCGCGCTGTGCCAGGCAGGTTATCGGACCATCCGACAGGAGGTCACGCCGGGGCGTGACAACCTGTACGCCTACCGCGAGCCACCTGTTGTCGTCTTCTCCACCCATGTCGACACGGTGCCACCATACTTGCCGTTATCGGAGGACGATGAGTCGATCCGCGGCCGGGGGAGCTGTGACGCGAAGGGCCTCGCGGCGGCGATGATCGCCGCGGCGGAGCGCCTGGCGGCGGCCGGTGAGCGGCGGATCGGGCTGCTGTTCCTGGTGGGGGAGGAGAACGGCTCGGACGGCGCGCGCGTGGCCGCGAACCTGGAGCCTCGCGGACGATTCCTGATCAATGGCGAACCGACGGAGAACAAACTCTCGATCGGCCAGAAGGGCTCGCTCAGGGTGGAGCTCGATGCGACGGGCCGAGCGGCGCACTCCGCCTATCCCGAGGAGGGGGCCAGCGCGATCGAAGCGCTCCTCGACACGATCGATCGAATCCGGCGGCTGCCGCTTCCGACCGACCCGCTCCTCGGACCATCGACGCTCAACGTCGGGCTCATCGAGGGTGGGGTCGCTCCGAATGTGCTGGCGCCGCACGCCTCGGCCCAGGTTCTGATCCGGACCGTCGAGCCGACGGAGAACCTCAAATCTGCCATTCGAGATCTCGCCGCTCCCGGCGTGGCGATCACCTTTCCGGTCGATCTTCCGTTCCACAAGGCGGGCGCGACCCCGGCGGGCTGGGATACGGTCGTGGTGAGCTATACCAGTGACCTGCCCTTTCTCGGCAGCTGGGGCGAGTGCTATCAGCTGGGGCCTGGTTCCATCCGGGTGGCGCACACCGCGGACGAATACATCCGCAAGGCCGATCTCCTCCGCGGCGTGGACCTCTACGTCCGTCTCGCCGACGACCTCCTCGCTCGTGAGGCACGATGACCGCGAAGATCCCCGTCTCCATTCTCGGCGCGACCGGAACCGTCGGACAGAAGTTCGTGCGACTCCTTGCCGACCACCCGTGGTTCGAGATCGCGGCGGTCGCCGCTTCGTCCGCGAGCGCGGGAAAGCGTTACGGCGACATCGTCCGCTGGCGCGAGACCATGGAGCTGCCCGAGCGGATCGCAGGGCTCACCGTCCAGGAGTGCGCGCCGCCGCTCAGCGGGCCGATCGTGTTCTCCGCACTGGACGCCGAGGTAGCGGGACCGATCGAGCAGTCGTTCGCATGCGCGGGCGCGCATGTCGTGACCAACGCCCGGACCCACCGGATGGACGCCGATGTCCCCCTCCTCGTGCCCGAGGTCAACGCCGATCATCTGCGGCTGGTGGACCGCCAGCGTGCGACACGGGGCTGGAGCGGGGCCATTCTCACCAACCCCAATTGCTCGACCGCCGCGCTCGTGATGGCGCTGGCACCACTCCACCGGTCCTTCACCGTGGAGAAGCTCTTCGTCTCCACCATGCAGGCGGTCTCGGGCGCCGGCTATCCCGGCGTGCCGTCCCTCGACATCGTGGGAAACGTGGTGCCATTCATCGGCGGCGAGGAGGAGAAGATCGACCGGGAGAGCCGAAAGATCCTCGGGACGCTCGGCGAGTCAGGGGTGACACCGGCGGATTTCGGCGTGAGCGCGCATACCAACCGGGTTGCGGTGATCGACGGGCACCTCGAGACCATATCCGTCGGATTCGCCCGGCGTGTCACCGTGGAGGATGCGCTCGCCGCGCTCGCCAACTTCCGGGCGTCGCCGTGCGTAGCGGAGCTGCCGTCCACGCCCATGCCGCCGATCGAGGTGGATCCGCGCGCCGACCGGCCGCAGCCAAGGCTCGATCTCAAGCGCGGGCGCGGGATGGCGGTGATCGTGGGCCGGGTACGCTCCTGCCCGGTCCTGGACCTGCGGATGGTCGTTCTCGGGCATAACACCATCCGCGGCGCAGCAGGCCAGGCGGTACAAATCGCGGAGCTGCTCGTGGCCGACGGGCGAGTGGACCGGCCGCGATGATCGTAACGAAGTTCGGCGGCACGTCCGTGGCTGACTCCGCGGCCATCCGGCGGATGATCGGAATCATCCGCGCCCGCCGTGACGAGCAGCCGATCGTCGTCGTTTCGGCGCTGGCCAGTGTGACCGATGCGCTGCTCGGGCTCGCCCCATTGGTCGAATCAGGCAAAGGCGCCGCGGTGGATGCGGCGGTGCTCGCCCTCGTCGCCAGACATGCCGAGACCGCTCGGGAGCTGCCCGGCGCCGAGTCCGCCCTGGAACAGATCAGGGTGGACGCGGTAGCACTCGGACGCGAGCTGACCCGGACGTTGGGGCGTCGGATCACGCCAGCCGGCCTCGACGCGATCGCCGGCCGCGGAGAGCTGTGGAGCTCGCGGCTCATCGCGGGGGCGATGGCGGGTGCCGGTCTCGACGCAGTCTGGGTGGATATCCGCCCCATTATGGTCACCGATGATCGGTTTACCCGCGCCGCGCCGCAGACTTCCCTGTTGCGCGAGCGCGCACTCGCCCAGCTGGCCCCGCTCGCAAGCGCCGGGCGGATCGTGGTCACGCAAGGCTTCCTGGGCGCGACCGCCGACGGACGCTCGACCACCCTCGGCCGCGGTGGATCGGACTTCACCGCCTCGCTGCTCGGCGCGGCGCTCGGCGCCACCCGGGTCGAGATCTGGACCGACGTCAACGGACTCATGACCGCCGACCCGCGCATCGTGCCCAGCGCCAGGACCCTGGCGGCGGCCAGCTACGAGGAGGCCGCCGAGCTCGCGACCTTCGGCGCCCGGGTGCTGCACCCGGCCACAGCGCAGCCGCTCGTCCGCGCCGGGATCCCCATCGTCGTGCTCAATTCGACCCGCCCCGATGAGACCGGGACATTGATCGAGCCGGAGGCGGAGCTGGAGCGTATGGGAGACTCTCCGGTGCGCTCGATCTCGTTCAAGCGGGGGATCACCGTGATCAATATCCGGGCCCCCCGCATGCTCGGCGCCTTTGGTTTCTTGCGTACGATGTTCGAGGTCTTCGAGCGCCACGAGGTGGTGGTGGACGTGCTCGCGAGCAGCGAGGTGAGCGTCTCACTCACGGTCGAGGATCGTACACATCTCGACGTCGTGGTCGACGAGCTGTCGGAGCTGGGCGAGGTGTGGGTGGAGGAGGGCCGGGCCATCGTCGCGGTGGTCGGCATCGGGCTCAAACACACACCCGGCATTGCGGCGCGGCTCTTCGGCGCCGTGCAGCCGACGAATGTCGAGGTGATCTCTCAGGGCGCGTCGGCGATCAACATGACCTTCGTGGTTCGGGAAGAGGACGGACCGGCGGTGGTTCAGCGGCTCCACCAGGAGTTCTTCGGCTCTTGTTGAGGTTAGAAAAAGCTCACCACGGAGACACGAAGGACACGGAGGGAGTCACGAAGGAAACCCACTAATGTTCTCTCCGTGGCTGTTTTCCGTGTCTTCCGTGTCTCCGTGGTGAATGGGGAGGGGTGGAGGATGAGAATCGTCGTCGTGGGTGACGGCAAGATGGGGCACGCCGTCGCCGGATTGGCGGAGCGTCGCGGACACTCCATTCTTGCCATGATCGGCGGTGAGGAGAATGCATCCGGCCGGGCGCTGACGCGGGAGCGGCTCGCCGGCGCCGACGTCGCCATCGAATTCACCCAGCCTGACGCGGCCGCCGCGAACCTCGAGCGCCTGATCGAGGCTGGCCTGCCGACCGTCACCGGCACGACCGGGTGGTTGGCCGAGCTTCCACGAATCACGGCCCTCGTGCAGCGAAACGGGGGCTCGTTCCTCTACGCCTCGAATTTCTCGGTAGGCGTACAGCTCTTCCTCCGCGCCGCCGGGGAGCTGGCCAGCCGCTTCGCCAATCACGCCGAGTTCGATGCCTTTATACTGGAGGAGCACCACGCCGGGAAGCGCGACGCGCCCTCGGGCACCGCACGCTCGCTCGCGGAGGCACTCCGCCGGGGGGATCCGACGCGATCGTATCCGATCACCTCGATACGAGCCGGGGCGATACCGGGAACTCATGCTGTGACCTACGATGGTCCATCGGAGAGCGTCACGCTGCGACACGAGGCGCGGAGCCGCGATGGATTCGCGGCCGGTGCCCTCGCCGCGGCCGAGTGGCTGCCCGGCCATCCCGGGGTCCATACCTTCGAGGAGATGCTCTTCGGGGCCACCAAATGATCCGTTTCCGCGGGTGCGGCACCGCGCTGGTCACGCCGTTCACCGACCGGGGCGAAGTAGATCTCGACGCGTTGCGCCACCTGGTCGAGTGGCAGATCGCGGAGGGGATCAATCTCCTCGTGCCCTGCGGCTCGACCGGCGAAGCGCAGACCCTGAACGATCAGGAGCGCGAACGGGTCGTGGCCACGGTGGTCGAGGTCGTGGCGGGCCGCGTGCCCGTGATGGCCGGGGCCACCAGCAACGACACCGCGCGCGCGGTGGACGAGACTCACCGAATGTGCCGGGTGGGCGCGGACTACATCCTCACTGCCACCCCGTACTACAACAAGCCCAGCCAGGAGGGACTCTACCGCCACTTCTCCGCCATCGCCGACAGTTCCACTCGTCCCGTCTGCCTCTACAACGTCCCCGGCCGTACAGCCGTCAACCTCACCGCCGCGACTGCCCTCCGACTCGCCGAACACACGAACATCATGGGTATCAAGGAGGCGAGCGCCGACCTGCGGCAGATCATGGACATCCTCCGGGGCCGGCCCGAGCGTTTCTCGGTGCTGTCGGGCGACGATTGGCTCGCGCTTCCGATCATCGCGCTCGGGGGTGACGGACTCATTTCGGTCACCTCGAACGAAGTGCCCGCCGCGATGACGGCGCTCGTACGGCTCGCCCTCGCCGAGAACCTGGAGCAGGCCCGCCGGGCCCACGACCGCCTGCTGCCTCTCATGGACGCCAATTTTCTCGAGACGAATCCCGCGCCGGTCAAGGCCGGCCTCTCTCTGATGAAGAAGACGCGCGACACGCTCAGGCTCCCGCTCGTGCCGGCGAGTGCCGCGACCAGGATCGCGCTCAGCGCCGCTCTCAAGGCCGCCGGTGTCGCCGGCGTCTGACCAGGGGGCGCTTCGCGCCGCCATCGAGCGTTATGCGGATGGCGTGCCGACGGGCCAGGAGGCAGCGGCACGCGCCGCGTTTGTCGATCTCAAGAACGCCCTCAACAGCGGCGCCGTCCGTTCGGCGGAGCGGGGGCCCGATGGGGTCTGGAGCGCCAACGCCTGGGTCAAGTCTGGCATCCTCCTCGGCTTTCGGCTCGGACACCTCGCACCCGCGGCGACAGGCGGTCCATTCCCCTTCTACGACAAAGACACCTACGGACTCCGACCCATTCGGGCCGAGGACGGAATCCGTCTCGTGCCGGGAGGCTCGTCGATCCGGGATGGCTGCTACGTCGCCCGAGGCGTCGTGTGCGTGCCGCCGATGTGGATCAACGCCGGCGCCTGGGTGGACGAGGGGACGTTGGTCGACAGCCACGCGCTGGTCGGGAGTTGTGCCCAGATCGGGAAGCGGGTCCATCTCTCGGCCGCGGCGCAGATCGGCGGAGTACTCGAGCCCGCCGGGGCCCTGCCGGTGATCGTGGAGGACGACGTCCTGGTGGGTGGCAACTGCGGCGTCTACGAGGGCACCATCGTGAGGGAGCGGGCGGTGCTGGCGCCGGGCACGATCCTGACTGGCGGGACTGCGGTGTTCGACCTGGTGCATGACCGGGTGTATCGTCGCGACGGCGACCGGCCTCTCGAGATCCCCGCCGGCGCCGTCGTGGTACCGGGCACCCGCCCCATCCGCAGCGGTCCGGGGCGCGAGGCAGGCATCGGCCTCTACACACCCGTTATCGTCAAATACAGAGACGAGAAGACGGACACGGCGGTGCGGCTGGAAGACCTGCTACGCTGAGGCTGTCACCCGAGGATCCACCGTGCACCACACCCACTATCTCTGGTTCGAGACCAAGAAACGCCAGGAGATCATCGACATCACCGAGGAAGTCGAGGCTCAGGTGCGGACGAGCGGCGTGCAGGAAGGGTTCGTTCTCGTCTCCGCCATGCACATCAGTGCCTCGGTGTTCGTGAACGACCACGAGTCGGGACTCTGGCACGACATACTCAAGTGGCTGGAAGGGACGATCGCACCGTGGGATCCCACGCGTTACCGGCATAACGAGACGGGGGAGGACAACGCCGCCGCGCACCTGCGCAGCCTGACCATCGGCCACGAGGTGATCGTGCCGATCACCGCCGGCAAGCTCGATTTTGGTCCATGGCAACGGGTGTTTTACGGGGAGTGGGACGGTCAGCGACGCAAACGCGTGATCATCAAGGTCATGGGAGAGTGAACGTCGCCTTGGCGCCGGTCCCCGGCACCTCGGCAACAATCGAGCGCTTCCCCGGCTTTCCGGTGGGTGTATAGCGGACCTTGGCCTGACCCTTGGCGTCGCTCACTGCCTTGGCCGGACTCACGGTTCCCGTCGTACTCGTGAACCTTACCGTCCGCTCCGCCACCGAATTCCCGAACTCGTCCGTAACCGCCACGGCCACCGTCACCTGCTTCGGCGCCGACTTGCCGGATGCCAGCCCGGATTGGACGGACAGAAGATCCAGCTTCGCCGCCTCGCCGCTCCGCGCCCTCGCGGTGAGATCGAGGCCCGCCTTGGCTCCCTCGAGCTTCACCACCATCCGCTGCTGTCCCGCCGTCTTCCCCAGCGTCCAGCGCACCTTGGCCTGACCTGTCGAGTCGGTCCGCAGGGCGCTGTCGGGAACGCTGCCCGACTTGGGTGCCAGGACGATCCGCGCGTCGCTCGCCGGATTTCCCAGGCGATCGATAGCCTGAACGACGACCACCTTGGGCAATGGCGATCCGACCGCCCCTACCTGGGCGTCTCCCGATCGCACAGCGATCGTCGCGGCGGCCCCCGGGAGGGCGGTCGCCCGCGCCGTGAACATCGGCATGCTGCGAGGATTGCCGACCTGGACCTGGACCCGCTGCCTGCCGGACTTGGGACCGAGCTTCCATCGTGCGCGCGCCTCGCCCAGCGAGTCGGTTCGCGAGCCGAGCGCCGCGACGATTCCTCCGTCGGGTGTGCCCCACGTCGTGTGAACGTCTGGCAGCGCCGCGCCCGTGGAATCGGTCACCCGAACCACGACCTGCTCGCTCAGCGTATCGCCCACGGGGCCCGCGAGATTCTCGCTCACGAGTGCGATCCTGGTTCGCGATGCCAGCGGATCGGCTTCAGAGGTGAGGACTGGCACGACGCTCACCCCTTCCGTCGAGATGGCGAGGTGCTGGCGCCCCGGGGCATCGCCGAGCGTCCATACCGTTCGCACGGTGCCTCTGGCGTCGGATGTGTCTACGGCCGGGACGCAGCTCCCCTCGCCATCCTGGATCCGAAACTCGACGGGGACGCCGGAGACCGGCCGGCCGCTGCGTGAGACGACCTGCGCCGTGACCGGAGTGGCGAGCGGCCGGCCGGCCAGAGCGCGCTGATCCTCGCCGCCCGTCACGGTCACGGACGCAGGGACAGCTTGCACCTGGACCCGCAGTGCCGCCTGAAGCTCGCCGTGCACCGCCGTGAGCGTCGCCTCCCCCGGAGTCATGCCCATCGCCTCATTCAGGCTGTCCACCGCGACGATCGCCGCGTCGGACGTTCGCCACGCGACCGACACGCCGGCGATGGGAGCGCCGCTCGCATCGATCACATCCGCCCGGGGCTTTCCTCGCTCTCCCTCCGGAATCCACAGCAGGCTGTCGCCGATCCGTATGCCGGTCGGCTCCTGATGCACGGTGATACGGGAGCGCGCGACGACCTTTCCGACGCTCACGACGATCGTGGCCGAACCCGGACCACGAGCCACGACCGTGCCGCCCTGGTCCACCGCGGCGATCGCCTCGTCGGAGCTGGTCCAGACCGGCGCGATGTCGGTCATGGTCGCGCCTCGCTCGTCGGTGACCGTGACAGCGAGATGAATCGAATCGCCGAGCGAAGTAGCGGTGACCGCAGAGGGCGTGAGACCGGCCCAATGTGCCTCGGCGCCGAGGTGGAACAGGACCTTCTGTGGTGAGTGGACGAAGTCCTTGAGGGAGCTGGTCGAGCTCAGAATGGAGACCAGCGCCGCACCCGCGGAGAGGGTGCCGGCGCCGAGCTTCAACATGCGTGTCATCCACCCGGGCCTGGCCGCGGCCGCGCCCGTCTTGATGCTCGCCATCGGCTAGCGCATCCGGTCACACAGCGGGACGCCCTCTTCCCCGGCCATCTCATGGTCGCCGTCCGTCGTGGGCAGCTCGACGCCATCGACAGTCCCGACGAAGATGACGCAGCTCCGGCCGGGCTGCTGCTGGTGCACCGCCCGCGCCTGCCATCCCTTCGGCCCGGCAGCGAGGATCTGAACCTGCACGTCCCGCTCGGCCTGGAGCCCGAGTGCCTCCACGCTGGCCGAGTAGGTCTTCTGCGCCCCGAAGTACCGCACTTGGGCCGTCGTGACGGTGCGGAGAGCGCTCTTGAGCATCGAGGCCGGCGTGGCCTGCCAGGCGGCCGCAGTGCTGGTCTGGGCCACGGCGGGCATGTGTGTGGCGCCTGCGAGGAGCAGGGTGAGCGCGCAGCGACGCAATATCCGATGAGGACTCATCCCTTCCTCCCCGCTGAAGTGGAAGTCGATGGCGGGCGGTCAAGCAGTGCTCGATGGGCCAGGAGATCGGTCCCCGCCCACCGCCCACCACCTGCCGCCCGCCGTGGTCCAATTCCGGCGACCGAGAGGGTCAAAAGCCGGACCATTCTGAGGTGAGACCCCCGGCGACACAATCCGCAGGAAGTGAACACCGTTCAGCTAGTTGTCGGCGGATTGCCCCGATTCCCTGAGTGCCCTCCCCAACTGTTACGGCGCCATGCGGCTCCATCTCGTGCAATTGATTGCTCTGAACAAAACGGACCGGCCGTTGGGCCGGACTGTCGGGTTCCATTGGGGGGTGCAGGAAGGGGAGAAAGTGACGCGACTCGCGCCGAATACCTGCGATTCGAGGGAGGGGGTGAACCGGTTGCGGCGGGACTACATCAGTCGATACTTGGGACCGCTTCCTCCTTCCCGCGGAGTCCAGCGCGGACCGAGAACATCGGTCGCCTTGCAATCCACGCAATTCGGAGGGTTCACCCGAAGCTCGTCGCCCACGCGCTCATACACGCCGGCCGGGCACATGTGGGCATAGAAGTCCGCGACCTCGGCTGGCACATCCTGGCCGACGATGAGGTGCGAAGGGATGGTATCGCGGGTTGCGTTGCCGGACTTGAAGACGGCGTCCAGCTTCCCGAAGGTGAGCGTGCCGTCCGGCACGAACACCTGCGGGTTGGTGACGCGCCGTGGCGTCGCCGCGTCGTCCGGCATGTCGATCTTCCCGCCGGGAAACCGCCCGCCGGTGACCGTCATGAGTCCCGCCTTGATCCCGCCCACCCAGAAACCGTCCTTGAAGGCCAGGCGCATGTTGCGGGTGCGATACAAGTCGGCGACGATATAGCTGCCATCCACCTGACGATCGTAAGCCGAGAGCGCGGCTCCGGTCACGTCGCCCGTCTTGAGCGCCGCAAACGCCGCGCGGGCCGCGTAGATCCCGGACTGCATCGCATAGTGGATGCCTTTGAGGGAGGGGACATCCACGAACCCGGCGGTGTCTCCCACCAGCATGAGGCCGTCACCGGTCCGGCGCTCGGGTAGCGCGTAGTAGCCGCCCTCGGGAATGGTCTTGGCGCCCCACTCGAGCAGCTGGCCGCCCTCGAGCTGCGCGCGGAAGAGCGGATGGAGCTTGAGCCGTTGCAGCAGATGATGCACATCGAGCGACGCGTCGTGATAGTCGAGGCCCACGACGAGTCCGAGGGCGACCTGGCTGGGTCCGAGCGGATACATGAAGCTGCCACCGAACGCGTCCGTCGGCAGCGGCCAGCCCAGCGTATGAATCACACGGTCGAGCGGCCGGGCAGTCTCCCAGACCTCCTTCACGCCGAGCGCGAAAAGCTGCGGATTCGCCGAGCCTACGCGTTGCCATTCACGCCACGCCTGCCCCAGCGCCCCGCGTGTACCCTCGGCGATGACGGTGAGCTTCGCGGTGAGATCGGTCGGCTCGGCGTAGTCGCCCGTGCGCTGGCCCCCGCGGTCGAGCCCCGACGGCGTAGTGCGCACACCGCGCACGCCGCTCCCTTCCACCAATAGGGCGTCGACCGGAAACCCTGCGAAGAGGTTCACGCCCAGCTCCTCTGCGCGCTCGCCCAGCCATCGGACGATCTCACAGAGCGAGGCGGTGTAGTACCCCGCGTTGTGCATGGTGGGCGGCGTCGGAATCCGCTGCCCCCGCCCCTCGGTGAGCAGGTAGACGGCTTCGCCCCTGACCGGCTGGCGGAAGGGAAGCGCATCGAGCGCCAGATCGGGGAAGAGCTCCCGGAATGCGCGCGGGTTCACCACTGCCCCGGACAGACTATGCTCGCCGAGACTGCCGGCCTTTTCGAGCACGCCGATCGCGAGATCCGACATGCTTCCGCCGTTGCCCTGTTCGCGCTTGACCAACCGTGCAAGCTCGATGGCGCAGGCCAGACCCGCCGGCCCCGCGCCCACGATCAACACGTCCATCTCGATCGCCTCGGCGCCGGGTGGATCGTGCAGGATGACGCGGTCGAGCGGGAGCGAAGGCTGATGGCGGGCCGGGACGATGGACGACACGAGCGGTGGCTCCTCCGAGACGAGACGGCGTGCGTGAGCGCGGCGGAAATATAGCGGTGCAGGTTGGACTAGCGATCGAACTTGAATAACGTCGCGTCTTGGCTGGGTCGCTCGAGGAACAGGTCGAGCAGGATGCCGGCGGCGATCCAGCTGAACGTGATCCCATTGCCGCCGTAACCAAGCGCGAAGTAGCCGTGGGGAAATTGCGGTGTAGCTCCGATGTAGGGTAACCCGTCCTTCGTTTCTCCGAAGGTTCCTGCCCAGCGCCAGTCGACGTTGCAGGGAATGGCCGGGAACATCGCCCGGAATTGCGTCTCCAGCCTGCCGGTTCGCCGCTCCATCACCCGGTGTCGCTTGTGAGCCGTGGCGAACGGCGTGTCAGCTCCGCCCACGACGGCGCGGCCATCGCTGGTCGTACGCGCGTAGAAATAGGGACGGGCGGTCTCCCAGATGAGACAGCGGTCCTCACCCCAGCCCTCGGTGCGGTCCAGCGGCTCGGTGGCGAAGGCGTAGGTGCTGAGGAGACGTGCGACGGACTTATCGAGGAACTCCGGCGTCTCGTACCCGGTGGCGAAGATCGCTTTGCGCGCGACGACGCGATGGCCACCGTCCGTCTGCAGCTCGACGCTGGTCCGTTCGCTCAGATACTTGACCACCGGCGTCCGATCGTAGACCTCGAGCCCTGCCTCGCGCGCCTCCTTCAGCAACTTGTGCGCGAGCCGAAACGGGTCCAGCTCACCGGCTACGGGAGACAACAGGGCTCCCGGTCGGCTGAAGGAGAACCGATCACGAATGTCCCGTTCCGTGAGGTAGTCCACCTCGATGCCGGCCGCGCGGCGCGCCAACTGCTCACGTTCGAGCACGCGACGGTCCCGTCGGCGGCTCGCCAGGTACAGGCTTCGGGTCGCGCGCCAGCTGCAGCGGTCGTTGCCCGCCTCCGCGAGCGTCTCGATGCCGCGGACCGCCTCGAGGCAGAGCTGATAGCTCCGAACCGCCCGCTGGGCGCCCACCTGCTCGATCAGGTCGACGAGATGGGTATCGATCTCGTACTGGATGAGGGCGGTACTCGCGGCGGTGCTGCCCCGGGCGATCTCATCGGCTTCGAGCAGTATGGTGCGAACGCCTGCAAGCGTGAATCGGTGTGCAACCAGAGCACCCGTGATGCCGCCGCCGATCACCACGACGTCGCAATGCCGGTCCTCGTGCAGACGCGGATACGCCGCCGGGAGACCGTCGAGTATGGGCCAGAAGGGTGCACCGCTGGTGAGGTCCATGGATTCGCGGGAAGCTAGGTCCTCGAGATGGAGCGAGAACGAATGGCGAGATACAGGGGATAGCTGAGCGCCAGAAGGCCGAGCGACCAGAGGCTGTTACGCGTGTCGCCCAGAGACTGACCCACCAGAAAGGCGATCGAGCCCACCAGCGCGATCCCGGTAGTCCAGGGATACCCCCAGGCGCGATACGGTCTGGGCGCGTCCGGCTCCCGGCGGCGGAGCACGAACACCGATACGAACGACATGAGATAGTTGGCCACGAAGAAGAAGGCGATCAACGAGAGGGCACGGTCGAACGTGCCTGTGGCGATGAAGGCGAGTGCGACCCCGGTACTCACCACCGTAGCTACGGTCGGTGTTCCGCCTGCATTGACGCGGCGAACGGCGGCGGGCATGAGACCGTCACTCGACATGGCGAGGATGACCCGCGGCGCCATGAGCTGGCAGGCGCTGACGGCGCCCAGCGCCGAGACGATCATGATGGTCCGAATGACGGTATCGCCGGCCGGACCGAACACCACGCTCGCGGCGGTACCCGCGACGAAGGGATCGCCGGCCATGCGCGAGATCGGCAGGACGTACAGGATGGCGAGGTTGATGAGAAGATAGATCGCGAGAACGAAGAGCACGCCGCCGGCCATCGCGCGGGGAATATCGCGGCCGGGGTTCTTGACCTCGCCGCTGAAGTAGGTCATCCCGTTCCAGCCGTCGTAAGTGTAGATCACTCCTTGCAACGAGACGATGATCGCCGTGGCGAGCGCGGTGCCGGTCGGGACGGCAAGGGGAGTGCCCTGCGGAGCTCGCGATCCCACCGCAAAACAGGCGACCACGAGCACCGCGAGGGCGGCCGCCTTGAGAAGGCTCAGGGACTGCTGGCCCTTGTCCCCCCACTGTATCCCGCGCCAGTAGAGCACCGCGAAGCTGCTCACGACTGCTGCAGCCACCGCGGCACCGTAGCCCCGCGTCGCGGGCACCAGGACCTCGAGGTACTCGCCGATCACCATGGCCATCAGGGCAGCCGAGCCCGCCGTCGAGATCCAGTCGCTCCACCCGACGACGAATCCGGCGTAGCCGCCGAGCGCGTGCCGGACGAACACGTACTGTCCGCCCGACCTGGGAATCATCGCCCCCAGCTCGGCGACCGAGATGGCGCCGAGGAGCGCGTAGATACCGCCGACGACCCAGATGGCAAGAAAGAGGGATGGCGTGGGCAGGCGTGCGGCGATGTCTCCCGGGGTACGGAGAATGCCGACGCCGATGGTATTTCCGATGATGACTGCGACGCCGAAGGCCGCGCCGAGCACGCGAAGGAGCTGTCCGGCCCGGATGGGCGGGTCGGCGAGTCGAGGCAGGGCCAGGAAAACCTCACGGGGAATTGAGTGCCTCACTACCTTACAGCCCTATGACTCGCCCCACCATCCCCGGCTTCCGTCCGGTTCCCTTTACCGGCGTCATCTACGTGATGGCCGAGGCGGCCCGCCGCGGCTTCCGATACGGCCACCCCGAGTGGTGCAATCTGGGTCAGGGCCAGCCGGAAACGGGTCCCCTTCCCGGCGCCCCGCCCCGGGTGCATCAGGTCGAGATCGGCGTGGACGACCAGGAGTACGCGCCGATTCCCGGCATCTGGGAGCTGCGCCGTGCCGTCGCCGAGCTGTACAACGAGCTGTATCGGAAAGGGAAGCACTCGCAGTACAACGAGAAGAACGTCTGCATCTGTGGCGGAGGCCGTGCCTCGCTCACCCGGGCGGTGGCCGCGCTGGGTGAGGTGAACCTCGGCCACTTTCTCCCGGACTACACCGCTTACGAAGAGCTGCTCGACATCTTCAAGCTCTTCACGTCGATCCCGATCGCGCTCGAGGGCGCAAATGGCTACCACTTCGGTCTCGACGATCTCGAGCGCGAGATCACCGGACGGGGCCTCTCGGCGCTGCTGCTCTCCAATCCCTGCAATCCGACGGGGAAGGTCATCCAGGGTGACGAGCTGGCAGGATGGGTCGGGCTCGCCCGGGAGCTCAGGTGCTCGCTTCTGATCGATGAGTTCTACTCGCACTACATCTGGAGTGGAGCCGAAGGCGGCGACATGGTCTCGGCGGCGCGATACGTCGAAGACGTGGACGCGGACCCGGTGGTGCTGTTCGACGGACTCACCAAAAACTGGCGATATCCCGGCTGGCGCACGACCTGGATCGTCGGGCCGAAACAGGTGATCGAAGCGGTCTCGAGCAGCGGCTCGTTTCTCGATGGCGGCGGCAGCAAGCCGCTCCAGCGCTCCGCGGTGCCATTGCTGTCGCCGGCGATCGCATGCGCGGAGGCCGCGGCGATCCGGACGGCGTTTCTCAAGAAGCGCCGGATCCTGGGTGAAGGTCTTGCGGCAGCGGGCGTGCGGTTCGACGTGGAGCCGGAGGGGACGTTCTATTGGTGGGGTGACGTCTCCGCGCTGCCGCCGTCCATCAACAGCGGCATGACGTTCTTTCGGGCCGCACTCGAGCACAAGGTGATCTGCGTGCCCGGAGAGTTCTTCGACGTGAACCCCGGGAAGCGCCGGAGCGGACGCCCGTCGCGATTCAGGAACTACGTCCGTTTCTCCTTCGGCCCCGAAGAGGCGGCGGTGGTTGAGGGTGTGCGCCGGATTCGAGAGTTGGTGAAGGCTCCCGTGGGTTGATTG
>DATBSO010000099.1:0-12343 GCA_036559745.1 Gemmatimonadales bacterium | reverse complement strand
TAGCCCGACGCGCCCGACGCGCGTACGTTGGTGGCATGATCTACCAGGATCAGGAGCTCGAACTCGAAGAGGTGGCCCGTCTGCTCTCCGGACGCCACCCCGACCCCCACGCCGTACTCGGCGCCCATCCGGCCGGATGGGGCGTCGTCGTCCGCGCTCTCCACCCCGATGCCGAGTCCGCGGAATGCGTGCTGGAGAACGTCCCGCCCGTCCCGATGACGGAGTTCGGGAACACCGGAGTCTTCACCGCCTTTCTTCCCAGCCAGCGCCTGCCGCTCAAGTACCGTTTCCGGTTCCAGTTCGCCGGCGGCGACACGTGGGAGCAGGATGATCCCTACCGTTTCCTGCCTTCTCTGGGTGAGGTAGACGAGCACCTGCTCTCGGAAGGAACCCACCGGCGCTTGTGGAAGGTCCTCGGGTCGCACCCGCGCCAGATGGATGGGATCGACGGCGTCTCGTTCTCGGTGTGGGCGCCTTCGGCCCTCGGCGTGAGCGTGGTGGGCGACTTCTGCCGCTGGGACGAGCGCCGGCTGCCGATGCGACGGCTCGGCACCACCGGTGTGTTCGAGATCTTCATTCCTGGTGTGTCGGCCGGCGCGCTCTACAAGTACCGCATCGTCGGCCCGGCGGGCGAGGTACGGTTGAAGGCGGATCCGGTCGGCCAGGCGATGGAGCCGCCACCGGGAACAGCCTCGCGCGTCGTGGCCTCGTCGTACCAGTGGGCCGATGGGGCCTGGATGTCCTCCCGGCCGGGCGCCCGCGAGCTGCGGCGCCGCCCGATGTCGGTGTACGAGGTGCACCTCGGGTCGTGGATGCGTGTGCCCGAGGAAGGCAATCGGCCACTCACCTACCGGGAGATTGCCCCCAAGCTGATCGACTACGTCGCTCGGCTGGGCTTCACCCATGTCGAGTTCATGCCGCTCGCCGAGCATCCCTTCACGGGATCGTGGGGCTATCAGGTGAGTGGTTATTTCGCTCCGACGGCCCGCTACGGCACGCCCGATGACCTCCGGTTTCTCATCGACGCATGTCATCGGGCCGGGATCGGCGTGATTCTCGACTGGGTGCCCGCCCACTTTCCCAAGGACGACTTCGCCCTGCGCCGCTTCGACGGCACGGCGCTCTACGAGCACGAGGATCCGCGCCGGGGAGAGCACCCCGAGTGGGGGACGCTGATCTTCAACTACGGGCGCAACGAGGTCCGCAACTTTCTCGTGGCGAACGCGCTCTACTGGCTGGAGGAGTTCCACGTCGACGGGCTGCGGGTGGACGCGGTCGCTTCGATGATCTTCCTCGACTATGGCAAGTCGGAAGGGGAGTGGATCCCGAATCCTGCCGGGGGCCGCGAGAACTTCGAGGCGGTCGAGTTTCTCCGCACGCTCAACGCGACGATTGCGGAGGAGCGCCCGGCATGCTTCACGCTGGCGGAAGAATCGAGCCAGTGGCCGGGCGTCACCGCGCCGGTGGACCAGGGCGGTCTCGGGTTCACGTTCAAGTGGAACATGGGCTGGATGCACGACACGCTCGACTACTTCTCGACCGACCCCCTGTTCCGCTCCAGCCGACACAACCTGCTGACCTTCGGGATGATGTACGAATACAGCGAGCACTTCCTGATGCCGCTGTCGCATGACGAAGTGGTTCATGGCAAGGGCACGTTGCTCACGCGGATGCCCGGCGACGAATGGCAGCAGTTCGCCAACCTGCGCTCCCTCCTCGCGTATCAGTATGCGCGACCGGGCAAGTCGCTCCTCTTCATGGGCTCGGAGCTCGGATCCCGGCGGGAATGGAATCACGATACGAGTCTCGATTGGCACCTGGCCGCGCAGCCGCTCAATGCCGGGCTGCTGCGGTTCGTGGCCGACCTGTCGGAGACCTATCGCTCGCGCCCGGAGCTCTGGAGGGGCGACCCGGTCCCGGAGACCTTCGCGTGGCTCGACCCCGACGACCGCGAGCACTCGATCTTCTCGTTCTTTCGGCGCGACGGCGACGGAATCGTGATCGCGATCTTCAACCTGACCCCGGTGCCTCGCCACGACCATCGTGTCGGTGCGCCGGTGTCGGGATCATACCGCCTCCTGCTCTCGAGCGATGCCGTGACGTACGGGGGCAGCGGCTACGGCCTGGTGGACCGCGTCGAGACAGAAGCCGTCGCGTGGCAATACCAGCCGGTTTCCCTCCGGATAGGGCTACCGCCGCTCGGAGCGGTGCTGCTCGCGTACGAGACTGATGCGCCCTGAACCCTGCCAGGATCCGTCCGCACACGTGGCCGTGCTGCTTCGCCTGACATCGGCATGATGAGAACCTGGCCCGGCTCCCCGACGCCCCTCGGTGCTACCTGGGACGGTGAAGGCACCAACTTCGCGATCTTCTCCGAGCACGCCACCGGGGTACAGCTCTGCCTGTTCGATGGACCGGAAGCCGCAACGGAGCGGCTGCGCATCCCGCTCGCCGAGCACTCCGGTCATGTCTGGCACGCCTACCTGCCCGACGTCCGCCCTGGACAGCTCTACGGCTATCGAGTGGACGGTCCCTTCGACCCCGAGCAAGGGTATCGCTTCAACCCCGCCAAGCTCCTGCTGGATCCCTACGCCAAGGGCGTGACCGGCTCCATCCGTTGGAGCGACGCGGTGTCGGGGCACTCGTTCGACGGGCCCGTGGAGGAGCAGGATCGGCTCCCGAACGACGAGGACAGCGCGCCCGGCATGCCGAAGAGCGTCGTGATCGAATCGGCGTTCACCTGGGGCGATGATCGCCGGCCCGGAACGCCGTGGAACCGGACGGTGATCTACGAGGCGCACGTCAGAGGCATGACGATGCTGCATCCTGACGTTCCGGAGGCGCTTCGGGGCACCTACCTCGGACTCGCGACCGATCCCATCATCGAACACCTCCTGAGTCTGGGCGTCACCGCTATCGAGCTCCTGCCGGTCCACCACTTCGTGACCGAGCGCAGGCTGGCGGACAGCGGGCTCACCAACTATTGGGGCTACTCGTCGATCGGCTACTTCGCTCCCGACACCCGTTACGCGACGGGAGGCCTGGGTCAGCAGGTGGCCGAGTTCAAATCGATGGTGAAGCGGTTCCATCGGGCCGGTCTCGAGGTCATTCTCGACGTGGTCTACAATCACACGGCGGAGGGGAACCACCTCGGGCCGACGCTGTGCTTCCGCGGCATCGATAACCACGCCTACTACCGTCTCGATCCCGAGCATCCTCGGTTCTATACCGACTACACCGGCTGCGGGAACACCGTGAACGTTCGACACTCACGGACCCTGCAACTGGTCATGGATAGCCTCAGGTACTGGGTCAGGGACATGCACGTCGATGGGTTTCGTTTCGACTTGGCGCCGGCTCTTGCGCGCGAGGATCCGGACATGAACCCCTCTGCCCGATTCTTCGACCTGGTACGGCAGGATCCCGATGTGTCACGGGTGAAGCTGATCGTCGAGCCGTGGGACCTGGGCCCGGACGGATACCAGGTGGGCCGGTTTCCGGTCGGATGGGCCGAGTGGAACGCGCCCTACCGCGACACGACGCGACGGTTCTGGCGGGGGGATGGGGGCCAGGTAGGCGACGTGGCATCGCGGCTGGCGGGCAGCAGTGATCTCTTCGAGGCCAATCCGCGCCCGCCGCAGGCGAGCATCAACTACGTCACCTGCCACGACGGCTTCACGCTCCACGACCTCGTGAGCTACGAGCACAAGCACAACGAGGCGAATGGAGAAGACAATCGCGACGGCTCCGACAACAACCTGAGCCGGAACTGGGGGACGGAGGGTCCGACTGACGCCGTCCACGTGGTGCGCATGCGGGAGCGCATCAAGCGCAATCTGCTTGCGACACTCGCTTTCTCGCAGGGCGTCCCCATGCTCTCGCATGGCGACGAGATCGGACGGACCCAGGGCGGCAACAACAACGCGTACTGCCAGGACGGGCCGCTCACCTGGGTGGATTGGCGTCTCGGCCCCGCGCAGCGCGAGCTGCTCGAGTTCACCAGACACGTGCTTGCGGTCCGCGCTGCCAACCCTGTCCTGCGTCGTCGCCATTTCTTCCGACATGAGCCGCTCGCCGCGGGCATCGAGCGGGACCTGACCTGGCTGGGCCCGACGGGACAGGAGATGACCTCGGAGCAGTGGGCCGACGGGTCCAATCATGTGCTCGGGATGCTGATTCGTGGGGAGGCCACCGATCTCGTCGATGAGCGGGGTCGCCCCCCGCGCGGCTCGGCGATCCTCCTCCTCCTCAACGGAGGTGCGCGCTCCCGCACATTCACGATCCCGCCCATGGACCGGAATGGCGTCTGGGCCCAACTGCTCGATACCGCGCACCCGACACCCCGCGGCATACGGGGTGGCCAGGTGCACCTCGCGGCCCATTCGCTCATGCTGCTCCGACACGACGCGACGCGGTGAAGGGGGAGGAATGAAGCTTCAACCGGTGAAGCCTGGCGCCGCACCGGCGCTCGGTGACGAGGTCGCCGACGTCACACAGGAAGCCGGCGACGCCGAGGTTCGGAAGCACATCGCCAAGATCGGCGAACGCATGGACGAGCTGCAGACCGCGCTCTATGCCGAAGGGAAGCAAGCCCTCCTGATCGTTCTCCAGGCGCGCGATGGGGCGGGGAAGGACAGCACCATTCGTCGGGTCTTCGGCCGGCTCAACCCGGTGGGCTGCATGGTGACGTCGTTCAAGGTGCCGACGGCGCTCGAGCTCCGTCACGACTTTCTTTGGCGGGTTCACCAGGCAGTGCCGCCGAAGGGCACGATCGGCGTGTTCAACCGCTCGCACTACGAGGACGTGCTCGTCGTGCGGGTCCATCAGCTCGTCCCCGAGAAGGTCTGGCGCGCAAGGTACGACCAGATCAACGCGTTCGAGCACCTACTCACCCAGAACGGTGTCACGATCCTCAAGTTCTTCCTTCACATCTCGAAGGACGAGCAGAAGGAGCGCTTGCGCGAACGCCTGGACGATCCCGCCAAGCAATGGAAGTTCAACGCGGCCGATCTGGGAGAGCGCGACAAATGGGACGAGTACACGCACGCCTACACGGACGTGCTGAGGCTCACCAGTACGCCCGAGGCGCCCTGGTACGTCGTACCGGCGGACAAGAAGCTTCCGCGCGATGCGATGATCGCCGAGGTGGTGGTAGAGGCGTTGGAACGGATGGATCCGCGGTTCCCCGGGCCACCCGAGGGCCTCGAGGAGTTTCGAAGACTGCTGTCCTGATCAGCTCCGGCCGTCCGGGCCGACGATCACGAAGGTGAGATCGCTGCCGGTGATGAAGAATGGGCCCTTGTTCCCGAGCGTCTGCTCGAGGGCCAGTTGCATGCGGCTGTTGGTAGAGCTGATGACCACGCCGATCTGCATGCTCGCCGTGGTGCCGCCACCCGGGGGCGCGAAGTTCTCCCAGTCCAGCGTGTACTCGGGCCGGGCAAAGACGAAATTCTTGGGCAGGTAGGCCACCATCTCCGTGGGAACCATTCCCGGTCCTACCTCGGAGGGCCATGATCCCGTCTCATACCACGTGCCGTAGGCTGCGAGCCGGATCGCTTCCATGTCGGCCGCGGCCTGCGCCGTGAGCGCCCGGTTCTTGAGGTCGATGTACTTGAGCGACGCGATGGCGGCGAGCAGGCCGAGCACGATCATCACGACCAGCAGTTCGATGAAGGTGAAGCCACGGCGGGTCCTGCTCATCGGGGTCTCCGAGCGATGATCTGAAAGCTGTTGCCGAGAAAGTTCGCCAGCGTCTCGTCCGACGTGAACGTCACGTGAGCCGGGCCGTTCTCTCCCACCAGTCGATACCCCGATGCCCCCAGCCGCTGGTACGACAGGTTGGCGCCGCGCGCCCCCGCCTCGGACAGCGAGTCCGGCAGTCGTCCGTTGCGCTGGTGAAACCGCTGGACATGCTGGGAGGCGTTCGCCATGGCGATCCGAAGACTCGCTTCCTTGACCGCGAGCGTTTCCGGAGTCGGGCGCGGCGCGAAGACCCATGACGGCTGGGCCACGGCCAGATAGGCGCCGACACCGAGGACGATCAGAGCCGAGGCGGCGAGCAGCGGGCGAGACGACGCGCGGGCCCGCCGACGGGCTTCGGCCTCACGATGGCTGGATTCGCGTTCCTCTGCTTGGGTCTTGAGCACCGTGTCGAAGGCATCGAGCAGGGCCTTCTTCTCGGCCGAGGCGGCCGGTTGGGCTGCTGAGGCGGGAGCGGCGTTGGACGTCGAAGTGTCGTGACTCATGAGTGTCCGGGTTTCCTCGAGCCCCCCGGTCACGTCATGACGGCCTCTCCGGCGAGCGCACGCATGACCTGGTCGGGAAAGCTGCGTATGTCGATCGGTTTCGTGATGTAGCCGTCGAACCCAGCCTGGATCGCGCGCTCCCGGTCACCGGTCATGGCATGTGCCGTGAGTGCGACGACGCGGAGCGCCCGGTGCTCCGATTCCCGGATCTCCTGGAGCAGTGCGAAGCCATCCTTGCCCGGAAGCTGGATGTCCATCAGTACCAGCTTGGGTGCCGCCGCGGCGATGGTCGAAAGGAGACCCTCACCGCCCGTCAGCTCGGTTACCGCGTGTCCCTTCTGGGTCAGCACGGTCCGGAACAACTTCATGTTGTCCGGGCTGTCTTCGACGATCAGGATTTTGGCCACGATCCATCCCTCCGACGGCAAGAAACACGCCATTTGACGGTCGAGATTCGCGCCGAATGCGGCTTGCGTCATTCGCGCGCACACCGGCAAACAGTTGGAGTGTTACGACTTTGCTCGCTTGAGCACAGCACGTACCCGCGCGACTAGGGACCGGGTCTGCACCGGCTTGGTGAGATAGTCCTGCGCGCCCAGGTCCAAGGCCTTTTCCTCGGTCTCATCTTGAAGTGCGGTCAGAATGATCACCGGCAGGGAAGCGGTCCGCATCTGGGCCCGAATCTCCTCGAGCACGCCGAGGCCGTTGAGACGCGGCATTTTTACGTCCAGAATCACGAGATCGACCGACCCCTGCTCGATGAGGTCGAGCCCATCGTTCGCCTCGACCACCTTGGAAGGAGACCTCTCGGCTCGTCACGAACGGGAGCGTCTGCTCCATGTCGAGATCGCGGGGATCCGAGGTGGCGATGTGAATGGTCCGGTCGTTGGCCGAGATGGGGACGATCTGATGCTTGCGGGCCAGGGCCTCGGGAAGGAGCGTCGTCACCCTCGGCTCGGTCGACGCGAGGTTGGCGAGTGGCAGGCGAAACGCGCGGGCGATCTCGGCGGCGATGGCCCGATCGGTCGTCCATCCAGCCGCGAGGACGCACTCGTTGCCGGTGTTGCCGTGGCAACGGCGGGTGCGCCCCCTCACGGACGATCGAAATTGCGTTGAGAATCAGCTGCCATATCGATAAGATGCGGGCCGACCTCAAGGTAACCACGGCGGCCGCAGCCGCCTCATTCGGGCGGGCGCATGCACGGCGTGCAGATTCGGGCGAGGCCTGACTGATGCGGCCATCGTCGCTGGCAGTCATCGGTCTTGGTGCGATCGGAGGATCTCTGGCCTGGCAGGCCCGTCAGGCAGGCATCCCCAAGGTCGTCGGCTTTGCCCGGTCCCGGGCCGACGGTGTTCAAGCCTTGCAGGCCTCGGCCATCACGGAATTGGCTGACACCCCCGCCCGGGCTATCGCTGGCGCCCAGCTCGTGGTGCTCGCCGTTCCTCCGCAGGCGACCCTGGATCTTATCGGCAGTCTCGCCCCTTCCCTTGAACCGGGGGGGCTTCTCACCGACGTCTGCAGCGTCAAGGTGCCCATCGTCTCGTGCGCCCTGGCCCATGGCCTCGGTGACCGGTTTGCCGGGGGGCATCCCCTGGCCGGCACACACACATCGGGGTTCCTCGGCGCCACTCCACACCGCCTTCGTGGTTGCGCCGTGTACGTGTGTGAGACCGGTGCCCCCGGCGGCGATCAGGCAGCCCGCGCCTTGATGCGGTTCTGGGAAGACGTCGTGGAGGCGTCTCCCATTTTAATCGATGCGGCGGCGCACGACCGTCAGCTCGCCTGGACCAGCCATCTTCCTCAGGCGGTCGCTTCCGCCGTTGCCAAGACCCTGGCCGATCGCGGACTTGCCGGCCTGTCGTTCGGGACCGGTGCCCGCGACACCACGCGACTCGCCGCCAGCAATCCCGAGATGTGGATCGACATTCTCCTCTACAATCGCGACGCGATCGTCGAGGCATTGTCGGCGACCGAGACGCAGCTCGCCGACCTTCGCCGCCTCATGATCGCGAAGGACGCGGCGGGTCTGCGGGAGTACCTCGGGACGGCGCAACGATTCCGCGAAGGACTCGATCCGTGATGGTGGCTGGGACCGTCCGGGTTCCGGGAGACAAAAGCATCACCCATCGCGCGCTGCTCTTCTCCGCGCTCGCCCGCGGCACGAGCCACATCGGTGGAGCGCTCACGTCCCTTGACGCGCGATCCAGCGCGAGAGTGCTGCGCCAGCTCGGCGCCGTGATCTCTCCCCTCCGTGATGCAACCGTGGTGCGTGCCGCCGGCAACGGCCGGCTGCGGCCGCCTGATGGCGTGCTCGATTGCGGCAACTCGGGAACGACAGCCCGGCTGCTGCTGGGTCTTCTCGCCGGTCATCGCTTCCGGGCGACGCTCACGGGCGATGCCTCCCTTCGGCGGCGCCCGATGCGCCGGGTGACGATGCCGCTCTCGCAAATGGGGGCCCGGTTCGAGGAGTCGACGACCGACGGCCTCCCGTTGACGATTCGGGGAGGAACGCTTCGTCCGCTTCGGTACGAGCTCCCGGTGGCGAGCGCGCAGATCAAGAGCGCGCTCCTGTTCGCCGGCCTCACCGGAGGCGTGAAGGTCGAGATCCGGGAGCCGCATGGCCGCTCCCGGGATCATACCGAGCGGCTCCTGCGCGCGTTCGGCTATCCGGTGACAGAGCGGGACGGATGGATCGGTTTCGAGCCCGGGGGCCGAGTGGAGCCGTTCGACCTTCAGGTGCCGGGCGATCCGTCGTCGGCCGCGTTTCTCGTGGGAGCAGCCATCCTGGCCGGTGGCGGTGAGCTGCGGATCGCGAGGGTAGGGGTGAACCCCACCCGAACCGGCTTCCTCGCGGTGCTGGAGCGAATGGGCGCGGATATCAGAATCGAGGACGTCGCGGAGCACTTTGGTGAACCTGTGGCCGACCTGGTGGCACGGCCGGCCCAGCTTCGGGCCACGGAGGTCCGCGCGACCGAGGTTCCCGCGCTGATCGACGAGATCCCGTTGCTCGCCGCGCTCGCATCGCGCGCTCAGGGTACAACGGTCTTTCGTGGTGTCGGGGAGCTCCGGGTCAAGGAAAGCGACCGGCTGTCCGTGATCGCGGAGAATCTTCGTGCCGTCGGCGGCCGGGCCGAGGTCGCGGGCGATGATCTCACAGTGGAAGGCGTCGAGGCGCCACCGCGCGGCGCCGTGCGTTCCGCCGGAGATCATCGCATCGCGATGGCGTTCGCGGTCCTCGGCACGGTCGAGGGGGCCCGGATCCGGGTGGATGACATGGCGTGCGCCGCGGTGAGCTTCCCTCGCTTCACCCAGGCGCTGCGCGGACTTCGTGTAAAGGAGCGCCGGTGAGCGGCGGAGTCATCGCGATCGACGGCCCCTCCGCCTCGGGAAAGTCGAGCACCGCGCGCGCGGTCGCCGAGGCGATGGGATTCGCCCATCTCGATTCGGGATCGCTGTACCGTGGCGTGACGCTGGTCGCGCTGCGGGAGCGGGCTCGGCGCGAGAGCCCCGGCGCCGATCCGGTCGGGTCCTTGGGCGCCGAGGCAATCCTGCGCGCCGCGGAAGATCGCGGTCTCATGCTGCAGCCGGACGGTGTCGGATTCACCGCCTATCTCGAGGGCGAGCCCGTAGATGCCGAGATCCGCGGTCCGGAGGTGACGGCGCAGGTGTCCGCGGTGTCGGCTGTGCCTGTCATCAGGGAATGGGTCAACAGCCGGCTTCGGGCGATGGTACGAGCGGGCCGCGACGTGGTCGTGGACGGCAGGGACATCGGCACCGTCGTGTTTCCCGACGCCGACCTCAAGATTTTCCTAACGGCCAGCGCCGAGGCCAGGGCCGGGCGCCGCATCACGCAGCGCGGTCACGACATGGACCCGCAACGCCTCGAGGCCGAGGCGGCGGCGCTGACGGCGCGAGATCAGGCGGATACCACCCGGTCGGTCGCCCCGCTTCGCCGGGCCGAGGACGCCATCGCCATCGATACGACCGCACTGGAATTCGAGGAACAGGTCCGGACCATCGTCGACCTGGCCAAGCCCATCTTTGGACCGTCCCCCTCCGCCTGACCAAAACCCTTGTGGCCGCTTGCGTTGGGGGTAGGCCTGGGTTAGTTTCACGGGCTACCTCCACCGGCAATCCCGCCGGCGGCGGTCTACTCTATCCCGCGGCCCATGCGGCGCGGTCAAAGGACGCTTGCGCTACATGCTCGATCAACTTCAACCCTCCACCGATCAGTTCATCTCCCCGACCGGCCTCCGCGTTCGCCAAGACCTCTACGACGAAGACTACTCCGACGAAGACTACGAGAAGATGCTCTCGATGTACGAGGGCACGATGGCGCAGATCGTCGAAGGGGAAATCGTCAAATCGAAGGTTCTCCGGGTCACCGACAACGCGGTCATTCTCGATGTCGGCTTCAAGTCCGAAGGCTCCGTCCCGCTCGACGAGTTCAAGGACCCCAAGTCGCTCAAGGAAGGCGACGAGGTCGAGGTCTTTCTGGAGCACCTGGAAGACCAGGAAGGCGCGGTCGTCCTCTCCAAGAAGAAGGCCGACTTCATGCGGGTCTGGGAAAAGATCCGCGTGGCGCACGAGAGCGATCAGCCTGTCGAAGGCACTCTCGTCAAGAAGATCAAGGGCGGCGTGGTCGTGAACCTGATGGGAGTCGACGCGTTCCTCCCCGGGAGCCAGATCGCGCTCCGCCGGGTGCCCAACATCGACGAGCTGCTCGGCCAGACCTACGAATTCAAGATCATCAAGCTCAACAAGCGCCGCCGGAACATCGTCGTGAGCCGCCGTGTCATTCTGGAGAACGAGCGGGCCCACAAGCGCGAGCACCTCATGAAGGAGCTCGCCGTCGGGCAGGTGCGGAAGGGCGTGGTCAAGAACATCACCGACTTCGGTGCCTTCATCGACCTCGGTGGCGTGGACGGGTTGCTGCACATCACCGACATGTCGTACGGTCGGGTGTCCCATCCCACGGAAATGGTCGCGATCGGCAAGGAAGTCGAGGTCAAGATCCTCGACATCGATTGGCAGCGCGAGCGCATCAGCCTCGGCATGAAGCAGCTCCAGTCGTATCCCTGGCAGAACGTCGCCGCCAAGTATCCGGTCGGGACTCGCGTGCAGGGCAAGGTGGTGTCGATCACCAACTATGGCGCGTTCGTCGAGATCGAGCCCGGCATCGAGGGACTGGTCCACATCTCCGAGATGAGCTGGACCCGCAACGTCCGGCATCCGTCCAAGATCGTGAGCATCGGCGAGACCATCGAGGCCGTCGTGCTCAAGGTGGACGAATCCGAGGAGAAGATCTCGCTCGGCATGAAGCAGACCGAGCAGGATCCCTGGATGGTATTGCCGCTCAAGTACCCGGTCGGCACGCGGATTCAGGGCAAGGTCCGGAATCTCACGAGCTTCGGCGCCTTCGTCGAGATCGAGCCCGGCATCGACGGCCTCATCCACATCTCCGATATGTCATGGACCAAGCGGGTCCAGCATCCGTCGGAGGTCGTCAAGAAGGGCGACGGGGTGGACGTGGTGATCCTCAACATCGACGCGGAAAACAAGCGGATCTCGCTCGGGCTCAAGCAGGCCGAGGAAGATCCGTGGCTCAAGATTGGCGAGACCTATCCGATCGGGATGGAGCTCCGGGGCCGCGCGGTGCGCCTGATGGACAAGGGCGTCGTCGTGGATCTGGGCAACGACATCGAAGGTTTCGTCCCCATGTCACAGCTCGGCGTCGCCAACATCGAGAATCCGGGCGACGCGGTGAAGGAAGGTCAGCCGGTGGATCTCAAGGTTCTCGAGGTCGATCCCATTCATCACCGGATCGTGCTCGCGGTCGTCGGATATCCCGACGAGCCCATCATTCCGCCGGTCAAGCCCGTCTACGAGGAGAGCAAGGCCGAGTAATCATCGCGCGCGCTTGCGCTCATATGGGCCGGTCTCCAAGTTGGAGGCCGGCCCTTCTCATTTCCCGAAACAGAACCGAATCACCCCCGCGGAGCTCACGATGCGCACTGCGCTGCCAACCCTCCTGGCCGCCGCAACGGCTGTCACATTGTCGGCGTGCGGCAACGACCAGGCATCCCAGGATGCCACC
>DATBSO010000098.1:0-43413 GCA_036559745.1 Gemmatimonadales bacterium | reverse complement strand
CATCGCGGTCTCATGCACCTCTTCCCCCACCAGCATCGCAAACGGACGGGCGAGGTGCTGAGCGCGATGGCCTTCTCCATGCGTCGCTGGCTCGTCACCCAGCTCATCGCAATGGTTGTCATCGGGGTCGTGACGGGAGTGGCGCTCGCGCTCCTCGGCATCCGGGGCGCGATCGCGCTCGGCATCATCGCCGGTCTGCTCGAGTTCATTCCATTCGTGGGGCCGATCGCGGCCGCCATCCCCGCGATCGCGATGGGGCTGCTCGACAGTCCGGAGAAGGCCATCTGGGTCACGGTCGTGTTCACGGTCATTCAGCAGGCCGAGGGGCATCTGCTGATCCCACTCCTCATGAAGGACTCGCTCGAGCTGCCACCCGTGCTGACCATCCTGAGCCAGGCCGCCATGGCCACGGTGTTCGGATTTCTCGGTCTGCTCGTGGCCGTGCCGTTCCTCGGCGACGTGATGGTCGCGATCAAGCTTCTATACGTGGAGGACGTCGTTGGCGACGAGGTGGGAGTGCCGGGCGAGGCGGGATAGCCTGTGATTATCTTGGCCCATGCCCTCGCGTACCGTCGCGCGTCTCCAGCTCATCGCGGCCGCGGTCCTCTTCTCGACCGGCGGCGCGGCGATCAAGGCGGCCGATTTCACCGGATGGCAGATCGCCGGCTTGAGGTCGGGTGTCGCCGCGGTCGCCATCCTGCTGCTGAGCCGTGAGGCGCGCCGAGGATGGAACTGGCGCGTGGCGGTGGTGGGGATGGCCTACGCGATCTGTCTCACGCTGTTCGTCCTCGCCAACCGGCTGACCACTGCCGCCAACACGATCTACCTCCAGTCTACGGCACCGCTCTATCTCCTCGTCCTCAGCCCCTGGCTGCTCAAGGAGCCGGTGCGGCCCAAGGACGTCGGGTTCATGGCGGTCATCGGTCTCGGGCTCGCGCTCTTCTTCATCGGGGTCGAGCACCCGGTCGCGACGGCGCCGGACCCCGTGCGCGGCAACCTCGTCGCGCTCGCGAGCGGCGTGTTCTGGGCGCTCACGGTGTGCGGGCTTCGCTGGATGGGCGCGGGAGAGGGACGCCACGGATCGGCGGTCGCCGCGGTCGCCGTCGGGAACATCTTCGCGTTTCTGCTGTCGCTTCCCATGGCGCTGCCGTTCGGCAGTCACCGCGCGGCGGATTGGAGCCTTATCATCTATCTCGGCGTCTTCCAGATCGCTATCGCCTATCTCTTCGTGACGTCGGCGCTCAAGGCGATCACCGCGCTCGAGGCGTCGCTGATCCTGCTGATCGAGCCGGCGCTCAATCCGCTCTGGGCCTGGGTCTTTCAGGGCGAGCGGCCGGGACCATGGGCGCTCGCGGGCGGCGCGATGATTCTTGGCGCGACGACGGTGAAGGCGGTGGTGGATGCCCGCGGCGCGACGGGAGCACTACGAGAGGAGGTGCGTGCGTGACCACGTTGATCGAGACGATCCGGATCCGGAACAGTGTTGCGCCCCTCTGGTATCTCCATCTCCGCCGTCTGGCCACGAGCTGCCGCGCGCTCGGCGTCCCGCTCCCGCTCGACCTTCCGACGCCCGAAGGGGGATCCGATCGGGTCCATCGTTTGTTGGTAAGCAAGCGCGGGCCGGTGGCCGGCGAGCGGCCGGTCGGGAGTACGGCACCGGTTAGGCTCGTCACGTCGAAGCTGGTGCACCGCGCGTACCCCCATAAGGTGGTGGACCGCGAGCGGTTCGACCGGGCGCTGGCGGAGGCCAAGGAGGCGGGGAACGACGACGCGCTCCTGCTCACCACCGGCGGACAGGTGGCAGAGACCGCAATCTGGAGCGTGCTCTGGTGGGAGGAGGGGAAGCTCTGCGCCCCGGCCTTTGAGTTGGGCGTGCTTCCTGGTGTGGCCCGGGCCCGGCTCGAAGAGCTGGCCGGGTCGATCGAGGAGCGGAAGGCGACGGTTGACGAGATTCGGGTCCTTTCCCCCTTCGTCGCCAACGCGGTCCGCGGTGTGGTGCCGATCGCCTCGCTCGATGGCAAGCCGGTGTCGCTGTCGCCTGAAACCGAGGCGCTGGCGGCGCGTTTCTGGCCTTGACCGGGCGCCATCCGAGACGATAGCTTCACCCGCTCAGTACGGGTGCCAACGATCGTTCGTGGTGGTTGTAGCTCAATCGGTTAGAGCGCCGGACTGTGGCTCCGGAGGTTGCGGGTTCGATTCCCGTCAGCCACCCCTGGTAAGGTCCCCGGTCACCGTCGGGCGGCGCCACGGCGGAAGCCGGTGCAGAGGTCCGTAGCTCAATTGGTAGAGCGCCGGTCTCCAAAACCGGAGGTTGCAGGTTCGATTCCTGCCGGGCCTGTGCGGCGCGAAGCGCCGCGGCTGGAGGCGATAGGCTTGAGGCTAAAGGCTGGTTCGAGGGATTGTCGGCATCCCCATGGACAACAGAGCCTCGAATCAAGTCGGAGCAAGCCTCCAGCTTCTAGCCTTTAGCCGTGGTCAAGGCGCTATCGTCTAGGGGACTAGGACGGGGCCCTCTCAAGGCCCAAACACGGGTTCGAATCCCGTTAGCGCTATGTGCAGCGAGGGTAGCCGGCCCCATCGTCTATCGGTTAGGACGGGACCCTTTCAAGGTCCAGAGAGGGGTTCGACTCCCCTTGGGGCTATCAGTTTCTGCGCCGCTAGCTCAATTGGCAGAGCAAGTGACTCTTAATCACTAGGTTGTAGGTTCGATTCCTACGCGGCGCATTACAATTCCAATCAAACCGCCAATAGGTTAACGGGTTAGCTCGATGCTAACCCGTTCGTCTTTATGGCTGGGAAGGTCGCTTGTAGAGGAGCGCGTACGAAACCTTGTTTGATGCTCGCGCTGGCGAGCACGATCGGGAGTTTCGCCGTTGCGCCGCAGGTCGTCGGACAGTCCGACCTCCGCGGCTCTATCGTGGTGCTCGACGCCGACGCCGATGGCGACGCCGCGGCATTGCGGGTGATTCGCGGCCACGGCACCGGCATCTGGTGGCCCGGTGCGATGGTGGTGGACCGTCGCGGCCGTCTGTATGTGACGAACGCGCCGAACACCGGGAGGGATGACACCGTTCGAGTATTCGCTCCCGACGCCGACGGCGACGTCGCGCCGGAACGGATCATCGCCGGACCCCATACCGGCCTCAAGCAGCCCCTCGGCTTCGCCATCGATCGCGAGAACCACTTATACGTCGCGAATGCCGGGGCCGACGATACGACCCTCCGGTCCCAGATCACCGTGTACGATCCAGGGGCTGCGGGTGACGCGAACCCTCTTGCGATCCTGGCCGGCGGCCTGTCGCGCGAGGACGCGTTCTGGCCGCACCGGCTGACCTTCGGACGTCGCGACTCTCTCTTCGTCAGGACCGGCGGATTCGTCGCCGTCTTCGCGCCAGGGGCCACCGAGGCATCGGTCCCCGCCCGTCTCATCTATACGGATGTGCCCAGGCCGCCGGGTGGCGCCTACGGCTGGCGGCGGAGTCCGGACCGGTTCGTCCTCGACCGGAACGACTCGATGTACGTCTTGAGGGGCGACACGGTGATGGTGTATCCCCCCGGGTACTCCGGGCGCGAGCCGGAGGTCCGTCGGATTGCCGGCCCCCGCACCGGCATCACGAGGGCGAAGGACATCGCGCTCGACGATCGTGGCTGGCTCTATGTCGTGGGTTGGGATTCATCGGCGGCGGTCAAGGTGTTCGCGCCGGGTGCCACCGGCGACGTCGCGCCCAGCCGGAAAATCGGCGGGACCCGAACACGGCTCAGGTATCCCGACACCATCGTGCTCGATCGGAAGCGTCGTCTGTACCTGGGCAACCCAGGCGGTGGCAGCCGCGCGGAGCTCGACCGCCCATGACTCGACTGCTGGTCCTCCTCGCATTGGCGCTCGCCGCCGGGCTCGATGGCCGTGCCTCCGTGCAACCGCGCACCCTGGCGGATACGCCGGGCGACACCGCCTTTCTCGCGCTGACCCGATACAAGGCGTGCCAACGGGAGGCGGACGAGTACGTTCCTGCGAGTCGCTCCGCCATCGTGCGCTACTATATCACGCCAGCCGACAGCGTCCGTTATCCCTTCCGGGTCATCACCGGATCGAGCACCGCTCTCTGCGTGCCTTCCGCGGTCGCGCTCGGTCCCACCGGCGAGTTGTTCGTGCTGAACCAGGCACCGCAGGACCGACGGCAGGACTCGGCCGCCGGCCGCTGGGAGCGGTGGGTAACCGTGTACGACTCGGCTGCCGGCGGCGACGCGACGCCCATCCGGGTCCTGCACGTTCAGTCCTCCTGGTTGGGGAATCCGTCCACGATGCACGTGGATCGGGAGGGCAATCTCTACCTCGGCTCCAAGGTGGAGGGCGTCATCGACGACGGGTCCGTCGCCGTCTTCGAGGCGGGCGCCGACGGCGACGCCAAGCCGCTGCGCGTGATCGCGGGGCCTGGCACGGGACTCTTCCGGCCGGCCGCCGTCGCGGTGGACCGCCGAGGATTTGTGTACGCGCTGAACTCGCAGGATGGCCCATTCGGGATACGGGGTATGGCCCGGACATTCGCGAATGTCACGCGTTCCACTGCCCCTTGGGCCCAGGCGGCCTTGGACCCGTATGCCGTTCGGATCTTCGCGCCGGGTGCCGCCGGAGACGTCGCGCCGTCGCGGCTGATCAGCGGCGAGCGCACCGAGCTGCAGGATCCCGTGGGACTGGCGCTCGATCGACGTGACCGGCTGTATGTGGCGAATAGTGCGTCGGTCACGATGTACCTCCCATCGGCAACCGGCGATGTGGCGCCGGCGCGCCGCTTCACTGATCGCCGGACGCACTATCGCATGGGACCGCCCGCCGTCGTCCTGCTCGATAGCCACGACTCCCTGTTCGTCCGGTCCGGAGGAGTACTCGACTCCCGGCGAGACGTCACCGTGTTCGCCCCGACCGACTCCACGGTGCCATCGAGGTCCTTCTACCGGAATGCGCCGGCGTTATTCGCCTTCGACCGCCACGACACCCTATTCGCACTCGTGGGCGACACGGTGAAGGTGCTCCCGCCCGGCTACGCCGGAGTACGTCCGCCCGTTCGAGCCATCAGCGGACCCCACACGGGGATCAGATCCGTGACCGCGATGGTGCTGGACCGAGATGGCCAACTCTATCTGACCATGCGCGACTCGGCGATCGTCAGGGTGTACGGTGCCGGCGCGAGCGGCGACGCGCGCCCGGTCAGAACCATCGCCGGCCCCCATACGCTCCTCACAAAGCCGAGAGGCGTTGCCGTAGATAAGGACGGCCGCCTGTACGTGACCAACGGCCAGCGGTCGAGTGGCGGCGGTGGTGCAATCCGGGTCTATGCGGCAGGCGCCAGGGGTGAGGACCAACCGGTTCGAACGTTGGCGGGGCCGGACGTCAAGCTGCCCGTGCCCCTTGATATTGCTCGTGGCAGCCGCGGCGACCTGTACGTGGCCGCCTCCAAGGAGAATTCTGGTGGCCAAGTGCTGGTGCTGCAGCAGCGACGCGAGCGATTCGACTCGGTCGTGCACACGTTGACCGGCCCTTCGACGCTGCTTCGCGGCCCGATTGCGCTCGCGACGGGCCGGGGTGACACGTTGTACGCTCTCAACGTCTTCGGCGCCTTCGCGACGGTGACGGTGTACGCACCCGATGCCGGAGGCGATGCCGAGCCGGTGCGAGTGATCAACGTGCGCCCGGAGGGTCGGACGCCAGTGCAAGCTCCGTTGGGCGCGCCCCGAGATCTCGCCGCGGACACCACGGGCGCCGTTCAGGTATGGGCTACCGACGGGGGCCTGATCTATCAGCCAGGTGCCAGTGGGGCTGGAAACGCCTCGTGGGTGACACTGCTGAAAGCGGTGGAAGGTGACCGAGGGGCCGTGGCGGTTGCCGGCGACGGGACGGTGTATCAGGCGATCGGGCCCAGTCGGTACGAGGGGCGTTACCCGGGCCTGATCACGCCGGCGGATTTGAGGGAGTAGGCCGCTCTACCGGCCGGTCCAGCTCGGCCGCGTCCCGCTCCCGTTCGGTGTGATATCCACGCGGCCGCTGCCGTCGGCATTGGCGACGAACACGTGGTACACGCCTTCTGGCACCCACCCGGAGTAGGCGATCCGGGTGCCATCCGGCGACCACGTCGGCTCCCTTGCCGCGTCGTCCGGCGTCACCTTCTTGCGATGACTGCCGTCCACGTCGACCACGTAGACACTTCCGTCCCCGAACGGGACATCCGGACTGTTGACATACGCGATGCGCGTCCCGTCGGCGACCAGACCGGGAACCAGTCGACTCCAGGGGCTTGAGTGATGTCGACCGGTGGCGAACTGTTGTCGGTCGGACTCACGAAAATGTCGTAGCCGAACTGGTCGAGATCCTCACCGCGTGGCCGAGCGAAATAGGCGACCATGCGGCCGTCGGGTGAGAGCGAGGGCAGTTGCATTTCATCGACGTCAGGATCTGTGATCGGGGTCAGGTCGGTCCCGTCCTCGCGAATCGTGGCAAGCAGTCCATTGGCTGAATACTCGAAGGCCATGCGGCCTCCGCTCGCCGCGAAGTCGTAATAAAAGATGCAGGTATCGCGGGTCACCTGAACCGGATCCGAGCCGCCGGGCTCGACGACGAAGACGTCGCCTATGCTGCAGGAGGGTTCCGAGGCGCTCCTCAGGAATGCCACCTTACGGCCGTCCTGCGTCCAGATCGGTGAGTGGCCCTTCGGCGCCACCTGCACGACTCCTGTTCCGTCTGCGTTCGCCACGTAGAGCGCGCTGTCGGCGCGGGAGAATGCCATCTTTTTACCGTCTCCCGACCAGTTCACCGGCTGTTGTGGGTTGGGGACTCGGAACGCGCCGACGAGATCGGTGAGACTCTGCGGGTCCGACCCGTCGGCATTCACGACGAAGATCTCGGCGTCGAAGATGTCGGTGGAATAGGAGATCCGGCTCCGCGACGGGTCATCGCATTGCACCCGAATAAGCCACCGCGGCACCCGCGCCGGCAGCGAGTGTCACCGGCCGGGTGAATGCGCCAAGTGTGGCGCAGTTGAACTGAATCTGGGAGAGCTCTACGGCGTGGTCGCCGGGCTCGACATCCGTCACGGTCACCTGGTCATTGGGCCCGATCGTCCCATGGGCGGTACCGTCGACCATGATGGTATAGCCGTCATTGTCGGGCCGGGTGCCCGAGGTCCGTGTGGAGAGCTGGAGGCCGTCTTCGTCGCCTCCGGAACCGGTATCGTCTACCGACCCGCAAGCTGCCAGGGGACCCACGAGGAGTGCTGTGGCTCGCCGTCTGATCAGTGAAGACATGTGAAGATGGTTGCCTATTCGATTTATGTGCGGCCGCCTGCGACACGTAACTTCTCGCGGCCAATCCGGAATAGATGGCGTCAGAAGGTTACCGGTTCGTCGCCCTCTACGGGCCACTGACCGTGATGGGTGTCCTCCGGGTAGTGGTCGTGCCGTCGCCGAGTTGACCATCAGCATTTCCACCCCAGCAATACGCCGCCCCGGTAGCCGTTACCGCGCATGTGTGCTCGTCGCCCGCGCTCACGGTACTGAATTGGAAGTCGCCCGCCACTGGCACCGGGTGCCGCTGCCGAAATGCATCGGTCCCATCGCCGAGGTCTCCGGAGAGGTTACGTCCCCAGCAGTAGGCCTGGTTGGCGAGCGACACGGCACATGCGTGTGTCTCGCCTGCACTGATCTGTTGGTACCGACGATCTCCACTCACTGCACGTGGGATGGAGGAGTTTTGAGGGCTGTCGTTGCCCAGCTTGCCGTAACGGTTGTCGCCCCAGCAATAAGCGCGATCCTCGGTCGAAAGCGCACAGGTGTAGCCGCCGAAGTCTCTGAAAACACTAAGGTCAAAGTAGACGTGCCCTCCAGCGCTCACCTGGCGAAAGCGCAAGGCCCCACCTGAAACCGCTGTTGGGGCGTAGCGGTTCGTGTGCGTCCGATCCCCCAACTCGCCCGCGCCGTTCCCGCCCCAGCAAAACGCCCGACCGTTCGGATTCACCGCACATGTGTGGTCAATTCCAACACTCACCTGCGCGAAGCGTCGTCCACCTGCCACCTTCACCGGGAGGAAGAACTCTGCACAGCAGATCGTGGTGCCGTTCCCGACCTGACCCGTCACATTGTTGCCCCAGCAGTAAGCCAGGTTCTGTAATGTCAGCGCGCAGGTGTGGTGAGCACGGACGGAATCCTTACCCCCACCCGCCCAGATCTGCTTGGTGAGGAAATCGCCCGCGACGAGAAAGGGGACCGTCACGAATGCGGGTTGAGTGCCTGTTCCCTCGAAGGCTCCCAACTCCCCATCGTACCCGTTCCCCCAACAGTACGACTTGTCGCCAGTCGTTATGCCACAGGTGTAGTTCGCACCGGCGGTTATCGTCTTGAAACGGAGCCCGCCGGCAACGGCCACCGGTCGCAACCGCTGCGTCGTTGTGCCGTCACCCAGCTGCCCAAGGTTGTTGCCACCCCAGCAGTAGGCTCGGTCGTCCGTAGTCACCCCGCACGTATGGATCCCACCGGCGCTTACTTGACGGAAGACCAGCGGGGTTGAGGCCGTGGCGGTGGCGAGCTCACGTGTCGGCTGCGGTTCGGATGGGAATTCGGCCTTATTGCAGCCGAGCGCGGCGAGCAGCAGCAGGTTCGCGGCCAGGAATGAACGTAGATGCATAAGACACTCCGACACTATCGATAAAGAATCACGTGGAACCCTCGATGGTGCCCAACCTGCGTCGGGTGGCATGAAGCGGAGGTGAACCGACCATGAAAAGGCCCACCGGAGGCAGCAGCGGGTTCCAGGGCCCTCTCGCCCGGCTAGCTCCGCCGATACAGATTCCCTGGGACCGTTGGCCAACCTTCCCCGACCCATCCGGAGGCTGCCATGACGAACCGGCTGGCGAAACTTCTCGCGGTCGTCGTCGCATTCGTCGTCTCACTCGGTGCCGTACCGTCGCTCCACGGGCAGATCGGAGTCGGCACCTGGGTGAAGGACTCAACCGGGGCCTCGCCAGGGATGACGATGAAGGTCGAGGTCTGCTGTGGCCCGAAAGGCCGCCGACTGACGTACCTGATTCCCATGAAAGACATGGCGCCCATGACGCTCACCGTGGACTCGCCGTTCGATGGCAGCGAAGCCCCGGTTCTCATCGGTGGCAAGCCCAGCGGTGAAACCATGGCGATCACGTGGCTTGATAGCCACCACGTCGCCGGCGTCGTCAAGATGAACGGCAAACCCTTCGGCACCTCCAAATCCACGCTGTCTCCGGACGGCAAGACCATCACGGTCGAAAACGACTTCTCGGAGTCCGTCGGCAGCCAGACGGTGGGCAAGTCGACCGAGATCTGGGTCAAACAATAGCCATCAGAACGAGGAAGATTCGATGGACTTGAGGACCGCGAAGGCCCTTGTCACCGGCGGTAGCGCCGGGATCGGCCGCGACATCGCCCGCGTATTGATCGAGCAGGGTGCCAGGGTCGCGATCTCCGCGCGGCACGAGGATCGGCTACGGGAGGCGGCGAAAGAAATCGGCGCCACGCCGATCCTGGGCGACGTGAGCGTCGAGGCCGACGCCGTGCGTATGGTGCGGGAGACGATCGAGGCCTTTGGCGACTACAACGTACTGGTGAACAACGCCGGGATCGGCGCGTTCGCCCCGCTCGTCGACATGACCGCCGAAAAGATGCGCCAGGTGTGGGACGTCAACGTGCTCGGCGCAACGATCGTGGCGCGCGAGTCGGCCCGGCACTTCGTCGCGAAGAAATACGGCGCCATCGTCAACATCGGCTCGACGTCGGGGCTACGCGCCGGCGCCGGCAGCAGCGCCTACGCCTCGACCAAGTTCGCGCTGCGCGCGCTCACCGAGTCGTGGCGGACCGAGCTGCGCACCCACAACATCCGGGTCATGCTGGTCAATCCCAGCGAGGTGATCACCGACTTTGCCGGGCGGATCGGCCGGACCCAGCAGGACAACCCGTCGAAGCTGCACCCGCCGGAGATCGCGCACGCCGTCGCGGCCATGCTCGCGATGGAAGACCGCGGCTTCATCCCCGAGCTGAGCGTCTGGGCGACGAACCCCACCTAGGGCTGATACGACACCGCCGCCGATCGAGGTGATCGGCGGCGGCTCAAGCGATTACGCGTCCGGTCGCGGTGGCTCCGCCGAGCTGATCGCCTACTGCTTGCACGACGTCGCCGCGTGACTCCTGGCCTTGGCCGAGATCTCGGTCATCGCGCTCTTGATGTCGGCGCGGTCGTAGTACGACGACTTGAACTTCCACATGACGAACCCGCACACCCGGATCTGCGCCAGCAATGCCGCGCCGTATGACCTGAGCTCGGCGGCGCTCATCGCGAACTTGTTGGGGTAGTTGCCAGGAAACCCGCTCGACCCGTCGCCGCCGTCGAGCACGTTGAGCCCCGCGATCAGACCCAGCCCCTTCTTCTTCGCCGCGTTTGCCTGGTTGGTGGCGTACTTGGTGACCGCGGTCCCGCTCTTCCCCATGAACATCGCCCAGCCCGCGTCGAGGTTGGTGTAGGTCACGGGCTGGTCGTCGAGCCAGGACGGCGGCGCGTTCACGATCGTGGGCATGTTCGGCCAGAGCTGCTTGCTGTAGGTCGCCATCGCCTCGACGGTTGCCTGGGGGATGGTCTTGTTGCCCCACCGGCTCGGGAAATGGGGCTCGTCGAGCAGGAAATGACCCACGATCGTGCCGTCGGCGATGTATGATGTGATGTTCACGTTCTTGAAGCGGCCGACCTCGGTCTTCCACTTGTCCAGGTTGAACGACTTGTCGCTGTTCCGGACGGCATTGTCACCGTGGAGCTTGAGCAGCACGCGGCCCTTCTTCGCCCGCACGCTGTTGAGATACAAGATCACACTCGAGGGCGTCGTCGGTCTCACCGTTCCCGTGTGCACCGTGCCGATGGCTGACGGGTCGAGGTCGAACGACGCGAAGACGACTCCGGGCGCGACCGCGTTCGCCGAGACCATCTCCGGCGTTTGGGGCGGCGGCGACCCGGCATCCGGGTCGAGCTGGTCGGTGGCGCCGCATGCGCCAAGCGTGCCGGCGAAAACGGTCAGAGCAACAGCTCGCATGCCGCCGGCGATGCGGCGTGAACGGGGTAGAAGCATGTCCTGCGATCCTCACGAGATGGGCGGGATGGTGGCCGTGATCGCTGGTGCTGGCTCGAGGCGGGCAACGCGACAGAGGCGTTCGACGGGGTGTAGGATCGGCCTCGGGCCGGGGTTTGTCAACACCGGGTGAGTTAAGCGCAACGCACTACAGCAGATCGGGCCCGGAGTAAGCCAGTGTAGGCTGGATCACAATCGCTCGGGCTGGGGAATCACAGCCGTACCGCCCTGGGTGCGGGTATCGTGGACCTGTGACCTATGAGGCGTGATGGGAACAAGTCGAGTACGGCCCGGCGTTTGCACTTCGGTGGCGCGCGGGTCGACTCATCCCACTGTCACCAGACTTCGTTAGATTAGTAGTGAGCCCAATGGCTGGGCTTCGAGCCTAGTCATCGAGGTCCTCAGTTCAAGAGGAATCGCCGATGCTCTCGATCGTGATGACGTCACTCGCTGCATGGATCGCGTGCTGGATCGCGCTGCTCTTCCACGAGCTCGGTCATGCCGCCGCCGCGGAGGCGGTGGGAGTACGTATCTGGGGACTGCAGCTTGGGATCGGCCCCACCATCTGGCGCGGCACCATCGAAGGCCGCCGGCTCCAGATCGGCGCCTTTCCCTTCCTCGGCGGCGTCACTCTCCTTGACGAAGACGCGGACAGCATCGGCTACCGCGACATCATGTCCGGCCGCTGGCGCTTCGAGTGGGGCCCCGACGCCTGGCGCGCGCCGATCATCTCGGTTGCCGGCGGTCTGAGCAACATCGTCGGCATGCTCATTTTCCTCACCGCGTTGCAGTTTGCTGGAGGCGGGGCAGGAGATTTCGTGCACAACGTGCTCTACTTCGGACTCATCACCAACCTGGCCGGCTATCTGAATCTCCTGCCTTGCTCTCGGTCCGATGGACACCACCTGATTGCCCAGCTGCACGCCGCGCGGGTCTCGGTCCGGCCTTCGTCAGGGCGTTAGTTCACTCTCCTGGATGTGCAAGGGGTCGCACTCGCGACCCCTTTTTTTATGCCCCTCGGTTGCCGTGAACGGTGGCGCGGGTGTTGCCCTCTTACACTCGATCGGACGGCTCCGCCGCATCGCGATGTGCCCAGGGCCCCATTGACTAAGGCTCCACCAGGCTGGCACTTACTGGAACGGGCAGAGTCGTGTGGCAATCGGGTGCACCGCTCAGCGCGGAGCCGCGCCAGTGCAGAACACGAGACTTTTGACTTCCCCCTGTTATCCGAGGGGAGACACTCCAGCTCCGGACCCGTCATGACCGCCACCGGTTCCTGGTTTCGCCCGCTGCCCCTGCTCCTCTCCTCCGTCCTGCTCGCATGCGGCGGTGGTGGCGGCGGGCCGACCGGCCCGGTCACCGGCAGCCTGGCCGTCGCGGTCTCGGGTCTGCCCGGAGGCGCCTCGGCGGCGGTGTCGGTGACGGGTCCCGGCGGGTTCGCGCGGAACGTCACGGGCACGGAGACGATCCCCAATCTTGCGCCAGGCGGATACAGCCTCGCCGCTTCGACGGTCACCTTCGGGGGCTCGGCCTTTGCGCCGACTCCGGTCTCCCAGTCGGTCACGGTCTCCGAAGGCGACACGCCCGCTGCCGCCGCCGTCGCCTATACCACGGTCGTCACCGGCCTCACCGTCACCGTCAGCGGCCTGCCGACCGGCGCCTCGGGCGATGTCACCGTCACCGGTCCCGGCGGCTTCTCCCAGACCATCACGGCGACGCAGTCGTTCAACGACCTGACGCCCGGCTCGTACACCCTCACCGCGAATACGGTCTCATCGGGCGGCAGCGACTACAGCCCCAACCCGCCGAGCCAGACTGCGACGGTCACCACGGGCTCCGTGGCCACGGCGGGCGTGAGCTACACGGTCGTGGTGCCGGGCGCGCTCAATCTCCGGATCGACGGGATGTATCTCACACAGAGCGTCCAGACCTACGCGGGCGCGGTGCCGCTGGTGCAGGGGCGGGACGGATACCTGCGCGTGTTCGCGACCGCGAACCAGAGCAACGTGGCGACGCCGAGCGTGCGGGTGCGGTTCTACAGCAACGGGGTGCTGGCGCAGACGATGACCATCAACGCACCCGGACTCACCACGCCTCTCTCGCCCGATGAGAGCAGCCTCTCGAAGTCGTGGAACGTCGCGGTGCCTGCGGCGCTGATCCAGCCCAATCTTTCGATTCTCGCCGACGTGGATCCGACCAATGTCGTCGCCGAGGCCAACGAGGGCGACAACCACTTTCCGGTCTCAGCCACCCCGCTCGCGATGGACGTCCGGACGACCTCGTCGTTCAACGTGCGCTTCGTCCCCGTGCTCCAGAGCGTGAACGGCCAGCTCGGCAACGTGACGAGCGGGAACAAGGATCAGTTCCTCACCGAGACGATGAAGGTGCACCCGCTCGCCGGGTACAGCGCGGACGTGCACGCGCAGTTCACCACCGGTCAGCCCGCCCTCGATGCCAGCAACAGCAACGGCGCATGGACCAACATCCTCAGCGAAGTGAACGCGCTGCGGATCTCCGACGGGAGCCCCAGGTTCTACTACGGTGTGGTCAATCCCACCTACAGCAGCGGGGTCGCAGGCATCGGATACGTCGGCGGGAAGACCGCGATCGGCTGGGACAACCTCCCGAGCGGCGCCGAGGTCGCGGCGCACGAGTGGGGACACAACTGGGGCCGACAGCACGCGCCGTGCGGCACCGCGGGCAACCCCGACCCGAGCTTCCCGTACTCCGGCGGCCTGATCGGGGTCTACGGGCTCGACGTGGGCACGGCGACGCTCAAGCCGCCCAGCACCTCGGATCTCATGGGCTACTGCAATCCGGAGTGGATCAGCGACTACACCTATACCGGCGTGCTCGACTACCGGGCGGCCAACCCCGACGTGTCGAGCGCGCTGAGCGAGGCCATGCAGCCCTGCCTCCTCGTCTGGGGCCGGATCGAGAACGGCCAGCCGGTGCTCGAGCCCGCCTTCGAGATCGTCACCCGTCCGAGCCTGCCGTCCAAGGGTGGGGAGTACTCGGTGGAGGGCCGCGCGTCCGACGGGTCGCGGGTCTTCTCGCTCCCGTTCACGCCCGCGGAGGTCGGTGACGATCCGCAGCAGGGCAGACTGTTCGCCTTCGCGATCCCCCTCCCGATCGATCGCGCGGCCCGGCTCTCGACCATCCGTCTTGCCGGACGTGGACGCGAGGTCATCGCGCGCGGCACCGCGTCGGTACCGCAAGCCGGCGCACGGGTGCCGCTGGCGCTGAGCCGCACCGGCACGGGGCGCGTCGCGCTCCAGTGGGATGCGGTCGCCCATCCCATGCTGCTCGTCCGCGACGCCAACACGGGCCAGATCATCTCCTTTGCGCGTGGCGGCCGGGTCGAGCTTCCAGCCAGCCACGCCGAGCTGTCGGTCGGCTTCTCCAACGGCGTGCGGAGCAGCGAGCTGCGCGTGGCGGTTCCCTCCCGATGAAGGCGCCCCTTCGAAGCGTACTGGTCGCCGCCTCCCTGGCGGCGTGTCATAGCTCCACGCCGGCGCCCGCGCCGGAACCCGATGCGGCCACGTCCGGCCAGAACACGCCGGCGGTGACGCTCGAGCGGACGCCGTGTTTCGGCAGGTGCCCCGTGTACAGCGTGTCCATCTCGCGGTCGGGGCTCGTCACGTGGGAAGGGAAACGGTTCGTGTCGGACTCGGGAGCCGACACCGCGCGGATCGCCCGCGACTCGGTGGACAGCCTTCTCGCGGAGCTCGATAAGGCCGGGTATTTCGGTCTGGAGGACCTGTACGTCTCCGGCGCGCCGGCTTGCGGCCTCTACGCGACCGACCTTCCGAGCGCGATCACCTCGGTCGACGATGGGGACCGGTCCAAGCGGATCCAGCACGATCACGGCTGCAGCGAGGCTCCGAGGCAGCTGGCCGAGCTGGAGAAGCGGATCGACGAAGTAGCCGGCACATCGAGGTGGACCGGCAACTAGAGACGTCGCCCGCCCGGCGCCAGCCGGTCGCGCACCGCATCGCCCAGCAGCGTCGCCGCCACCACCACCAGCACCAGCGCCACCCCTGGCGCCGCCGCCACCCACGGCGCGTTCACGAGCGTATCGCGTCCCGACGCGATCAGGTTGCCCCACGACGGCTCCGGCGGCTGGACGCCGAGCCCCAGGAACGACAGCCCCGCCTCGAGCAGAATCGCGTTCCCCAGACCGAGCGCCGCCGCCACGGTGACCGGCGTGAGCGCGTTGGGCAGGATGTGGCGGAGCAGCACGCGCATCCCCGGCGCGCCCAGGCCGACGGCGCTCTCGACGAACGGCCGCACCGCCAGCGCGCGGACCTCTCCGTACACCAGCCTCGCGATCGGCATCCATCCGGTGAACCCGAGCACCAGCACCACCAGCGTCGCGCTCGGCTGCCAGAGGGACGCGAGGAGCAGGAGGAGCACGACGCGGGGCAGGGCGAGCGCGAAATCGGTGAGTCCAAGGAGCCCCACTCCGATCCATCCCCGCCAGAAGCCCGCCGCCGCGCCCATCGCCACGCCCACGACGACCGAGATGAGCGTCGCGAGGATGCCGACGCCGAGCGAGACCCGCGCGCCGACGAGCAGCCGCGCCCAGACGTCCCGGCCGAACCGGTCGGTGCCGAGCAGGTGGAAGGCGCGATGATGGTCCACGGCGAAGGGGGAGAGGAAGCGGGTGGCCACGATGTCGCGCTGCATGTACGGGTCGCCCGCCAGGAGCGGCGCGAGGATGGCTGCCAGGACGGAGACCGCCAGCACCGCGGCGCCGAGCCGCGCGCGCGGATCGTCGAGGAGACGCCGGCCCTCGCTCACCGCACCCTCGGATCGGCCCACGCGGTCAGCGCTTCGGCGAGGAGGTTGCCGAGGACGACGAGGATCGCGCTCACCGCGGTCGCGGCCATGACGACGGGATAGTCGCGCGCCTGCACGCCCTCGACGAGAATCCGGCCCACGCCGGGCCAGGCGAAGATCGCCTCGACGAAGACGGCGCCCGAGAACAGCGTCGGCAGCGACAAGCCGAGCAGCGTGACCACCGGGATGAGCGCGTTGCGCAGCATGTGCCGGATCGCAACCTGCGTCTCGGTAAGTCCCTTGGCCCGGGCGATCGCGACGTACGGCTCGCCGGCGACGTCGAGCATCGCGCCCCGGACGAAGCGCGCAGTGCCGCCGAGCCCGACGAGTGTGAGCGTCGCGAGCGGGAGCGCGAGGTGGCGGAGACGGTCGGCCGCGCGCTCCCACCCGGTGAGAAAGTCGGCATCGAACCCGGCCGACCCGAACGCCGGAAGCACACGCAGACGATAGGTGAACAGCATCACCAGCATGAGCCCGAGCCAATAGCCCGGCAGGGCGAAGAGTGTCACGCTCACCACCGAGAGCACCGTGTCGAGCCGGCCGCCGCGGACCGCCTGGATCACGCCGATGACGATGCCGATCAGATAGCTCAAGACCAGTGAGATCCCCACCAGCCGAACAGTGGCCGGCCAGGCGTTCGCGATCATGCCGCGGACCGGCCGGCCCGTCGCGATGCTCGTGCCCCAGTCGCCGCGGACGAAGCGGCCGACCCATGCGGCGTACTGAACGGGCAGCGGACGATCGAGACCCATGGCAACGCGCTGCGCGGCGAGCTGAGCGGGTGTTGCGGCGGGTCCGACGAGAAGGAGCGCGGGATCGCCGGGGGCGAGGCGCAGGAGAAAGAACATCAGGGTCACGACGCCGGCGACGACGCCGAAGGCGGTGAGCGCGCGCCGTGCGAAGGGAAGCATGCGGTGCAATCTTCCGGCATGACGGCGGTGACGCCAGTGACCCTGGCCGCGGGCGCCGGAGGCTCGATACCTTACGCGGTGTCCTGTCGCCCGGTCTCGCGTCTCGTCCGACGACTGCTTCCGCTCGTGCTGCTCGCGGCGGCCTGCCAGCCCTCGGCGTCTCGCCGGGGCGCCACCGTGCTCTTCGCGTCCGGCGCCGATCTGCAGAGCATCAATCCGCTGCTCACGCTGCACCCGCTGGCCCGCCAGGTTCAGCGATACGTGCTCCTCGTGACGCTGGCCCGGTACGATTCCGCCCTGACGCCTCGTCCGTATCTGGCGCGCCGGTGGGAGTGGTCCGCGCAGGGTCGGGTCCTGACCTTCCATCTCGAGACGGCAGCCCGCTGGCACGACGGCGTCCCGACGACCGCTGCCGACGTCAAGTGGACGCTCGATGCCGCGCGCAGCCCCGAGACCGGCTATCCTCGCGCCACCGATCTCGCGGCGCTCGACTCGGTCCACGTGCTGGATGACTCCACCCTCACGCTCGGGTTTTCCGTTCCCCCGTCGACGTTTCCCGACGTGCTGACCGATCTCGCCGTTCTGCCAGCTCACCTCCTCGACACCGTACCCCAGGGCCACCTGCGTGAGGCGGCGTGGAACAACGCGCCCGTAGGCAACGGACCGTTCCGCTTCGTCGCGCACGAAGCCAATCGCCGCTGGGTGTTCACGGCCAATCGGGATTTCCCCCCTGCGCTCGGCGGGCCGCCCAGGCTCGATCGTTTCATCGTCGTGGTGGTGGACGAGCCGACCACCAAGCTGGCCGCGCTCACCGCAGGTGAGCTGGACATGGCGGGGATCCAGCCCGCGCACGCCACGTTCGTCGAGCGGGACCGCGCGCTCGCGGTGATGACCTACCCGTTGCTCCAGACCTACGGCATCGTCCTCAACACCCGGCACCCGCCGTTCGATCGCCCCGAAGTGCGGCGCGCGATCGACCGCGCGCTCGATCGGCGCGAGATCGTGGACGGGTATCTCTACGGCTTCGGCACGCCCGCTCGCGGCCCCGTTCCGCCGGATGTGCCTGGCTATCTTCCGGTGGCCGATGCGGCGGGCGGCCCGATCACGCGCCCGGTCGCTTCGGCGGCTGCGGTTGCCTTCGAGCTGCTCACGGTGGGAAGCGGTGAGGCCGCGCTCGAGCAGATGGTGCAGGCCCAGCTCGCACGGGCCGGGTTCAAGGTGACCATCCGCCAGCTCGAGCTGTCCGCCTTCCTCGCCAGGGTGTACGGGCCCGCGCACGATTTCGACGCGGCGGTGCTCGGGATTTCCGGCGACGCGGGCCTCGGATATCTCGGACCGCTGGCGGCGCTCGCGGGGATGACGGCACCGGCCGGCGCCGCCGCGACGCAACGATTCTTCGCCGACTCGGTGCCGGTGGCCTTTCTCTATCATGCGCGGGGTCTTCAGGGCGTGAATCGCAGGGTGCTGGGAGTAACGATGGACCTGCGCGGCGAGCTGCCGACGGTGCACGACTGGTCGGTGTCGCGGTGATCAAGCCGGCCCGCGCGGCCGCGCCGGTGCGCCTCGACTTCGCCGGCGGATGGACCGACGTTCCTCCGTTCTCCTCTCTCGAGGGCGGAACAGTCGTCGCCGCCGCGATCGGCCTGTACGCCCGCGCCGAGGTGCTGCCCGGTGAGCCGGGTCTGCGGCTCGTCGCCCACGACCTCGGCGCATCCGTCGAGGTGCCCGACCACTCGAAACTCGACCGGAACGGGCAGCTCGCGCTGCTCTCGGCGGGAGTGCGGCTGCTTCCGGTCGGCGCCTGCACCGTGCAGACCGACTCCGATGCGCCGCCGGGATCGGGGCTCGGCAGCTCGGGGGCGCTCGACGTGGCCCTCGTCTCCGCACTCGCCTCGTCTCGCGGCGAATCACCGGGGCCTCGCGAAGTCGCGGACCTCGCCTGCCGGCTGGAGGCGGTCGAGGCCGGGATCGCGGGAGGCCGTCAGGACCAGTTCGTCTCCACCTTCGGCGGGTTTCTCCGGCTCCGCTTCCACGATCCGTTCGCGGACGTCCATCCCCTGCGGCTCGATCGCGAGTTCGCGAGCGAGCTGGAGCGCCGGATGATTCTCTGCTATACCGGCGCATCCCGCTTCTCGGGCGGGACGATCACGCGGGTGATGCGCGCATACGAGAACGGTGACGCCACCGTGACGGGCGCGCTCCATTCGATCCGCGATCTCGCGGAGCGGATGGCCGAGGCGCTGCTGGCGGGTGACTTGTCCGGCGTGGGCGAGATACTGAGCGAGAACTGGCGGTGGCAGCAGGCGCTCGACTCCGCGATGTGCACGCCCGACATGCAGAACCTCGAGACCAGGATGCGCGCGGCCGGTGTGCTCGGCGGCAAGGCCGCGGGCTCGGGCGCCGGCGGCTGCATGTTCTTTCTGGCGGCGGGCGACCCCGCGCCGGCGATCGCCGCGGCCCGCGAGCTCGGGATGAGCGTGCTTCCCGTGCGCTGGGCGATGGAAGGCGTCGGCCCGTGCTGAGCGCGACGGAGCTGGACGAACGGCGGTCGCTCCTCGCCCAATCGGGTGATCTCGCGGGGCTGGCGCGCCATCTGGGCGACCGCGCGGCGCGCGTGATCGGCCGGCGTCCGGCGGTCCCGCGGATGAAGGCGCTGCTCTCGGTGGACGGGGGCGTCTGCCCCGACGACGGCGCCGTCCTCGAGTTCGACCCGTGGAGCCAGGGCGACCACCGATGTCCTCAGTGTGGCCGGAGCTTCCGCGGCGAGCGACACGATCGGGCCTGGGCCCGCTTTCAGCATCTCTGGCTGGCGGAGCAGGCCGCGACGCTCGCCGCCCTCGCGTCGCTCACGGGAAATGCCGCGGCCGCGCGAGAGGCTGGGGGCATCCTGAACGAGTACGCCAGCCGGTACTTCGAATATCCCAACCGTGACAACGTGCTCGGGCCGAGCAGGCTCTTTTTCTCGACGTATCTCGAATCGATCTGGCTCATCAACTATCTCTCGGCGGCGATGCTCCTCCGTGAAGCCGCTCTGCTCGACGAATCGGTGGCCGAAGCCGTGAACTCCGTGGCCGATGAGGCCGCGAACCTGATCGGCGAGTTCGACGAGGGGTTCTCGAACAGACAGGTCTGGCACAACGCGGCGCTCGCCGCCATCGCCGTCTGGTTCGAGGACGAAGAGCTGGGCAGCGGAGTTCTGCAGGGACAAACCGGGATCGTCGCGCAGATGGTACGGGGGTTCGGCGAGGACGGCATGTGGTACGAGGGCGAGAACTACCACCTCTTCGCGCTCCGCGGCCAGTTGATCGCCCTGGCATGGGCCAGGAACGCCGGGGCCGATCTGCTCGCCGAGAGCAAGCTCGCACAGCGGCTCGCGCTCGCGCTGCGCGCGCCGGCCATCACGGCGCTTCCCGATCGCACGTTCCCTGCGCGCAAGGATTCCCGCTTCGGACAGTCGCTCGCCCAGCCCATGTATCTCGAGTTGTGGGAAGTCGGGCTCGCCAGGCTGGGCGACCCGTCGTCCGAGCTGTGGGGGTGGCTCGCGGATCTCTATCAGTCCCCGCCACCCAAGGCCGCGGTGTTCGACTCGTATCTCTACGAGGCGGGTCTCCCGGCTCCGGCCGAATCCCGCTCGCGCCGCGACCTGTCGTGGTGGGCACTGCTCGAGATGGCGCCGACGTTGCCGTCCGGGTCGTCCTGGGCGCCGGGCTCCGTGCTGCTCGACTCGCAGGGTCTCGCGATCCTGCGCGAAGGTCGCCGGTACGTGAGCCTCGAGTGCGGGTCCTACGGTGGGGGGCACGGCCACCCCGACCGTTTGCATCTGACGCTGCACTCGGGCGGCCGGCACTGGCTCGCCGATCCCGGCACCGGCTCGTACGTGAGCCGCGATCTCTTCTGGTATCGCTCCACCCTCGCGCATAATGCCCCGAGACTCGATGGTGCGAATCAGCCCGCTGAGGATGCGTGGTGCGCGGCGTTCGACGTGCAGCGGGGGTGGTCCTGGGCACGCGGAATGTTCGGCGAGGTGACGCGCACGCTGGTCGCCGGGCCGACCTACATACTGGATGTCCTCGAGCTGGCTGGGTCCGCCGAGCGATTGCTGGAGGTCCCCTGGCATCCAGCGGGCGAGGTACTGGTGGAATCGCCGGGTACCTGGGTCGCCGACGCGCTCCCGGACGAGTTCGTGACCGCCGCCGAGCGCCTGACCGACCGGGGCACGGACCCCGTGAGGCTTCAGTTCCGTGATGGCTCGGAGACTCTCGGGCTGCATCTGCTCTTCGACGGAGACCTGATACGCGCCACCGGTCCCGGGCTTCCAGGCAGCGGCGAGCCCTGCACCTTCCTCGTGTGCCGGCTTCGCGCCAGGAACGCGAGACTGGTCGCGGTGCTGGATACCTCCAACGGAGCCACGCCGATTCGGTCGATTCAGGCCGACGGCCCCGGCATCTCGGTGGAGACCGCGGCGGGCACCGACCACCATCTACCGACTGGCGAAGGATGGGATGTGACCGAGCGGGGAGAGGCGTATCGTCTCGCGGGAGTTCGCCGGCAGAAGACCGAGAAGAAGCCGCTCATCGATCTCGACCGGCGCACGCCCATGCGCGCCGCCGCGCTGCACGTGGCTCAGGCTCCCATGCTCGACGGAAGCGTGGACGACTTCGATACTGGCGAGCCGGTGCTGCTGGATCACGAGGATCAGTACCGGCGCAGCGAAGAGGCGTATGTCGGTCCCGACGAGTTCTGCGCGACGGCGTTCGTGAACTGGGACAGCGATGCGCTCTATCTCGGTGTCGACGTCGCCAAGGCCGAGGTGATATACCGGAGCGACGATGCGCCTCCGCTCCGGCTCGACAACGACCCCGATGACCTCCACAGCGATGGGCTGCAGGTCTACCTCCGGCCCGAGGAGGGCGGCGCGGTGTACGGGTTCCTCGTCGTGCCCGCGAACGACGAAGGTGGTGTCCGGGTCCACGTCGCCGAGGGCTGTGCCGGCTCGCCGGAGATGGTGACCGGCGCGTGGACGCGGACGGAGACCGGATACTCGATGACGCTCGCGATCGCGCTGCCGGACTGGTCGGGCCGGCCGCGGGACGAGATCGAGTTCGACCTCGTGGTGAACGAGATGCTGCCCGATCGGTCCCGGCGTGCTGGCCAACTGGTGTGGAGCGGCGGCGGCGGGTGGGTGTACCTGCGCGGTGACCGGCAGCCCGCCGCCCGCTTCGGCGTGCTGGAGCTGCGGTAGATGGGTTTCGTCGCCGGCTTCACCTCGACCACAAGCAAGCGTCCCCAGGCGCTGTTCGACGCGGAGGACGCCGAGCTGCCGTCGCGCATGGCGCGCTCGGAAGGGTGCCGGGTGTGGGACGAGCGGGGCCGCGAGTACGTGGACTACATCATGGGGCTCGGCTCGGTCGCGCTCGGGTATGCCCATCCCACCGTCGTCGAGGCGGCCGTCGCGGCGGTGCGCGAGGGCGGGGTCGGACCATTGCCGCCGGTGCTGGAGGAGGCGCTCGCGTCCGAGCTGACGCGGCTGATCGGGCCGATCGAGAAGGTGCGCTTTCTCAAGACAGGCGCCGAGGCGATGGCGGCCGCGGTCAGGCTCGCCCGCGTCGCCACGGGGCGGGACCTCATCCTTGGCTGCGGATATCACGGCTGGCTCGACTGGTGCCAGCAGGCCGAGGCCGCGGGTGTGCCGGCGGCGACCCGCGCGCTCTACAAGGTGCTCCCGTTCGACGATCCCGCCGCCGCGCGCGAGCTGATACACCGCGCGGGCGACCGGCTGGCCGCCGTGGTGTTCGAGCCCGTGATCGTTCACGAGCCGGGACGGGAGTGGCTCCAGGTGCTGCGAGAGGAGACCCGGCGTGTTGGCGCGCTCCTGGTCGTGGACGAGATCAAGACCGTGTGCCGCCTGGCGGTCGGTGGCGCGACGGAGCGCTACGGCCTCGAGCCCGATCTGATCGTCGTGGCGAAGGCGATCGCCAACGGCTTCCCCCTCGCGGCGGTGGGGGGCAGCGAGGTTGCGATGTCCGCGGTCGGCCGGACCTGGATCTCATCCACGCTCGCCACGGAATGGGTGGGGCTCGCGGCCGGGCTCGCCACGCTTCGGGTCGTGATCGAGCGGCAGGTACCTTCGCACCTGGCGCGGGTCGGCGGCAGGCTGCTCGCGGGCCTGCAACGCCTCGCCGCAGCACATCCGGACGTCGTCGCACGCGCCGCCGGTATCCCCGAGATGACGGTGCTCGAGCTGACGCAGGAGAGTCACTCGGGCCGCCTCGCGCGAGCCGCCGCCCGGCGCGGCCTCCTCTTCAAGCGCTCCGCTTATAACTTCGTCTCGCTGGCGCACGACGACGCCGTCGTCGACTGGACACTCGGGACGCTCGACGAGTCCCTGTCGTCTCTCGCGCGAGGGGAGTAGCACGTGCTGATCGATGTCCACGCACATTTCCTGCACGATCGGACACCGCGCGCCGACTGGAGAGATCGGAACGCCAGCCGTCTGGCTGCGGGAGAGCGGATCGGCATCACGATCCACGTGGCGTCCATCCTCGGCAGCTGGGGTATGACGTCTCCCACCTATTTCCCGTCGCAGGCCGACCTCGAGTACGGCAACGACGCGATGATCGCGTTGCAGCGCCAGCATCCGTCGCGGATACGCGGCTACGTCGCCGTCAACCCCAACTACACGGCGGAGGCGCTGGCCGAGATTACCCGCTGCCTCGATGCCGGCATGATCGGGATCAAGCTCGCCGCCAGCCGTCGCGCCAACGATCCGCTCCTCGACCCGATCTGCCGGATGGCCGCGGAGCGGGCGGTGCCCGTGCTGCACCACGTGTGGCAGAGCCGGCGTGGAGAGTATGCAGGACAGGAGGCGTCGGACGCCTGGGAGCTGGCCGAGCTCGCGGCCCGGCATCCGGCCGTCCACTTCCTTCTTGCGCACATCGGCGGCGGGGGCGATTGGCTGCAGAGTCTGCCGGCCATTCGCGGGCTCTCGAACGTCATGGTGGACCTCTCCGGGAGCGGCGTGGACGGAGGAATGCTCGAGGCCTGCATCGACACGGTCGGCGTGCAGCGTCTGCTCTGGGGCTGCGATCTCACCATGGAAACCGGCTGGGCCAAGCTGCGGCATCTGGAGCAGCTGCTCTCGCCGCCCCAGATCGAAATGATCCGCTGGGGAAACGCGGTGCGCATTTTTCCTCCCGGCGCCTTTCCCTCCGACTGATGCGCATCGATACCAACGCCTTTCTGGGGTCCTATCCCTTCCGACGAGTGCCCGGCACGTCACCCGAGGCCGTGCTCGCGGCGATGGACCGGCTCGGGATCGACCAGGCGTGGGTGACGCACCTTCCCGGCGTGTTCTGGCGCGATCCCGCCGCGGGGAACAAGTGGCTGCTCGATACCTGCGACCGCTACCCGCGGCTCCGGCCGGTGCCCGCGATTCATCCGGGAGTCGCCGGCTGGCGCGAAAGCGTGGACTCGGCGCGCGCAGCGGGAGCACCGGCTGTCCGATGCGATCCCACGTTCTACGGGATCGAGCCCTCCGGCCAGGCGGTCCGCGCGCTCGGAGCAGCCTGCGCCGTCTCGGGGCTCCCCCTGGTGTTGGCGGTGCGTCTCGAGGACGGACGCCAGCGCCATCCAAACGACCGGGCGGCCGAGCTGCCCGCGTCCGCCGTGCGGACGCTGGTGCGGAGCGATCCCCGCCTCAAGCTCCTGATTACGCACGCCGACCGGCCGTTCATCGAGGAGGTTCACTTCGGCTCGACGCCGGAGGAAGCCGCGCGACTCTGGTGGGACATCTGCTGGATCTGGGGACCACCGGAGGATCACCTGCAGATTCTGCTTCGCACGATCGGGCATGAGCGCTTCGTGCTGGGGACCGGACAGCCACTCCGGATCCCGGAGAACGCCGGAGCCAAGCTCGACCTGTTGGACATGAGCGCCGAGGCCAGAACGGCGATCGATTCCGGCAACGCCGAAGCGCTCCAGGCCGTGCGATGAATACGGCTGTTGCCGAGCGGCTCGAGTGGGGTCTGGTACCTGCGGTGCCGGTTCCGTTTCACGGCAGTGAAATCGACGCGGTGGCCCAGCGGCGGTATGCGGAGTGGATGGCGACCCAGCCGGTGGCCGGCGTCGCGGTGTGGGCCCACACCGGACGGGGTCCGCATCTCACCGCCGAGCAGCGCCATCTCGTGCTCGAGACATGGCGGGAGCAGCTGCCCGGCCAGGTTATCGTCGCCGGCGTGCGGGATATCACTACGGCCATCGAAGCCCGCCGGGCCCGCGCCGATGCCCTCCTCGTCTTCCCCCAGCGCGATGATCCCGTCGCCCACCATGCCAGGCTGAGCCGCGAGCTGCCGGCGATTGCCTTCTATCTGTACGAAGCGGCGGGCGGCGTGGCGTACGACGACGCCACGCTCCACGCCATCCTCGATCTGCCCGGCGTCGTCGGGATCAAGGTGGCCACGCTCGACTCCGTGATGACGTTCCAGCGCATCGCGGGCATCATGCGCAGCCACCCCGGCAAGCTGCTCATCACCGGCGAAGACCGCTTTCTGGGATACTCGCTCATGCTCGGCGCGCGCGCGGCGCTGATCGGGATGGGCGCCGCATTGCCCGACCTCCAGGCCGGGCTCCTTCGTGCCTACGCCGAGGGAGACTGGACCCGCTTCATGCGGTTGTCCGAGGTATGCGACCGATTCTCCCAAGTGACGTTCGTAGACCCCATGGAGGGGTATATCCGCCGGATGCTGTGGGCGGCCTGCGCCGAGGGCGCGATTCATCCCGACTCCTGCGACGACCCCTGGGGTCCGAGCCTTCCTCAGGCGGAGCGGCACGCCGTCGAACGGATGGTGGGGCATGTCCGCTCGTCTGGGGCGTGACTTCGAGCGCTTCAAGCGCGAGCTCCCGTCCGAGATCACGGGCCACGTGCGAGAGGCATACGGCGTCGATCTGACGGCGCGGTACCTGGGCTATGCGCTGCCACATCCGATCGGGAAGGGATCGGGCCAGCTTTCGCTCAATCAGGAGCAGCTCGAGACCGACCGCGCAGCCGGGCTGGCATTCGTCATCCTCAAGACGGTCATCGGTGAGGATCCCGAGGGTGCGCGGTCGATGGGCGCCTGGGCCATTCATGAGACCAGGATGCAGGTGGAGCAGCGAGTCTCTGCCGGAGGGCACACCGGCTGGACAGTCACCTGGAAAGGCCGGGGCTGGGACAAGACCTTCGAGGAGTATCTCGCCCTGGTTCGCGCGGCAAGCGATCTCACCCACAGCGGAAACATGCTGGTCGTCCCCTCGGTCAAGCTGCACCTCCCCCGCCTCGATGAGAGCTTTCGGGAAGGCGAGTACCGTCACACCATCGCGAGCCTGGCCCGGGCCTGGGGCCGGGAGACGCTTCCGGTCGAGAAGGATTTCTCTCCAACCCTCGCCGGCGACGAGCTGGCCGACGAGCGCGCCCAGATCCTCCGCTGGCTCCGGGAGGTTCCGGCGCGGATTCGTGGCGGACCTCCGGTTCGTCTCGCCATGAAGCTGATGAATGCCCGCTTCGATGATGCGTTTCAGCTCGAGATGATGGCGGCGGCCTCCGGCGCCGATACGCTCGTCTGCTTCAACCGGCTCTGGGACTCCGAGGCCCGTGTCGCCTACGGGGGGTACGATCTGAGCGACCGGAACCTTCGCGTGCTGGCGTCGCGCCCGCAGGTTTCGGCGGGGCCGGCCCTGGCCGCCACCGGCAACGTATGCTCCGGTCGCATGCTCCTCGAGTACGCCGCGCTCGGGTGCGAGTGCGCCCAGCTGCACACGTTTTTGCAGCTTCCCCTCCGTGAGTACCCCGCCACCGAAGGCTCGCGCACGCAACGGGCGCTCCACGTGCTGCTCTTCCACCCCGTCGACGGGCTCATCGCCGGGATGCTGCGGCTCGAAGCGGAGGGATTGCTGGAGCGCCGCGACGGCGAGCTCCACTTCCTCGACGTCACCCAGGGCGCGACGAGGCGGGCATGAGGATCGAGTCGATCGTGCTGTTCGACCTCACGCTCCCCTTGCTCGAGCCCTTCGCCATCTCCGGGGGCACGATGCGCGAGCGCCGCTCACTCGTCGTGGCACTCCACGACGGCGAAGGCAACGTGGGCTATGGCGAATCGCCGCCGTTCGAGCTGCCCTTCTACTCGGAGGAGACCCTCGCCGGGGCCCGTCATCTGCTGACCGACGTGCTGATTCCGCGTCTGGTGGGCCGCGAGATCGAATCAACCGATGAAGCCGATGGGATCCTCCGTCACGGTGTGCGCGGCAACCAGTTCGCGCGGTCGGCCCTGGAGACCGCCGTCTGGGATCTCGAGGCCTGCCGCCGCGGCACCGGACTCGCCGCGCTGCTCGCGGAGCGCCTGGGTGTCGAGGCGGCGCCGTCGATCCGGTGCGGGGTGGCGCTCGGAATCCCAGCGGACCGGTCGCCCGAGACATTGCGCAAATGGATCGAGGGCGCCCTGGGAAAGGGGTATCGCCGGGTCAAGATCAAGGTGGCGCCGGGATGGGACGAGGTTCCGGTGAAGGCGGCCGTGGAGACCATGGCCGGCACTGGTGTTCCACTCACGGTGGACGCGAACGGGGCATACGAGTGGCCGGAGCACGAAGCCTCGCTTCGCGCGCTCGACGAGGTGGGCCTCCTCTATATCGAGCAGCCGCTCGCGCCCGACGAGCTGGTTGGTCACGCGCGTCTCGCGCACACGTTGAGGACGCCGGTCTGTCTGGACGAAACCCTGCGCGACGCTCGTGCCGCGCGGCAGATTCTCGAACTGGACGGGCCGAAGGTCTGGAACCTCAAGGTTCACCGGATCGGTGGCCTCACCGAGACCTGCCGTGTGGTCGCTATCGCGCGCGAGGCCGGCGTCGGTCTCTGGGCCGGCACGATGCCCGAGTCGGGCCTCGGGTCACAGGCCGCCATCGCCGCGGCCAGCCTGCCCGGCTTCATCTATCCCTCCGATGTGGAGCCAAGTGCCCGGTGGTTCGGGCCGGGGGCCGACGTCATCGAGCTCACGATGTCGGCCGATGGATGGATGGCGGTCCCCGATCGGTCGGTAGCTAAGTTGCTGGACGCCAACCGTTTCCGTACGGCGGTCCGGAGTGTCATCCGTCTAGGCCCCGGCTCGGATTGACGGCGCCGGTACCGGGCCGTACACTAGCTTTATGGTGGAATACGCAATCCTCGTTGCGGGGACGGCGATCCGCTCATTCGCTGCCGACGCCTCCCGAATTGCAGCCGATCTCAATTGGACTTACATCGGCTACGCCGCCATTCTGCTGTTCATGCTGAGAATCGCTTTCTGGGCCTTCCGGCCCGGCCGCTGAGCCCCCCGTATCGCTGAGTGAAGCGTTACACCTTCCACCTCATCCCACACACCCACTGGGATCGTGAGTGGTATCTGCCGCGCGCTGCCTTCGTCGCGCGGCTCGTCCCGGCGCTCGACGATCTGATCGTCCGCCTCGAGGCGGAGCCTTGTCTGCGGAGCTTTCTCCTCGATGGGCAGACGGTGCTGGTCGAGGACTATCTGCGCATCCGTCCGGAGATGGCCGGGACGGTCGGAGGTCTCGTCCGTGACGGACGCCTGCAGGTGGGCCCATGGTACGTCCTCGCCGACGAGCTCATCCCTTCGGGCGAGTCCCTGGTCCGCAACCTTCTCGCCGGCGCCGCCGATGCCTCGCGGCTCGGCCGCCGCTGTGACGTCCTCTACTCTCCCGACGCATTCGGACATCCCGCCGCCTGGCCCACGCTGGCGTGCCAGTTCGGCATCGCCGCCGGCGTGGTGTGGCGGGGACTCGGTGGCGAGGCGGGTCTCGACGGGGACCTCTTCCGGTGGTTCGGACCCGACGGGTGCTCGGTGCTGCTCTACCACCTCCCGCCGCAGGGATACGAGGTGGGGATGGATCTGCCGGCCGATCCCAGGCGACTTCCCGCGGCGTGGCAAACTCTCCGCGACGGCCTTGTCGCTCGCGCCGCGAGCCCTCACATCGCCGTCTTCGTCGGCGCCGATCATCACGCCGTCCACCCGGATCTGTGCCGACTTCGCGATCTCATCGCCGAGCTGGAGCCCGGCTCGGACGTGCACATCTCTCGCCTCGATGAATTCTTCGAGGCTGCCGCCGATGACGCCGCGCTCGTTCCTGCCCTCCGAGGCGAGCTGCGATGGTCGTACGGGTACACCTGGACGCTCCAGGGCGTGCACGGCACCCGGACCGAGCTCAAGCGCCGGCACGGCGAGACGGAGCTCCTGCTCGAGCGCGTCGCGGAGCCGCTGGCAGCCCTGGCGACGGTCATCAACGGGACGCGACCGCATCCCATGCTGGGCGAGGCGTGGCGCACGCTGTTGCGCTCGCAGTTTCACGACTCGATCAGCGGGTGCGTCTCGGATGCCGTGGCGACCCGCGTGGCGACGCGGATCGACGATGCCAGCCTGACGGCGCGCGAGGTCGCGCGGGTCTCCCTCGATACGCTCACCGGGAACGATCCCGACCGTGCGCGCGACGAGCCGTCGCGAACATCGCCGGCCCTGGTCCTCTGGAACGGGGCCCCCAGGAAGCGTGGCGGGGTCGTGATCGCCGACGTCACCGGCTTCGGAAGGGACGTGCTCGTCGGACCGCCGGGAAGTCGTAAGCCGCGCACGGGTCAGGGACTCCGCTCGGTGACCCTGGCCGGCCCCGGCGGACCAGTCGCCGCTCAGATTCTCGGCAGAGCGACGGCACAGGAGCGGCTCGATTCCGCCAGGCACTATCCCGATCAGGACGAGGTCGAAGTCGTTCGCGTCGCCCTGCGCTCACCCGATCTCGCCGGTTTCGAGCTGGCGTCGTTGAGTCTTGCCGGCGACGCGTCTTCCAAGCCGAAAGGCCGTGCCCGCGCCGCGGGCAAGCGGATGGAGAACGGGCTGGTCGAGGTCTCGGTTGACGCCGCCGGCGGTGTGACGCTGGTGGACCGAGAGTCGGGCGAGCGGTTCGACGATCTGCTGCGGATCGAGTCCGGCGGCGACGTGGGCGACACCTACACCTACGCCCCGCCTCGTGCAGACCGGATACGCGTTCTCGAAGCGCCGGTTCGCACACGGGTGCTTGCGGATGGACCGCTCGTCGCGGCGCTCGAGATCACCGGCCGGATGCGGCTGCCCACGGGAGCTGTCGCCGTCCGGACGGTGCTGTCGCTACACGAGGGCTCGCGAGCGCTCCGCGCCACCATCGAGGTGGACAATCAGGCCCGCGACCATCGCCTTCGCGTTCGGATGCCAACGGGATTGCCCGGAGGTCCGGCGGCTGCGGGCTCGGCGTTCGGGGCCACCGTGCGCGACGTCGGTCGCGTGGAGCGCGGTCGCTACCCGCGCGAGACCCCCGTCGCCACAGCGCCCGCGCATCGATTCGTCGCGCGCTCGGTTCGGCGTCGAGGGCTCGCCGTCTTCTCCACCGGTTTCTTCGAGTACGAGCTCGCCGACGACGGGGACCTGATCGTCACGATCCTGCGGAGCGTAGGCGAGCTGTCGCGGGACGATCTGTTTACGCGGCCCGGCCACACGGGCTGGCCGACGGCGACGCCCGATGCCCAGAGCCTCGGACTCAACCGGATGCAGGTCGCCGTATGTCCGGTGACGTCGGAGGAGGTTGCGGATGGCCTCGCGCTCCCCTCCATATGGGAGGATCTGTTTCAGCCGCCGCGCGCCGTCTGGCTCCGGCAGGCCACGCCGCTCCGAATCCCTCCGATCGACTGGATGCTCGACGGCGACGGTCTCGTGTTCTCCGCACTTAAACCGGCGGAGCAGGGTGACGGCGTGGTCTTTCGCTGCTTCAACGCGCGGGGGACGTATACGAGCGGCTCGTGCCGGGCTTCGTTTCCCCTGGCCGCCGCGTCACGCGTGCGCGCCGACGAGCGCGAAGCAGTCCCGATGCCGATCGAGACCGATGGCAGGACTGTCCGTTTCTCGGCGGAGGGACACGAGATCGTCACTCTCCTCCTGCACGCCCTGCCGCCGGCGAACGGGGAGGACTAGTTTCCCCCATGCGCGAGTTTCCGTCGCTGCCCTGCTATCCATGTCCCCATCATTCCGCGTGCTGTGCCTACGGCGTCACCCTGAGTGACGAGGAGGCGCTTGCCATGATCCGGGCTCACGGCGAGGCCGTGGCCTATCGCACGCGATGGGGGGAATGGCGGACCCGCGTCCGCGGCGGCCGCTGCGTATTTCTTCGCGACAACGTGTGCATGATCCATGACGAGTCGTACTACCCGTCGGTCTGCCGAGGCTTTCCGTGGACCGATGCGGAAACCGGCGGGCCGTACGAGTACGATCGGACGATCTGTCCCGAGTTCACCGCGCGCCCGGAACTCGTCCACATCTATCGAAAGGCGTGACGTGGTCGCCCTCGCTCCCCTCCGGTCCGTTTCTCTTCTCTTTCTGATACTTCTCATGTCCCATGCCGATTCGGCCGCCGCTCAGACCAGCGGTACCGCGCCTGATGCCGCCCTGGAGCGCGCGCGGAAGCTCCTGCGGTCCACGCCCCTCATCGACGGCCACAATGATCTCCCCTGGGAAATCCGGCAGTCGAAGACCGCGCCCCGGGACGTACACGCGTACGACCTCCGAGGCACGACGGCGGGGCACACCGATCTCGCCCGGCTCAAGGACGGTGGATTGGCCGCGCAGTTCTGGTCGATCTACATCCCGGGAGAGATCAAGGACAGCGGCTACGCCAAGGTGCAGCTCGAGGAGTTCGATATCGCACGCCGCATGATCGCCAGCTATCCCGACCGGCTCTCGCTCGCGCTCACCGCGGCGGACATCGAGCGCGATTTCAAGAAGAAGAAGCTCGCGTCGCTCCTCGGGATGGAGGGCGGCCACGCGATCGAGAATTCGCTCGGCGCCCTGCGCTCGTACTACGCGCTGGGTGCGCGGTACATGACGCTGACCCACAACGTCACGCTCGACTGGGCCGACGCCGCCCTCGACAGCGCGCGTCACGGCGGCCTGACGGAGTTCGGCAGGGAGGTCGTCCGGGAGATGAACCGCCTGGGCATGCTGGTGGACCTCTCGCACGTCTCGCCCGGGACGATGAGCGATGTCCTCGATGTGGCCGAGGCGCCCGTGATTTTCTCCCATTCATCCTCGCGCGCCCTCGTCGACTTTCCCCGGAACGTCCCCGACTCGATTCTCGCGCGGCTGCCGAAGAACGGCGGGGTAGTGATGGTGACGTTCGTGCCCGCCTTCGTCTCGACCGAGGTGAACAAGTGGGAGTTCGATGCTGACCAGGTCGGCAAGCAGATCGATTCCACGGTCACCGACAGTACCGAGCGCAAGCGCCGGCGGGACGAGTGGGAGGCCGCGCATCCGCGCCCCCATGCCACTCTGGCCCAGGTGGCCGATCACATCGAGCACATTCGCGACGTCGCCGGCGTGGATCATGTTGGCATCGGTAGCGACTTCGATGGGGTCACCTACGTGCCGGACGGTCTCGAAGACGTCTCCAGCTTTCCCCGGCTCTTCGCCGAGCTGATCCGGCGGGGCTGGAGCGACGCCGACCTCAAGAAGCTGGCGGGGCAGAACCTGCTGCGCGTCTTCCATCAGGCCGAGGCCACGGCCGCCCGGCTCCAGGCGAGCCGGCAGCCGTCCACCAAGACGATCGAAGAGCTGGACGGCCCGACCCGGCCGACGTCATGACCCCGGCCGGCGTCCGATCACCAGGAACGCGAACGCCACCGCCATGATCGCGAAGAAGAACCACTGGAGCGCGTAGTTGAGATGCGGCCCATCGTCCACCGGCGGGGGATCGAGACGCCGCGGGAAGCTCGGTAGCGAAGGGTCGGGTATCTGCCTGATGGAGACGGGAAGAATCGGATAGGGGAGGCTGTCTCGAAGCCGGTCGAGATCGAGCCGTGTCCATGTGGTCCGCCCCTCGCGCGTCAGTGGATTCCCACCGCCCGACTCAAGCGACCGCACGAGACCGGTCACGCGCACCTCTCCCGGTTCCGCGAACGCGCCCGCGTCCGCTGTCACCGCGTCCGGCGCCGGGACGAACCCACGCTCGACCAGCACCACGGCATCACTTCCGGCCAGTCGCAGCGGCGTCGCCAGGTAAACGCCCGGGACGCCCTGATACGCCCCGCCGCGCAGCACGATGTCGTGATCGTGATCGTACCGTCCGACCGCGGTCACCCTCCGTCCGACCAGCGACTCTGCCGAGGCGATGGACATCCCCGAGAGCGTGACGACCGGCGCGGCACGCGCGGCCAGGATGCCCTTGTTGGCGGCGCGGCGTTCGTCGAGTCGGTGAAGCTGCCAGAAGCCGAGCCGGACGAAGCCGGCCGCGGCGAGGAGGCAGGCTGCCATCAGCACGCGGCGGCGGGTGGGTGACATCGGTGTGCGAGGCCGAGGACGGGGCTGCGTCGAGCGTGGCCGGCGTGTCGTGGCTAACCGGCGATCGCTCAAGCGGATGCCCATTGAGGCCGGCGCGGTCCGGACCTTGCCTTGCGCCGGAGGGACCTACTCGGTCGAAGACCACAACATAACTGCGACGAGGGGACCGATGCGGAATCTCTCGAGGTGCCTGCCGATGCTGGTGGCGATGCTTGCTGCCCCGGTGATGTCGGAAGCACAGGGTGTGCCCCGCGGATTGGTCGAAGTGCGAGACGAGGGGACCCGGCACGGCTTCTGGGGCGCTGTCGGTGTCGGAGCGGGCGGAGAGTCGTACGACCTGCGTGATGGGACCGGATACGTCAGCGACGACTATCAGCCGACCGTCTCCGTCAGACTCGGCGGCACGGTGAGTCCCTACCTGCGTCTTGGCGGCGAGGCGCTGGCCTGGATCAACGACCAGGGCGATCGCACCGAGACGCTCACCAGCCTCCTGTTCATCGGGCAGTTGTATCCCGTGACGACGTCCGGGTTGTACCTCAAGGGTGGCGTGGGCCTCGGGCGAAACGAAGTGGACTTCAACGACGGCTTCGGGGTGGGAGACACCGGCTTCGCGGGGCTCCTCGGCGCGGGGTGGGAAGTGAAGGTCGGGCGGACCGTATACCTCAACCCTGCCATCGACCTGGTCGGACACACCTATAGCGGGAGGGGAGGCGACCGATACCGCGAGCGGCTGATCAACTTCAGTCTTGGCGTGCTCTTCCAGTCGGGCCGCTGACCGCATTATGTTGCGCCGGAATCTTCGACATTTCCCGCTCCAACGAACGGACTGACCGCTAGCGATCTGCCCAGGGGCCGCCCTGCGCCTGGACCTCGATGCGCTGGCGTTTGAACTCAGGTGGCCCCTCTGCGAAGTCGCCGCACTCGTCTCATCGCGTCCGCCCTCGCCGCCTTCGTTATGGCGTGCGGGAGCGCCGACCTGACGCTGCCCGGGGACGCAAAACCCTCCCATATCGTCATCGTGACCGGCGACGCCCAGGCGGGCATCGCAGGCACCGCGCTCGCCCTGCCGCTCGTCGTGAAAGTAACCGACGAGATCGGGCGCCCCGTGACGGGGCAGACGATCGAGTTCTCGGTCTCGTCCGGCGGAGGTGGGGTCTCACCCGCGTCGGCGCAGACCGATACCGATGGCCGGGCCTCGACCGTGTGGACACTGGGACCCGGTGCCGGTGCCCAGGAGGTCGAAGCCCACGCGATCGGCGGGGGCGCGCCCGACGACCTCATCGTGTCTTTCAGCGCCACGGCGGTGGCGGGGACCGGCTCGCTCCTCGTGGCAGTCAGCGGAGACGACCAGAGCGCGGCGGTGAACTCGGTCCTCGCCGAATCCCTGGTCGTCCGCGCGAGCGACGCCGGCGGTAACCCTGTCGCCGGCGTCACGGTGCGGTGGTCGGTTCAGGGTGGAGGCAGCATCGATCCCGAGACCGCCGTGACAGGTGAGAATGGTCGGGCGGCCGCGCTCCGGGTGCTCGGGCCCACCGCGGGCCAGCAGACCTCGGAGGCCGCGGCCGACGGCCTCGCCGGCTCGCCCGTGACGTTCGTACATACCGCGCTCGCCTCGACTCCCTCCGCCCTGGTCAAAGTCTCGGGTGACGATCAGACCGCTCCGGCGGGATTCGAGGTTGCTGAGGATCTGGTCGTCCAGCTGAACGACGCCGACGGAAACGGCGTTGGAGGGAGACCGGTCACCTGGGTCATCGCCACCGGCGGCGGAACGGTCACCCCGGTCAACACCACCACCGATCCGAACGGCTTCGCACGCACGCGGTGGACGCTGGGCCCGGCGACCGGCGCCAACGGCCTGAACGCCGTCTTCTCCGGTCTTCCTGCGGTTCCATTCTCCGCCGTCGCCTCGGCGGACGTGCCAAGCCGGCTCGCACTCGTGAGTGGCGATGGCCAATCGGGTGTGGTCGGCCAGGCGCTCGGCAACCCTTTCACCGTCAAAGTCACCGACGCCAACGACAATCCGGTGGAAAACGTGTCGGTTGCGTGGGCGGCTGTCGGCGGCGGCTCCGTCGCGGGAGCCACGTCGGGCACGAACGCCGACGGCATCGCGCAGATGGTGAGGACCCTCGGACCGACGCCGGGCACCTACACCACGACGGCGACGGTGGCCGGGCTCGATGGCTCTCCGGTCACGTTCACGAGCACCGCGAGCGCCGGCTCTGCCGCGAAGCTCATGATCGTGACACAGCCCGGCACACCCGCTCGAAGCGGCGACCCGCTGCCGGCACAGCCGGTGATTCAGGTGCAGGACGCGCAGGGCAACAACGTGGGGCCATCCGGCCGAGTCATCACGGTTGGGATCGCGAGCGGACCGCCGGGTGGTTTCCTCGGTGGTGACGTGACCCGGGAGACCGATGGCGCCGGCAAGTCGACCTTCGCCGGGCTCAGTATCAACGGCTCCGCCGGGAGCTATACGCTCCGGTTCACGACCGGCTCGCTGCCTCCCGTCACCTCGAATGCGATTGCGGTCACCGCGGGGACGGTGAACGCAAGCCGGTCGACGGTTGCGGCGAACCCGGATCAGATCGGGGTCGGCGGCTCCTCCACGATCACCGTGACCGCCCACGATGCGAACGGAAATCCGGTCGCCGGCGCGACGGTGGTGCTCGCGGCCAGCGGCTCGGGCAACACGCTGACCCAGCCCGGCTCAACCACGAGCTCGAGCGGCGTTGCCACGGGCACCTTCTCATCCACCGGAGTCGGCCCGCACACCGTCACCGCCACGATCAATGGCGTCGCGATCAACGACAACTCGGTCATCACGGTCACTCCGGGTCCCGTGAGCGCCAGCCAGTCGAGCGTGGACGCCTCGCCCGACCAGGTTCCTGTCGGCGCTTCGTCGACGATCACCGTCACGGCGCGCGATGCGGGTGGGAATCCGATTCAGGGCGCAACGGTTCAGCTCGCCGCGGACGGGTCCGGCAACTCGCTCACGCAACCGGGCGCCACCAACGGAAGCGGTGTCGCCACCGGCACCTTCTCCTCGACCGGCCTCGGCCCGCACACCGTCAGCGCGACGATCAGCGGGACTGCGATCACGGATGTCGCTACGGTCACGGTGACGGTCGGGGATGCGTCGAAGATCGTGATCACCACACAACCCGACGACAATGTGCAGAATGGATCACAGCTCTCGCCGCAACCGGTGGTGCAGGTGCAGGATGCTCAGGGGAACAACGCGGGCCCTGCCGGCCGAGTCATCACGGCGGCCCTCGCGAGCGGGCCCGGGGGTGCCACCCTCAACGGTGACGCGACCAGGGAGACCGATGGGAACGGCCGCGCCGCGTTCACGGATCTCAACATCAACGGGCCGGTGGGGAGTTACACCATTCGCTTCAGCAGCGGGACGCTCGCGACCGCCACGTCGAGCGCCATCACCGTGACGACCGGCTCGGTGAACGCGGGCCAGTCCAGCGTGTCGTCGAATCCGGATCAAATCGCGGCCGGGAGCGGATCCTCGACGATCACGGTGACGGCGCGCGATCTGAGCGGCAACCCGATTCAAGGCGCAAGCGTGGAGCTGCAAGCCAGCGGATCGGGCAACAGCCTCGGTAACCCCGGGGCGACCAGTTCCAGTGGCGTGTCGACGGCGTCCTTCGCGTCGACGGGTCTGGGTCAACACACCATCACGGCACGTATCAACGGCGTGACCGTCACGGACAACGCCGTCGTCACGGTCACCTCGGGTCCGGTGAGCGGGAGCCAGTCGACGGTGAGCGCGGCACCCGATCAGATCACCGCCGGTGGGGCGCCGTCCACGATCACCGTCACCGCGCGCGACGCCGGCGGAAACCCTGTTGCGGGCGCGTCGGTGACGCTCTCCGCAACCGGCTCCGGCAACACGTTCGGCACGGCGTCTCCGACCAATTCGAGCGGCGTGACGACGGTGACGTTCGCCTCCACTCAGGCTGGTGCGCACGTGATCAGTGCCACGATCAACTCGACCGCGATCGCGGACAACGCCGCGGTCACCGTGCAGGCCGATGACGCGCAGAGCCTCACCTTCACGGTCCAGCCCACCAGCAGCCGTGTGGACGAGACGATCACGCCGGCGGTCGTCGTGTCGGTCGAGGATCAGTTCGGCAACCCGGCGCAAGGGACGGTGGTGATGTCGCTCGACCCGCCGCTCTTCGCCACAGGGGAGCTGCACGGGACGCTCTCGGTGTCGGCGAGCGGAGGCACCGCCACGTTCTCCGACTTGAGCGTCGACGCCGCGGCGTTGTTCTCGTACCGGCTCGTCGCCACGCTCGGGAGTATCACGGCCAGCAGCAACGGCTTCCTCATCACGCCATAGGGTCGGTCCCTCGAGGTGCGCCCTCGTCCTCTTTCAGCGAGGACGTGATCGGTTTATGTTGTTGCTTGGGCGCAACAGCGCGACTCTTGTAATAGCAAGTCGTTCCCCCATAAGAGGTTAGCCTATTGCCGACCAGGCGCATCCCGGCATGTAAACTGCTGGCCTATCACCTCCGGTGATTCGCCCTCTTCGCAGCTTCGCCTCGATTCTCGTCTTCGCCCTCGTCGCCGGCATCGCCAGCTGCGGGGGAGACGGGATCGTCTTTCCCGGCGACTCAATTCCCACCAGTATGACGAAGGTCACCGGCGACGCCCAGGCCGGCATCGTCGGAGCCGCCTTGCCGCTTCCACTCGTTGTCAAGGTGGCAGACAAGCTTGGTCGCCCCGTGGTAAATCAGGACGTCGAATTTTTGGTGCTGAGCGGGGGCGGACAGGTGGCTGCGGGCACGGTCGCGACCGGCTCGGATGGCCGGGCCAGCACGACGTGGACGCTCGGGCCCAACGCCGGATCCCAACAGGTGCGGGCGCAGGCTGTAGGAGGCGAAGCGCCCGCCACTCTCCTCGTCACGTTCGATGCGACCGCCATCGCCGGATCGGGCTCGCTCATCGCGGCGTTGAGCGGAGACGATCAGACTGCCCCCGTCAATTCCTCGCTGGGCGACTCGCTCGTGGTGAGGGTCAGCGACGCGAGCGACAATCCGGTCGAAGGCGTCACGATTCAGTGGTCGGCGGTGGGCGGCGGATCGGTGAGTCCGGAGACCGTGATTACCGGTGCCGATGGCCGCGGAGCGACCGCGAGGGTGCTCGGCCCGACCGCCGGACAGCAGTCGGCCCAGGCCGCCGCCGATGGTCTGGCAGGCTCGCCGGTCACCTTCGTGCACACGGCGGTCGCATCCAACCCGACGACGCTGACCGAAGTCTCGGGGAACGGACAGACGGCGCCGGCCGGGTTCGAGCTGGCGGAAGATCTCGTGGTGAAGCTCAGCGATGCCGACGGCAATGGTGTCGGCGGGCGGGCGGTCAGCTGGGTGGTCTCTACCGGCGGCGGCACGGTCACACCGGTGAACAGCACGACCGATCCGAGCGGTTTTGCTCGTACTCGCTGGACGCTCGGCTCGACCGCGGGGCAGAACACGCTGACGGCGGTCTTCTCCGGAATCCCCCCGGTCCCCTTCAGCGCGACCGGGTCGTCGGATGTTCCAACCAAGCTCACGCTTCAGAGCGGCGACAATCAGTCAGCCCCCGGCGGGCAGGCTTTGCCCAATCCACTGGCCGTCAGGGTGACGGACGCCAATGACAACCCGGTGGAGAACGTCTCGGTGAGTTGGACCGCGAACGGTGGCGGTTCGGTCTCCGCTCCGACGTCGGCCACCAACGCCCTGGGCATCGCCCAGATCACCCGGACGCTCGGGCCCACGCCCGGCCCCTACACGACGACGGCGGCGGTCTCGGGTCTGACCGGTTCCCCGATCACGTTCAACAGTTCCGCGACCGTGGGGCAGCCGACGCAGATCGTCGTGACGACCCAACCGAGCGCCGCTGCGGTGAACGGCGTCCAGCTTGCCCAGCAGCCGGTGGTGCAGCTCCAAGATGCGCAGGGCAACGACGTCGGTCCCGTGCCAGGGCGGACGGTCACCGCGGCCCTGCTCCCACTCGGCGGCGGGACACTCGGCGGCGATCGCACGAAGGTCAGCGACGCCAACGGCCTCGCGACGTACACCGATCTGAGCCTCACCGCGGCCGTCGGCACCTACAACCTCCGATTCACCAGTCCTGGACTCACCACGGCGACCTCCAATCCCATCGCGCTCGGCGTCGGAGCGCCAAGCGCGGCCACCTCGATCGTGACCGCCAATCCGACCTCGGTCGGCGCAGGCGATCCATCGACGATATCGGTGACGGCCCTGGACGGCGGTGGGAATCCCGTCTCGGGGGTGACTGTCTCGATCCAGGCAAGCGGCAGTGGCAACAGTTTCGGGCAGCCGACCGGGCCAACAGACATCAATGGTCAGACTACGGGCACGTTCAGCTCGACGTCGCCGGGCTCTCACACCGTGACCGCGACGCTCAACGGCAGTATCACGGTCACGGACAACGCCATTGTCACGGTGACGGCCGGCAGCCCTGCCAGCATTGCCATACAGGATGGGAACAACCAGACGGCTGACGTCGGCACGGCGGTCACTACCGATCCGGCCGTCATCGTGCGGGACGCGAGCAGCAATCCGGTCGCCGGGGTTCAAGTCGACTTTGCCGTGGGAATTGGCGGGGGCGGCGTGACGGGGGCGACCGCGACAACCAACAGCTCCGGGATCGCGACCGTCGGATCATGGACCATGGGGCCGACTGCCGGGTCCAACAACAACACGCTCACGGCGACGGTCAACGGAACCGCGATCTCGGTGACGTTTACCGCATCGGCGAGCGCTGGAAGTCCCAGCGTCGTCGTCATCACGACGCAGCCCTCCGGCAATGCCCAGGCGGGCGTGGCCTTCGGCACCCAGCCGGTGATCCAGCTCCAGGACAACGGCGGGAACAACTCGGCGACTTCAGGTGTGACGATCACGGCCACCATTGCCTCGGGCCCCGGCGGTGCGACCCTTTCGAATGCCACTGCCACGACCAATGGCAGCGGCGTCGCCACGTTCAGCGGCCTCTCGATCAACGGCACGGTCGGGACCTACACGCTCACCTTCGACAGCGGCTCGCTGACCGAAGACACGTCGGATCCGATCACCCTCGCGGCGGGGCCGGCGGAGACCCTGCAATTCACCCAGCAGCCGTCGGACGCGGCCTCAGGCGCCACTATCACCCCAGCCGTTGTGGTGAGCGTGGAAGATGCTTTTGGAAATCCGGCTTCCGGCACCGTTCATTTGGATCTGAACGTCCCGTTAGCCGCGAACGCGACCTTGAACGGCGACGTTGACGTCGATGCCGTCGGGGGCCAGGCCACGTTCTCTGATCTGAGCGTGGACCAGACCGGGAATGTCTTCAACCTGCCCTACAGTCTCGACGCCTCCACGAGCGGAGTTTCGGCGGTCCAGAGCTCAAACTTCGACATCAACTAAGTGCAATAATTTTCATCTCTTGCGCCCACACTGTGAGCGACCACTCACATTGTGATCCGCGCCCTATCGCCCCGCCGCCATCCGGATTACCGTATCACTGTGACGCTCCGAGAATCCCGACCGCCGCTCCCGACGCGGCGGTCATTGCCATTTCGAGATCGGCCGCGGCTCTTCTGGGCCTGCGGTCTGGTGCTGCTTGCGTGCGGTGGCAGCGACCTCGTCCTCCCCAACGACACCGATCCTTCGGCGATCGCGTCCACTGGCGGTGATGGTCAGACGGGCACGGTCGGCGCGGCTCTCGCCGATTCGATCACCGTGCGGGTTACCGATCGTCAGGGACAGCCGGTCGCCGGCATCCGGGTGACCTTCGCGCCGGACGCATCTGCGGGCGGAACGGTCTCGCCCGAAAGCGCCGTCTCCGACGCCGACGGTCGTGCCGGCTCGAGCTGGGTCCTCGGGAACAAGGCAGGATCGCAGACGGCGACGGCGGTCGTGGCCGGTGCGGCTTCGCTCTCCAGGAGCTTCACCGCAACGGCGGATGCGGGTCCGGCGCAGACCATAGCGGGAGTCTCGGGCGACAATCAGAGCGCCCCCGCAGGCTCGGCGCTGCCTGCTCCCCTCGTCGTGATCGTCACCGATGAGTTCGGCAACCCGGTGCCGGGGGTTCAGGTCAACTGGGCATCGGCGGACGGCAGCGTGGATCCGGCCGTGATGGAAACTGGCGCCGATGGTCAGGCGGCGACGCAGCGCACGTTAGGACCTGGCGCGGGCACCCAGGGCGCTACCGCGTCGGCCAGCGGACTGGCCGGATCGCCGGTGGCATTCACTCACACAGCCACGGCCGGCAACGCATCGGCGCTGCTCCTCGTCTCGGGTAATAATCAGACCGCGGCGCCGGGTGCGACGTTGCCCAGCCCGCTGGTCGTTCGTCTGGTCGATGCCGGGAACAACCCCCTGCCCGGCATGGCCGTGAGCTGGATCGTGGGAGCGGGTGGGGGGAACATTGCGCCGAGTGGTGACACGGACGCCGACGGGGCGGCATCGGCTGTCTTTACGCTCGGACCGACAGCGGGTGCCACCAATACCGTGAACGCGGTCGTCTCCGGGGTCGGACTCGTAACGTTTACCGCCACGGCGACTGGCGGTGGGGGCGGAGGTGGGGGCGGCGGTCCGAGTGATGCGAACTCGACCGTGAGTGCGTCGCCCACCTCGATTCAGGCACTCACCGGGTCGTCGACGATCACGGTGACAGTGCGTGATGATAACGGCGCCCCGGTTGCGGGAGCCTCGGTACGTCTCTCGGCGACAGGAAGCGGCAATACCCTGACCCAGCCGCCCGGTGTGACTGGCGTCGACGGCATCGCCACCGGCACGCTCTCGTCCTCGGTCCCGGGTAGCAAGATCGTGAGCGCGACGGTGAACAACCGGGTGCGGGTGGACCAGACGGCGGAAGTGGTTGTCACCATCGCCCCCGCGACCACGCTCACGATCGTCGCGGGCAACAATCAGACAGGCGCGGCCGGCAGCCCGGTGCCGGTGAAGCCTTCGGTCAAAGTCACGAATGACGCGGGGCAGGGTATCGCCGGCTTCGGCGTGACCTTCGTGGTAACCGGTGGCAACGGCAGCGTGACCGGCGCGTCCCAGACCACCAACTCGGCAGGAGTTGCAACCGTCGGCAGCTGGGTCCTGGGCGACCCGGTGACCAACACCCTCGAGGCTAGAGCGACGGGCCTCAATGGCAGTCCGGCGGTCTTCACGGCCACCGCCGAGGGGACGGGGGATGCCGCGGACCACCTGGTCTTCCAGGTTCAGCCGGCCAATCCGCAGGTCGAGAACCAAGACCTGGCGCCAGCGGTGCAGGTGGCGATCGTCGATCAGGCCGGAACGGTCGTCAGCGTGCCGGGAGCCAAGATCCAATTGTCACTCACGCCCGCCGACGGCGATATCGATCACGAGAAAGAGGACGCCAGGGACGGCGTTGCGGTATTCGACAAGCTGCGGGTCAAGCATGCCGGCACCGGCTTCGTCCTGACCGCAACGGTCGAGAACAGGCCCGAGCTGGGACAGGTGACGAGCAATCCCTTCGACGTGAACGGGCAATAACTCGGGCGACTGGCAGGATGATCGGAGGCGGCGTGCGCAAGCTTGCCATGCTCGCCCTCCTCGCGCTTGCGGGGTGCGGCGGAGACAATCTGGTCCTTCCCAACGAGGGCCAGCCGGCCAACCTGGCCATCGTCCGTGGCGACCGGCAGAACGGTACCGTCGGACAGGCGCTCCCCGATTCGCTCGTCATTCGTGTCACCGACCGATTCAACAATCCGGTCCCCGGCGCCGAGGTCACCTGGACCGCCGACAATGGGGGCGCGGTGGATCCGTCAACGGGCACGACCGATGGAGCCGGTCGCGCGGCGACGATGCGCACGCTCGGCAGCCAACCCGGCACATATACCACCCAGGCGACCGTTACCGGATTCGCCGGCGAGCCTGCCGTCTTCATCACGACGGGCTTGGCGGCCCAGCTCGCATTCGTGACCAACCCCGGCGCGATCGCGACGTCCGGAGTTCCCCTCGATCCACAGCCGGTCCTCCAACTGAGCGATCCGGAAGGCAATCCGATCGCGCGGGGCGGAGTGTCGGTGACGGTTCAGATCTCGAGCGGCGGCGGAACGCTGGGCGGGACGACCACCGCGACCAGCGACGACGCGGGCCTCGTCACCTTCACCGACCTCGTGATCAG
>DATBSO010000097.1:0-18018 GCA_036559745.1 Gemmatimonadales bacterium | reverse complement strand
AAGTACTCCTGGGCCTGTACGATTGGGTCATCGCCTGGGACCACCGGCTGGGGACCGCCTGGCTCGTCTCGACCGGCATCCCGGAGGAGGGACGGGATCGCGGGCAGCGAGCACGCGAGCGACTGGCGATGGTCCGTGACCGGCTCACGCGATCCGCCCCGGCGACTGGCGCTTCCGGCGAAGGCGGCTGGCCACTGGCTCGCGAGCCACGACCGGGCCCGGCGCCGTCGTACCCGGTCATGGGGATCGAGAACGCCGAGGATATCGGACTGCGGTCCACGTTTACCCACCGGGGGTATCTGGATGCCGTAGCCCGGGTCCGGGAGTACATCATCGCGGGAGACATCTTCCAGGCGAACCTCTCCCAACGCTTCCAGGCGCCTGCTCCCGTGTCGCCTTTCGATCTCTATGGAAAGCTGAGGCGGAGGAACCCGGCTCCCTTCGCGGCCTACCTTGGGTTCGGGGAGGTTGCCGTGCTGAGCGCCTCGCCCGAGCGGTTCCTCTCGCTCGATGAAAAGGGCCGGCACGTGGAGACCAGGCCGATCAAGGGCACCAGGCCCCGTGGCCTGGGGCCAATGCACGATGCGGCCCTCGGACGCGCGCTCTCCGAGAGCGACAAGGACCGCGCCGAAAACGTCATGATCGTGGATCTGCTCCGGAACGATCTGTCGCGCGTGTGCCGCCCGGGAACGGTCCGCGTGCCGGAGCTGTTCGCGCTCGAGCAGCATCCCACGGTGCACCATCTGGTATCCACCGTCGTCGGCGAGCTCGAGCCCGGTGCCGATGCCGTCGCCCTGCTGCGGGCGGCATTCCCGGGCGGCTCGATCACGGGCGCGCCGAAGGTCCGGGCGATGGAGATCATCGCCGAGCTGGAGCCGACCCGCCGTGGGGTGTACTGCGGATCGGTAGGCTATATCGCCACGTCCGGAGCAATGGACACGAGCATCGTGATCAGAACGTACGTGGGTCTCGGGGGGCAGGTATACTTCCAGGCCGGCGGCGGCATCGTCGCCGACTCCGACCCTGAGCTGGAATACCGGGAGACATTGGACAAGGCGAGGGCGTTGATCGAGGTCCTGGCGTCCTCATGATCCTTCTCATCGACAACTACGACTCCTTCGTTTACAACCTGGCGCGCTACGTCCGCGAGCTGGGGGAGACTCCGCTCGTCCGGCGGCACGACGCGCTGACCGTCGATGACATCCTCGCCGATCCGCCCTCCCACATCATCATCTCGCCGGGCCCCTGCTCTCCCAAGGAGGCGGGCATCTCGACAGAGCTGGTGGCGCGGGCCGGGGCGACCATGCCGATTCTCGGAGTCTGCCTGGGACATCAGTGCATCGGTGCAGCCTACGGGGGAGAGATCGTCCGGGCGGGGCGCCCGATGCACGGGAAGACCTCGCACGTCCACCATCGCGGGATCGGCCTGTTTACCGGCCTGCCGACGCCCTTCCGCGCGACCCGCTATCACTCGCTGGTGATCGCCCCGGCATCGGTGCCACCTGAGCTCGAGGTCATTGCGACGTCGGAGGATGGCGAGATCATGGCGGTCCAGCACGTGCGCGATCCGGTGTACGGCGTCCAGTTCCACCCGGAGTCGGTTCTCACCGAGCACGGCTATCGTCTGGTGGACAACTTCCTTCATGGAACCGCCGGGAATCGGCCGGTCCCGCTCGCGGCCGATGGGGCCCTGGTGGCGTACGAGCCTCTGCTCTCCACCCTCGCCACCGACCCTCCACCGGCGGACCTGGTTCGGTGATCATCGAGACCATCGTCACGACCATGAGCCCCGAAGGAGCCATCAACTTCGCTCCGATGGGCGTCGAATGGGGGGACGAGACGATCGTTCTCAAGCCGTTTCTCGAAACCACGACCTATCGCAACGTGACGGCTACGGGCGTCGCGGTCGTCAACCTGACCGACGACGCGATGCTCTTCGCTCAGGGCGCCATTTCGAGTCCCCAGTTTCCCTGGGTGCCCGCGACGGTCGTGCGCGGGGCGGTGCTCGAAGCCGCGTGCTCCTGGCGCGAGATCGAGGTCGAATCCATCGACTCGACGCCGCCGCGGTCACGGATCGTGACCCGGGTGCGCCACGCGGGCACTCGCCGTGAATTTCTCGGATTCAATCGCGCGCGGCATGCGGTGCTCGAGGCGGCGATTCTCTCCACCCGGACGCACCTCATTCCCCGGGAGCAGATCACCGACGAGTTCGCCAAGCTGCAGGTGATCGTGGACAAGACCGCCGGTCCGCGCGAGCAGGAAGCCATGACCATGCTCACCGAATATGTACGGTCGCGCTAGCGTCTTCGTCGAGGCGTCGGCCCGTCTCCATTTCGGCGTCCTCGACCTCCGCGGGTCGCTCGGACGACGGTTCGGCGGCCTCGGTGCTGCCGTGCCGCAACCCTCGCTTCTCCTCGAGGTCTCGCCGTCTTCCGGGATCAGCGCGGACGGGGAGGATGCCGACCGCGCGATGGAGTTCGCCCGCCGGTTTCTCCGGTATCACGGCATCGACGGAGGGGCACGGCTGAGGGTCCACCGCGCGATCCCCGCGCACAGCGGACTCGGGTCGGGCACCCAGCTCGGGCTCGCGGTGGCGCGTGCCCTGGCCGAGTTGTACGAAACGCCTGCCCCAGCCGACCCGGCGGAGCTGGCTCGGGCCGTTTCCCGGGGGGAACGCTCGGCCATTGGTACCTGGACATTCGCCCGGGGCGGCTTCATCGTGGAAGGCGGGAGGAGGGTAAGTTCCAATGAGATCGCACCGCTGCTGGTCCGGCTGCCGATCCCCCCAGCGTGGCGATGCGTCGTTGCGGTTCCGCCAGGCGAGCCCGGACTGAGCGGGGAGGCGGAATCGGCGGCATTCCGGCGGCTTCCTCTTCCTCCGGAGGGAGACGTCGAGCGGGTCTCCCATATCGTCCTGATGCAGCTGCTCCCCGCGCTGGTGGAGCACGATCTCCCCGGCTTCGGATCGGCGCTCACGTCGGTGCAGCGGATCACGGGGGCTTGGTTCGCCCCGGAGCAGGGCGGCATCTTCGCTCCCGGCAGCACGGCGACGATCGTGGCCAGGATGTCGGAGTGGGGAGCCGCCGGCGTGGGACAGAGCTCCTGGGGCCCCGCAGTTTACGGGCTCGTGGAGACCGAAACGGCCGGCCGGAAGCTCGCCTCCAGGGTCCGGGAACTGATGGGAAACGATGGGCGGGTTTTCGAGGGGGGATTCACCAATTCGGGCGCCCGGCTCTGGCGGGCGGAAACCGCCTCCATCCGTGATTGACAGTTCATTTTGCAGGATGTATACTGGCCCCTCTAAGCCTGCCGTACGTGGCGACTTGGGCGAGTTACACAGAGTGGGTTTTCCGAGGCCGGTCACTCGCACTCCCCGAACATCGCGAGCCGGTCGGATGTCGAGATGAGTTAGACAGGCGATCGAATTAGGTGATTGCCTCCCCAACTGCAGTTCATTTTCTGAAACACAAGGTAGTTCAGCGGCGATGCTGAGGGGTGAGATGGGCTCGTTCCCGTTCGCTTCCACCGTTGGCTCGATGTGGAATTCCTACGCGGAGCCTGTGAATGCGCGCCTGGCGCGCAATCCGCGGGAAGCATGGCGCACGGCCTGGTGCTGGCATCCCAACGGGACGGACAAGTTTCACCGCACGACAACGCGCTCATCCAGTTTCGCCAGCCATACTCCCATTTCCGCTTCGTGCCTCGACACGGCTCAATGCCGCGGGGACCGGTCCACAGGGGAACGCAGTCCCCCGTGAGCGACACGGCCCACGGTTCCGATACAGCAGCACGTGCCACCGATGTGCAGTAGAGCAGTAGAACCACCCTTCATCCTGAGGTCAGTTATGAACCGCTTTACCCAGAAGGTGCTGTGTGGCGGCATCGCGGCGGGGCTGACGGTAGCCGTAGCCGTTTCCGCCAACGCCCAAGGGGCGCGTTCGGGGGCATGGACCCTGAACGGCAAAGAGGGCGAATGGACGATGACCGGCCGTGATTACAGCTTGCAGCGGTTCAGCCCGCTCAAGCAGATCACGACGGCCAACGTCGGAGAGCTGCGTCCGGTCTGGTCGTTCTCGACCGGCACGCTGCGCGGTCACGAGGGCAATCCTCTCGTCATCGGGAACGTGATGTATGTGAATACGTCCTTCCCGAACATCGTGTACGCGCTCGATCTCTCCAAGCCCGGCGCACCGCAGATCTGGAAGTACGTGCCGAACCAGTCGCCCGACGCGATTCCAATCGCGTGCTGCGACCTGGTGAACCGTGGCACGGCCTACAGCCCGAGCGGCAAGGTCTACATTCAGGCGCTGCAGGGTGAGCTGATCGCGCTCGACGCGAAGACCGGCAAGGAGCTGTGGAAGGCCAAGCACCCGGATAAGTCGAACGCCGGCGTCGAGGCCAACGGCTACAAGCAGGGCGCCACGATGACCAACGCCCCGATCTACATCAAGACCAAGTCGGGCAAGGAAATCGTGATCGCGGGCATCTCCGGTGGTGAGTTCGGCGTGCGCGGCCGCGTCTCGGCCTTCGACGCCAACACCGGCGAGCACCAGTGGACCGGCTACAGCACCGGCCCGGACAGCGAAGTCCTGATCGACGGCGACGCGAATGCCAACTATCCGTCGCACAAGGGCAAGGACCTCGGCGTCAGCACCTGGCAGGGCGACGAGTGGAAGCGGGGCGGCGGCACCACCTGGGGCTGGTACTCCTACGACCCCGAGCTCGACCTCTTCTACTACAGCGTCGGTAACCCGGGCACCTGGAACCCCGACCAGCGGCCGGGCGACAACAAGTGGTCGATGACGATGTTCGCGCGCCATCCCGACAACGGGCACGTGGCGTGGGCCTACCAGATGACGCCGCACGATGAGTGGGACTATGACGGCGTCAATGAGAACGTCCTCTTCGAGAGCGGCGGCAAGAAGCTGCTCGGCCACTTCGACCGTAACGGCATCGGCTACACGGTCGACCGCACCAACGGCAAGGTCATCGTCGCCAACGCCTTCGGTCCGATCAACTGGGCCAAGAGCGGCGGCACGGGCACCCCGGTCGAGGGCGTCGTGGCCACCGGCGTTCCGGTCAAGGATCCGAAGTACGGCACCTCCTCGAAGAAGAACGGCGAGGGCATCTGCCCGGCCGCCATCGGCTTCAAGGATCAGCAGCCCTCGGCGTACTCGCCGGTCACCGGGCTGTTCTACGTCCCCACGAACCACATCTGCATGGACTACGAGGGCGTGGAAGTGAAGTACACTGCCGGTCAGCCGTACGTCGGCGCGATCGTGCGGATGTTCCCGGGCCCCGGCGGCCATCGTGGCCGGTTCATCGCCTGGGATCCGATGAAGGGCAGCGTGGTGTGGGAAATCAAGGAGAACCTCGCCGCGTACGGTGGGGCGCTCGCGACGGCCGGCGGCGTGGTGTTCTACGGCACCATGGAAGGCTGGCTCAAGGGTGTTGATGCCAAGTCGGGTAAGGTCCTCTGGCAGTTCAAGACCCCGTCCGGCATCATCGCAAACCCGATGACCTACACCGGGCCCGATGGCCAGCAGTATGTGGCCGTCTACTCGGGCATCGGCGGCTGGGCCGGCATCGGCGTGGCCGCTGGCATCGGCGCTGAAGATCCGACCGCCGGTCTCGGCGCGCTCGGCGCCTTCGGCGACGCTGGTCAGTTCAGCACTCAGGGCGGCGTTCTCACCGTGTTCGGTCTGAAGAACCCGGGCCTGCCCAAGTAATACCGCACGACCCCGACGCCGGCGGCGGATATAGCCTCCAGCGGCGGTAGGGATAGATTACGAAAAGAGCACGGCGCCGGAGTGCTGTCCGCTCCGGCGCCGTGCGCTTTCCCGGGCGCAGTGGTTGGTCGAATCCGACCGCGAAGCCCCCAGCGAGGCAGGTAACCGATGCGACGACACGTCAGTGGACGGTGGTGCTGGGCCCTCCTGGGTCTGGCCGCAATGATCCCCACCGTTCCGGCCAACGCCCAGCGACCAGGGCCCCTTCAGCCCGGGGTCTTACGCGTCTGCGCCGATCCCGACAACATGCCCTCTTCCAACGACAAGGGAGAGGGCTTCGAGAATAAGCTCGCCAGCATGATCGCCAAGGAGTGGAATTCCAAACTCGAGTATGTCTGGTATCCCACCCGCCGGGGATACTTCCGGATCCTCAATGGCAGATACTGCGATGTCGCGATGGAGGCCCCGGCAGGGCTCGACATAGCCGGCTCGACCAAGCCCTACTTCCGGTCCGCCTACGTCTTCGTCGCCCGCAAAGGGAGTGGACTCGAGGACATCAATTCGCTCGCCGATCCTCGACTCAAGAAGCTCAAGATCGGCGTCAACATGTACACCTCCGACGCCGAGAATTCGCCGCCGGCCATGGCGCTCAGCCGCTATGGGGTCGTCGGCAACCTCAAGGGCTATTTCACGTTCTTCAGCGACCAAGACCGGCCTGAGGACATCATTAATGGGGTAGTCAAGAAAGAAGTGGACATCGCGATCGCGTGGGGACCCCTCGCCGGCTACTACGCCAAGAAGTCTCCGGTGCCGCTCGTGCTGACGCCGTTGCCCGACCGCGATTCCCTCAGCGCGACGCCATTCCGGTACAGCATCGGACTGGCCGTGCGACGTAGCGACAAGGAACTCAGGGACAGCCTCCAGTCGCTGCTCGACCGCAAGGCACCGGAGATTCAGTCACTCCTGCAGGAATACGGCGTGCCCGTGTACCCGGCGCCGCCGGAGAGCGACAAGGGAGACGGCAAGGCGGCGGGCGCCGCCGTACCCCACACCACCCCGGATTCGAACGCGAGCCGGACCCCGGCCTGATCACGCCGGACCCGAACATGGACTCCTTCTTCCGAGAGAAAGGACTCGCAATGCGCACGACCATCGCCGCTCTCTTCCGCCAGGCGATCCTCGGCGTTACCGCCGTGCTCGCCATGTGCGTGACGGCCACTTACGCCGCGGCCCAGGATCTCCGGGACCAGTACCATCAGGCCCCACGAGATACCGTCACTCAGGAAGTGTACGACGGCTGGAAGCAGTTCAATCTGAATTGCGCCCGCTGTCACGGCGAGGACGCGCTCGGGACGTCGTTCGCGCCTCATCTCATCGTCTCCCTCAAGCCGGATGGGCCGATCAACACGAAGGAGCTGTTCGTCCAGACAGTCTGCGCCGGCCGGCCCGAGAAGGGCATGCCTCCATGGTGCTCGCTGGGCATGGAGATGGGGACCATCGACGAGATCTACAGCTACGTGAAGGCGCGCAGCGACGCCAAGATGGCGCCGGGACGCCCGGCGGTCCGAAAGGCGGGATAACACACGCGCGGCGGACGATTGGACCGTCCGAAGCAGTTCGGGCGGTGGGCGGCAGTAGGTGCACTGCTGGTCTTACTCGCTGGTCAAACCGTGCCGGCCGGTAGGCCGGGCGGCTTCAGTGCGCCACTCGCCGCCCAGCCGGCCGATACGCCGACCGTCCGGCTCGATCTGGACCAGCTCAAGACGCGATTGGGGGCCAGCGGCGATCCGGATCTCTCCAACGCGGATCTCAGCGGGCTCGATCTCACAGGCATCGATTTCAAGAAGGCGAAGCTCACCGGCGCCAATCTCGCGAATGCAAAGATGGCCGGCGCCAACCTGTTTGCGTGCGACCTCACCGATGCGATCCTCACCGGGGCCGACCTCTCCAAGGCCAATCTCGACCTTTCGGTGCTGAGACGGGCCCACATGCAGCGGGCAAACCTGCAAGGCGCGAGTCTCTTTTCCACGATCATCGAAGCCGCCGATCTCAGTGGCGCGAACCTTTCCGACACTCGGATCATCGGGTATCTGAGGGCCGCCAACCTCAAGGGCGCGACCGCCCGTAACACAAATGCGGGCGCCGACCCGGGCAACCAGTCGATGGGCGTGATGCGCGCCACCTTCGTCGGCGCCGATCTCTCCGGAGCCGATTTCACCGGGGCGAACCTGTTCAAAGCCGATTTCTCCCACGCCACGCTCTCCGGCGCCAAGCTCAACGGCGCCAACCTGAGCAACGCGATGCTGGTCGATACCGATCTCACCAAGAGCGACGTCACCGGCGCCAAGTTCTTCAAGGCCGACCTCGACGGCGCGGACTTCCGCGGGGCAACCGGCGTCGCCCAGATGCAGGGCCTCGTCGAGGCCCGCAACAAGGACAAGGCAATCTTCGATGCGAAATAAGTCGATCGTGGCGGCCGTGATCGCACTGGTTGCCTGCCGGCCGAGTACGCCCGGCTCCGGCTCCGCCGCGACCGCGGGAACAACCGCCGATTCGAGCGCCGCGCCGGCCGCCGCTCCCGGACTCCTCGCCTACGTCACCAACGAGGTCGGCGAAGAACTCAGCATCATCGACACGAAGGCCGACACCGTGGTGGCCACCATTCAAGTGGGAACGCGACCCCGTGGTGTCCGCATCAGCGGCGACAGCAAGACGATCTTCGTGGCGCTGAGCGGCTCGCCCCGCTGCCCGCCGACGATGCCGGACGAGGAATGCGAGAAGCTCAAGGCCGACAAATCCAAAGACGGCGTGGCCGTGGTCGATGCCGCCACCCGCAAGGTGTCACGCGTGCTGCCCGGCGGATCCGACCCCGAGAACTTCGACATCAGCAAGGATGGCTCGACGCTCTTCGTCTCCAATGAGGATGCCGGAACCGCATCAATTGTGGACGTCGCGAGCGGGCAGATCCGCTCCACGGTGAAGGTCGGGAAGGAGCCTGAGGGGGTTCGACTCTTTCCCGACGGCGGAACCGTATGGGTAACAGGCGAGACCGACCACAATGTCACGCTCGTGGATACGAAAACGGGCAAGACGGTCGGCGCAATCGAGGTAGGGAAACGGCCGCGCTCGCTCGATTTCACGCCCGACGGCAAGCGCGCCTACGTGAGCTCGGAGGTAGACGGCACGGTGTGGGTGCTGGATGTCGCGACCCGAAAGAAACTCAAGGTGATCACGATGCCCGAAGGCTCGAAGCCGATGGACGTCGTCGTCTCGCCCGACGGGAAGTCCGTGTACGTCTCCAACGGACGGGGCGGCACCGTGTCGGTCATCGATCCCGCCACCGACTCGGTCCGCGCCACGGTGCCAGTCGGCACGCGGCCATGGGGGATCGCACTCACACCCGACGGCACCCGTCTGTACACGGCCAACGGGCCGTCGAACAACGTGAGCGTGATAGACACGCGCGATCTCACCGTCACGAAGACGATCCCGGTCGGGAAGTCACCCTGGGGCATTGCCATCGGCCAGGCGCCCTGATGCGAGTGCTCGCCGTCCCGCTGGCCGCGTCCCTCGCGGTCGTTCTCGCCGGCCGCGCGCCGAGCGCGATCCTGGTTACGCCGGACGCCCGAACCGCGATGCACGAGATGTGGAAGGGGAGCCTCGAGTCGAGACGGGAAGCGGTCGCCTGCCTGGCCAGCGTGATTGAGGAAGACACGGTCCGGATCACCCGCATCATGCCGCTCGACGGGCTCGGTATCGATTCACTCGCGGTCGGCGCGAAGACTTCGCTCGAGACCTGCAGCCCCCCCGTGTGGCAGGGCACGGTGCACACTCACATCGCATTGTATGACGGCCGACGTCCCTACTCCACGTTCTCAGGCGCCGATCGTGGAGTGATGCTCGATTGGGGACAGCGGTGGAATACGCAGGGGACGTTCTGCCTGCTGTTCGGCGAGACGATGATTCACTGCGAGCTCGACGGGCCCGCTGGGGCCCTGATCTTTCCGAGCACGACGTACTGAAGAGAGGACGGAGAGGACGGAAAGGTTGGTTGCCACTCACGCCGTAGCCCACCGGGTAGGCCCCCTCCGTCCTTTCCGTCTTTTCCGTCCTGTCTTCCTCCTGTCCGTGCTGGTCTCCCCCCTGCCCGCCCAGTCCGATACCTCCACCGCCACGCCACAGCCGGCATTCCGCTTCGCGCGGGAAGCCGGTGCGGTGCTCGGCACACTCTGGCAGACGAGCATCACGGCCAAGGAAGAGCGCGTCGCCTGTCTCGCCGCATCCATTCGGAACGACACCGTCTTCGTGAGCCGCATCCTGCCGCTCGCCCCCGAGGAAGCCGATTCGATGGGCATCGCCTCCGAGGCGTCCGTGGAGCGTTGTGGTCCACCGGAATGGGCGGGCACCGTTCACACGCACGTGTATCTCTTCACCGATTCCCTGCCATCGAACAAGTTCTCGGCGCAGGATCGCGGCGTCATGCAGCGATGGTACGAACGGTGGCATGCGGATGGGGTGTTCTGCGTGGTCTACAGCGCGCGTGATGCGCACTGCGAGGCGGACGGAGTCGTCGGGGGCATGCGGGCGCGCCCCCGCATCGGGAGATGACCGACTAGGAAAACGGTCGCCGAGTCAGGGGAGACTTGGGCTTGGCGCTGGCGAGCCACGCGTCGAGACCCCAGGTGCGGCCCGCGCGCGTGAAGAAGAAGGCGACCATGAGGGTGAACAGCACCAGGTGGAACCCCTGTTGCCCGGGAGACATCCACTGGGTGGCCAGCCCGTAATTGATCACCAGCATCATCCCCACCAGTGACGAGACTCCCGTGAGCAGGCCGAGCGTCAGCCCGACGCCGGCCACGACCTCGCCCCACGCAGTCAGGTGGGCGTATAGATCGCTGTGGGTGAGGACGGTCTCCTCGAGAAAGTGCTTGTAGAAGGCGATGGGGTTCCCGGCAGCCTGCTTGGCGACGATCGTCGGCATGACGCTCAGCCAGCGGTCCTGCACCGCCGGCACGGGGAGTACGCCGCCCGCCAGGACCACGGTCATCTTGGTCACCATCGCCTTGGCGAAGTAGAGGCCGATGATGATCCGGACAAACGCGAGCCACTGCGCGGGGAAGACCATTCCCACCGGCGGCCGGGCGCGATACGCCATCAGGTTGCACTCCTCGGTTCGATGTCTGTTCTAAACCTCGACCCCAATCTCGGAAAACACAAACGTCCATGTGTCCGTCAGCTCATCGAGCACCTTGGACAACGGCTTCCCCGCTCCATGGCCGGCGCGGGATTCGAGCCGCAACAACACGGGTCGTCCCGAGGTCGTCGCGGCCTGAAGCCGAGCGGCCATCTTGCGGGCGTGCATCGGGTCCACCCGGGTATCACTCTCCGCCGTGGCCAGGAGCACGGCCGGGTAGCGCTCCCCGTCCCGCACGTGGTGGTACGGTGAATAGGCCCGGAGCCACCGGAACTGTTCGGCGTCATCGGGCGAACCGTATTCCGGGATCCACAACCTCGCGATCAGGAACAGATGGTAGCGCAGCATGTCGAGCAGCGGCACCTGCACCACGACCGCCCCGAACAGATCCGGACGCTGGGTGAGCATCGCACCCATGAGCAGGCCGCCGTTCGAGCCCCCGGCGATCGCCATGCGCGACGGACCGGTATAGCCCTCGGCGATGAGCCATTCCCCCGCGGCGATGAAGTCATCGAAGCTGTTCTGCTTCTTCCCCATCATGCCGTCCTGATGCCACTCCTCACCATACTCCCCACCGCCGCGGATGTTGGGAATCGCGACCATCCCCCCGTGCTCGAGCCAGAGCAGCAACGAGCGTGAGAAGCTGGGCGTCATGCTGATGTTGAACCCGCCGTAGCCGGTGAGATACACCGGATTCCGTCCCGTGCGTCTGATACCACGCTGGTGGACGAGGAACATCGACACGCGCGTGCCGTCCTTCGAAAGAACCCGCACCTGGTGCACTTCGAAGCGATCCGGATCCACATCGGCTTCCACTCGTCGCCAGAGCGTCTCCGTTCCGGTCACGAGATCGACCCGATAGACGCTCGGGGGCACGGTGTACGACGAGAACCCGTAGAACAACTCGCGGCCGTCCCATTCACCGGTCAGACCGAACAGGCTGCCGAGCGCAGGCAGAGTGATGTCCCGGACGAGCTGTCCGTCGAGCGCCGCGAGCCGAAGACGCGATGAGGCCCCCTCGAGATAGCTCAGCCCCAGATGATCGGCCGTGACGCGCACGCTCTCGAGCACGGCGTCGGGTCTCGGCGGGATCAGCTCACGCCAGCCGGAACGGTCCGGACGCGCCGGGTCGACGTCATACAGCCGGTAAGTAGGGGCGTCCAGATTGGTGCGAAGGAACAGACGGCCACGGACCACCTCTCCGTCGAAAGACGCGGGGAGGTTCTCCGCCACCGGCATCAGGGGACCAGCGCTCACGAGGTCGCGGATGTACAGATCGGTCTGATCGAACGTGCGCGCCACGCTGATGAGAAGCCACCGCCCGTCGTGCGACAGACCCACTCCAGGCCAGTACTCCTTCTGTGCGGGCTGGAAAACCAGCTGATCAGCCGCGGGGTCGCCGCCGATGCGATGAAAGAAGACGGCGCGGTGATAGTGCTCCTCCCCATCGGGGACGTCGCCGGACGCGGGATACCTGGTGTAGTAGAAGCCACTCCCGTCCGGGAGCCACGCGAGATCGGCGGAACGGGTGCGGGGGATTCGGTCGTCCAGCTCGCGCCCCGTGGCGACGTCGAGGATGTGGAGCACGCTCTGCTCGCTGCCATCCTCGGAGAGTCCGTAGACCAGCAGTGCTCCGTCGTCGCTGGGGTAGTACCAGTCGAGCGCGACCGTCCCACCGGCGTCGAGCCGGTTGGGATCGATCAAGACCCTGTCCGGTCCGCCCACACCGTCACGGACGTAGAGAACCGGCTGGTTCTCCTGGCCGTCGCGCCGCTGGTAGAAATAGCGGCCACGCACCGGGAGCGGGACGCCGAGCACACCGATGGACAGAAGCTGCTCGAGCCGACTCCTGATCGTGTCGCGACCGGGGCGCGCCGCGAGGTAGGCCTCGGTGAGCGCGTTCTGCCGCTCGGTCCAGCTTCTTGTTTCGGGGGAATCGCCCTCTTCGAGCCAGCGGTAGGGATCCGGAACGGTCTCGCCGTGGAGGACGTCGACGGTATCGCCGGCGGGCGCCGGCGGGTAATCCGGGTCAATCACCCAGACTGATTCCGAGGTCGCGGGCCGTGCGGATGGTGTCGCAGTCGAGCGGGACGTTCTTCGACTTGCCCACCACAAGCTCCAGCGGAACGCGCGTGATGTCGGGTCCGTTGAGGCCCACCATCGTCCCGAAGGCCCTGTCGGCGATGGCACGAACCGCGGCGGAGCCGAATCGGAGCGCGAGGAGACGATCATAGGTCGTGGGAGAGCCGCCACGCTGGAGATGGCCGAGGACCAGCGTCCGCGTCTCCTTGCCGGTGAGCTGCTCGATCGTCCGTGCGACCTTGCTGCCGATGCCGCCCAGGCGGTCCACGGTGCCCATACCACGACGCTCCACGAGCTCGATCGTCCCGTCACGAGGCCGCGCGCCCTCGGCCACTACCACGATGCTGAAGTGTCGCCCCGCGGCCTCACGGCTCCGGATCTTCTCCGCGACCTTGTTCATGTCGAACGGGATCTCGGGAATGAGGATCACGTCGGCGCTGCCCGACAAACCGCTGTAGAGCGATATCCATCCCGCGTATCGCCCCATCAGTTCCACGACGATGACCCGGTTGTGGCTCTCCGCCGTGGAGTGGAGCTTGTCGATCGCGTCGGTCGCGGTACTCACCGCGGTGTCGAATCCGAAGGTGCGCTGCGTTCCGCTCACGTCGTTGTCGATCGTCTTGGGCACGCACACGACCGGGAGTCCCTTCCGCCACAGGTCGTGCGAGATTTGCAGGCTCCCGTCGCCGCCGATCGACACCAGCGCGTCGAAGCCGCTCGCCTGAAAGGCGGCCACGAGATCGCCCGATCGGTCGGTCTCGTATTCGTTCCCCGCGTCGTCCTTCATGACGTAGCGGAACGGATCGCCGCGATTGGTGGTCCCGAGGATGGTGCCGCCGAGATGGGTGATGCCGCGGACTTGGGCCAGTCCGAGGGGAATGACGCCGTTAAAGGAGAGCAGACCTTCGTAGCCGCGCTGGATCCCGTACGACTTCCAGCCGCGGTAATAGGCGGACAGCACCACCGCGCGGATGACCGCGTTCAATCCGGGCGCGTCGCCGCCGCCGGTGGAGATGGCTATTCGCATTCAGGATGTGTGCCCGATCAGTCTCACGACCTCTCCAGGCTCGGCATGGCGTCCGATCTTCTTCTTGGAGAAAACCAGGCGGCCGCCCACCGTCACGTCGAAAACCCCTCCTGAGGACTCCACGAGGCGGATCTCCGTACCAGGAAATGCTTGGGTCAACTCAGCCGCCAGACCGGCGGCTCGGGGCCGGTAGTTTCAGACGACGCAGTACTTGATCGTGATCTGCACCGGATGGTTTCCTCTCGAGAAAATGAGCAGGGCTGGTGCGGCGAATCGTAGCGTCGGCGGATGGAGATGCCAAGGGGACGCGGCGCCTGTGACGGCGCTCCTTGTCAGGCCAGCCGGGACTTCGTATCTATTTGAGCCATGCGAACCTACCGACGGACCGTCGTTTCTCGGCTTCCGGCCGCGCTCGCCATACTGGCCATTTGCGCGGTGCCGGCACGCGCCCAGGAGCGCACCTACCTGGTCGAGCTTGGGGCAGGGGGGATCTATCAATCGTACGACGGCGCCACCGACCTGAAAGGGGCGGTGGGTGGAGTAGGCCGTCTGGGCGTGTGGCTCCCGGCCAACTTCTCGCTGGAGGTCGGAGCCTCATTCGCGAAGCCAAAAACGGATGTGACGGACCTGCTGGGGAACACGACATCGGTAGGAGTGAAGGCTCGGACCATCAGCGGAGCGGTACTCTACAACATCCTGATCGGCACCAAGAGCTCTTTCCTTATCAAGGCCGGCGCCGGCTCCACCAAATACGGGGGCGACTGCGCCGGCGTTCGCACCATCTGTGGCAGCGGCAGTTCGCTGATCGGCGGGGTGGGATTTCGGGCCGGGCTGACACCGACCGTCATGGCCCGCAGTGATCTCGAGCTCAACCGGAACAAGAGCAGCACGCGCAGCCTCACCAATTTCGGCGTGAGTGTTGGCGTGGGCGTGATGCTCGGAAGCAGGCCCATCCCGGACACGGATGGGGATGGCATCCAGAACAACCGCGATCGCTGCCCCGACACGCCGAGTGGCGCCCAGGTCGATGGTCGCGGCTGTCCCGCCGACGAAGACGCTGACGGCGTTCCCAATGGCGTGGACCGCTGCACCGGCACCGCGGCGGGTGCCGCGGTAGACGCGAGAGGCTGCCCCAAGGACTCCGACGGCGACAACATCCCGGACGGCCTCGACCGTTGCCCGGACACTCCGGCCGGGGTCCTGGTCAGTCCCAATGGCTGCCCCAAGGACAGCGACGGGGACGGGAGCCCGGACGGACTCGACCGCTGCTCGGATACGCCCCGGGGAGCCACGGTAGACGTCCTGGGCTGTCCGGGCGATGAGGATGGGGATGGGGTGCTGGACGGCCTCGATCGCTGCCCACGGACGCCGACAGGAGCCGCGGTGCTCCCGAACGGCTGCGTGGCCGGCCAGGCTGCCGGACAACCGGCACCGGCAGTGGCACCCACGCCCAGCCCCGCTGTCCCGGACACGACACGGCGCCAGAGGCCGACCCCGACCCCTCGGAATGTCCCCCGGGCGCAGCCGCCGCCAGCCCAGCCGCCAGCCCAGCCGTCGGCGCAGCCACCCAGCGGCAACGCGCCGAGTCAGAACCCACCGGCCGCGGTGGGGAAGATCACTGCCGGCGTCGTCCCGGGAGTAGGCTTCGCGCCGGGGACGGCCAGGCTTTCCTCCACCTCGTATGTCGCGCTCGACTCGATCGCCTCCATTCTGATCGCCGATCCGTCGACCACGGTGGAGGTATCCGCCCATACCGACAATTCCGGCTCGGCGGCGGAGGGTATGCGTCTCACCGGCCTCCAGGCCGATGCGGTACGCGACTATCTCGTACTCAAGGGCGTTCCCTACCAGCAGGTCGTCTCGAAGGGGTACGGATCGACCGTACCCCGCACGCCCGACACCACACCGGCGGGAAGAGCCGCCAACCGGAGGGTAGAGATCAGGGTGGTCGTACCCGGCCCCTGATTTGCACAGGAGGGTAATGACGACCCGACAGCGCGGGTCGCATTGCTTTCCTCTGCAACATTTTGGGTGAGATGATACGATCGTTTGCACTCGGCGTTCTGGCTCTAGCTCTGCACATTGCGTCTTTGTCGGCTCAGCAGGCCGGATCATGGGGGGATGAGCTTCCCCCCGCTCCGAGCTTTCCCGATTCCATCTTCGCCATTCCGTCAGTGGAAGTGCCGGTGCGTTGGCCGGCCCCACCTCTGTCACGCCCACCCGCCGAGGTCAAGGCGATCTACGTGAACGCGTGGGCGTTCGGCGGGAAGAAGTTCTACGACCTGGTGCGCCTGGCCGATCGCACGGAGGTGAATGCCTTCGTGATCGACGTGAAGGACGATACCGGATATCTCACCTATCGCTCGGAAGTGCCGACCGCCATCGAGATCGGCGCCAACACGCAGCGTCGCGCGCCCGACGTGCAGAAGCGGCTGCAGGTGCTGCGCGAGCACGGGATCTATCCCATCGCCCGCATCGTGGTCGCGAAGGATCCGCTGCTCGCCTCGCGAAAGCCGGCCTGGTCCGTCCGGCACGTGAACGGCGGCCTCTGGCGTGACCGGCTCGATTTCGCATGGGTCGACGCGTTCAACGACTCGGTGTGGGTCTATGCCTCACAGCTCGCCGCGGAGGCCGTGCGGGTCGGCTTTGCCGAAGTCCAATACGACTACGTCCGGTTCCCCGACGAGCCGGAATCGCGGCTGGCCCTCGCGGTGTTCCCCGGGCGGCAGGCCGGTGAGACCAAGCGGCAGGGTGTCGCCCGCAACCTCAAGCTGCTGGGAGACCGGACCCGGCCGCTTGGCGTCCCGTTCACCATCGACGTCTTCGGTCTGACCACCAGCGCGCCGACCGACATGGGGATCGGCCAGATGTGGGAGGATCTCGTCACCACGGCCGACGTCGTGCTCCCCATGGTGTACCCGAGCCACTACTTCCGGGGGTACTACAGCATCAAGCACCCGAACAGCGAGCCCTACAAGGTCATCCGCCGGGCAATGCAGGACGCCATCCGCCGGTCCGAGCCGCTGGGAAAGACGGCGGAGATTCGGCCCTACCTCCAGGCGTTCACGCTGGGACAGCCCCGATACACGCCGGACCACGTGCGGGATCAGATCAGGGCCTCCGAAGAGCTAGGGCTCACGGGGTGGGTCCTATGGAACCCGCGGAGCGCTTATGAGGTCGGCTACTTCAAGTCGAAAAGTGGTGGCGACTTCGTGAAGGCCGAGCTCGGATCGAGCCCACCCGCCTCCGAATGAGGACACACCCGGGCGCCCTATGCCCGGGCTCCTCCATCCAAAGTCTCTCCCTCACAACTCGTTAGGCGCCGAGCCCGCGGTTCGGTCTGCCGCTTGCTCAAGGCCCGCCTTGACCGGGCTAACCGGCGCCGTATTCTCTAGCATCATCTGCGGGCTTGTCGTCCTGGAGTGGCCTTCCCGCCGTCCGGCCGGGCTGGTTCGCTTCAATTGCATCCCCGGAGTCACGATGAAGAGTTGGGCTCGACTCGGTGTTATGGCCGGTATGGTTGCCGCGTTCCATGCCGCCCCGCTGTTCTCTCAAGCCAAGCCCGCCGCTCCCGCGGGAGTGACACCAGCCGCGATCGCCGCCGGCGATTCCGTTTTCCACGGAAGCGGCAACTGCTACGCGTGCCATGGCGCCAACGCGCAGGGGGTGGCCGGGCTCGGGTTCAACCTCACCGACAGTGAGTGGATCCACGGCGACGGATCGTACGACTTCGTCGTCGCGACGGTCACCAACGGCATCCCGAAGGAGAAAGCGAAGGGCGGCGTCCCCATGCCGCCGAAAGGCGGCTCCACCATCACGGACGATCAGGTCAAACAGGTCGCGGCGTACGTGTATTCGTTGAGCCATAAGTAGCTCGAAGCTGGAAGCCGAAAGCTGGAAGCCGAAAGCTGGAAGCTGTCCCGATGCACGCGACCCTCCGAATCATTCTCCGCGGGTCGCAGCGCATTGGAGCAGGCTTCCAGCTT
>DATBSO010000096.1:0-23620 GCA_036559745.1 Gemmatimonadales bacterium | reverse complement strand
GCTCCATTATTCCCCGCTGCACCTGGTGCTCGTCAGCATCGGAATATTCTGGTTCATCGTGCGGAGCATCATGGAGGAACGCTATCTCGCGAGCGATCCCGAGTATGCGGACTACATGCGGAAGGTGCGGCGGAGGTGGATTCCGGGGCTCGTCTGAGTCAGCTCACCCGGCGCGTCTTTCGTTTCATGAAGTCCATGAGGATGAACTGCCCCAGCGTCATCGTGTTGGTGAAGTAGGCTTTCCCCTTGCAGATCGACGCCACCTGCTTCACGAAGTCCACCAGGCTCCGGTCCCGCGCGAGCATGAACGTGTTGATCATGATGCCGCTGCGGCGGCAGTTGGCCACCTCGCGATAGGTGGCCTGCAGGATCTGCGGATCGAGCCCCATCGAATTCACGTAGACGCGGCCGTCCGGCATCGTGAGCGCCGAGGGTTTGCCGTCGGTGATCATGATGATCTGCCGCATGTCCTTCTTCTGCGCGAGCAGGATGCGCCGGGCCAGCTTGAGCCCTTCGGCGGTGTTGGTGTGGTAGGGTCCCACCTGCGCCATGGCCAGCGCGCTCAGTGGAATCTCTTCCGCCGAATCATGGAACAGCACGACCCGCAGGCTGTCGCCGGGGAACTGGGTGCGGATGAGGTGCGTCAGCGCGAGCGCGACCTTCTTGGCGGGAGTGAAGCGATCCTCGCCGTACAGGATCATCGAGTGCGAGCAGTCGAGCATCAGCACCGTGGCGGCCGATGAGCGGTACTCGCTCTGGCTCACCATGAGGTCGCCGTAGTCGATATTGATGGGGACGCCGAGGCCTTCGCGGGCGATGGCGTTGCTGAGCGTGGCCGGAACGTCGAGGTTGAGCACGTCGCCGAACTCGTAGGGCTTGCTCACGCCCTCCGCCTCGACACCGGTGGCGAGGTAGGGCGTGTCGTGCGCGCCGAAGCTCGATTTCCCGACGCTGCCGAGCAGACCCTTGAGCGTCTTGTACCCGAGGAAGTCGATGCCTTTTTCCGTCAGGTTGAACTGGACCTGTTGCGCCGCCGACCGGGCCTGCCCGTTGGGACCGAACATCGACTGGTATCCCTGGGGGACCTGCGGCGCCTGCCCGACGTTGAGATATCCCTCCTCGATCAGCCGCTGCACGATGCGGTCGAGCAGCTCACCGAGCTGGCGCTCGATCTCCTTGTCGCGGTCAGGGTCGCCGGTGCCGTCTCCCCGCAATACCTGGAGCATCTCCGGCGTGAGCTGACCCGATTCGATGAGCGCCTGAAGAATCGCCTCGCGCAACGACTCGAGCGACCGTTCCCCGTCGCCCGTCTCGTCGTGCCAGAGCGACGGCGACCCGCCCGCGAATCCCGACTGGAGCAGGAAGTCGCTCAGCTGATCGAGCAGCCCCTGGAGATTGACCGCGTCAGCCATCTCGGGGTGATACTTGGAATACGTCGTGAAGCGCATCTGCGATCCCGAAGAAACGGTCGGAAGGCGCCTGCTATCGGCGCCCATTACTGCGGGTGCGCACCAACTCTATGTTATGGATACCTCCTCCAGGGATGATGTTCAACACCCACGGGTTTCCATCAGGGCTCGGGATCTCCTGATGGCGTGAGATGTGGCTGTCCGGTAAGTCATTATCTAGTAATATGTTACAGAACATTCTCTCGGCCGGAGCCCATCTGCGATCTCCTTCTGGCGTCGGTGCGTCGGCAGTCGCGCTCGCCGCCGTCCTCATCGTGAGTGGTCTCCTTGTCGCGCACTACTACGACCGGACCTGGTGGCCACCCGACGACGGGAACTACGCACACGTCGCCGACCGGCTCCTCTCGGGCGAAACACTCCACGCCGGCGTCCAGGATATTCACGCCGGCTACATCAACTTCGTGAACGCCGGCGCGTTCGCTGTCTTTGGGACCCGCTTGGTGAGCTTGCGATACCCGCTCGCATTTCTCGCCGTCGTGCAATCGGGGCTGATGTTCCTGCTGCTGCGCCCCCTGGGACTGATTCCGGCCGTCGTCGGAGCACTGTCACTGACCTCGCTGGGATTCCTGCAATTCCCCAATCCCACCGCGAACTGGTACGCCTTGTTCCTGGCCGTCTGCACGATTGGCTGGCTCCGTTGGGTGCCGGCCGGCGCGAGACACCGCGATCTCGGCACTGGTGTTCTCCTTGGCGCGACGTTTCTGTTTCGGCAGCTGTCCGGCGTGCTGCTGGCCATGGGCCTTCTGGTCTACCTTCTTCTGGAATGCCCTCGGCCGGCAACGGCGGGGAGCCGCGCGCTCGCGCGAGCGACGATCGCGACGATGGCCGTCGGTCTTGCCCTGTATCTCATATCCGCCACCGACATCATTGGCTGGACCCTCGTTGGAGTCTGGCCGTTTCCCATTCTTCTCCTGGCCTGGCTGCAAACCGAGGCCCGAAACAGAGAATTCCTCGCGACACTCAGGCGGCTGACCCTCGGCGCCGGGATGGCCGCGCTGCCGTTGGCCGCCTACCACGTCGCCCATGGGTCGGTCGGGGCGTGGCTCACGGACACCTTTGCGACGGCAACGTCGCTTCCTCGACTGGAGTTCATGAGTCTGCCCGGGTACACCTTGATCGGGATACTGGCGGGACGTGGTCTGGCCTTCGGAACCGCGACCGAGCGGCTGAATGCGTTCTTCTGGCTCGCGGTGCTACTCCTGCCTGCCATGCTCGGCATTACCCTGCTGCGTAGCGCTCGTCGCCGGGAACCCCGGCCGGGGTGGCATGCGCTCCCGGTCATCGCGCTCTTCTTCTCGATCGTGTCCGTCCACTATCAGGTCACCCTCTACCTCTTCTACACGGCCGGTCTGTGCATGTGCGCGCTGGTGTGGCAAGGCAGCCTCGCCGGAAAGACGCAGCGTTTCGCCGCGGTCATCCTCTCCGGGGTATGTGCGGCGATCGCCGTGTTCTATCAGGCCGGCATGCCAATCTCGCGCGGGTTGAGAGCGACGGTGGCCGGAGAGGGGTCTCCTGTCGCGTCCCGTCTCGAGCTCGACCGAGCGGGTATTTACGTGCAGACGGACGATGCGGTCAGATACCGCCGCGTGGTCGACTTCATTCGGGGCGAGACGGGACCGCGTGATACCATCTTCGCGCTGCCAAGCGAGGCGGAGCTCTACTTCCTGGCCGACCGCGCCAATCCGTTCAAGTTCTTCAATACTGCGCTGGGTGTACGGTCGGTGGCCGACCTCGATGCGGTCCTTGGTGTGCTGAGGTGCCATCCCCCGAAGCTGATTTTCATCAACCCGGACGACAAGTACAACACGCCGGCCTCCATCCGTATTGCCGCGGTGATCCGGGCCACGTACGATTCGCTGCCCCCGCTCCCGCCCTTTGAGGTGTATCGGCCCAGGCCCACGGCCCCGGCCGATGCCCGGTCAGCCTGCCAAGCCATGGGAGGTGCGTGATGTCGGAGCCGGCATCGGCTTCTGTCCCAAAGGTGTCGGTCGTCCTGCCGGCGCGAAACGAGCGGGACACGTTGCGGCTCATCGTTCCCGCCGTCGCCGCGTCTCTCTCGAAATGGACGCACGAGATCATCGTGGTGGACGACGGGAGCACGGACGACACCTGGAACACGGTGGAAGAATTGAAACGCGGCTACGGCGTGCGCGGGATCCGATTCACCAGAAACTTCGGACATCAGGCAGCCATCCTCGCCGGGCTGAGCGCCGCGCGAGGAGACGCGGTCATCATGATGGACTCGGATGGCCAGCATCCCCCCGAGCTGCTCCCGGCGTTCGTCGAGCAATGGGAGTCCGGCGCGCTCGTGGTGCAGGGGATTCGCCGGCGCGATGCGGACGCGAGCGCCTTCAAGCGATGGACCAGCTCGGTGTTCTACGGCCTGATCCGCATGCTGGCAGGAGTGGACATCCGGAGCGGTTCCGCTGACTTCAGGCTCCTGGCCCGGCCCGCGCTGGCGCAGATACTGGCGAGCGCCGGACCGCTCCTCTTCCTTCGTGGACTCGTGCCATGGCTTGGCTACGAGACCGCGCTCGTGCCCTTCGACGCCGGCCATCGCCTGGCGGGCAGCACCAGTTACACGCTCCGGCGGATGGTGCGACTATCCATCGATGGCCTCCTCAGTTTTTCCATCGTCCCGCTTCGGATCGCCGTCGCGCTGGGGTTTCTCATCTCCGCGGCCTCGTTCGTCTATCTGGCGTACGTCATCGGTATCCGACTGACCGCAGGCAATGTCGTTCCGGGATGGGCCTCGATGACGGCCCTGCTGAGCCTCCTCGGCGGGATCCAGCTCCTGACTCTTGGCGTCCTCGGAGAGTACGTTGGTCGCCTCTTCGTCTCGACGCTCAATCGTCCTCATTACGTCATCCGGGATCCGGCTGAGGCGCCTTCGACCAGTGCCACCAGAACCCCGACGACGTGAGCGATCAATGGACGTACGATGCGATCGCCGGGGAATTCGATTCGATCATGAATCGCTACGACCTCAACCGGCGTCTCGATGCCGTTTTCGACCGGATGCTGGGCGACGTGGACCTCAACGGAAAGAAAGTGCTGGACGCGGGATGCGGGACCGGCTTCTTCAGTGCGCAGGCGGCCCGGCGGGGCGCGTCCGTCACCGGACTCGATGTCGGCGTCGCCCTGTTACGGGAGGCACGTCGAAAGGGGATCACCGCGGTCGTGGCCGGAGATGCGGCGAGGATGCCCATACCCGATGGATGCTTCGATGTGGTCGTCTCCTCCGAGTGCATCGAGCACACCCCGTCGCCTCGGGATACGCTGCGGGAGCTGATCCGTGTCATCCGGCCCGGCGGGTGGCTCGCGATCACGTGCCCCAATGCCATCTGGCGATGGAGCTGCACCGTAGCGAACACCCTCCATCTTCGGCCCTACAAGGGCCTGGAGAATTGGCCGGGCTGGGGGCAGTTGCGCAGCTGGGCGGGTGAAGGCGGTATGGAGGTGCGCCAGCATTTCGGCCTGCACCTGTTTCCCTTCGTCATCAGGTCCAGTCATTCCGCGCTCAGACTCCTCGACCGGATGGGGCATCGGCTGGGCCGCGTTTACGTGAATCAGTGTCTGCTGGGTCAAAAGATGGGTGGGGCGTAGCTACCTTTCCTCCGTGCGCCTCTCCTCTCCCCGCTCGATCTTCGCCGCCACGCAGCACCGTGATTTTCGTCTTTTCCTCATAGGCCAGTTCATCTCCCTCTGCGGCACCTGGATCCAGACGGTCGCGCAGGGATGGCTCGTTCTCCAGCTCACCAACTCCGCGTTTGCCGTCGGACTGGTGACGGCGCTGGGCGCGCTCCCGATTCTGCTCCTCACCCTGTACGGCGGGGTGCTGGCCGACCGGGTGAACAAGCGCAAGGCGGTCTTGTTGCTGCAGTCGCTCATGGTGATCGACGGGCTGGCGCTGGGCATCCTGACCTGGCTCCATCTCGTCACGGTCCACTGGGTCATGGGGCTCGCCGTCTTCTTCGGGACGCTGAGCGCGTTCGAGGTCCCGATGCGGCAGTCGCTCATCGCCCACATCGTGCCCCGCAAGGACCTTCTCAACGCCATCGCGCTGGGCTCGAGCGCCTTCAACGTGGCGCGGGTGATCGGACCGGCGATCGCAGGCGTGCTGATCGCCACGGTCGGGCTCGCGGCGTGTTTCCTGGTCAACGCCGCGAGCTATCTCGCGGTGATCACGGGACTCCTGCTCATGAAGACCGACACGCCGCCGGCGACGTCCTCGGTCCCGCACATGCAGGCGCTGCGTGAAGGCTTCCGCTACATCTTCGGCAACCCGTGGCCTCGCGCGCTCATCACCATCGTCGCCTGCTTCGCCGTGTTCGGGTTCTCGTTCATGACGATGATGCCGGTGTTCGCCCGCGACGTGCTCGGTCTCGACGCCAGCGGGTACGGGGCGATGGTGTCCTCGGTGGGTGTGGGAGCCGCGACTGCCGCGCTCTTCATGGCCGCGGCGGGAGGGCGGGTGCCCCAGCCTCTCCTAGTGCTCGGTTCGGCGGTCGCGTTCGGGTTGATCCTCACGGCCGCTGCGTTGTCGCCCGGGTTCCGGTCGGCGGCGGTGCTCTTCACCCTGGCCGGCTGCGTCATGGCTCTCAACGGCATCGCGGCGAACAACATGCTCCAGGTCCAGGCGCCGGACGAGCTCAGGGGTCGGGTGATGGGGTTCTACTCGTTCGTGGTGCTGGGCATGACACCCTTCGGCTCGTTCCAGGCCGGCTGGGTGGCCGAGCATTTCGGCGTTCGCGCCGCGCTCGGCATCGGCGGGCTCGTGTGCTTCGTGGTAGCCGCGGTGATCACCTGGCGGATGTGGGGTATTCGGGTGGTGGACAGGGAGCTGCCTCCTCGCCGCCCACCCGCCGAAGGCGTAGCTTGAGACGTATGCTCATCACCATCTCCCGCCAATTCGGCGCAGGTGGATCCGAGGTCGCCCGGCGGGTTGCCGCGGCGCTCGGCTGGCGGGTCGTGGATAATGAGCTGGTGGAACAGGTGGCCGCTCGAGCGGGGCTCACGCCGGAAGACGTGGCGGAGATGGAAGAGCGGGTGCCGACGTTCGTGGAGCGTCTGGCGCGAACCCTCGCGGCGGCGACGCCCGAGATGGTCGCGCACTCGCCCAGCGGCGCGGTGCCGCCCTTGGAGGAGTCTGATCTGGTCCGGATCACCGAAGCGGTCGTGGCCGAGATCGCCGACCAGGGGAAGGTGGTTCTGGTGGGCCGTGCCGCGCCGGCGGTGCTTGCCCGGCGGAGTGACGCACTGCACGTGAGAGTCGTCGCCCCCAAGCCATGCCGGATCGCGGTAGCTGCCCGGCGGCTGGCGGTCCCACCGGCCAAGGCAGAGGAGATCCTGGACGCGACCGACAAGATGCGTGCCCGGTACAGCCAGCAGTACTATCACCGGGACTGGCACGACTCAGCCAACTACCACATGGTGCTCAACACCGAGGCGCTCGGACTCGACGGCGCGGTGGATGCGATCGTCGCGAGGGCGAGGGCGCTGGGATGGTAGAAGAGAGAAAAGAGAAGAGAGAAAAGAGAAGAGAGAAGGGAGAAGAGAGAAGGGAGCCCACTTCTCCCTTCTCTTTTCTCCCTTCTCTATCCAAATGATATCCCGCCCTTCCCGTAGCCGGGCTCCCGGCGCTCCGGCTTGAGCCGGGTATATCCCAGTTCCTCGCTGCGGCTGATTCGCTTATGGGCGGCGAGGCCCTCCAGCACCAGCTCACATGCCGCGACCGCCCGCGCCTTGTCCCCGCGAGTCGCGAGCCCCACGTCGGACACGACGTCCAGCAGACCGGGCACGACGCCGAATCCCTGATAGCACAGATCCGCCCGCTCGTCGCCCGGGACCTTGAGCGCGCCTCCCTGGTCGAACCACGCCACGATCTTGGCGAGATCGGCGCCGCCGAGCCGCTCATCGAGCACCCGGCCCGCGGCGCGTCTGATCAGCTCGCGCGCGATGGCGTCGCCGCCCTGCAGCTCGCCCTCGTATTCCAGCTCGAGCTTTCCGGTGATGGATGGGACCGCGGCGTACACGTCGCTCACCCGCGGAACGATCTTGGGCTCGTCAAATTGCACCGCCCGCCGCTCGGCGTTGGAGACCGCGTTCTCGAGGACGCTGATCGGGAGACGCTGGCTCACGCCCGAGCGCTTGTCCACGCGCTTGTCTTCCCGTGCCTCGAAGGCGACGCGCTCCACCAGCTCGAGGATGAAATCGGGCAGGTCGAGGTCCCGGCCGCCGCGCGACGTCCATGCCTCCTGGGCGGTGATCTCCATGCCGAGCTGCACCGTGCGCGGGTAGTGCGTGATCACCTCCGAGCCGATGCGGTCCTTGAGCGGCGTGATGATCTTCCCGCGAGCCGTGTAGTCCTCGGGGTTGGCCGTGAAGGCCAGCAGCACGTCGAGGGGCAGGCGGACCGGATAGCCTTTGATCTGGACGTCGCCCTCCTGCATGATGTTGAAGAGGCCCACTTGGACCTTGCCGCTCAGATCCGGCAGCTCGTTGATGGCGAAGATGCCGCGGTTGGCGCGCGGCAGCAGGCCGAAGTGCATGGTGAGCTCGTCGGAGAGCAGATGCCCGCCGCGCGCGGCCTTGATGGGATCCACGTCGCCGATCAGGTCGGCGATGGTGACGTCGGGCGTGGCGAGCTTCTCCACGTACCGCTGGTCGCGACGGAGCCAGGCGATGGGGGTCGCGTCGCCACACTCCGCCAGCAGGTCGCGGGCGAACCGGGAAATCGGCGCGAAGGGGTCATCGTTCACCTCGCTCCCGGCCACGACCGGAATCTTCTCGTCGAGGAGCGAGGTGAGCTCACGGAGGATCCGGCTCTTCGCCTGTCCTCGCAGGCCCAGGAGAATGAAGTGATGTCTGGCCAGCAGCCCGTTGACGATCTGCGGGACGATCGTATCCTCGTACCCGACGATGCCCGGGAAGAGCGGGTCGCTCGAGGCGAGCCGCGTGAGGAGGTTCGCGCGGATTTCGTCGCGGACCGTGCGTCCCCGGAGCGGCGATTCCGCCCAGGGGCTGTTCTTCAAGTCGTATAGCGTGCGCGGCTCAGGCATTGCGGGCATCATCCGTGGCAATAGATTGATCGTGAAACGTCATCGTAACTAGCTGTACGATAATGTTTTATGAGACTGTTCGGCGGCTTCGTCGCGCTGGCCGTCACGCGCCTTCGGCTTGACAAAACCGGGCGGCGGTATAGCTTCGCCACCCGTACGCTCGGCGGGCCCGTGGCGACGTGCTGCGCGCGGACTGTGATTGGACCTTAATCCCATCTGAGGAGTAACGATGAAGAAGATTCTCCTGATCGCCGCGGCCCTGGTGCTCGCGGGTTGTGGCCCTAAGAAAGCCGACGCTCCGGCCGCCGAAGGTGGCATGGCCGCTCCGGCCGATACCGCCATGGGTGGCATGGCGCACGACAGTGCGGCCGCTCCGGCCTCTGATACCACGATGGCCCGGGACAGCGCCAAGTAAGTCTCCCCATCGCCGACTGACTGCTTACGGGCCCCGGGCACTGCTCGGGGCCCGTCGTTCATCCGTCCACTTCCTCCGACCCGAACGGCAGCGAGACCACGGTGGCTTCCGCGCCACCGGCGAGCACGACGTCGCCGGGCGCTACTTCACGGCGGATCGTTCCCAAGCCCAGTCGCCGGTCCTCGAGCGTCAGCGTGGAGCGTACGGCGCCGACATCCTTCTCGCCATGGAGCACCCCGCGCCCCGCCATCGGTGGCGTGCCCCGCCACCGCAGGCCGCGCAGCTCGCGATTGGTGTGGCCGCGGAAATGCAGCCTCGCGACCGTCTCCTGCCCGATGTAGCAGCCCTTCGTATACGATACGCCGCCGATCTCGTCGTAGCGCACTTCCTGCGGCAGGGTGCGTTCGTCGATCTCCACCCCAAGGGTGGGCCACCCGGCCAGCAGCCGCGCGGCGCGAAGGTCGCGCTCGTCACCGGGAGAAGCGCCGGCGGCGACCAGCCGCGCTACCAGACCTTCGACCGCCGGCGAGAGCCCCATCAGGAGACCGAGGAATGGCGCCGATTCGGGGGCGAGCGCCACGGCCACCGGACTCAGGTCCCCGCCCGACGACACCACCCTTCCGGCCGAGTCCGGAGTGCCGATCCCGGATTTGGCCAACACCTGAAACGCATGCCCGCCGAGCAGCCAGACGACGCGGGCCTGCCCGGTGAGATCGGTCAACCTCGCGAGCCGCGGGGGAAGCTGACGCTGGAAGAGATCGAGCCCCGCAGCCCGTCCCTCCCCGGGCACGATCACCGTGATTGCATCCGCCTGCCGGAGCATCCACGCGTCCACGACGATCATCCCCTTCGGCGTCAGCAACGCTCCGTACACGAGGCTCTGATCGCCCGGTTTCTCCACGTCGTTGGTCAACATACCCTGAAGGCAGGTCACAGCGCCGGGCCCGGCGATCCGGAAGATCGCCGGGTCGGTGCTCACTACGATCGCCCCATGACGGACGCGGTCGAGCCGCTCGCGGCCGAGGACGAGATCAGAGTCTGGCATGAGCCCAGGGGAGGTCGGCGGGGGTGTGGCCCATGAAGTCGTTCCAGACCAGGTCCGCTTTCCCGATCGCATCCTCGCCGTGCGAGGTGGAGAGCATCGCGCAGCGAAGCCCAGCCGCATGTGCCGCCGCGAGACCGGGGAGCGAGTCCTCGACCACGACACAGCGGTTGGGCGCCAGCGCGAGCGCATCTCGAGCGCGCTCGTAACCCTGCGGGTCCGGCTTGCACGCGGTGACGTCCTCGGCGGCGACGATCTCGGCGAAGTGTGGCCGGAGACCGGCCAGATCGAGCACGAGCTCGATCTCGCGGCGCAGAGCACCGGAGACGATGGCGAGTTGATACCCATCGAAGGCGGCCGCCTCGATGAAATCCCCCGCGCCCGGCACCAGCTTCATCGATCCGCGGATCGCACGCTCGTAGTAGTCGTTCTTCTTCTCGATCGCGGCGGCGATCGCGTTCGCGTCCTGCCCCTGTCCCATACGCTCGAAGGTGAAGCGGAAGCACTCCCGGTCGTCGAACCCGAGGTATTCGGCGTAGTACCGGTCGCGGTCCAGCGCGTACCCGTACTCCGCGAGCGTCGCGATCAACGCGTCACAGTGCTGGGGTTCATCATCGACGATGACGCCGTTGAAGTCGAACAGGATCGCTGCGGTCATGAGACTAACACTAAGGGAGAAGGGAGAAAGGAGAAGGGGAAAGGGCCTCACCCCTCTTCTCCTTTCTCCCTTCTCCTTTCTCCTCCGTACAGGCCGGCCCGCCTGTAGCTCTCGTCGAGCAGCTCGACCGGGTGCACCGCGCGCACATCCAGCCCCGCTGCGGCGAGTCCGGCGCCGATCTGCATCAGACACCCCGGATTTCCCGTGGCGATCAGGTCCGGCCTCGGAGTGGCCGCGGCGATGGCGCTGATCTTGGCGTCCAGCACCGCGCGCGCCATCGCGGGATGGAGAACGGAATAGATACCGGCGCTCCCGCAACACTTGTCGGATCCGGGCAACAGGCGGAGCCTGAGGCCGGGGATGGCACTGAGAACGGCGAGAGGCGCATCCTGAACCCGTTGGGCATGCTGGAGGTGACAAGGGGCGTCATAGGCCACCTCGGCGTCGATTGATGCCCCCTGGCGGGGTCCTACGGCGGCAAGGAGCTCACTCACGTCCCGTACCCGTTCGCCGAATGCGGCCGCGGCGTCCTCGCCGACGAGATGCCCGTAATCCTTGAGCAAAGCCCCACAGCCGGCGCTGTTCACCGCGATGGCATCGCCGGAGCCGCCGAACGCCTCGAGGTTCTTCACGGCCAGCGCCCTCGCCGAGCCTCGGTCACCGGCATGCTCGTGCAGGGCTCCGCAGCACGCCTGGCCTTCGATCTCGCGCACCCGGTAGCCGTTGGCCTCGAGTGTGCGCCGGGTGGCGGCATTGACGTGCTCGAACAGGGTATCCATCACACATCCCCGAAAGAGCGACACGGAAAGACCGTTGTCGGGACGGGAGTCGCGGCCGTCGGGCAACGGGCGTGATGTGGTGCGGTCGGGCGCCAGCCCCCTGGTGGCGGCCAGCATTCCCATCTGGAATCCGAGCCGTCCACTCCCGGTGAACGCGCGCGGGATTCCGGAATGCCTGAGGGCGCGCCCGAGGGTGAACAGCGGCCGCCACCAGCGCTCGTGGCGGAACGTCCCCAGCACGAGTCGCGCGAGGGCCGTACCGCCATTGGTCTCGAACAGACGCTCGCGAGCGGACTCGAGGCCCCGCCCGTAGCTCACGCCCGAGGGGCAGACCGGCTCGCAGCCCCGACACCCCAGACATGCGTCGAGATGCTGCACGAGGGCCGGATCGTCGGGCTCGAGCTCGCCGCGCTCGAGCGCCCGCATGAGCACGATGCGCCCGCGCGGGCTATCGGCTTCGTCTCCGGTGGCGAGGTAGGTCGGGCAGGCGGGCAGGCAGAATCCGCAATGCACGCATGGCGCGAGCGGATCGGTCACTCCCCTCCCTCCAGCGCCACGCTGAGGCACTGGCCCGGATCGAAGCTGTCCCGCAGCCGACCCACCAGCTGTCCCACGCCCTCGCGGTAGGCACCGAAGTGGCCCATCGCGCGACGGAGCGCCCAGGGTGCCCGCTCGATGGTCATGGGGATCTCGCGGCTCGCGGCTGCGCGGCGGACGCCGCGGAGCCGCTCCATCGGAGCGTTGCCGGTCCAGCGGATCATCCCCGAGCCGGGACCGGCCGACAGCAGGCCTTCGTCCAGGTCATGCGCGACGAGATCCATCGTCTCGTCCACGCCGTCGCCCAGCACCCCGAGGCGCAGGGTGACCGGCCCGCCGAGACTGCCTCGCGCCACGACGGCCCAGAAGGCCGCGGTCCGTTCAGCCGGGAGCGGCTGCCACGCCAGTCCGGTTCCCCCAGCCGAGCCGAGCTGTCTGACTTCCGCATGCACCGCGGCATCGGTGCCGAGGAATCGTGCCGCGAGAACCCATTCGGCTTCTGCAGCAAGGGCGGGAGACAGCAGCTCGAGCGCGGCCGGCGCCGTCTTCTGCTCGACCATCTCCCTGGCGGCGGCGGTCAGCGTATCCCGCTGGCCCCGCGCGATCAGCGTCACGTCGGCGCGAGGCAGGGCGCGAAGCCGAAGATGGACCTCGGCGAGGATACCGAATCCACCGAAGCCGCCCACCTGCAGCTTGGTGAGGTCGTATCCCGCGACGTTCTTCACCACCTTGCCACCCGCCTTCACCAGCCGTCCGTCGCCGGTGGCGACGGTGCATCCGAGCAGGTGATCGCGCACGGGGCCGAAGCCGTGTCGGAGCGGTCCGGCGGTCGCTGTCGCGACGATCGAGCCGACGCTTCGGTCGGGTCTGCCTGGCGGGTCGAGGGCGAGCCACATCCCTTCGTCCGCAAGCCGGCGACGAAGAGCGTCGAGCGGCGCGCCGGCCTGGACGGTCGCGACCAGATCGGCGGGGCTCACCGAGACAACCTGGTCGAGGGCGCGGGTGCTGACCGCCAGATCGGCCGGCGCATCGGCCGGAAGCCATGTTCCCTGGCCTTCGACTCTGATCTTCCATCCCTCTTCGTGCGCCAGGCGGCACACGAGGGAGAGTGCATCGGCGGAATCGGGCGCGGCGCGGGGCAGACCGTCGGCATCGCGTTCGACGCCACCGGTCCCGAGCAGCGCGCGGAGTCGGGTGTAGATCGTGTCGCTCATCGGGCGCTCGGCGCGGCGAGCCACTCGCGACAGGCGTGCATGGGAACCACCTTGCCGGGATTGGCCGACTCCTGCGGGTCGAAGGCGCGCCGGACCGCACGCATGGCACCCAGCGTCTCGGCGTCGAAGATGAGGGGCATGTAGTCGATCTTGTCGCTGCCGACGCCGTGCTCTCCCGTGATGCTGCCGCCGGCTTTGACGCACGCCGTCATGATCTCGCGGCATGCCTCGTGGACCCTCGAGGCGACCATCGGATCATGTCTGTCGAAGCTGATGTTGGGATGCAGGTTTCCGTCGCCCGCGTGGAAGACGTTGCTGATGGTGAGACCGTGACGGTCGCGGATCTCGGCAATCCGGTCCATGATGTCCGGCAGCGCGGAGCGGGGGACCACGGCGTCCTGCACCGCCAGGTCGGGCGCGATCCGGCCCATCGCGCCGAACGCCTTCTTGCGTCCCTGCCACAGGCGGGCGCGGTCTGCGGCGCTCGAGGCGCCTCGAACCTCGCGTGCCCCGTTGGCACGGAGGATCCCGGCGACGGTTTCGGCTTCGGCCGCCACGGCTTCACGCTGCCCGTCGAGCTCGACCAGGAGCACCGCCGCCGCGTCGGTGGGATACCCTGCCGCATAGATCGACGCCTCGACCGCGGCGACGCAGGACTGGTCCATCATCTCCAGCGCGGCGGGCACGATCCCGGTGGCGATGATGGCCGAGACCGCCTCGCTCGCGCCCCGCACGGTCGGGAAGTCGGCGAGCATGGTACGGACGCTCGCCGGGAGCGGCTCGAGCCGGACGGTGATCTCGGTGGCGATTCCGAACATTCCTTCACTGCCCACGAAGAGGCCGACAAGATCGGGCCCCCACGGCTCACCCTGAGGAGAGCCGAGGCGGACGACCGAGGCGTCGGGAAGCACGACCTCGACTTCCGTCACGTGATTGGTCGTGACCCCGTACTTGAGGCAGTGAGGCCCTCCCGCATTTTCGGCCACGTTGCCGCCGACGGTGCATGCGGCCTGGCTCGAAGGATCAGGCACGTAGTAGAGGCCGAGCGGCGCCGTCGCCTCCGAGAGACGCGCGTTCACCACGCCCGGCTGCACGACCGCACGCCGCCGGACGTGATCGACCCGGAGAATCCGGTTCATGCGTGTGAGCGCGATGAGCACCGAGTCCTCGCCGGCGACCGCGCCGCCGGAGAGACCCGTGCCCGCACCCCTCGCGACGAACGGAATGCCGAGGACGTGGAGGAGGCGGAGGACCTGGCGGATTTCCGCCGCGTCAGCGGGCATGACGACCACGCCGGGGTAGGACTCACGCGTCGGTAAACCATCCATGGCATAGGTGACGAGCTCCGCGCGGCGGTGCCGCACCCATCGCGGGCCCACGATACGGCCGAGTGCGTCGACCAGGTCGGGGGTCATGATCCGGTCGCGAGTCCGGACTGCGCGCCGCCCTTGCCATTGGTGTGCGCCCGGCGGTGGACATCGAGGGCGCGCTCTGTCGCGCTGGTGAGCACGGGAAGGAGGAGCAGGAGGGCCTCGACCCGTTGAGCAGTCGAGCGCTCCGCAAGCAGCCGCAGCTTGATCGCGGCGTCGCAGTCGGCGGCGGCGGCGGCGTGAAACGACAGGGACAGGCCGTCCGCGGGAAGCTCGACCTCCCCAGGCTCGAGATCGTTGAGGTGTCTCTGCAGCTCCTGGTACTGCAGAAAGACCTCCCGAAGACGGACCACACGATCATCCGGCGGGTCGCTGCCCGCCTCGTCATCGAACGTCTCGACGGCCGCGACGTAATACGGGGCGGCGTCGGGCAGGAGACGGCGGATCACGAAACGCATGCCGCCCATCACGACGATGTTCGATCTGCCGTCGGGGAGCTCCTGGTTGACCCGTACCTCGGCGAGACATCCCACCGCACCGGGATCGGGCGCTTCCTGGCCGCTTCCCGCGGGCGTGATGCCGAAACGTCGGTCACCGGCGAGGCAGTCGGCCAGCATCCGGCGATAGCGGGGCTCGAAGATGTGCAGCGGAAGTGTCGCGCCGGGGAAGAGAACCACGGACAGCGGGAAGATCGGCATGCGGGGAAGCATGCGTGGAAGATAAGCGGCGGACGGGGAGGGAAGGGAAGCAGGAAGCAGGGAGAAGGGAGAAGGGAGAAGAGAGAAGGGAGAAGAGAGAAGAGAGAAGGGAGAAGAGAGAAGAGAGAAGGGAGAAACAGTGAAGGGGAAGGCGAGCGAATCCGCTCCCTTCCCCTTTCTCCCTTTTCGCCTTTCTCCCTTCTCCTCGCTCTACGCCGCTCCCCAGAACCCCCGGAGCGCGCGCACGTCCGGGCTATCGCGGAGCTTCTCGAAGGCGCGCTCGCGAATCTGACGGATGCGTTCGCGGGTGACGCCGAGGAGCGCGCCGATCTTCTCGAGGGTGAGCGCCTCGGATCCCTCCTCGAGACCGTAGTAGAGCGACAGGATCTTCCGCTCACGCGGGGTGAGGTGCCGCTGGAAGATCCGATCGATGAACTCCCGCTGGAGCCGGGTGTCCGTCATGTCCTCGATCTCACCGCCGCCGGTGCCGGCCACGCGTTCGCCGAACGTGCTGGCGCCGCGGTCCTGACGCTCGACCGGCGCGTCGAGGGAAACCTCGGTCGAGGTCATGCGGCGGGCGGAGCGGATGTTTTCGATGGTGTCATTGAGGGCGGTGGCGATTTCGGCGTCGGTGGGCTCTCTGCCAAGCTCCTGTGCGAGGAAGCTCTGGGCCCGCGACATCCGCACCAGTGCGGAATTCTGGTTGAGCGGGATCCGGACGCTGCGGGTCTGCTCCGCCAGCGCCTTCAGCACCGCCTGCCGGACCCACCACACGGCGTACGAGATGAATTTCACGCCGTGATCGGGATCGAACTTCTTGACTGCCTTGAGGAGACCCTCGTTGCCGATGGCCACCAGCTCCGAAAGGTCCAGGCCATGTCCCTGGTACTTCTTGACGTAGGAGATCACGAACCGGAGGTTCGCCGTCACCAGCCGCTCCGCGGCGGTCTCATCCCCCGCCAGTGCACGGCGGGCCAGACGCTTCTCCTCCTCCGGATCGGAGATCATGGGAAGCTTCTGGATGTCGAGGAGATACTGATCGAAGGAACCGGACGGGGCTGACCGCAGCAACGCGCGAGCTTTCCCGGAGCGAACACGGACATGGGCCATAGTCAACCCCAAGAGTGGTTGAAAACGCGACTGCTCTGTTGTCGGGTGCGACGACCAGAATTGATGGAGAGAGGAGCAGCGAATATAGGAATCGGCGAGGGGTTGGTCAAGCAAAAAATTCTTTCCACATCACAAATCATTTCAAAGCAAACGCTTCGAGTCTTTCTCCACCGTTGCCCACAAACCGTCATGTGGACAAGTGTGTACTGACGCCATAATAGCCTGCTATAGAAGTAGTTACGAGATCGACTCGAGGGCGGATTCGATCGCCGCCTCGGCCGCTGGGCGCGTCCATCCACCCGCTTCCTTCATGCAACCGATTGCACTCGGCAACGCGAAGTGAATACGCGCCATGCGATTCTTCTTGTCGCGCCCCATCGCGGCGAACACAGCGTCGAAATCGACCCGCTGCGGCAGTCGTACTGGAAGTCCGAGACTCCGGAGAAGCGACACCACCCGCTCCCGCATGTCCGCTCGGGCGATGCCCTCGGACTCGGCCAGCGCGCACTCCGCCACCAGGCCCAGCGACACTGCTTCGCCGTGCGGCAGCATGTAGCCGGTTACCTGTTCCAGCGCGTGCGCTACCGTGTGCCCCGCGTTCAGCACGGCACGCTTCCCGGCCTCGCGTTCGTCCTCCGTCACGATGGCCGCCTTGATCTCGACGCTTCGCCGGACGAGACGCGTGAGCACCGCTTCGTCGCGCCGCGCGAGCGCCGCCACCTCTCGCTCCATCCACGCGAAATACGCCTCGTCCGCGATCAACCCGTGCTTGACCGCTTCGGCAAGACCGCCGCGGTAGTCCCGTTCGGGAAGCGTCTGAAGGACGCGCGGGTCGGCCACGACGGCAGCCGGGTGATGAAAGGCGCCGACGAGGTTCTTGCCCTGGCGGGTGTCCACGCCGGTCTTTCCACCGACCGAGGCATCCACCATCGCCAGCAGCGACGTGGGTGCTTGCAGAAAGGGAATTCCGCGGAGGTAGGTCGCGGCCACGAATCCGGCGAGGTCCCCCGCGACGCCTCCGCCGAGCGCGATGACGCCCCCGTCTCGCCCGACTCGACGCTCGAGGAGAAGGTCCGTGATGCGGGCCCATTCCTTTCTGTTCTTGGAGTCCTCCCCGGCGGGGAACGTCACCGCATCCCCCTTCCATGCGGGGCGGCGGAGTTTCCCCTCCTGCAGCAGACCGTGCACGGTCGCGTCGGCGATCATGACCACTTGCCCCGCGCCGAGATGCTCGGCGCTCACCGTCTCCAACCGGCCCAGCACGCCGGGTTCGATGTATACCGGGTAGCGGCCGCGTGAATGGGCGACGATGACAGGAGAGGCGTCTACCATGTCGCATCACCGGACCCCGCGCGGTGATTCGCCAGGCGGGCCAGGGTGAACAGGAGATCGGAGAGCCGGTTGAGATACGCGAGAAACAGCTCGGGTACCTCGCTCTCGTGCGACAGCGACACCACGCTCCGTTCGGCGCGGCGGCAGACCGTGCGAGCGAGATGGAGCGCGGCGGCCTTGGGCGTGCCCCCCGGCAGCACGAACGCGCGGAGCGACGGCAGCTCGCTGTCGGCCTCGTCCATGGTCTGCTCGAACAGCGTGACGCGCCCTGCGGCCAGCTCCGCCTTCTCCAGCGCCTTGGCGACCTTCGCGGGGTCGGGCGTGGCCAGGTGCCCGCCGATCGCGAAGAGGTCGCGCTGAATCGAGTCCAGCAAGGCATCGAACAGCTCGGTGGGAGCCGTCGCGCGGGCGACGCCGATCGCCGAATTGAGCTCGTCCACATCCCCGTACGCCGAGGTGCGCGGGTGATCCTTCGGGACCCGCCCGCCGCCGAAAAGGCCGGTCTCGCCCCGGTCTCCGGTCTTCGTATAGATCTTCATCGACATGGCCCCTCCACCTCCGCGGCGGCAACGACCACGTTGCCATGGGGCTGCACGATTCCCCAGCGCACCGTTTCCTCGCGCACGTCCACCTGCTCCAACCAGAGATCGTCCCACTGGAAGGCAAAGTCGCTGATCGGCTGGAGCCGCCTCCAGTACAGCGCACGGGGCGACCGGTCCGACGGGACGAGACGGCCGCCGCGCAGGCGGAGCAGCGTAGGCCGGAACATCGTCCGCGGTTGCCTCCCCGCGCTATCCCAGGTCATGACCGACGCGGCCACGAGCGTGTCGCCTCCTGCGTTCCCGGCGATCCTGCGGGTTCGGAGCGACACCGCGTACCTGATCGTGGAGTCGGCGGCCCGAAATGGCGTGACGTCGGCCGCGTCGAAGTCGGCGAGGGTATTGACCTCGAGCTGAACGGTGGAATCCCGTCGAGCACCACCCAGCTCGGATGAGAGCAGGGAATCGGTCACGCGATCGGTGCGCTCGATCAGATGCCGCACGAGATCGGTCGGCGGCTCCGGTGGGGCCTGTCGATCGCCCGCGCTCTGGAGGGAAGTCGGGGAGTCGGTGTTGAACGAACCCAGCACCGGGCCTTGGACGGTTGGCTCGCGCCCCGACTTCTGTTCTTCCACCACCATCTCGGCCTGGATCCCGCGGTTTCCGCACGATCCCGCGTGCACGAAAACGGCATCGAGCCCCACGGCGGTGTGGCCGAGCGGCGATCCCACGAGCAGTGCGGGAGCGGTGGATCGGTGCGTCAACCGTAGCGGGTTCCGTCGCGTCGAGGCAGCCGAGCGGTCACCGTGCCCGACGATATCCGGAGGCCACCGGGCGACCAGGGCGCGGATGAAGGCCGTGTCGCTCGACAGCAGGTGCATCGCCCGACCGGTGCCTTCGCCGACGAAGCTGCCGAGGATCGCGCCGGAGGAATCGAGGCGCGCGTCGCTCGCGAGGGTCACCGAGTCGAGTGGAGCGGCCAGGACCTCATCGGGTGGACCGGACGTCGCCCGCCGGCAGCCGGCGAGCAGGACGACCGCGACGAGGGTGGCACGGGGAAGCATCAGGGAAACATACGCCGGAACTCCCATCGTCCGCGCGACCCTCGCGGGTCGGCTCGTTATATTTATGCACCGAGCGCTGTACCGACCTTCATCACACGCAGGAGCGGACGTGGCCGAGCAGGAGCTCAAGGATATCTCGATCATCGGCGGGGGGCCCACCGGCCTCTTCGGCGCCTTCTATGCCGGAATGCGTGGTGCCTCCACCCGTATCATCGACGCCTTGCCGGCGCTCGGCGGGCAGTTGATGGCGCTCTATCCCGAGAAATACATCTTCGACGTCGCCGGCTTCACCAAGATCCTGGCCAAGGACCTGGTCCGCGACATGGCTGCCCAGGGACTTCAGTTCGGAGCAACGACCCACCTCGGCGAGGTGGTCACCGGGCTCCGTCGGGTGGAGAACGGCGACCAGAGTCACTTCGTGCTCGAGACGTCGGCGGGGGATTACCCGAGCCGGACGATCATCATCGCGGCGGGTATCGGCGCCTTCGAGGCGCGGAAGCTCGGCGTCGAGGGCGAAGAGGACTACGAGGAGCGTGGTCTCTACTTCAAGGTGCTCGACCCGAAGCAGTTCCGCGGGCAGCGCGTCCTCCTGGTGGGTGGCGGTGATTCCGCGTTCGACTGGGCGGTCAACCTCCAGGGGATCGCCAAGTCCATCATGCTCATTCACCGGCGCGACGGGTTTCGCGCGCACGCGGCGACGATCACCCAGGTGCAGGAGCTTCACCGGGTGAACCAGTGCGAGCTCAGGACCTTCTGGGAGGTCAAGGCGCTGCACGGAAACGGGCGGCTTGAAGACGTCACCATCGTCAACAACAAGACGAAGGAAGAGGAGAAGCTTCCGATCGACGCGGTCATCCCGTTGCTCGGCTTCCACTCCGATCTCGGCGCGATCAAGGAGTGGGGGCTCGACACCGAGAAGGCCGACATCAAGGTGAACCAGGTGATGGCGACCAACGTGCCGGGCATCTACGCCGCGGGGGATATCACCAGCTATCCAGGGAAGCTCAAGCTCATCGCCACCGGCGCCGCCGAGGCGTGCATCGCCGTGAACAACGCCGTGCACTACATCAACCCCAAGGCCAAGGTCAATCCCGGCCACTCGTCGAACCTGGCGATTTTCGGACAAACGGAGTGAATGAGAGAGAAGGGAGACGGGGGAAGGGAGAAAGGGCCCTCCCCTTCGCCCCCTTCTCTCTTCTCCCTTCTCTCTTCTCCCTTCTCACATCTTCGCCATCGCCGGCCTCAAGAAAAACCGAAGCACGCCGGCGCCCGGTGCGAGCTGATCGACATCGATGCCCATGACACCGCTCTTGGGGAAATCGATACTGGGCCCGCCGGAGCTTCCTGCCAGCAGCAGGGCCGCCAGCTCCTCCATCCAGGGCGAATGCCCGACCATCGCCACGATGCCGTTGTCCCCTGGATCACCGGCGCACTCCGTCAGCCGGTCGAGATCGGGCTGGGTGGCCAGCGCGTCACACGGCATCGGTGGAGTGCCCAGCTCCAGCGTCTCCACCAGAATCGCCGCGGTCTGCGCGGCCCGTGTCCAGGGGCTCGTGAGCACGAGGGTGGGGATCAGCTCGAGCTTGCCGAGCATGCGGCTCACTCTCCGGTGAGTCTTCCTGCCCTTGTCGGTGAGCGGCCGTTCGCGATCGTCGGGCCAGCGGTTGATGTCGTGATCGCCCGCGTGGGCGTGGCGGACCAGGAGGACCAGCATCGTTCATCGTCCCTTCGCCATGTCCACCACCGCGCTGTCGATCGCCGCGAGGATCGTGCGGGTATCGAGCGTGTGGTGATTGGCCTGTACGGAAAAGGTGAGCACTCGTCCCTTCGATACCTCGATGTACCCCGACAAGGTGTTGACGCCGCCGATGCTTCCCGTCTTGGCCCACACGTGGCCGGCGAGCGGCGTACCGAGGAACCTCGTGCGCAGTGAACCAGCCTGCCCCGATTGGGGGAGCCCGGCGGCGAACGTGGCGTAGCGTGGGTGCCCGCGAATGAAACGCAGGATCCTGGTGAACGCGAGCGGCGTAATGAGGTTGCCGCTCGCAAGTCCGGAGCCGTCCAGCAGCGAGAACTCGGTGGAGTCGACTCTCATCGAGTCGATGAGGAACCGCCGCTCCACCGCGAGCCCCTCGATCCATGAGCCGCCTTTCCCGAATTGGCGGCCGAGCTGCTTGAGCAGCATTTCGGCGTACCAGTTCTGGCTGGTGTTGAGGATCGGGAAGACCCAGTCACGCAGCGGGCGTGATCGCACCTCGGCGAGTGGCGCGCCCCGGCGCGCCGAGAGATAGAGCATCGAATCGGTGGTGGAACGGGTCGTTCCGGAGACCGAGATCCCGGCGTCGGCCAGCGCCTGTCGCAGCGCGCGGGCGGTGAAGAGGTTGGGATCGGGTATGGCGAACGATTCGGTCTGGATCGGGTGGTCTCGAGCGACGGTCCCCTCGGCCCAGACCTGCAGCGTGCCCGGGGTGCGAAAGAACCGGTCGCCGATGTCCGACTCGCCGCCCGGCGCGACCGTGAGGGTGCGATTCTCGAAGGCGATATCACCCAGGTTGGGACTCATGGTGATGACGGCCGGGGCGCCAGCATCGGGTCCCGGCCCCCACACGAAATCGACGCTGTTGTCGTTGAAGCCGAGGCCCGAGACCGGCGCGGCGTACCACCAGTTCAAGTCGAACCCCTCCCAGCTCGGCTGCACCATGAGCGGTTCGAAGTAACTCCCGTCTCCCACCAGGTCGCCCCGAATGGACCGGATGCCGCGCGCCCGGAGCGTATCCGCGAGGGCGCGAAGCCGCGTGAAGGCGTCGGTGTCGCAGGCGCCGGCAGCCGTAGAGTCGGTGGCGAAGCATCGCCGCCCCATCGTGGGGTCGCCCCGGCCGTATAGCACCAGGTCTCCCTCGACCACACCGTTCGCGACCGGCCCGGCGGCATAGATGCTGGTCGGAACGGTCCAGTCGGGCGGCAACAAGGCGGAGGCCACCGCGGCGACCACGATCTTCGTGTTGCTCGCGGGGGTGAACAGCCGGTCGGGATTCCGCCCGTAGAGCAGGCGACCCCGGTCGTCCACCAGCGCGACGCCCCAGAGATGCCGGTTGAACGGGGCGGCATCGAGACGGGCATCGAGCCGCTTCGGGAGCGACTGGGCATGGAGCGCCGCGGGACCGAGCACCGCGCCAAGTGTCAGGAGTGTCCGGAGCAGGTTCACCAGCATGTCCTCGTTCGAGCCGTTGGCCCACGCCGTGCGTACGCCGTCTGCACGTCATCCAACGCGGTATCATGACCTCCCCACGTCGCGCGTCGGTGGAGACGGAATCAGGCGAGGGAGGATCCGCGCTGAGGTAGTATTGGAGCCCGGCGGTGTGGGTCGGACTCTCGGGTGGCGCGCCCTCGTTGACATGAAGGCGTAAGGTGGTCAAACTACATGGCTTACAGCATGTCGTCAATCGCCCGTGTGCCGTCCTCCGCGCCTCGCCGTGCAGCCTTGGAGCTCCAGTGAGGGGAGCCGTGGCGGCGGCGCTCGCATTGGCGATTGCCGCCACGGCGCCGACCGTGGTGTCTGCCCAGAATGGTGACAGGGTGGTTCGAAAGCTGGACTTCGAGGGCAACCGCGCGATTCCCGACGAGGTCCTCGCGACCGCGATCGCCACCACGAGGTCGAGCTGGTTCGCCCGCAACTTCCTGGTTCGCTGGCTGGGGATCGGCGAGAAGCGGTACTTCGACGAGCAGGAGTTCCGGCGCGACGTCGTCCGGCTCGAGGTCTTCTATCGCCGAAGCGGATATCCTCACGTGCAGCTCGACACGCTTGTCCAGCGCACCCCGCAGAACGTCTACATCACCTTCAAGATCGCCGAAGGCGAGCCGACCCGTGTGACCGGACTCACCGTGACCGGACTCGACTCGCTGCCGGAAAAGATCCGGGCCGTGATGCTGGTCGACCTGCCACTCCGCCAGGGCGATCCGTTCAACCGCTACGTCATGCAGGTCACCGCCGATACCGTCACGCGTCGACTGCGCGACCGTGGATACCCCTCCGCGAAGGTCTATTCCAGCTTCGAGACCAACAAGGACGCGAACACCGCCACGATCTCGATGGAGGTGGATCCGGGCGCTCCGGCTGTGATCGGGACGGTGACGGTGGACGGGACCAAGCGGGTCGAGCCGAGCCTGGTCCGCAAGCTGCTCGTGAGCCGGCCGGGCCGGACCTACTCTCAGGACGAGCTTTTTCAGAGCCAGCGTAACCTGTACGGCTCTGACCTGTTCCGCTTCGCGAACGTCAATATCGATTCCGCGTCATTCACGCCGGGGGCCGATTCGGTCCCGCTGCTCGTGCAG
>DATBSO010000095.1:0-4695 GCA_036559745.1 Gemmatimonadales bacterium | reverse complement strand
CAGCGGAGCGCTGGCCCAGAGGATCACCACCGAGGCCCACGCCCAGGGCCTGAAGGTCTGGGCCCATGCCGCGCTCCGGCCGGCTCTGCCGATGGACGTGGTCGAGGCCGGTGTCGATGCCGTCTCCCACGCCAACCTGGTGGCGCTGGCCATGGACTCGGCTCGGCGCGCGACGGCGTTGCACGCACCGGGGAACGCACCGCTCGACATCGACGATGCCGGACTTGATACCCTGTTCTCCACGATGGTGCGACGTCGTACGATCTTCGAGCCGACCCTGCTGGTCTTCGCGGACAGGCCTCCCGTCCTTCGCCTCGCGGGCGCAATCGCGAAGGAAGCGCATCGGCGGGGCGTGACCATCATCGCCGGTACCGACACGCTGGGTTCCGCCGATGCCGATTCAGTCACCTTGCCCAACCTGCACCGAGAGATGGAGCTTCTGGTGACGCTGGCAGGCTTGAGCCCGGCGGAGGCACTGGAGAGCGCGACCCGCGACGCGGCGGTGGTGCTCGGCGCCCAGAGCATCCGCGGCACGATCGAGGTTGGCAAGCTGGCCGATCTGGTGGTATTGCGATCCGATCCGCTGCTCGATATCCGCAATACCCGCTCGATTCAACTGGTCATGAAGCGCGGGCGAGTCTCGCGTCTCAGTCGCTAGCGGAGAGGACGTCGCAATGAGTGGTTTCGGGCGCCCTCTCGCCGTGCTCCTCCTCTGCTGTCTCGTCCCCGTCCCCCTTGCCGCCCAGCGCCCCGCCCGCGCCCGAGAGCTCGGCATCATCCCGGGTACCCTCGCGCCTGGTCCCTTGAACGCGATCACCGACGTCCCCGGCGTTCGCGTTGGCCAGACCACGGTTCGGGTCGGCGACTCCGTCCGTACCGGCGTCACCGCCATCCTCCCCCATCCCGGCAACGCCTTTCTCGACCGTGTTCCCGCCGCCATCCACGTCGGGAACGGCTTCGGCAAGCTGCTTGGCGTGACGCAGGTGGGCGAGCTGGGCGAGCTCGAGACCCCGATTCTGCTCACTTGCACGCTGTGCGTCTGGCGCGTCGCGGACGCGATGGTCGGCTGGCTGTTGGCGCAGCCGGGCATGGAGCAGGTTCGCTCGATCAACCCGGTGGTGGGTGAGACCAACGACGGCTACGTGCTGAACGCGATCCGGAGCCGCCCGATCGACGAGCGCGACGTGCGCGCCGCGCTGGACGGTGCGCGGAGCGGGCCCGTCGCCGAGGGAAGCATTGGCGCGGGCACCGGCACCGTGGCGTTCGGCTGGAAGGGCGGGATCGGCACCTCGTCGCGCCGGGCACCGGCGGGTGACAGCACCTGGACGGTCGGTGTGCTGGTGCAGTCCAACTTCGGTGGCGATCTGCTCGTGCTCGGCGTCCCCGTCGGTCGGGCGCTCGGCCGGGAAGGCGTCCGGCGCGCGGCCGATAGCGCGGCCGCGCAGGGAGCGAAGGGCTCGATCATGATCGTGGTAGCGACGGACGCGCCGCTGTCCGATCGCAACCTCCGCCGGCTCGCCGCCCGCGCCCTGGTCGGCTTGAGCCGCACGGGCTCGGTGATGGGCAACGGGTCGGGCGACTACGTGATCGCCTTCTCTACGCACCCGGGCGTCCGCCGCCGCTTCGGCGCGGCACGGCTCATGACGACCGAGCTCGGCAACGACGAGATGACCGGGCTGTTCCAGGGCGTCGCCGAGGCGACCGAGGAGGCGATCTACAACTCGCTCTTCACGGCGACGACCGTCACGGCTCGTGGCGGGTCGGTCGAGGCGATTCCAGTCGCGGAGGTCGTGCGGATCGTGGACAGCCACGGGATGCTGCGGCGATAGCCGATCACTTCCCCTTTCGCTTGAGCTCCATCGTAAAGAGCGGCTTCCAGTCCTTGCCCGCGCGCTGGCTCTGGTTCACCCGGTAGCTGTCCGGTCCGGTGCGCGTCCAGGTGGCCTGCAGCTCGACGGGGCCCTTGTCCGTCTCGTACCGCGTCGGAAACACGATCGAGTCCGGACGGTACTCGACCGTTCCCACAATGACCTCCCCCTCGCTGTTGAAATACCAGTACGCCAGCCGCTTCGCCCTCGCGTCCCAGCCGTAGATCGTCTCCCCGGCGTAGGGCGCCTTGCCGTTTCGCACGACATGCCGATCGCGGACGAACTTCCGGTCGTAGACCCACTCGAAGCAGTGCTCGTCCGTCTGCTTGGCGTCGGGAAACGCGCCGACCCAGCAATCGCCGACCAGGAACTCGAGCGGCCGGAAATCGGGGGCCTTGGGTTGGGGGATAGGGAGCGAGGAAAGCGCCGAGAACGCCGCCAGGGCGGTCAGTCTGATGGGGAGTCGCATGCCGCAATATGCGGCCCGATCGTCCGAAGTCTTGAAGATTTGTTACCCGACCTCCTCCAGCAGTGCCGTGCTGTCGGGCGATCGCGTTCGCAGGAACTCGGTCGGACTCGCGGAGGCGACGCGGCGGAAGTCCCGCACGAGATGCGACTGATCCGAGTATCCGGCGGCTACGGCCAGTCGCGGCCATTCGACGCTGGTGCTCTCCCGCAATCGCGCCAGCGTCCACACGAACCGCTGAATCTGCGCATATGCCTTGGGCGACATGCCCAGCTCGCGGGCAAAGCGAAGCCAGAGCTGCTTCCGGCTGCCCCCCAGGCCGGCATGCAGCGAGGCGATGCGCAGATTGCCGTGGGCTTCCTCGATGAGACGTGCCGCGTCGCGGACGACCGTCGACGGAACGACGCCCGACGACAGACGCGCGACGAGGAATCGCTCCAGGTGCGCGAAGCGTTCCTCGGGGGACTCGGCGCCGAGCAGCAGTGCCCGAAGCTCTCGCGCCGGCGGGCCGAGCAGGAGCTCCAGGTCGGCGACCGCGTTGACGCTCCTGGGAACATCCGGACCGAACAGGCGCAGCGCGCCCAGCGGATGCAGCCGAGCCGAGACCAGGTGCGTGCCGTCGAGTGACTCGATGACGATCGCGCGTTCGTGCAGCCCGGAGAACCAGGCGCGCTCCCACACGCTCGTGCCGGTGTGCGTCACCATCGTATGCGGGGGGCCGAGGTTGACCATGAGCTCCGTGGAGCCATTCGGAAGAATCCTCTCCCGAAACGGGCTCAGGCGTCCCTCGACCTCCCAGTACTCCTGGACGATGCCCGCCAGCGCCCCATCCGGCATCGCGCTCGAGTACCGCCATCGTCCCGGCGATGACTCGTACTCGAGCGTCTGGATGGGCCCGGGCACGCTGCCCCGGCCTTAGACTTTCGCCGTCTGCATCCGCTCCATCATCGCGGCCATCTCTTCCCGGTTCGGCCCGTAGATGCCCGGCGGCGTGCCGTTCGCCATCCGGCAGATCAGCGAGAGCTGACCGCGATGATGGACCAGATGCATCAGGATCGCGCCCCACACGATGTCGCGGACGGGCATCCGCCGGTCGGCGAATTGCATCTCCGCGTCCAGCTGCGCCTCGGTCAGGCCCGCGAGCCGCGCCACGGCCTCCTCGTGCACCCGGCGGTACCCCGGTGCCAGAAGCTCCACTTCCTTGGGGCGCTTCATGTTCGGCGGGGCCTCCTGAAAGGTCACCGCGCCTTTGCTGATCCCGTAGCTGGTGTAGCCCTCGATCTCGGCCAGGTGCCACGCCATCTCGCCGAGCGAGCGGTACCCGGGGGCGGGGCGGAAGTCGTACTGGGTGGCGGGGAGCGCTTCGAGGAGCTTGGTGGTGCGCTCTGCTTCCATGTCCCACACCTTGCGAAACCGGTCCAGCTCATTCATGGACGCCATCGTGTCCTCCTAGATCATGCCGTTGCGGCTCGATCGCAAAAAGTTTGGGGGAACCGGCGTGAACAGGGCGATTCCCGGGACCCTATTGTGTAGCGTCGGACTCGTCGGCGCAACTCGGGGATCCCAGCACGCAGCCGGCTTGCGGTTGTCACATTGGGTTTCGGCTTCACCACCCCAGCTGTCCTCCGTGAGTCTCTGTGTCCTCTGTGTCTCTGTGGTGAAGTCCATCCAAACCGCGCACCGTCACCCTGGTCGGCGCGACTCATGGTGAGCTACCATTCGTCCATGCCCGCGACCCGCATCAGCCGCCTGGCGAAGCTCGCCGCGTTCGTCGAAGCCGCGTCACGAATTCCCCGCGGCCATCGAGCGGCACGACGATGAGCGTGAGATCCGCCGAGGCCGGGGAGATCGATCACCTGGCGAAGGTCTGGTGCGACAGCTGGCAGGATGCCCACGCGCGCATTCTCCCCGCCGAGCTCACCCGGATTCGCACGCTGGAAAGCTTCAGGGACCGGCTCCAGGCCGCGCTCGCGAACGTGCGAGTCGTGGGGCCGTTTCCCACGCCGTTCGGGTTCTGCATGCTGAAGAGCGACGAGCTGTATCAGCTCTACGTGTCGGCGGAGGCGCGCGGCACGGGTGTGGCGGCCGCGCTGGTGGCCGACGCCGAGGCTCGGCTGGCCGCCGACGGTGTCGAGCTCGCCTGGCTCGCATGCGCCGTCGGAAACGAGCGCGCGGCCAGGTTCTACGAGAAGTGCGGCTGGCTCCGTGTGGGCACGGTGCCCTATCAGCCCGACGCCGCCGGCGGAACGCCGTTGCTCGAAGTCTGGCGGTATGAGAAGCGGCTCCGGTAACCTCGTCTCCTCACCTCGCCTTCACTGACTCGTCGATGGTACCGTCGGTGGAGATCTCGATCAGCCTCCG
>DATBSO010000094.1:0-10565 GCA_036559745.1 Gemmatimonadales bacterium | reverse complement strand
CGTTGGCCTCGCTCCCGCTGTTGACGAAGTAGGTCACGTCGAGCCCCGGCGGCATCTTGCCCGCCAGCCGTCGCGCCATGAGCGGGAAGTTGGGATGGAGGTAGATCGTTGTCGTGTGCTGGATGGTGGCGAGCTGCGTCTGCACCCGCTCGATGAACCTGGGGTGCGAGTGGCCGCACGAAACCGTGACGATCCCGGCGAAGAAGTCGAGATAGCGCCGCCCGGTCTCGTCATAGAGGTACTGCATGTGCCCCTCTACGACCATCAGCGGCTCGCGGTAATACAGAAACGTCGAGGGGTGACAGTATTGCTTCCGCATCGCCAGCACGTCCTGCCGGGAGGGTCCGGCATAGGGACGGGGCGTGTGGTCGTGCGGAGGCATGACCGGCCGAGCCGGGGCCATCGTCGTCATCGCATTTCTCCCAGGGATGACCGGGAAGAGGGAAGGTCCGAGAACACGGCGTTGCTGGAGAGTCTGCCGGTCGCGCGACGGATTGTCAATCCGAGCGGGGAGCCCCCGCCATGGAGAGAAGTCGGCGCCACTGGGCGGGTGGCACGGGAATCACCGACAGCCGCGACATGCGCACCAGCAGGAGGTCCGCGAAGGCCGGATCGGCCTTGATCGCGGCCAGCGTTACGGGCTTCGGAAGTCGAGGCCCCGCCTCGATATCCACCACCACCAATTTGGGATCCTTGGCCTTGGGATCGGGATAGGGCGCGCTGGCGATCGTGGCCAATCCCACGATCGACTTGTCGTCGCCCGAATGGTAGATCATCGCGGGATCACCCTTGGCCATCGCCCGGACGTGCTTCAACGCGAGGGCGTTGGAGATGCCGTCCCAGACGGTGCGGCGGTCGCGAATCAGCGAATCGAAGGGGTAGGTATCGGTGTCGGTCTTGAGGATCCAGTGATTCGGCATGGCGCGCTCTCCGGCGCGCGAAACGAACTCAGGCCTCGCGGACCCGGAGCAGGCGTTGGGGGTCGGCCGTGCGCCGTTCGGCCGCCACCTTGTTGCGCCACTCCCTCATGATGAAGCTCTGGACGAGGCCCAGCCGAATGTAGTACGCCTGGAGGGAGGGCGGAAGAAAGTGGAAGTCGCGGATCTGGCGGCGGCAGCGGGGGCGGCCGCAGCGGCAGTCCATGGTCCAATGGTTCTCGCTCATCGTCGTGGAGTAGTCGAACTGGATCTCCTCCGCTGCGGCGATGTCGCGCAGCGCAACCAGGAACCGGTCGCCCGAAACTCCGGCATTCGGCTCGCACGAGTGATTGGTGTAGCGGCCCGGCGGACGGGTGTCGATGTACTCGTCGGGGCCCATCTGGATGGTGTAGGCCTGCGCGTCGCCGAGCGCGAGGACATCGTCGTGAGACAGGAGGGGGCCGTCGAACTCGAGGATCCGCTCGCCGGCGACGATGGGATACCGCGCGTGGACGCCGCGACCCAGGCGGCCATTCATCACGATGACCTTCTCGTCAGGTATCATGGCCGGGCGCTCACGCGAAACGGGTGAGGAGGACGAGGGAGCCGATCGCCATTCCGATGCCCAACACTTCCGTCATGCGCAGCGTCTCCCGGAAGCCGACGATGCCCATCACCGTGAGGGCCAGGACGAGGCAGACGGCATAGATCCCCCCCGAGGTCGCCAGCTTGAGGTGCCGAAACACGAACACGCTGCCGAACGCGGTCGAGGCGTAAATGACGAATCCCACCACGAACCAGACGGTGCGGAAGGGAGCCCCGTCCGCGCTGGCCCGCTTGAGGAAGTAGTCGCCAATCACGGCGAGGATGCTGAGTCCGGCCGTGGCGAGGATGGCGAGGGAGCGCATGGTGGTGAGTCGATCCATTACCGGATACTCGCCGTTGAGTTGGAAGAGGGAGCCGCGGGCGGAGGAGAATCGTCCCCCCAGGCGAGCGCGGTCGAAAACTCCTCGACCGGAGCCGGTTTCCCGAAGAGATAGCCCTGCATGCACGTGTAGCCCTGCCGGGAGAGCACGTCGCGTTGGCCGGCGCTCTCGACGCCCTCGGCCAGCGGAGTCACGTGCAGCCCTCGCGCCAACGCGGCGATCGCGGCGGTCACGGCGGCGCTGTTGCCGTCGGCGTCCACGCCGCGGATCAGGGACCGATCGACCTTGATCGTGTCCACCTGGAAGCGGCGCAGATAATTGAGCGAGGAATAGCCGGTTCCGAAGTCGTCGATCGCGACCCGAACGCCCATCTCCTTGATGCGCCGGAGCGTGTGGAGCGCCTCCTGGGCGTTCTGGAGAAACGCGCTCTCGGTGATCTCGATCTCGAGGCGGTGCGGATCGGCGCCCGATTCCCGGACGACCCGCCGCACCGTGTCCACCAGACCGGGCCCTCTGAGGTGAAGCCCGGAGATGTTGACGGACACCCGGAACCCGTGGCCCGCATCGCTCCATTCGCGGAGCTGCCGGCACGCATCGGCGAGAACCCATTCGCCGAGCGGGATCACCAGGCCGGTTTCCTCCGCGAGCGAGATGAACTCGTCCGGACGGACCAGTCCCATCTCCGGGTGGCGCCACCGCGCCAGCCCCTCGACACTCACCAACGTCTTCTCGCTGACGTCCACCACCGGCTGCCAGTGGAGCACGAAGTCCCCGCGCTCGATAGCCCGGCGCAGGCTGGTTTCCATGGAGAGACGCTGGAAGGCGCGGAAGCTCAGCGACGAGTCGAAGAAGTGGTAATTGTTCCGGCCCGACGCCTTGGCCTGATACATCGCGGCGTCGGCATGCTTGAGGAGTGTTTCGGGGTCTTCGCCGTCCTGCGGGTACAGGCTGATCCCGATGCTGGCGGTACAGTAGACCTCGGGGCCGTTGAGGCGGACCGGCGCCTCGAGCGCGGCCAGCACGCGGGTCGCCACGCGCGCGGCGTCTTCGGCCCGCTCGATGCCGCTGAGGCAGACGATGAACTCGTCGCCGCCGTGGCGCGCGAGGACCGATTCGATGGAGTCCTGCACACCGCGTGTCAGAGGGTCGGTATCGCGGACGGCCTGATTGAGCCGGCCAGCCACCTCGCAGAGCAGCAGGTCGCCGGCGTCGTGTCCCAGCGTGTCGTTCACCTGCTTGAAGTGATCAAGGTCCATGAACAGCAACGCCACCAGCCGCCGGGACCGGCGAGCGTCGGCGATCGCCTGGAGGACGCGCTCCTGGAACAGAATGCGGTTGGGGAGCGCGGTCTGGGCATCGAAGTAGGCCAGACGGCGGATGCGCTCCTCGGCACGCCGGCGTTCGGTGACGTCCTGCAGCGTCCCAGCGAGACCGGCCACGAGCCCGTTCGCACCGACGATGGCCTCGCCCTGCGCGTGCACGACCACGTCGTCGCCGCCGGGCGCCCCGACCCGGAATTCCAGGTCGAATGCTCCCGAAGCCAGGAGCGCGTCATCGAACGCATAACGGGCGCGGGAGCGGTCGTCGGGGTGAATCCGCGCCAGGAACTCCTCGTGACACGGCTTCGTCACCGCCTGCGTCCCGAGCAGCCGGAGGGTCTGCTCCGACCACAGGTGGCGCCCCGACACCGCCTCCCATTCCCAATGCCCGATCTTGGCGATGCGCTGCGCCGCCGCGAGTCGCGCCTCGCTGGCTCGGAGCGCGTCGAGGGTTCGCTTGGCGCGCAGGAGATAGTGAATCCGGTGCCCCAGGACGACCCAGTTGACCGACTTGACCTCGAAGTCGGTCGCCCCCACCTCGTAGGCTCGCGTAATGGCGCCCAGATCGTCGCTTCCCGTCAGCATCACGATGGGGACGGACCCGCCACCCGGTATCGCGCGGAGTGCGGCGCAGGTGGCGAAGCCGTCGAGGCCAGGCATCGCCACATCGAGCAGCACGAGGTCGGGGCGATGCTCGGCGAACAGACTGATCGCCTCCTCGCCCCCGGTTGCCTCGATGACATCGAGCCCCGCCGATTCGAGCGACGTCCGGAGGAACGCGCGCGTCGTGGGATCGTCATCCACCGTCAGGATGACCGGAGAGTCCGCGGCGAGAATCTCAGGCATCGGCCTTGGCCGGGAGAAGGTCGGTGAGGGCCGAGTGCACGCGCTGGTACTCCGCCTCGATGTCGCCGATCAGCGTGCGGAGCTCTTCATCGGACCGGCCCCGTCCGGCCTCTTCCGCCTTCGCGAGCAGCGCGGCCAGGCCGGTCGCGCCCAGCATGCCGCTGCTCGACTTGATGGTGTGGGCGATGCGCTGGGCTTCGGCGCAATCGCCTCCATCCACCGCTCCGCGCAACTGTCGGATGGATTGGGGCGTGTGCTCGAGGTAGATCCCGATGAGACGGCCTGACGCATCGCCCGATCGCGGGCTCCGCATGGCGCGCAGCCCGGCGATGACCGACTGGTCGAGCACTTCGCGGGGAGGCGCGTGGCCGTTGCCGTTCGAGTGGCCGTTGCCGTTCCCGTTGCCGTTCGGGGAGTGACCATGACCGGCAGATCGGCCACTCGCACGCACGCCGGCGGAGGCCCACCGACTCACCATTCCCTCCAGCTCCGCCTGACGAACCGGCTTGGAGAGATAGTCGTCCATGCCCGCCGCGAGACACCGCTCCCGCTCGCCCTTCAATGCGGAAGCGGTCAGCGCGACGATGGGAACCCGGCGTCGGCCGTCGGTGGCTTCCCGCCGGCGGATTTCCCCGGTGGCCTCGAAGCCGTCCATGATCGGCATCTGGCAATCCATGAAGACGACGTCGAACTCCGATGACATCGCGTGCATGACCGCCTCGCGACCATTCGCCGCCTCGGTCGCGGCGCAGGCGCAGGACTCGAGCATCCCGACGATGACCGCGCGATTCACGACGTTGTCGTCGACCACCAGGGCCCGGGCTCCGGGCGTGACGCCGCTCGACGAGTCGGGGCGCCCCGGCGCCTCCGGCACGGCGGGCGTCGAGCGCACCAGCATGCCGGCCAGGCAGTCGAGAAGCTGGGTGGGACGAACCGGCTTCGTCAGATAGGCATCCACGCCCGCGCGGCGGGCTTCGGCGGGCTCGCCCTGGCCCCCCACCGACGTCAGCAGGAGCAGCCCCATTGCGGGCAGCTCCGGCGAGCCGCGAATGGCGCGCGCGAGCTGGAGGCCGTCCATGCCCGGCATCATCATGTCGAGCACCGCCAGCTCGTACGGGGTGTGGCGCGCCGCCGCGTCCAGCGCCAGCCGCAGGGCCGTCGCCCCGTCCGCCGAGCAGGTGACGGCCATCCCGCATCCCTGAAGCGACCGCGCGAGCACCTCACGGTTGGTGGCGTTGTCGTCGACCACCAGGATGCGCCGACCGGACAGCTCGAGCCGGCGTGCGCCGCGCTGGACCGCCGACTCGTCGCGCCGCGTGAAGCAGGCCGTGAACCGGAACGAGGAGCCGCTGCCCACGGTGCTCTGCGCGCTCATCTCGCCGCCCATGAGCCCGACGATCTGTCTCGAGATGGCGAGTCCGAGACCGGTGCCACCGTATTTGCGCGTGGTCGAGCCATCGGCTTGCACGAACGCCTGGAACAGTCTGGGTAGCGCCTCGGGCGCGATCCCGATGCCGGTATCACGCACCTCGAAGCAGAGCCGTGCGCGCTCGGTCGTGATCTCCTCGAGGTCGACCCGGACGGCCACCTCGCCTGCTTCAGTGAATTTGATGGCATTGCCGATCAGGTTCATCAGGACCTGCCGGAGACGGCCCGCGTCGCCCACGAGCGCATCGGGCACCTTGTCGTCCACGACCGTGACCAGCTCCACTCCCTTGTCGTGGGCCCGCTGCGCCAGCAGGTCGCAGACGCTCTCGGCGCACTCCCGCAGGCCGAAGTCGAGCTCCTCGAGCTCCAGACGTCCGGCCTCGACCTTGGAGAAGTCGAGAATGTCGTTGATGACGTTGAGCAGGGATTCCGCCGACGTGCGCACCGTATCCGCGTAGCGATGCTGTTGCGGCGTGAGCGAGGTCTTGAGCAGCAACTGGGTCATACCGACGACGCCGTTCATCGGTGTCCGGATCTCGTGGCTCATGTTGGCGAGGAATTGGGACTTGGCCCGGCTCGCCTCCTCGGCCTGCGCCGCCAGCTCCCGCGCCTCACGCGTCGTCGCCTCCAGCTGGTGCGTGCGCTCCTCGACCTTCTTCTCGAGTCCGCGCTGGTAGTCCTCCACCTGGACCCGATACGCGCGGAGGCGCTCGACCATGCTGCGGAAGGACGTGGCCAGCACGCCGATCTCGTCTCGACCGCCGGGCTCGATCTTCACCTCGAGCTGGCCCCGCGCGACCGCCTGGGTGGCGGTGACCAGTGTGCCGATCGGGGCGAAGATCCGGCGGATGAGAAGATTGGCGAACAGGACGCCGAGCAGGATGACGACGAGCGCGGACAGGACGGCGTCGCTCAGGAATCCGCGCAGCTCGCGCCGCGTCAGCTCCTCGCTCAGGCCGATCTGAACACTGCCGACCGCGCGGCTCGGCGCACTCTCGCCCATGACGTCGCCCGAGAGCATCGCACTGCCCGCCGACGACGCGCCACCGACGGGCGCCACCATCTCCAGGACACGCGGGCCGCCCATCGACGCCGTGTGACGCACTCGCGGAGCGCGCTTGGAGCCATCCGACGCCAGGCTCGGGACGACGCCCTTCGGGAGCTCGACACCCGGGAGCAGCGCCTCGCCGTAGATCTCCCGACCGTCGGACCCGAGGAAGCGGACGTAGGCGACCTCGGAGTCCGCCCGGAGGCTCTGCGAGATCTGCCGTAAGCCGTCGGCGTTCTGCGTGTAGAGGGCGAACTCGCTGCTCTGCGCCACCATGTGGGCGAGCGTCTCGCCCTTCCGGCTCAAGCGCTCGGCGCTGTCGCTGATCGCCCGCGTCACGGCAACGCCGAGCACGACGAGGGTCGTCGCGACGACGGAGCCCGTCGTGAGGAGGCGCAGCTTGCTGGCGAGACTCAGGCGCGGGAGCGGCATCGGCTACTCCACCACTTCCGCGGCATCGCGGAAGGCCCGATCGGGCAGATCCAGCTTCATCTGCTCGGCGGTCTTCCGGTTGAGCGTATAGCGGACCTTGCGCGGTGGGACCGGCGGCAGCGAGCTCGCCGATTGGCCAGCGAGAATCTTGCCGGCCATCTCGGCGCACTGCACCCCGATGTCGGTGTAGTCGCGGTCGAGCGCGTACAGTGCGCCGGCCTTGACCCAGGGCGTCGAGTGCCCGATCAACGGGATCTGATGGCGGAACGAAAAGAGGAGGAGGGACTTGGCCGTCTCGGGATTGAAGACCATCGGGTCGGTCACGCCCCAGAGCGCGTCGGCGCGGTCCGCGAGGTTCTCGAGCGCATCGGGCAGCTCCTGCGGCCGGTCGATCTGATATGCCTGAATGTTCAGATTCGCCCCGGATGCCAGCTTCTCCGCCTGCACGACCCTCGCCTTGGATTCCTCGGAGTGGTAGATGATGCCGATGCGGTGAATCGAGGGAGCAATGCGGGACAGCCACTCGAGCTCCGTCTCGACAGGAAACTGGAGAAAGACACCGGTCGCATTGGCGGCGCCCTGCAGCTCGTCCGGCGAGAGGATCATCCCCGCGACCGTCGGCACGCCACGATAGCGGCGGAGCGTTTCCCGCGTCGCCAGCGTGCCGAGCGTCAGGACGAGGTTGGCCTTGGTGGACGTCCCCATGAGCTGCGAGGCCCGGGCCGAATCGCCCTCGAGCTGCACGACTTTCAGGTCAACCGACTTGCCGGCGCTGAGGGTGCGCTGAAAGCTCGAGAGCGCCGCCTTGTACGGCGGAGCGTCCTGGCTCACGACCACGACGATCTGCGCCCCCCGCTGCGGCGGAGGCGACGGCGCCTGGGCGACGGAGAAGAGGCCAAGCGGCAGGACCGCGAGGACCCGGGCGACGGGACGCATGAGCGGGCTCAGAACTGATACCGCGCGCCAGCTCGTACGACTCGTCCATCCTGCACGACGCGATCCTGCACCAGTTCCTCTCCTCCGGGATCGGCAAAGCTGTGATCGAAGAGATTGTAGATGCTGGCCATGACCTCGAGTCCATTGCGGACTGGTTGGGCGAGCAGCGTGAGATTGACGATGCCGTAGGCAGGGACGCGGTCATCGGCGACCGTGCGGCGCTCGCTCAGGAAGCGCGCTTCGCCGCTCAGACGGGCGCGATCGCTCAGGAATGGAACTGAGAGGCCGAACCGTCCCACATGAGTCGGTGAGTTGACGGGCGCGAGGTCCATCGCGACATCGCGAACGCGCTGGAGCGCATAGCTTGCCCGCGCGGTGACCGAGCCGAACGTGCCTTCGGTTTCGACTTCCACGCCCGTGGAGCGGACCCGGCTCAGGTTTCCGAAGACGAGGAGGCTGTCGGCCGGATCGGTCGTCAGGCCGATCAGACGCTCGGCGTCGAAATGATAGACCGAGACGCTCCCGCGCAGTGCGCGTGACAACTGCCGCTCGGCCACCAGCTCGTAGCTGGCAATAGTCTCCGGCCGCAGGCTTGGACTCGGCTTCTGGGTGAGGCCGCCATCCTGCGCGTAAAGCTCGTAGAGGTTCGGGGCGCGGAACGCCCGGCCATAGAGCGCCTTGAGCGTCGTCGCCTGGTCGACGGTCCAGATCAGGGCGGCACGCGGGTTGGTGGTGCCGCCGAACGTCTCGTACGAGTCGTGGCGAACGCCGGCGTTCAAGAGGAGCGAGCGAGCCAGACGGAACTCGTCCTGGAGGAACAGCGCCCAGACGTGGCTGTCCCGACGGTCGTCCAGATAGCTGTAGAATGGCTCCTCATCGTAGAGCTGCTGGTCCTGCCTCGTGTTGAGACGGTACTCGCCTCCGAAGACGAGCTTGTGCCGCTGCCCGATCGGCCGGACGTATTGCGCATCGAGTGTCCACCAGTCGCCGCTCTGCAGGTCGCGCTGGAGCACCCCGTCGTACGGGTAGGTGCCCGTGTACCGATGCCGATCGAAGGCGAGCGAGAAATTGACCCGTGACAGGTCGGCGAAGGGGTGATCGTACTTCGCGACTGCGAAGGTGTGTCCATCGCGCGTGGTGAGCCGCGGGTCGTCGAAGGTCGTCTCGTACGAGGCGGTCGGCACTTCTTTGCGGCGGCCCTGAAGCCCCGCCTCGAGGCTCCAACCCTGATAAGTGATTTTCCCGAATGCGTCGGCCGTGCGATCGCCGTCGAGGCCCGCTGCGATGCCGCCGTTGGTTGCGGGAGAATCGAACTCCGGGAAGTACAGGTTGGGCCCGTTCGTCCGGTAGAACCCGCCCCCCAGGACATACTCCACGCCGCTCGGCGCGCGCCGGCCATAGAGGCCGCGGGCGCGATACGATCCGAACGTTCCCGCGTCGGCGCGAACCTCACCGCCCTGAAGCGAGCGACCGCTGCGGGTGATGAGATTGACGACGGCGTAGAACGCGTTGGTGCCGTACAGCGAGGAGGCGGCGCCGCGGATGATCTCCACCCGGTCCACCGCGCTCAGGTCGATGGCCGATTCAGTGCCGAAGTAGGCGGCGTCGGCGATGTTGTCGTTCAGCCGGTGTCCGTCCACGAGGAGCAGGATGCGGGTGTTGTAATCGCCGGGGAGGGTGAAGCCTCGCACGGCGACGTAGGTGTAGTTGCGGTCGTAGCTGGTGAAGAATCCGCGGACGCTGTTCAACGCTTCCGCGAGGGTGCGGTAGCCGTAGCGCTGGATGTCGTCGTGGGTGATGACGCTGATGGAAGCCGGCGCTTCGCGGGGATCCTGCTCGTACTTGGAGGCGGCGGTGACGCTGGGGACTTCCTCGAACAGTGCCGCCTCCCCTACCGCGCCGCGGACGGCATCAGGATCCTGGGCAGACGCGATTCCGAGGGGGGTGAGCAATGCCGCGGCGAGCACGGCAGAGCCGTGCAGAGCCCGTCGGCATCGGTAGACCAGCGACAGACTTCCGAGTTCGATCTCTCGCATAACGCAGTACCACTCCAGGGGGGGAGAGGGGTAAATGCAAGAATCGTTGCGAGTTAGACATTTCCAACCCCCAATTGTGCAGTTAGTGTGCCGTCAGAAACCTGACAGGTTCGAGAAAACGAACAGCCCCCGGAATCGAATCCGGGGGCTGTCGTTCCATAGCGTCACGACGCTATTTCTTGACTTCGAAATCCTTGGTTCCCGCCGAGCTTCCATCCACCAGAATCTCGACCTTGTATTTCCCAACGGGCCACCCGCTCTTTTTGTCGATGTGGAACTCGGTCGCCGCGGGCCCGGTCGGCGCGATCGTCTCGCTGCCCTCCTTCACCGTTTGCCCGCTTTGGAACGTCCACTTGGCCGAAATGGTCTTGCTCGGTGCCGCGCCGTCGGTGGCCACTGAGACGTAGATCGTATCGCCGGGAGCGAATGTCGTCGTCGGGGTGGTGACGTGCTTGTCCGAGCCGATGCCCTTTCCGAGATCGATGCTGCTGACGCTGAACTCCTTGGGAGCGGGAGGCGCGGGAGCGGCCGTGGCACTCTCGTCCTGGGGCGGCGGTGCCGGCTTCTTGCACCCCACGACCCCGATCACGCCCGCCACAACAGCCAGCGTGAGAAGACTCCGTCCTGATGTGCGCATGAAATTCTCCTGGGTCGGTCAGGCGCCGGGGATGCGAAGC
>DATBSO010000093.1:0-1517 GCA_036559745.1 Gemmatimonadales bacterium | reverse complement strand
GGTTCAACCGGTAGCGACCTCAGTGTACTCGCTGGCCGTCTCCCCCGATGACCGTTGGCTCGCCTTCAGTGGCGTCAAGGGAAGCGTCACCGTTCTGGGACTCTGCAGGACCGACGGTTCACAAACCCGTCAGGTGGTCGAGAATGTGCCGCGTTTGGGCTCGTTGGGATGGAATACCACGGGCGACGCGATCTACTATCTGCGCGACCTGGGGAACGGCGCCAACATCTCCGCGGCCGGGGACCTGATGAGGCTTCGGATCGCGACCCTGAACGGCGAGCCGAAGGGCGAGCCTCGCGTAATGTTGGGGGGCGCCTATGTGCAGGAGTTCTCGCTCTCCGCTGACGGGCTGCAACTCGCCTACACCAAGGCCCCACCGCAGCAGAAACTGTGGACGATGACCTTCGACGGTTCGCCGTCGCATCCGACGGTGCAGGCGCGCGAGCTTTCGACTGGCACCAGTATCTATGGCACTCCCGACATCTCGTTGGACGGCAAGTGGGTGGCCTTCGCCCGCAACGATGGTGGCGCCGGCAACCTGTACGTCACCTCGTTCGAGCGGTACGAGCCGCGCCCGCTGGTCATCTCGCCTGGAGACGAATGGTCGCCGCGGTGGTCCCCCAGCGGCCGCGAGATCGTCTTTGCAGGGCGAGACGCGCAATCTCGCGGAATTCTCGTGGCTGACGTGGCGACCGGACAGGTGCGCCGGGTTTCGCGCGATGGTCTCGCGCCGCTGGGCGTCATTGCCTGGATGCCAAGTGGTCGCGAGGTCGTGTTCCCCCTCGACCTTGGGGAGCACTATGCCATCCACAATGTCGCGACTGGGCAAGTCGACACCCTGACGGCGTCGCCGGAGGTCGTCAGTTATCACCTCACCGTGCCTTCACCCGATGGGCGACTCATCCTGGTCAACACGTACACCTATGCACCGTTCCGCCGGGACCTGTGGGCGGTGGAGCGCTCCGGCCGCCCGTGGAAGCGCTACGGCATCTTCAAGCACTTCCTGACCCCGCTCCTCTGGACCACCGACGGCTGGATCTACTTCCTGTCCGAGGGCGCAGCGCTCTCCCGGGTGCGCGCCGAGGGCGGACCGGCGAGCCAGCTGGCAATTCTTCCCCAGCCGTGTTCCTTCTGGCAAACCGCCCTTTCGCGAGATGCTCGGCGCCTCGTGTGCACGGTGAGTCATACCGAGCCCGATGTGTGGGTTGTCGAGAATTTCGACCCGGAGAGCCGACAATAGGAGGACCCGGAGAGCCGACAATAGGAGATAGGAGCGTGGATCCTGCCACGCCGGCACTGATGTGCCCTCTGATTGTGGTGACCACGATGATGTCGAGTGCGTTCTGAACTGAGGGACCGCACCGGCTCCAGCAGTTTGTTGCCCCCAACAAGGAAGATCACATGCCAGCTCTCACCGATGCCCCCTTCACCGCGCAGGATCAGGCGGCGCTTCGAGGGATGTTCGACGCCGCCATTCGTATGATCAATGCCGGCGACTGGCCCGCTTGGGCCGCGCA
>DATBSO010000092.1:0-60255 GCA_036559745.1 Gemmatimonadales bacterium | reverse complement strand
TTCTGGTGGGTGGTCCCCCTGGCCGAACCTGCTGCCTTCTGCCTTAGGTCCAATTGATGCCCGCATCGGTTCTGCTGATCGACGACGATGTCGACGTTTTGCGCAGTATCGGAAATTATTTCGAGCGCCTCGGCTATGAGGTGACCCGCGAGCTGAGCGGGGAAGCAGGGCTAGCCACCTTCGATCGCCTCCGCCCCGAAGTGGTCGTGGTGGACCTCCGCCTTCCGGGCATGGACGGGCTTGAGGTTCTGGAGCACCTCCGGCAGCGGGACGCCGCGGTCATTCTGCTGACGGGTGAGGCCGACGTCGCGATCGCCGTGCGCGCCATGCAGCTCGGCGCCGAGAATTTCCTCACCAAGCCGGTGGACATGGAGCATCTGGCCGCGGCCACAGCACGTGTCGCGGACAAGGCGAGGCTCCGCCGGGTCAACGAGGCGCTGCTGATCCAGAGCGCGCCCGATCATGGACTCGACTCGCTCGGCACGTCGTCCGGGATGCAGGACTTCGCTCATCAGGTCGCGCTCCTGGCGCAGAGCGAGCGGACGACCGTGCTCCTCACCGGCGAGAGCGGAACGGGGAAGGGCTGGGTCGCGCGGATGATCCACGACCTGAGCCCCAGGTCGAAGGCGCCATTCGTCGAGGTCAACTGCGCCGGCCTCAATGCCACCTTCCTCGACTCGGAGCTGTTCGGCCACGAGAAGGGCGCGTTCACCGACGCGAAGGACCGTAAGCAGGGTCTGTTCGAGATCGCCGACCACGGCACGATCTTCCTCGACGAAATCGGCGACCTCGCCCCGGAGCTCCAACCCAAGCTGCTGAAGGTGCTCGAGACGAAGACCTTCCGCCGGCTCGGCGGCACCCGCGAGATCACCGTGGACGTGCGGCTGGTGGCGGCCACGAACAAGGAGCTGCAGGTCGAAGTGGAGAGCGGGCGCTTTCGCGAGGACCTGTATTATCGGCTCAGCGTGATGCCGCTCATGCTGCCGGCCGTGCGCGACCGATCGCGCGAAGACCGGCTCTCGCTGATCACCCGCCTCATGAGCGATCTCCGCGCCGAGCTTCCCGACGGGCCGGCCACGCTCTCGAGCGAGGTGCTGGAGCGACTCCTGGCCTATGCCTGGCCCGGGAACGTCCGCGAGATGCGCAACGTGCTCGAGCGCGCGCTCATCCTCGGTCGCGGGGCGGCGGCGGTGAGCGTCGAGCATCTGCCCGGCGAGTTCCGCGCCAGACCGGGGATCGGTGACCGACGGCACACGCCGCTCAGCCTCGAGGATCTCGAGCGACAGCACATCGAGCGGACCCTCAAGCACCACACCGGCAACCGGACCCGCGCGGCGATCGAGCTCGGCATCTCGCGCGCGACGCTCATCAACAAGATCAAGCGCTACAACCTCTCGGCGTGAGACCGGCATGACGGAGAATCGCGAGCACGACGCCATGGCCTGCCGGGCCTGTGGCCGCGAGGAGCGCGCCTCCGAGGGCTACCCCTGCGCCCGGTGCGGCACGTTCATCTGTCTCATCTGCACGTTCCGCGGCGTCACGCTGTGCCGCGAGTGCGCCGCCAAGGCCCCGACGGAGACCCCGTCGGGTATCTGATGCACCCCGCCGCCATCGCCCGATCCACCATCGTTCCGCTCCTCGCGGCGCCCAGCCTGCGCGCCGAGCAGGTGAGCCAGCTCGTCCTCGGTGAGACGGCCGCCGTGCTCGAGCGCGAAGGCGACTGGCGCCGGATCCGCTCAGCCGTGGATGGCTATGAGGGCTGGACCCACGTCGGCTACCTCTACGAGGCCGCGGACGATGAAGCCGCTCGCTGGCGCTCGGAGGGGTCCGGCTGGAGCCTCGGCGCGGTGATCGACCTCGGTGGACTTCGCGTTCGCATTCCCCTGCGGGCGAGAGTGGCCGTCGCCGATGGTCGCATCCGTCTGCCCGATGGGCGTGAGGGACGCCTGATGGACGGCGCGATTCCAACCGGCGCCAGCGCCGCCGAGGCCGCGCAGGCGACGCCACCCGAGCGATGGGCGCTGGAGAACTTCCTGGGAGCGCCATACGAGTGGGGCGGCGTCACGCCTTGGGGCGTGGACTGCTCCGGACTGGTGCAGACCACGTTCGCGGCGCGCGGCGTGCCCCTGCCTCGCGACTCTTCGCAACAGGTGGCGTGCGGGATCGAGGTGTCCTCGGGTACACCCGTCCGGTCTGGCGACCTGCTGTTCTTCCGTGGCGAGACGACGTCCAGCATCACCCACGTCGCGTTCGCATCGGGCGAGGACGGTCTGGTCCATTCCGCGGTTTCCGTCGGTGGCGTCGTCGCCGAACCGTGGAGTCCTGGTACCCGGGCGGCGCCGCTCCGCGATCGGCTCGTGGCGGTGCGTCGCATGGAGCAGCGGTGAAGCGGAAGCTGGTTCTCTTCGACATCGACGGGACGATTCTTCTCACCGCCGGGGCAGGGCGCCGGGCCATTCTTGCGGCGCTCAGCGAGGAAGTCCCGGATGTCGGACCGATGACGCAGATCCGGTTCGACGGGAAGACCGACCTGCAGATCGTCGCCGAGATGCTGGAGATGGTAGGGCAGCGTGAGGCGAGGGACTCCGCACGCGTCCGAGCTCTCTGCCAGCGCTACGTGGGCCACCTGGCTCGCGAGCTGGAGCAGCCGCGATCGAAGACGACCATCATGCCGGGTATCCCCGAGCTGCTCGACCGGCTCGAGGACGATCCTGCCGTGGTCCTGGGTCTGCTCACCGGAAACCTCGAGGAAGGAGCGGCGCTCAAGCTCCGGTCGGGCGGCATCGACCCGGCGCGTTTCCGGGTGGGCGCGTACGGATCCGATGCCGGCCACCGTCCCGATCTCCCTCCCATCGCCACCCGTCGAGCGGCTCCGTTGTTCGGACGCGAGCCCTCTGGAGCGGACGTCGTCATCATCGGCGATACGCCGGCGGATATCACCTGCGGTTCGTGCATCGACGCGCGCGCCGTCGCGGTGGCGACGGGCTCGTATTCGGTGGCGGATCTCGCCGCGTGCGCCCCCCACGCGGTGTTCGAGAACCTCCGCGATACCGATCGGGTCATCGAGGCGATTCTCTGCTGACCGACTCGTGGACGGTGCCGGAGCTGGGCCCGTCGCTGGGCGGCCTCACCGATCCTCCACTGCCGGGCCCGCGGAGCCCGCTCGGTGTCAGCTACGACGACATCCGGCTCGAGCTCGTCACCGGCATCTTCGATCTCGCGGGCGCTGGACGAGGCTTTGCCGCCGCCGGGGACCGTGACGGCGTCATGGCCTCCCTCGGGAGGGTCGAATGGATGCGGCTATGGGAGCACGCCGTTGGCACGGCGGCGGCTCGCATCGGTGAAGCGGCGAACGCGCGTCTTCGCCAGGCTGCCGGCGAATCGCGGTTTCCCGCCCGCCGCCTGCGCGCGATGTTGCTCACACCGATCGATGTCCGGGCCACTGCCGCGAGACTCGGAAGTGGCGGAGCGCCGTTCGTCGCGGCTCTCGACGCGCTCGAGGAAACGGTGCACACCTCGAGCGGGACGCGGCCAGGCGACCGGCTCGATGAGTGGCGGAACGCGCTCGAGGCGGCGGCCCGCCGGCTGGAATCGGCATGGATGGCGCTACTGACTGTCGCCAATTTCGAAGAGCAGCACTGGCGGAGTGAAGCGGAGCGAGTGAGAGGCTGGCGGAGACCGATGTGGCCCGTGTGGCTCGTCTCCACGATTGTCGTCGCCGCTGTCGGATACGTCGGACTAGTGCTGGGGGGCTACCTTCCGGTTCCGCCGGCGCTCATGGGTCTCGCACAGTTCTGGTGGAATCGCTTTTGACCGTCATCGGCGTTGGAATCGACCTGGTCGATCGCGCACGGGTCATCCGGCTCTTCGCGTCGAAAGGCGATCAGGCGCTCGCGCGTTTTTTCACGGACGCCGAGCGGGCCTACCTCGCCACGAGGCCAGACCCGACAGGCCACGCCGCCGCCAGGATCGCCGCCAAGGAGGCGGTCTACAAGGCGCTCCAATCGCTGCCTGGCGCGCGCGGCGTCGGCTGGCGTGAGATCGAGGTCACCCGGGATGGCGACGGGCGCCCTGCCATTGCTCTGCATGGGCGTGCCGCCCGCCTGGCTTCGGAAGCAGGAGGCATCCGGATCGAGATCTCCCTGTCTCACTCGGACAGCACCGCCGGCGCCGTCGCGGTCCTCCATCCCGCCTGACCTCCGTAGGTTCCCTCTTCCAATTCCGACTTTGATACTCTAGTTTGGCCAGATGATCAGCGGAATCGTTTGAAAATGCTTCTCATCGGCGCGGCCATGCCTTTGGTCGCTTCCCTCCTGACTTTCGCCCCTCCTCCCGGTGACTCGGCCGGCGACCTGTCCGCCCGAGTCAGACGCATCGCCGCCACCACCCAGCTGGCTGCCCAGGAGTACCGACTTGGGGTCTCCGGCGGAAGGGTTGTGGCTCCGCAGGAGGTGGCCGAAGCGGCACTGTTCCTCAAGGAGGCCCGCACCTCGGCCATCGGACTGGGCGATGGCGCGGCCGTGTTCGCCTCTCGCGTGGATTCCCTCATTGCCCTGGTTGCCGCCACGTCGGCGCCCGATACCGTAGATGCCAGGGTTCGAGCACTGTCCAGCGACCTCTCGACCCGATTCGGGGTCGCCCTCGATCAGCCGCCTGCCTCGGCGCCGTCGCTCGCCAGAGGTGAAAAGATCTATCGGGCCGAGTGCGCCGGCTGTCACGGCGACGTCGGGCGTGGCGACGGCCCGCTGGCAAAGGGTCTCGATCCCGCGCCGCCGAACCTGGCGGAATGGCACGCGCTCCGCGAGCAGACACCCCTCGACTACTACCGCCGCATCAGCGTCGGCACGGTGGGAACGGCAATGCCGGCGTTCGAAAACCGCCTGCCCGCCGAAGACCGGTGGTCCGTCGCGCTCTATGCGAGCCTCCTTCGTCTGCCGGCTCCTTCAGGCGAGGTCCCTCCGGCGCTGCGAGCGTTCGCCAACACCGGCAGGATGAGCGACCAGGCGATCCTCTCGTCGCTCGGCCTTACGGCGGAGCCCACCCGCGCCGCACTCGGTCGCGTAGCGGCCGTCCGCGCGTTCAGGGGCGATACGGGCGCCGCGGCCACGGCGCGTGTCTTCCGCCGGGTCCGGTCCCAGGTGGACTCGGCCGTCGGCATGGCGCGAACGGGTGATCCCATGGCGTCGACCCGTGCCCTCGACGCGTACATGACGTTCGAGGAAGTGGAGCGGACCGTTCGGGCGAAGGACCCGGCGGTTGCTAGTGAGGTCGAGAGTGCGTTTGCCGCGCTCCGTACCCTGGCGGGCTCCGGCTCAGCGACCCCGGCCCAGCTCGGCCCCGTGGAGAGCCGGCTCGCGGTTGCGCTCGAGAAGGCTGAGCGCACGTTGGGCGACGACCTCTCCCCGGTGGGCCTCTTCGTGCAGTCGCTGATCATCATGCTGCGCGAAGGGCTCGAGGCCATCCTGATCGTGGGCGCGCTCATGACCTTCCTGACCCGAATGGGCGCGGCCGACCGCAAGCGGGAGATCAACTTTGGCGTCGGCGCGGCCGTGGTGGCGAGCCTCATCACCGCGCTCGCGCTGGAGACGGTCTTCATCCTGAGTCCGGCCAAGCGCGAGGCGCTCGAGGGCGCGACGGTGCTGCTGGCCACCGGCGTTCTCTTCTACGTGAGCTATTGGCTCCTCTCCAAGATGGAAGTCGTGAGGTGGAACCACTTCGTGAAGAGCAAGGTGGCCGACGCGCTGGGTGGCGGGTCCACGCTCGCGCTCGCGTCCGCGGCCTTCCTGGCCGTGTATCGCGAGGGCTTCGAGACGGTCCTCTTCTACAAGGCACTCTTCGTCGCCGCGACCGCGTCCGGCGCGATGCCCGTCGCGGGCGGCATGGCGGTGGGTGCCCTGCTGCTGGTCGTTGTGTATCTCGCGATCGACCGGTTCGGTGTTCGTCTCCCGCTCAAGCCGTTCTTCGCGGTGACGAGCGCGTTCCTGTACTACATGGCTTTCGTCTTCGCGGGGACGGGCATCGCCGAGCTCCAGGAAGGCGGGACGATCAGTACGACGGTGGCTCCGTGGGCGCCGCGCATTCCTGCGCTCGGGATCTATCCTACGGTCGAGTCTCTCGCGGCTCAGGGGCTCCTGCTCGTCCTCGCGGTGGCGGCCCTCGTCTGGACCTTCGTTCTCGAGCCTCGCCGGCCCGCAGCGGCCCGTCGCGTGCCCGAGTCCATTCGCCCGCCCTCAACCGACATCCCTGCGTCAAGCTCGCGGCGGTGACCCCGGCACGAGCGACGGCGGATCTCTGCGACGCCTTCCCTGACCGTGTGCGGGTGGCGGCACCACTCCTTCGAGACTGGGGCGGCGTCACTGCGTTCGCCGGCCCGATAGAAACGGTTCAGGTCTTCGAGGACAATGCGCTCGTTCGACAGGCGCTCGAGCGCGAAGGCAGGGGAAGAGTCCTGGTGGTGGATGGTGGGGGATCACTGCGGACCGCGCTCGTCGGGGGGAACCTCGCGGCGCTCGCCCGGGATCACGGGTGGGCCGGTATCGTGGTTCACGGCTGCATCAGAGATGTGGCTGAGATTGCCGGGACAGATGTCGGGGTGAAGGCCGTCGCAGCAATACCGATGAGGAGTGCCAAGTCCGGAGCGGGTGAATCGGGGAGGCCCGTAACGTTCGCCGGAGTGACGTTCATGTCGGGTCACTGGCTCTATGCTGATGCCGATGGGCTGCTGGTCTCCAGCGAGGAGCTGCCGCCCTATTGATCCGCCATGGGATGGAAACTCAAACGGCCCGCCAGATTTCGGCGGGCCGTTCGAATTAGCTGTGGTAGATCGCCCCCTGAGTCTACGGAGACGAGCCGAAGTGCCCGCTCCACCCTTCTTCGACCTACCACATGTGATCGAGGCCGTCGGCCTCCCGACCGACTTAGAAGCAAGTGCAATGCCAAGTCAGGCGTGTGGTCAAGTCGTTGTGGAAGAAGGACTTGCGGCGTTCTCTCGTGTCGATCTTTGGGGCCGAAACCGTCAAATGACAAGACGGTTAACGAACGATGATAGGTAACTCATTGGCGTGACAGGTTTTACGTAATCGTTTACTTCTTGGTCACTGGAGCGGACTTACCATGCGAAAGATACGCGCCCGGCTCCGGACTCGATCCCTCCCGCCACATCACCATCAAGGAAGCTCCGATCACGACGAGGAAGACCGAGGTCAGCTGAGCCAGCGTAAAGGCGCCCAGAAACCGGTCGTCCTTGGCTCGCAGAATTTCGACGAGGAATCGCTCGACCCCTGCGAAGACCAGGTACACCCCGAATAGCCAGCCGACCGGCCGATTCTTGAGACGTAGCCGCCAGAGGATGGCGAAGGCCACGAGCATTGCCGCGACCTCGTAGAGCTGGGTCGGATGGACCGCGAGCACCGTTGACGGATCAGTGCCGGCAGGGACGGCGACCCCGAAGAGATGTTCCAGATTTCCGGCGGTTGATGGAGGAAGGCCCCGGGGGAACTTCACTCCCCAGGGAAGGCTGGTGGGCCGGCCATAATCGTCGTTGACCAGGAAGCATCCCACGCGGCCCAGCGCGTACGCCGCGGCCAGTGCCGGGGCGGTGAGCTGCATGGTCCACCGCAACGGCACCCGCAGACGCCATCCGTTGACGATCACGGCGATCGTGCCGCCCACGAAGCCGCCGTACCAGACCAGTCCGCCGCGCGAAAAGAGCGCACCGGGGTCCTTCGTCAGCGCGACATACCACAACTTCGCACCGATGATCCCCCCGACCACCGCGGCCGCCACCATATCGGCCGCATAGTCCTCCGCCAGCGAGCGTCGCCGCAATTCCAGCGCGATGAGCCAGCCTCCCATCAGGAAGGCGACCATCATCATGATCCCATAGCCCGTTACTTCGAGCGGGCCGAGGTGGAAGATGAGAGGGTAGATGGGCATCACGCGTGTCCGCGAGCGGGTGAGGAAACCGTCAGACCGGGAAGCGGGAGATCGTCACGTGGCTCGAGATCCCAGTCGCTACGCTCGCCACGGGCGAGCCGCCATGCTCCCGCTGCGGCAATCATCGCCGCGTTGTCCGTGTTGAGTCGCGGGGAAGCTACGCTGAGTCGAGCTGTTCCCGCCAGCCGATCGCGCATGGCCGCGGCCAATGTGCGATTGCACGCCACCCCGCCGCCAATCATCACGGTCGAATATCCTAGTGCCTCGGCCGCATGTGCCGTCTTGGCCACGAGGACCTCGATCGCGGCGTCCTGGAATCCACGGGCGATGTCCGCGACCGGCAGCTCATCAGGCGGCGTTGCCCGCACCGCCCGCAGCACCGCGGTCTTGAGACCGCTGAAGGAAAAGGCGTACCGGCCCGGACCGTCGTTCCCCAGTTCTTGAAGCATCGGCCGGGGAAAGCGGTAACGTCGGGGATCTCCCTCTCGCGCGATTCGCTCGATGGCGGGCCCCCCCGGATATCCCAATCCGAGGAGCTTCGAGACCTTGTCGAAGGCCTCGCCGGCGGCATCATCGAGGGTCTGGCCCAGAAGCCGGTACTCGCCCCATTCGGGCACGTCGAGAAGCATGGTGTGGCCCCCGCTGACCAGGAGACCGATGAACGGCGGCGCGAGGTCCGGGTCCTCGAGCGTGGGTGCGAAGAGGTGCCCCTCCATGTGATTCACGCCGAGAAATGGGCGGTCGAGGCTGAAGGCCAGCGTCTTGCCGTACATCACGCCCACCAGCAGCGCACCGACGAGCCCCGGTCCCGCGGTCACGGTGATACCGTCGAGACGCTCGAGTCCAATGCCCGCGTCGGCTAGCGCGCGGTCCACTACCGAGCCGATCGCCTGCACGTGTGCCCGGCTGGCGAGCTCGGGCACGACCCCGCCGAATACCCGGTGCACGTCCTGCGAGAGAATGACGAGCCCGGCAACCTCGGATCGGGAGTTGCCGGTGTGGAGGACCGCGGCGGATGTCTCGTCGCAGGAAGTCTCGATCCCGAGAATCCATTCAGCCACGCGCACCCCTGGAGACGAGATCCACGCTGTCGGGCTGTGCCCGGCCTACGACGCCTGCGGGCGCGATGACTCTGAGCCGGACCCGCCCGGGTCGAGGAGGGTCACCGTCCACGACGACCACGAGACTGTCGGGTGTGATCGCCTTGAGTCGTCCCGACGCTCCCCTCATACGGAGACGCACGGTCGGGCGGTCGGGCTTCAGCGCCCCGGCATTTGTGCTGGAAAGCCGGATCGGCACCCCGCTGATGGTTCTCGATCCCACTGCTCCCACGGTGACCTGAACGCCGACTTCTTCCGGGATGGCGCGCACGGTGCCGAACCCCGAGGTATCGAGCCTCAGCACGTTCTCGACGGTCCCCTTTGCCTCGGCGATCTCCAGTGGCTCGGTGCGGACCGAATCGATGGCATCGACTCGAGCCCGCGACCCCAGCAGACGAACGGTCCCCGGGATGACGGAGATCGTGCCGAGCGCAAAGCCCGTCTCCGGGAGGAGCCGGACGACGGCGCGGACCGGCACGATTCGTTGAAAGGTGGAGTCGAGCGAGACGACGAGAGAGCGAGGCTGGACATCCTGGACGTGAACGCCGACGCCCTGCGGAACATCCAGATCGCCCGCGTCGAGATCGAGCCGCACTTCGTCGGAGACCGTGGTATCGGGGAGAGCGCGACTCAAGCGCAGGGGCGACGCGGAGAGCTTGAGCACTTCTCGACGGGGGCCGACCACGAGTGCGTGCAACGGTCCCGGTGTGCCGACGATGCTTCTCCCGGCCGGCGCCCGGATGGCGACATCCACCGGAAGGAGGGTCGTGGCGTTTTCCTCGCCGGCCGCGAGGAACCAGAGGAAGACCGAGAGCACGACCGACGTGATCTTGACCGGGAGATTCGCCGTGAAGGCGCTCCGGATGCTCACCCTACGTGCCCGGCTCGTCGAGCAGGCGCTGGACCAGTGCGCGGTTCACGTCGGAGTTCCAGTCGTGCGCGCCGATCACGCGCTTGACGATGATTCCCTGCCGGTTGAGGAGAAAGCTCTCAGGGACGCCCGTGGTCTGATAGATCTGCTGGATCGCGCCGCTCTTGTCCTGGAGAAGATCGAAGGTCAACCCGAGGTCGTGACCGAAGCGGGTCACGTCCTCGGGTGGTCCCTCGTCCACACTGACGGCGGCGATGGCGAACCCGCGCGGGGCCAGCTCTCGGTACACCTGTTCCATTGCCGGCATCTCGATCTTGCAGGGCACGCACCACGTGGCCCAGATGTTCACCAGCGTGACCTTGCCCTTGTACTTCTCCCGGAGCGAGATCGAATCACCCGTCGCGAGGTTGATGGCCCGGAAATCCGGGGCGTTCGCTCCGACCGCCACGGGGGCAACTTCCCGGCCGACGCGCGTGAGCACCGCGGCGCCGGCGCCGAGGCCCAGGAGAATCACTCCGACGAAAGTCCATTGTCGCGACATGGCTGCCTCACACTGCCGTGGCGCAGCGCCGAAGCAGCTCGCGCACCGCATTGGCGGGATCGGCCGTTCCGAATATGGCCGTACCCGCTACGAAGGTATCCGCGCCGGCCCCCCAGGCCTCGCCGATCGTATCGGCGGTGATGCCGCCGTCCACCTCGAGGGTGGCACGGGACCGGTGCCGATCGAGAAGGGCGCGGGCCCGCCGGATCTTGTCGCTCGACCCCGGGAGGTAGCCCTGACCGCCGAACCCGGGATTTACCGACATGACGAGGAGCAGGTCCACGTCGTTCATGACCTCCTCGGCGAGCGTGAGCGGGGTCGAGGGATTGAGGGCGAGACCGGCGAGCATCCCGCGCTCCCGGACCGCGGCTAGATGACGTTGCACGTGAACGGTGGCTTCCGGGTGGAACGTGAACACATTGGCGCCCGCGTCGGCGTACTCCGCGATGTACCGCTCCGGGTGCCGCACCATGAGGTGCACATCGAGTGGCCGATCGGTCATGCGCCGCAGCGCGCGGATCAGCGGCCCGCCGAACGTGAGGTTGGGAACGAAATCCCCGTCCATGACGTCCACGTGGATCCACTCGGCGCCGCCCGCGATCACCTGCTCGACCTGCTCGCGAAGCCGCCCGAGGTCGGCACTCAACACGCTCGGCGCGATCCGAGCGCTCAAAGGCCTCCTCCAGCGCCGCCGCTCACCACGATATCGACGCTTCCTCCGCGTGGACGGCCATTGCCGGCTCCGGGCCTTGTCGCGATGACGATCCCAACCTCCCCGCCGGCGCGGACGGTATCCACGGTGCCGATCTTGATCCCCGCAGCGGTCAGGATCCGCTCAGCAGAGGAGAGCGCGAGGCCGATCACATCGGGGACGGTGACTGGGGCCGGACCCGAGCTCACCACCAGCTGAACCACGGTGTTGGGCGTCAGTACCATGCCCGCGGGAGGATCCTGCCAGATCACGGCCCCCCGTGCGGCTGCCGGGCTGTTTCGTTCTCCCTCGATTCTCGCCCTGAATCCCTGGTCCGTGAGCCGAGTCTGCGCTTCCGATACCGGCAGGCCGATCACGCCCGGCACGGGGTGATCGCCGCCCCCCAGCAGGGACGTTGGTGAGATCCAGAGAGCCGAGATCGCATAGCCGACGGCGAACGTCAACAGGAGGAGCCCTCCGTCGCGCAGCAGCCGATGCGAGGGGACCAGCGAGGGGAGCGAAACCCCGGTGGACGTGTGGCGCCGGAATCTCATCGGACCCGGCGGAGACGGGCCGCGTATGCCCCGTCCATTCTGTGGACCTGTGGGACGATCATGAGATCCCCCTTGGGCGATACCAACGCTGATGGGAACGTGTCGCCTGCTTCCCGCACGAACTCGGGGTGCGCATCGAGCCACCGGTCCACCTGGATTTCGTTTTCCTCCGGCTCGAGCGAACAGGTGGAATAGATCAGGAGACCGCCAGGCGCCACCGCGTCGGCCGACCGGGCCAGCAGCGCAGCCTGCTTGTCCACCAGTCCCGCGAGCGCCTCCGGTGTGACCCGCCAGCGCGCATCGGGATTGCGGGCGAAAGTCCCGGTACCGAGGCAGGGCACATCCAGCAGCACGGCGCCCATCGGTCTGACAGGTGCCCGCATTGCATCGGCGACCACCACGTGCTCCCGGCCGCTTCCCGCGCGCCGGAGATTGGCCGCGAGCCGCTCGATCCGTCGGCCGAGATCGCCCGCGACGACTCCAGCCACGTTCCGACCGAGGGTGATGGTCTTCCCTCCCGGGGCGGCGCACGCATCGTACAGCCACACATCGGGTGGAAGGTCGGCGAACCACGCCAGCAACGCCTGCGCGGGATCCTGAACGATGAACGATCCCTCGGCATAGCCTGGCAACTCGCTGGGACGGGACCTGTCCACCACGAGGCCGGCGCCGAACGGCGCCGGCTCGACGGCGATCCCGGCATCCCGCCACCGACGCTCCAGCGCCTCGAGTCCTTCGCGGGCAGCCTGCAGCACAAGCCGAGGCCGGGTGTTGTTCCAGCGCAAGAGCTCCGCAGCGGCGTCCGTGCCGAAGCGTGCGACCCATCGGTCGACCAGCCAGCGCGGGTGAGAGAAGCGCTCGGCCAGGTCGGCTGCAGTCTCGACTCCATCGGTGGGAGTCGGGGGCTCGGCGGGCAGACGGACGAGGCGGCGCAGCACCGCGTTGACGAAGCCGCCGGCGCGAACGCCTCCCATTCCACGCGCCAGCGAAACACTGGTGTCCACCGCCGCGTGCGCGGGTACTCGATCGAGCGCGGTGAGCTGAAACGCTCCGAGTCGCAACACGTCCTGCAGCCCGGGTGCGACGCTTTCCCACCCGCGTGGCACAAGGCGGCCCAGCCGTGCATCGAGCGCGCTCTGCCGGCGAAGGACGCCGGCTGCCATCTCGTGCGCGAGTCGGCGGTCCACCTCCATCAGGCTCCCGACTGCGCGATCGAGTGCAGCGTCGAAAGGGCGACCCTCTCGGACATCGCCCAGAATTCTCAACGCCGCCCGCCGTGCCGCCAGACCATCGGCCTTCATTCCTGCGCGAGCATGCCCCGATCCGGCGTGGACGGCACCGCGATCTCCCGGCGTGGCATCCGGCCCGCCAGGTACGCCATCCGTCCCGCCTCCACGGCCAGCTTCATGGCCCGCGCCATCCCGACCGGATCGGTGGCTTCGGCCAGCGCCGTGTTCATGAGGATGCCGTCGACTCCCTGCTCCATGGTGATGCACGCGTCGGATGCGGTGCCCACGCCCGCATCCACGATGACCGGCACGGTGAGTCGCCGTTTGATCGTCCGGATGCTCATCGGATTGAGCAGTCCGAGTCCGCTGCCGATCGGCGAGGCGAGCGGCATCACCGCCGCGCAGCCCGCGTCCTCGAGTCTCAGGGCGGTGACGAGATCGTCGTTGGTGTAGGCCAGGACGGTGAACCCCTCCCGCACCAGTCGAGCGGTCGCATCCAGCAGCCCCTGCGTGTCCGGCAGCAACGTCTCTCGGTCGCCGATGACCTCGAGCTTCACGAAATCGTTGAACCCGGCTTCGCGGGCCAGACGGGCGTAGCGGACGGCTTCGTCGGCGCTGTAACACCCGGCGGTGTTGGCGAGCAGGAAGTAACGCTCCGGACTCAGGTAGTGGAGGAGGCTCTCTTCCTTGCGGCGGTCGAGGTCGACCCGGCGCACCGCCACGGTCACGATTTCAGCGCCGCTGGCCGCAATGGCCCGGGTCATCTCGGTGTTGTCGAGGTACTTCCCCGTCCCGACCATCAGGCGGGACCGGAACGTCTTCCCTCCGATGGAGAGGGCGGCGTCACCGGCCTGCGCCGGCGCCTGCATGGTGTCGGTCATGAGGCGAAAGATAACAAGAAGACTCGTCAGCCCCCGCCCACGAAATGGACCAGCTCCACCTGATCACCCGGGGCGAGCGAGGTTTGCCCGAGGCGGGGTCTGCGGACGATCTCGCGATTGAGCTCCACGACGACGGTACGCGCGTCGAGGTCCAGTTGGGCCAGGAGATCGAGGAGTGTGGCGGGACCGCGCACTCGGCGGGACTCACCATTCACGGTGATGGTCAGGTCGGTCATGACGCCACCAGCCAGGGTTCCAGCATCGCAAGCGCGGCCGATGCGGAATCGGGCGCTTTCCAGAGCGCCGAGATCGCGGCCACCCCGTAGGCACCCGCTGCCCGAACGTCGGCGACGCGAGAAGGATCGATCCCGCCGATCGCGATGACCGGCTTTCCCAGCGCCGCCGTTTGCCGAATCAAGTCGAGGCCGGTGGCCCGCCGGTCGGGGTGCGACGTGCTGGGAAAAACCGCGCCGACGAACAGATAGTCGGCTCCCTCGGTAATCGCCGTCTCCGCCTCGCGCTCGCTGTGCACCGATCGCCCGATCCAGCCGTGGGGAAAGACGCGTCGAGCATCGGCGGGCCCGAGATCGTTCACGCTCAGCTGGACGCCGTCGGCTCCAAGTGCCGCGGCGAGGTCAGGGCGCCCGCTGATGAACAGGGCCGCCTCGGGTGGGCGCACCAGCGTCATCAGGCGGTGCGCCGACTGGGTGAGCGATGACGTTGTCGCGGCTCGGTCACGCGCGTGGAGCGCGACTGCCGATCCCGCCGCCGCAATGGCGGCCGCCCGGATGCCCAGGTCGGGGTCTGCCAGCACCTGCGCGTCCGTGATGGCGTGCAGTCGGGGCAACGGTCTCATGTGAGCCGGTCTCCCGCCGCGATACCGCGACCGCGGACCCAATCGGCGACGGCGAGCCGGGGCTTTCCGGCCGGCTGCACTTCACGGATGGCCACCGCGCCTGAACCGGTGGCGACGACGAGGTCCTCGCCCGCTGCGAGCACGCTCCCGGGATCTCCCTGGGCGTCCCGTGACACGGGACGAAAGAGCTTGAGCGGCGCCCCCTGGTGGGTCGTCCATGCTCCTGGCGCCGGATCGAAGGCACGGACCTGTCGCGCCAGCGTCGTCGCCGGCTGGGTCCAGTCGATGTGCGCCGACGCGCGATCCACCTTCGGGGCGTAGGTCACGCCCGCCGGGTCCTGCGGCTCTCCACGGAGTGTGCCTTCATCTAGCCGTCCAAGCGTATTGATCAGTGCCCTGGCCCCGAGATCCGCGAGACGCGCGGAAAGCTCTCCGGCGGTCTCGGCCTCCGCGATCGGCGTTTCGGCGCGCTCGAGCACCGGCCCGCTGTCGAGGCCTTCCTCCATCCGCATGATGCTCACACCGGTGACGGCGTCGCCCGCGAGGATGGTGTGCTGAATGGGGGCGGCGCCGCGGAAGCGGGGCAGGAGCGAGGCGTGGACGTTGATCATCCCGCGAGGAGGAAGGGTAAGCAGCTCACGACGCAGGATATGGCCGTAGGCGACGACGACGCCGATATCCGGATCGAGCCGGCGCAGGCTGGCAAGGAAGACGTCGCCGGTGGGCCGCTCCGGCTGCAATACCTGGAGTCCCGCCCGGCGGGCCGCCAACTTCACCGCCGGCTCCACCAGCGTAGAGCGCGAGCGCCCATGCGGCTTGTCGGGTTGGGTGACGACGGCGGCGACGTCGTGTCGTTCCTGGAGGAGCCGCTCCAGCGACGGCACGGCGAATTCCGGCGTGCCGAAGAAGACGATCCGCATCACTCGGGCCGGGCCGGCTCCGCCACCACCTCTTTGAGGTAGCCGGTCTCGTCCTTGCGGTCCCGCCGCCAGCGCGACAGCAGCATCTGTCTCTTGATCAGGCTCAGATGATCGAGAAACAGAATGCCGTCGAGGTGGTCGATCTCATGCTGGATGGCCCGAGCCTTGAGTCCGCTCGCGTCCCGCCGGTACCGGTTGCCGTGCTCATCGAGCGCCTCGAGGACCACGCGCTCGGGCCGGGTGACGTCTCCATAGATCTCGGGGATAGAAAGACATCCTTCCTCGGCGGTCGCGGAACCCTCGGCTTCGAGAATCACCGGATCGATCATGGTGAACCGGTCACCGTCGGCATCGATGACGGCGACCCGCCGGGACACGCCGACCTGATTGGCCGCCAGTCCAACACCCTTGGCGGCGTCCATCGTCTCGAACATGTCCAGCACCAGGCGGCGCACCTCCTCGTCCACCGAGGAGACTTCGGTGCTCCGCTGGCGGAGAACCGGCGAACCCAGCAGATGGAGGGACAGAAGACTCATGCAGCTGGCGCGCCCGGCGCCGAGGCGCCTCCCACCCGTACGATTCGACTGCGCTCGATCACAACGGTCGACGTGCCCGATTCCACGGTGACCCGGGTCTCCTTCACACCGTCCGATTCCACTTCCTTGATATCCTTGACCCGGCCGACGATCCCGCCGCTGGTCATGACCTCATCGCCCTTCTTCAGCTGAGAGAGCAATTCGGCGTGCTTCTTCCTCGCCTGGCCCGAGGGACGGAGGATGAGGAAGTAGAAGACCAGACCGATCGCCGCCATCTGGAGCACCAGAATGGTGAGCCCACCGCCCGATCCCGATTGGCCTTGAAACATGACCGCTCCTCATTGTCCGCGAGTGTGATAGCGGCGGAGCCATTCACGGCTCCAGTCTTCGAACGTCCCGCCAAGAATGTGGCTCCGCGCCTGCTCGCCGAGCCGCACGAGAAAGCGCACGTTGTGAAGCGACACCAGCCGCAGGCCCAGAATGTCCTGGACCACGAACAGGTGCCGGAGATAGCCGCGCGGATACGTCGTGCACGTCTCGCAGTCGCACTCGGGATCGAGCGGTTCGGTCGACCCCTTGAGTGGCGCGCCCCGGATGTTGATTCGGCCGGTGGGCACCCACGCCGTGCCGTGCCGTCCATTGCGGGTGGCCGCCACGCAATCGAACAGATCCACGCCGCGAGCGATGCCCTCGAGCAGATCCGGGGGAAACCCCACACCCATAAGATAACGCGGCATTTCTCGTGGAAGGACGGGCTCGAGATCCTCGAGGACGCGCTGCATCACCGGCTTCGGCTCGCCCACCGAAAGCCCGCCGATCGCGATGCCGGTCCACGGTCCCCGCTCGAGTGTCCCTTCGGCCGACTGGCGTCGCAGGGCGGCGTGCGTTCCCCCTTGGATGATCGGCCAGAGCGTCTGCGCGCCTTCAGTCACCAGCTCACCGTGTCGTCCCTTGCACCGGTCCAGCCATCGAAGGGTCCGCTCCATCCCTTCCCGCGCCAGATCATGGGGCGCCTGCCCGGGGACGACGTGATCGAACGCCATCGCGATGTCGGCGCCCAGGGTAGCCTGGATCTCGGTCGCGCTTTCAGGGGTGAGGGTGCGGAGGGTGCCGTCGACGTGACTCTGAAACTCGACCCCGTGCTCCGAAATCCGTCGAAGTCCCGCGAGCGAGAAGACCTGGAAGCCGCCCGAGTCGGTCAGCATCGGCCGGTCCCACGTGGTGAACCGGTGGAGACCGCCCATCGCGCGCACGGTATCCTCGCCCGGCCGGAGGTGCAGGTGATAGGTGTTGCCGAGGATGATCTGCGCGCCGGTCCCCCGCACGTCCGCCGCGCTCAGTCCCCGCACGACCCCGTGGGTCCCCACCGGCATGAACGCGGGAGTCCGTACGGTTCCATGGGGCAGGGAGAGGAGCCCTGCCCGGGCCGTTCCTTGGGTGGCTTCGACTCGGAACTCGAACATCGGCGCTACACGATCACCATCGCGTCGCCATAGGAGTAGAAGCGGTATCGGTCGGCGGCCGCATGCCGATAGGCAGCCATGGTGAGATCATGCCCGGCAAAGGCGCTCACCAGCATGAGCAGGGTGGAGCGGGGAAGATGGAAGTTGGTGATGAGCCGGTCCACCACGCGAAAGGTGTAGCCCGGCGTGATGAGCAGGGAGGTCTCGGCGTTGCCGGCACGGACCGCGCCGTCCTCCCCCGCCGCGCTCTCGAGCGCGCGCACGACCGTGGTTCCGACGGCCCATACCCTCCCGCCCTGCTCCTTGGTCATCTCCACCAGGGCGGCGAGCCGGGGGCTGATCTCGTACCGCTCCGAGTGCATGTGGTGCTCCGCGGGATCGTCCACATCCACCGGCTTGAACGTTCCCGGACCGACTTGAAGGTCGAGACTCGAGACGACTACGCCCTTGGTGGAGAGGGCATCCAGCAGGTCGGGCGTGAAGTGCAGGCCTGCCGTCGGTGACGCGACGCTTCCCTCCGCGCGGGCATACACGGTCTGATACCGCACGTCGTCGAGTGGAGTAGGTGCCCTCGTGATGTACGGGGGAAGCGGGATCTGGCCGTACCGCGTCATCGTCTCCTCAGCGGTGGCGCCGGAGAACCCGACGACGCGGTTCCCATCCGCCAACACGCGGAGCGTTTCCACGGTGACGCCGTCGCCAAGCTGGATCCGCTTTCCCGGTTGCAGCGCGCTGCCGGGCTTGCCCATCGCCAGCCACGTCCCGTCCTCCTCGGGGCGGATGAGGAGCACCTCCGCCGGAGCGCCCGAGTCCCGCGTCCCGATGAGTCGGGCGCGCCGCACCTTCGACGTATTGAGGACGAGGAGGTCGCCGGGCGCGATGAGAGTGGGAAGTTGGGAGAAGAGCGAATCCACGAGCACGGCGCCACCGATGTCGCGCCGATCGCCCGGCAGCATGGCCGGCTGGCGAAAGACGCCGCTGCCGCGACGGTTTCCCGGCTTCGACGAGCGATCGGTCGTGCGCCGCTCCAGGGTCTCGCTCGAGCGACGGTCCGACCGCAGGACCATGAGCAGCCGGCTGCCCCCCCGGTCCGGCGTCGGCTCCTGGGCAATGAGCTCGGGCGGGAGGTCATACTCGAAGTCAGCAGTCCGAAGCGGAGTAGGGAGCTCAGCCGTCAAAGATCGTCGTCTGCCCGGCGGAAGGAGTGAGGCCGAACCGGCGATAGGCCAGCGCGGTGGCGCACCGGCCGCGCGGTGTCCGTTCGAGGAACCCCTGCTGGATGAGAAACGGCTCGTACACCTCCTGCAGTGTCCCCGCGTCCTCGCCTACCGCGATCGCCACAGTGCCAAGGCCGACGGGCCCGCCGCCGAACTTCTCGATGATGGTGCTGAGGATGCGGGTGTCCATGTCGTCGAGCCCGAACTCGTCCACATTGAGCCGTGACAGCGCCGCGTCAGCGGTCGCCAGGGTGATGCTCCCGTCGCTCTTCACCTGGGCGTAGTCGCGGACCCGCCGGAGAAGCCGGTTGGCGACCCGGGGCGTGCCGCGGCTCCGCCGGGAGATCTCGCGGGCGCCCTCCGGATCGATCGGCACGCGGAGAATGGCCGCGGATCGGATCACGATCTTTTCCAGGTCTTCGGCGGGATAGAAGCCGAGCCGCTCCACCAGACCGAAGCGCGCGCGCAGCGGCGGGGTGAGGAGGCCGAACCGCGTCGTGGCGCCGACGAGCGTGAACCGCTCCAGGGTCATCGGAATGGTCTGCGCATGAGGACCTTCACTGATGCGCACGTCCACCCGGAAGTCCTCCATCGCGGGATAGAGGAACTCCTCCAGCGTCGGTCGCAGCCGGTGAATCTCGTCGATGAAGAGGATGTCACCCGCACCCAGGGACGTGAGAATGCCGACCAGGTCGCCGGGCTTCTCGAGCACCGGACCGGATGTGGTGCGGAGCTGCACTCCCATTTCGCGCGCCATCAGCATGGCGAGTGTGGTCTTCCCGAGCCCAGGCGGTCCGAAGAAGAGGGTGTGGTCGAGGGTCTCCCGCCGCCGGGTCGCGGCGTCGATGGCGATCTGCAGCGACGTCTTGACCTGGATCTGACCGATGAATTCGTCCAGCCGTGACGGCCGGAGCGCGGCATCGGCGGTGGTTTCCTCGGGCAGGGCCTCGGGGGTCGTGACCTGCAAGCGAGTCATGGGTGTGGGCAACTCATTTGAGTCGAGCGTTCCATCGCACCGGCCGCTCTCCCACGGTGACGATGTGCCAGGTCCGGCAGTGGGAGCAGCGGTCCGCCGTCTCGGTGGTGGTCGCCGGAACCAGCTTGCGATTGGTGGTGCCGCACCGGGTGCAGTTCCATTCGGCCGTGACCGCGGGCACGCTCGTCATCACGGGATCAGCGTCCTCCCCGGGTAGTCGCGAGCTGCTGGAGAGCCCGCCGGATGAGCTGTGGAGTTTCAGCCTCCACTCCGTCCACCAGCACGGCGCGCACGGCATCCTCCGCCGCTGCGGGGCCGTAGCCGAGTCCCACGAGCGCCCGAACAGCGTCGTCGCCGCCACCGGGGTGTGCCGCCGGTGCCTCGATCGTCAGTCCGCCGAACCGGTCCTGCAGCTCGAGGACGAGTCGCTCCGCCTTCTTCCTGCCGATGCCGGCGACCGAGCTCAGCGATACCAGGTCCCGGGACAGAATACTGCGCACCGTGCGCTCCGGACCGAGTGCGGAGAGCAGCGCCAGCGCGAGCTTGGGGCCGAAGCCGCTCGCGTCGAGAAGCCGCCGGAACACGAGCCGCTCGCTCGGACGGTCGAAGCCGAACAGCGCCCATCCGTCTTCCTTCACCACGAGCTCGGTGTGCAGCCGAACCCTCGCGCCCGGGAGCGGCAGTCGCTCGGCGACACCGGCGGGGACCGTCACGGCATAGCCCACCCCGCCGTCGGTCTCCACCACGATTGTGTCGCCGTCCCGCTCCGCGAGCACGCCGGAGACACTCGCGATCATCGCGTTGCCGCGGCGCGCCGGGTGAACATCTCTTTCCTGCCCGCCACGAGGAGATGCGTGAGCGCGACGGCGACGCCGTCGGCCGCGTCACTGGGCGTCGGGGGGGATTTGAGCCGCAGCAGCTGGGTCACCATATAGCTCACTTGCGGCTTCATGGCCGCGCCCCGTCCGACCACGCTCTTCTTCACCTGAGCCGGAGAATACTCGGCGATCAGGAGCCCGGCTTGCTCTCCCGCCAGCAGGATGACGCCACGCGCGTGGCTCAGGGCAATGGTGGTGCGGACGTTCTTGCCGTGGAAGGCGCTTTCGACCGCGATGGCATCGGGGACGTGGCGCGCGATCAGGGCCTGCATGCCATCATGAATGACCCGGAGGCGCGCGGGGAGCGGATCGCGCGGCGTCGTCGTGAGCGTGCCGCACTCCAGGAGCCGCGATGCGAGCCCCGGCCCGCCTTCCACCACCCCGTACCCGAGCACCGCGGTCCCCGGGTCGATCCCGAGCACCCTCACCGACGCGCTCTCAGGCCTCGGCCAGCGCGGCCGCGTCGATGTCGAAGTTCGAGGAGACCTTCGAGACGTCGTCGAGCTCTTCCAGCACTTCCATCAGCCGGAGGATGCGTTCCGCATCGGTCCCTTCGACCCGCACCGTGTTCTTGGGCACCATGGCCAGCTCGGCCGATTCGATCTCGAGCTTGCGGGCGCGGAGCGCGTCCTGGACGGCGTGGAACGCGCCCGGTGTCGTCGTGATGAGGTACTGGTCGCCCTCGCGAACGAAATCCTCGGCGCCCGCATCGAGCGCAGCCTCGAGCGTGCTGTCCTCGTCGTAGCGGGCCGCGTCGAGAAAGATCTGGCCCTTCCGGTCGAACATCCACGCCACCGAGTTGGTCGCGCCGAGGTTGCCCGCATTGCGGCTGAAGGCATGTCGGATCTCGGCGACGGTGCGATTGGCGTTGTCGGTGGTGGCTTCGATGAAGATGGCCGCACCGCCCGGGCCGTACCCCTCGTAGGTCAGCTCCTCGTAGACGCTGCCCTCGAGCTCGCCGGTTCCCTTCTTGATCGCACGATCGATGTTGTCGTTGGGCATATTGACGGCCTTCGCCGCGTCGATCGCCGTGCGGAGACGGGGATTGCCGCCGGGGTCGCCGCCGCCGGCCTTGGCCGCGACGGTGATCTCACGGATGACCTTGGTCCACGACGAGGCGCGCTTGGCGTCGGTGATCGCCTTCTTCCGTTTGATCTGTTTCCACTTGCTGTGGCCGGCCATGGCCGAACTCCTTGACGTTCAGGAGGTTGGGGAGGGAATTGAGGCCCATGCGTCGGCTCTGCGCGCACGCGGAAACATAAGTGCGACAGGCGCTTGCGGCAACGCACCACTTGACCGCCCGATGACCGCCCGCTAGTCTCCCTCGCCTATGTTCCGCCTCTCAGCGTGCATGCTTCTGGGCTCTGTGGCTCTCGTCGGCTGCAACCGCGACCGGGCGCCCGAGCCACCCAAGTTCGGCGAGGTGATGCCGAACGTCCCGCTCCCGCCACAGGCGACGTTCGTCTCGCGGTCGGGCGGCGCCGAGGCGTTGCAGATCACCGTTCGGTCGCCCGCACGAGCCGATGTCGTCGCCAAGTATTATCGCGACCTTTTCAAGAAGCAGGGCTGGCGGCTGGTCAACGACGCGAAGGATTCGGAGGGCGCTGTCGTCCTTTTCGTCGAGCAGAACGGCCCTCCGTTGTGGGTCCGCATTCGTAACGCGGACGACGGCCGCGGGACGTTCGTGGATCTCGCCGGCGCTCGCCTCGAGCGCAAGTCCGATTCGATCCCGGCTCCGCAGGCACCCGCCGCAAAGCCAACCTCCTGACCTGAATAGACAAGCAGGGCGTTTTCACCGGCTCGCCCGTACGGCGGCCCGCGCCGCGCGCGCCGCTTGGGCCAGCGCATCCCCGGCCTCGGCGCCTCCTGTGTCACGAGCCGGCGCGACGAGCTGGCTCAGGACCTGGGCCGCCGTGTCGGGTTGGCTCTCCCGAAGCTGGCTGATCGCCGCGACGAGCGCGCGCCGGAGCGGGGGAGGGATGGTCAAGCTCGAGAGCCGGTGCTCGAGGGCCTGCAGACGGCGCCGATGGGCCCGCTCCGCCGGCGGAGTTTCACGCACCAGATCCTGTGCGACCCTCATCGTGAGCCACAGCGCGAAGATGCCCTCCCGGCGGGGTCCCCGGGCCGTGGTCGTGAGCAGGCCCAGCAGGGCAGTGGCGGCGGGATCCCACTCGGTCATGCGACGCTCCGGCACACCGCCGCGTACACGTCGTCGGGCTCGATTCGAATGAGACAATGGTGGTGGCCGAGCGGGCATTCCGGCCCACCCATGCTGCTGCAGGGCCGGCAGGCCAGGTCGAGCTGAAGCACTTCCGCCCGCCGGGTATACGGGAAGAAGCCGAATGCTTCCACTGTTGGACCGAACAGGGCGACGACCGGGGTGGCAACGGCCGTGGCCATGTGCATGACTCCGGTGTCACCCGACACCAGCGCCTTTGCCCGCCGAAGCACAGCGCCAGTGGCCTGAAGTCCGAAGACACCGGCGGCGCTGACGCTCCGGTCGCCACGGCCCGCCGCGACCTGCTCCGCGATCCCGGCGTCGGCGGCTCCGCCCACGACCACCACGTCCATCCCGGCGCCGACGATTCGATCGAGCAGTGCGCGCCAGTGCTCGACCGGCCACCGCTTGGTCGCATGCGCGGCTCCCGGCGCGACTGCCACTAGGGGTCGGAGCCTACCGAGCGCCGTCTTGTCGAGCCACCCCGCCACCTGTTCCTCGGCGACCGCTCCCAGGAAGAACTCCGGTGGCTCCCCGTCCGGCCGCACGTCCAGGCCGCGCGCCGCGACGAAATAGCGCTCGGCGACCGGATGATGAGCCGGATACCGGTCCCGTTTGCCGTGGATGAGGAGCGCGCGTGCGGTCCGATACTTGGGGTATCCGCGCCACGGACCGGGCACCAACGCCCGCAGGATGCGGCTGCGAAGGTTGTCGTGCAGGTCGAGCAGGTGGGTGTAGCCGGCCGACCGGATCCTCGTCGCGAGAGCAGGCAGCGATTCGCCGGGCTCCAGGCCGAGCACGGTATCGACGTTGGGGTTGTTCTCGATCAGCGGGGTATACACGCTCTTGGTCAGCAGGGTGATCCGGCTGCCGGGATGGCGATGCCGGATGGCCCGGAGCAGGGGCGTGGTCAGCAACACGTCGCCGATCGAGCTGAATCGAACTGCGAGCACGTTGGGGACAGTCAGGTCGGGGGGCACGAGACAATATTAGGGAGAAACGAGAAGGGAGAAAGGAGAAGATCCCTCCCCCTCTCTCCCTTCCCCTTTCCCCTTTCTCCCTTCTCCTTCTCCTTTCTCCCCCCTGTCACTCCGCTTACTCTTCCCTCTATGCCCCGTCCAAAAAGCATTCTGTGGGTGGATGACGAGGTCGAGAGCCTCACGTCTCACGTGCTCTTCCTCGAAGAACAGGGATTCGCGGTGGAGACGACGACGCACGGCGACGACGCGCTCGTCCTGCTTCAGCGCCAGCCGTACGGCGTGGTGTTGCTCGACGAGCAGATGCCCGGCCGGCGCGGACTCGAGCTCTTCCGGGCCATCCGCTCGATCGACCATGGCATGCCGGTCGTGATGGTGACCAAGAGCGAAGAGACGGAAACGCTGAAGGACGCGATCGGGTCCGACATCTCCGACTATCTCATCAAGCCCGTCAATCCACGCCAGATCCTCTCGGTGGTGACCCGCCTTCTCGACGGCGACCGGATTCGCCAGCAGCGGCTCTCCCGCGATTTCGCCACCCGGTTCCGCGACCTCGAGGCGCGGCGGGGCGCCCCGCTCGCCTGGCGCGAATGGGTGGAGCTCGTGGCCGAGTTGGCCGAATGGGAGGTTCGGCTGGGGCAGGCCGATGAGCCCGGTCTCCAGGATGCGCTGCGCACACTTCAGGAAAGCCTGCGCCAGGACTTCGCCCGTTATCTGCAACGCAACTACGCGCGATGGCTCCACGATGGCGAGAGCGACCGGCCGCCTCTGTCCGTGGATATCGGCGCCGAATTCCTGCGGCCGGTTCTCGACTCGCATCGCCGCGTGCTCCTGGTCGTGGTCGACTGCCTGCGGCTCGACCAGTGGGCGATGATCCGGCCCATCATCGGCACCCGCTTCGACATCGAGACGGCGCACTACTTCTCGATCTTGCCCACGGCCACGCCATTCGCGCGGAACGCGATCTTCAGCGGGCTCTTTCCGGCGGAAATCAAGGCGCGGTATCCGAAGTGGTGGACCGATCACGAGGAGGCGAGCCTCAACGCCCACGAGGCGGAGCTCCTCACGGAGCAGCTCAAGGAGCTGACCGGGCGCCCGGTGCCCGTGCATTACGAGAAGGTCTTCACTGCCGCCGACGGCGAGGGACTCCTCAAGCGGCTTCCCGCGCACCTCGCGCAGGACGGCGTCACGGCGCTGGTCTTCAATTTCATCGACCAGCTCACCCACGGCCGCACCGAGAATTCCACCCTGTTCGAGGTCGCCCGCGACACGTCGGCGCTCCGGAACCTCACGCGCACGTGGTTCGAGCGCTCTCCCTTGTGGGACGCCCTCCGCGAAGCGGAACGACGCGGCGTCCCGGTCCTGTTGACGACCGACCACGGCTCGATCCATTGCCACACGCCGGCCACGGTCTTCGCCAAGCGGGACACGACGTCCAACCTGCGCTACAAGTTCGGTGACGATCTTCGCGCCCAGGAGCCCGATGCGGCGCTGGTCGTCGACGACCTGGCGAGCTTCGGTTTGCCGGCGCGCACGCCCGGCACCCGGCTCCTCCTCGCCACCGGCGACCGCTTCTTCGTCTATCCCACCAAGCTCCGGGAGTACCAGGCCCGATACCGGGGGGCGTTCCTGCACGGCGGCGTTTCCCCGGAAGAGGTCATCCTTCCGATCGCGCTCCTGACACCACGCCAGGGTTGACCGTGCGGACCGAGCTCCGACTCCTCCGCCTCGCGAAACCGTACCGGGGGCTGTTGAGCCTTGGCTTGGGCACGACGCTGTTCGCGTCGATCCTCGACGGATTCACTCTGGTCATCCTCATTCCTCTCCTGAAACACCTGTTCGGCACCGCCGGTCCCTTGCGGCCCGGTTCCTCGCAGCTGGAGGCGCTGGTGCACCGGCTCACGGAGCCCATCGTGGCGGGACTGACCCCGGGAGCCGCGGCGGCGCGCCTGCTCATCATCCTGGTGAGTGGTCTGCTCCTCAAGAACGTCTTCACCTATGCCTCCAGCCAGATCACGGTCCGGGTGCAGGAAGGCCTGGTGCGCGACCTCCGGACGCGGATCTTCGAGCACCTGCTGACTCTGGATCTGGGCTACTTCCTCCGCACGCGGGCCGGTGCGTTGATCTCGGGGATCATCACCGAAGTCGATCAGACCAAAGCTGTCGTGACCGCCTCCCTCCTCTCGCTGTTCCAGAACGTGGTGGTCGTCATCACGACCCTGGTGGTGCTGAGCCAGATCTCCCTCCGGCTGACCTTGTTCACGCTCGCGTTCGTCCCGCTCATGGTCGGGCTCCTCCAGCTGCTGCTCAAGCGCCTGCGTCGTCATTCGAGAGCCCGCGCCAGGGAACGGGGCGAGGTGACCTCGCTCATCACCGAGCGGATCGGCGCGATGCGTCTCATCCGCGCATTCGGGGAAGAAGATCGAGAAGCCGCCAAGTTCGAGTCCCAGGCCAACCGGTATCGCAAGCAGGTGGTGCGGACACAGCGCTATTCGTCGCTGACCAGTCCCTTGACCGAGATTTTCTCGGGTCTGCTGGTGATCGCGATCATCTGGGCCGGAAGCAAGCCCTCGCTCATCGGGCTTTCGTCGTCGCTCGCTCCCGAGGTAATCATCGTCTTCCTGATGGCGGCGCTCAAGCTCACCTCGCCGCTCAAGACCATCGCGTCGTTCCCCGCTGTCATGGCGGTCGCGCTCGCGAGCGCCGAGCGGGTGTTCGAGATCCTCGACGAGCCGCCGACCGAGCTCGACCGTCCCGGGGAGGCGGTGGCGCGGTTCGATCGCGAGGTCGTGTACGACAAGGTGTCGTTCCGGTACGACGGCGGTGATCCGGTGCTGAGCGAGGTCTCGTTCGTCCTGCCCAAGGGCAGGGTCGTCGCGATCGTCGGCCCTTCGGGCGCGGGCAAGACGACACTCGCCGACCTCCTGCCTCGGTTCCACGATCCCACCGGCGGCCGGATCCTGATGGACGGGGTTCCCCTGACCGGCCTCACCCGCCGGTCGATCCGCTCGCTCATGGGGGTGGTCAGTCAGGACACCGTGCTCCTCAACGACAGTGTATTCGGGAACATCGCCTACGGGTCGCCGGGGGCGTCGCGCGAGCAGGTCGAGGCTGCGGCGCGCGCCGCCAATGCCGATGTGTTCATCGCCGCGCTGCCGCAGCGTTACGAGACGCTGCTGGGCGAGCGCGGCACGAGACTCTCCGGCGGCCAGCGCCAGCGAATCGCGATCGCCCGCGCGCTCCTGCGCGACCCGCCGATCCTCATTCTCGACGAGGCCACCAGCGCGCTCGACACCGAGTCGGAGCGGCTGGTGCAGCAGGCGATCGATCGGCTCATGCGGGAGCGTACGGTGCTCGTGATCGCCCACCGTCTCGCCACGGTGCGCGACGCCGACGAGATCGTGGTGCTCGACGCCGGCCGCGTGATCCAGCGGGGCACCCACGATCAGCTGTTCCGGGCCGGCGGTCTCTATCGCCGGCTCTACGACCTGCAGTTCCGCGACGAGGAAACGACCGCTGTCGGCCAGCTTCTCTGATACGTCCGTGCTGCTCGTCGGCCCGACTGACGAGACGCTTCACGCCCACACACGCCTTCGACAGCGAGCGCTGGAGCGGCTCGGCTGCCGGGTCTCCACTGTCGATCCCCATGGGACCGGCGGTTGGCTGAACCGGCTTCGGCGTACCGGGTTGCAGGACCGGCTCGCCCGAGCGATGGCCGCGGCGTCGCCCGCGATCGTCGTGGTGCTCGAGGATTGCCGCCTCGATCCGGCGTTGGTCGACTGGCTCAAGCGCGGAAATCACGCCACCTGGGCGGGATGGTTCTGTGATTCCTTCCGCGCTCCCGATCGCGTGCGCTCGCTCTCGAGCGCGTACGACCTGATCCTCATCGCCGACAGCGAGGCGGCGACCACGCTCGCGACGGAGAGCACTCCTCCCGTGCGATATCTCCCGCCGGGCTGCGATCCCTCCATTCACCGGCCGATGCGCTCTCGCGACCAGTTCCGGGCCAACGTGGTATTCGTCGGGACGGCGACGCCGCACCGCGAGAGGCTCCTCTGGGAGCTGATCGAATTCGGTCTGGCGGTCTGGGGGCCCGGGTGGCGGAGAACGCGGTTGCGGGATTACTGCCGGGGTGAGCTGCTCGCGCACGAAGACTATGTGCGCGCCTATGCCGGTGCCTCAGTGGCGATCAATCTGTCCTGCGGTGGCGAGTCCGAGGTCCGAGAGGGGCCCGGGTGCAATCGCCGGCTGTTCGAGGTGGCCGCGATCGGTGTCCCCCAGGTGGTGGAAGATTGCCCTGACCTGCACCGGCACTTCCACGAGGGATCGGAGGTCCTGGTCTCCCGGACAACGGACGACCTGCGGCGGCTCACCGCCGAAGCCCTGCACGACCGGGCGTGGGCGGAGCAGGTGGCAGCGGGAGGCCGGCACCGCGCGCTGACCGAGCATACCTACATGCACCGCATGATCGAGCTGCTGCACCTCGCACAGGCCGGGACCTAGCCGGCGGTCTCCGCGCGCTCACCCGGCGGGAGGACGCCCGTCGACAGATAGTGCCGGAACATCCGCAGGTATCCCTCCGCCATGCGATGATGGGTGAAGTAGCGCTCGACCCGGGTCCGACAGGCCGCCGGATCGATGGCGCCGAGTCCCGGACGAAGCGCGACCAGCTCGTCGACCGAGTCTCCCAGCGCGCCGACCTCGGCCGACACGATTTCGGGTAACGATCCGCGCCGGGTGCCGAGGACCGGCGTCCCGCTGACCATCGCCTCGATGAGCGTGATGCCGAATGGCTCGTCCCAGAGGGCGGGCATCCACAGGCAGCTCGCACCAGCCAACAGCGCAGCTTTCTTCTCTCCCCCCACCTTGCCGACGTAGCGTATGTACCGGCTGAGGCTGAATCGCCAGCCGCCCGCGAGCAGCAGCTTGCGTCTCGTGCGTTTGGCACCTTCGATCGCCCAGCGGTAGCCCTTGATGCCGTGCAGGCGTCCGAGGAACAGGTCGTAGTCGTCCTTGACGGGGCGAAACTGGAAATCCGCGGGGTCGATTCCGTTGTAGACGAAGGCGGTGCCGCCGTGCCGGCGGGCGTGGTCGTCGCTCAGATAGAGCATGTTTGCCGGACCGCTCCTGCCCGGCTTCCAGTTGCCGGGCAGTCCGCGAATCCACGGAAGACCCGGCTCCGCGGGAAGCGGCGTGTAGGTGAGCAGGATCTCAACGCCGGGCGGCAGATGGCGTCGAATGTCGAAGCTGGGGCTCCGCGCGTATTTGAGATCGACCGGAACGACGGTGGCTTCGGGAATCCGCGATCCTTCGCCCGCGATCAACGTCACCTGATGTCCCGCGGCGGCGAGGCCTCGCACGAGGTACAGCACCATACGCTGGGTGCCGCCGTACGTCGGAGCAGGGAGCCGGTCCCAGAAGAACAGGGCGACGTGCATAGGCCTACCAATCTACCCTCGACCCCATCCATCTTCCCCGCCGATGACGCTTCGCGTCCTTCAGGTTCTCCATCAGGGCGGCGGCTCTGGGTCCGTCCTCTCCACACTCTATCTCTCCGCCGGCCTGCAGCGGGCCGGTGTCGCGATCCGATTCGTGTGTCCCCCAGGCTCCGAGGTGGAGTCGGACGCGCGTGCGCTGGGACTCGAGGTACACCCGCTCGCCCTCGAGCCGCGACGCCGGCGAGCCAATGCCGGTGCCTTGGCCGACCTCCTCGCCCGCCATCCTGTGGACCTGGTGAACTCGCAGAGCGCTCGCGATCGGGAAGCACTGACGTGGCTCGCGCTGAGCGGTCGTCTGCAGGTGCCGCTCGTGTTCACCCGGCGGCAGATGCCGCGGACACTCTTTCTCGAGAACTGGCTGGCGGGCCGGGCCGCGTCGCGTGTAATCGCCGTGAGCCGTCCGGTGGCCGAGGCACTCAGAAGAAAGGGCACGCCGGCGCGCAAACTCTTCGTCATTCCCAACGGTCTCGTCACCGATCGAGTCGACGCGCCGGTCGACGGAGCAGCGCTCGAGCAATGGCGTCAGCGTATCGGCTGGAGACCTGGACGCCGGACGATCGGGATCGTAGCCCGGCCGAAAGACCACCGGGTCGTACTCGACGCGCTCGAGTACGTCAGGACGCCGGTTCTCCTCGTGATGGCGGGTGTGCCGCCCTCCACTCCGCTCGCCGAAGCCGCCACGAAGGTCTCCCGGCGGCATGCGGTCGCCTTCATCCCGTTCGAGACCGCGGTCCGGCCGCTCTACGATCTCCTGGAGGTCGTGCTCCTTCCGTCCCGGATCGAAGGGCTGTCACAGTCGTTGCTCGAGGCGATGGCGCTGGGGAAGCCGGTAATCGCCTCGGCCGCGGCGGGGAATCTCGACCTCGTCGCGTCGGAGCAGAGCGGGCTCCTCGTGCCGCCGCTCGACCCGCGCCAATGGGCCAGGGCGATCGACCGCGTGCTCGAGGATCCCGCGCTCGCCGGCCGGCTCGGCACCGCGGCGCGACGGACTGCACGCGAGACGTTCTCGCTCGATCGAACGATTGAGCGCACCCGTCTTCTCTACGAGTCGCTGGTGCACCCGTCCGCGCTTGCTCATCCCCTTGCGCCTGGGTGAGATTGGGCACCGGGCTGTTTCGACAGGGGAGCGGGTCTGTGGTCAAGGTGTCGGGCTTCACCATCGTCAGAAACGCGATCAAGCTGGACTTCCCGGTGGAAGCCAGCATTCGGTCCATCCTCCCGATCTGCGATGAGGTCGTGGTCAACGTCGGTCGCTCGGAGGATGAGACGCTCGAGCTGGTGCGCTCGATTGCCGACCCGCGCATCCGGGTGCTCGAGACCGAGTGGGACATGAGCCGGCGCAACACGGTGCTTGGTCATGAAACCCTTCGCGCCATGCGGGCGTGCACCCATCCATGGGGCGTCTACATTCAGGCCGATGAAGTGCTGCACGAGCGTGGGTCGCAGGCCCTGGCCGATGCGATTCGCCGATACGACGGGGATCCGATGGTCGAGGGGCTGCTGGTGCGGTACCTGCACTTTTACGGCGGGTTCGACACGATCGCGACGCACCGGCGTTGGTATCGCCGGGAAGTGCGGGCGGTGCGGCTCGATCCAGCGCTCGACATCCGGCCGTACCAGGGCGCGCAGGGGTTCCGGGTGGGGGCCCACCACCGGAAGATCCGGGCGCGGCTCACCGATGCGCAGATGTTTCACTACGGGTGGGCCCGTCCCGCCCACGCGCTGAAGGAGAAACGCGAGCTGGGGAAGACGATGTATCCCTGGCGGAACGCCGACGAGCACTTGCCGCTGCTCGCTTGGGTCCCGGGTATCCGGCCCTTCACGGATACTCATCCGGCGGTGGCCCACCCCTGGATTCAGGGACGGAAGGTCGATCCCGAGCGCGTCATCGCCCCGCGGGCGTTCCGGTGGCGGTTCGTGCGGTATTACCTGTCCGACGCGATCGAGCGGCTGACGGGGGTGCGGGTCTTCGAGTTTCGGAACTACAGGATCGTTTGAGCGTGGACCGCGTTCTCGATCTCGTATCCCTTGCCGGCGAGAAGCAGCTCCACCCGGTGGGCGTAGGTATGGGCCGCGAGCGCGTGCTCACGCCCCGCAGCCGCGATGTCGTCGCGGAGCCGGCTGTCGGCCAGGTAGCGGCTGCCAAGCTCGGCCGCCTCGTCGATGCCGCGATACCATGCGCAGTGCTCGCCATCGCGGGCAAAGCGATCGAGGCCGGTCTGCCAGGGCCCGAGAAAGAAGCCGCGGCAACCGAGCACCTTCCACATTCGGTTCGAGATGCAGGCGACCTGGGAGTCCTGCGCCCTGGTGGCATGCGCGCCGAGGGAGATAGCCGCTCCCCGAACCACCCGGGGAAACGCGGACGCGGACACCACGCCGCCCGCCACCGGCAGATCGGCAGGCGCCTCGCTCCAGCCCGGCCCTCGAATCTGGAGCCGCCCGACGGCGGCGATGCGGCGCAACAGCTCGTGGCGGTCGACATACTGACCCGAGCCGACGAACGAGAAGTCACAGCGCAGCCGCTCCGGCGCGTCGGCGGCGGGACGATCCACGAAGGAATCGACCCCCTGGGGGAGGTACAGCACTTCGGGGACGCCGGCTGAACGGTAGGCTGCCATCTGCGAGTGGCAGGTCACGAAAATCCGCCCTACGGCGCGTGCCAGCCGGACGACCTCGGCGAGCGGAGGCACGCTGAGGTCGAAATACCAGAACCCGCCTCCCCGTCCGGCGGCCATCTCGCGGATGATGTCCTCGCCCAACCGCCGCGCATGGCGGGTCAGAATGATGGAGTCGGGTCTGAATGCCTCACCCAGACGGCGCACCAGCGGCGGACCGAGCGGACCGAGCCGCCGGCACCAGCCGACGACGTCGATGAAGCGACAGTGATGGTCGAGCGACCGCACGGCACGGACGATGGACATCTCCGTCCGCCGGTCACCGCCCGCGCCCAGAACGAGTACGCGCATGGGGGAAGTATAGCGTCGCAATGAGAATCGTCCTGCTCATATCCGCGAATGGATGGCGCGGCTCCGGCGTGAGCTTCGCGAAGATCGGACAGGGTCTGCTCGACCGCGGTCACACGATTCACCTCGTGACCGCCGTCCCCAGGGTCACCAGCCGATTCACTGCGCTCGGACTGCCCGTCACCCAGCTGGCTCGTCGCGATACCGGCCCGCGTGAAGTGTGGGAACTGCTCCGAATACTCCGGAAGACCAGGGCGCAGGCGGTCGTCGCCGACTCGCCGCGTGACGTCCGGCTTTCGGCCTACGCGACGCTGCTGCACAGGGTGCCCATCGTCTACCGCTACAACCTCAACGAGCGACCCCGGTCGCACCTGATGGACCGGATCTACATGAGCCGGGTCGCGGCGTGCGTCTATCAGTCGCGCTACATCCGGGAGCAGGCCTATGTCCGGGCGCCGCGACTCAAGCATCTGATCTCCCGCCGCATTCCGAACGGGTACGACACGGCGGCCTTCACACGCGATCCAGCCGCGGGACTCGCGTTTCGTGAACGGCACGGCATTCCTCCTTCGCGGCCGGTGGTGCTCAGCTCGGCCAAGCTGACTCGCCGCAAGGGGCATGACGTCGCGATGGAGGCGCTCAACCTGGTCCGGCGTGAGGGAACCGACTTCGTCTATGTGATCTGCGGAGACGGGGGACAGGAGAAGGAGCTCCGCGCGCACGCCGAGGAGCTGGCCCTCCCGTCCATCTTCACCGGTCTGCTCGAGTCCAAGGACATGATAGCCGCCCTCTCCGCCGCGGACGTCGTCATCCATCCCTCGTTGCGCGAGATCTTTCCCAACGCCGTCGGCGAGGCGATGAGCTGCGGGTGCGCCGTCATCGCCGCCGACGCGGGCGGGACCGCCGAGTTGCTGGGCGACGATGGGCGCACCGGTGTCCTGGTGCCTCCGGGAGAACCGTACCCATTGGCGGAAGCGGTGCAACTCCTGCTCGCGGATCGCGAGCTGCGGGAGGAACTCGGCGCCGCGGCCCGCCTTCGGATCGAGGAGGAGTTTCCCCTAATCCGGATGATCGACGGGTACGAGACAGGCCTCGCGCGGGTCGTGAGTGGTCGTGGATGACCTTCGGTGGTTCGCGTCCAATGACTTCACCGCTCTTGTTGTTCCCGAGCTTCGCCGTTCCGGGCTGACGGTCGCTCTCGACGGGACCGCGCCCGCGCGCATCACCGTCGCGATGAGCGGCCGCATCGCGGAGGACGCGTGGCGATACGCACGCGCGCTGCGGACGCCCCTGATCGTCTTCATCTGGGATCTGCCCCCGCAGGGAACCGCAGTCGGGACACCCGACCCCGTCTGGTCCCTCGGTGGGCGGCTCATTCGGCTGCCGCGGATCGTCGGAGGCTACCGCCGGCGCGCGGGATACTACAGCCGCCTGCGCTACATCGCGTCTCGCGCCGACGCCGTCTGGACGCCGAGCGGGTTCACAACCGCGCTCCTCGAGGAACGCTTCGGCGTCAGCGGAGTCGCAGTGCCCTACTGCTACGACTCGAACCGCTTCACTCCCGGCCCAGGGCCGCGCGACGTCCCGCCAGTCCTCCTCACGGTGTCCCGGCTCGAAGCCCACAAGAATCAGGCGGCGGTGCTGGAGGCTGCCGCGCTCCTTCGGGGCCGGGTGACGGTGCGGCTCATCGGACGCGGGCCTGAGGACGCCCGGTTACGTCGACTGGGTGAAAAGTTGGGGGTGGCGTTTCGTCTGGAGACTGCGGCCGACGACAACGCGGTCGAGATGGCGAATCGCACCGCGGCCGTCGCGGTGTGCCCCAGCCGGTTCGAGGGGTTCGGTCTCGGCCCGATCGAGGCGTTGGCGTCGGGCACCCCGGTCGTTGCCTCCGACATTCCTCCACATCGTGAGTTCGTGGGCAACGCTGCGCGTCTCGTGGCGCCCGACGACCCCGCAGCCATCGCCCGTGCCGTGGAAGAGGCGCTGGAGAGCCCGGCGCCGAACCCATCGGCGGTCAAGGACCTGACCATTCCCGCAGCGGCCGCCCGCATCCTGTCTAGGCTCTCACCGATGCTGCGCTAGATTAGATCGAAGATGCGGACCCACCTCCTCCTCACCTACGACTTTCCCCCTATCGGCGGCGGAATTGCCCGCTGGATGGCGGAGCTGGCCAAACGATATCCACCGGGATCGCTGGTGGTGTCGACCGGCAGTCATCCCGATGCATCGGAGATCGATGCCACGTTCCCGAACCGGGTCGACCGATTGACGGTCGACTCACGTCGGCTCCGTACCATCCAGGGATTGCTGCTCTGGGCCCGGCGTAGCGCGGTGCTCGCTCGCAGCACCGAGGCCGAGTTCATCTGGTGCGGGAACATCAAACCGGCCGCATATCCGGCCAAGTGGACCCGCGAGCGAGTGGGAACGCCGTTCGGCATTCTGCTCCATGGTGGCGACCTCCTGATACTCCAGCATCAGATCCATCAGTCCGCCGTCAAACGCCGTACCGCCCGGGGTTTGCTGGGTGCGGCCGCGGTGCTGGTCGCGAACAGTGAATGGACCCGCGAACGCTGCCTCGCGGTTCTGCGCGAGCTGAACCTCGATACCGGACCCGAGCGCGTTCAGGTCGTCCCCCTCGGGGCCGATCCGGACTTCTTCCGTCCCGGTCTGGATACGCGCGACGTCCGGTCCCGGTACGGTCTGGGCCAAGGCCGGTGGCTGCTGTCGGTCGCGCGGCTGACGCGACACAAGGGCATCGATACGGTGCTGGGAGCGCTCGCCCGCCTCGGGACCCGGTACGCCGATCTTGGTTATGCGGTCGTCGGGGAAGGGGAGGATCAGCCGGCCCTCGAGGCAGAGGCGCGACAGCTTGGATTGGCCGACCGGGTTCGTTTTCTCACGGGCGTGCCCGATCGCGATCTTCCCGCGCTGTACAACACCGCCGAGGTGTATCTGGGCGTCTCCCGACTTCTGTCACAGCGGGTCGAAGGGTTCGGCATCTCGCTGTGCGAGGCGTCGGCCTGCGGTGTGCCGGTCGTGGCGGGAAGGAGCGGTGGGATGCCTGAGGCGGTCCAGGATGGGCAGACCGGACTCCTGGTGGATGCCGAGAGCCAGGAGGCCGTGGCCGATGCGTTGCGGCAGCTCCTGGATGAGCCGGCGCTGCGGGCGCGATTCGGGGCTGCCGGAAGGCAGGCGGTGGAGCGACGCTACAACTGGAATCGCGTGACCGCGGATCTGGTGCGCATCGCCAGCGCGCATGCGCCGCTAAGTGCGCGCGAGGCGGCCTCGTGATGCCGTTCACCACGAGGTCTTCAGCCGCGGCCGATGAGTACGACCGGCAGTATCGGGTCTGGTCCGAGCAGCAAGGTTCCCGCGCTCTCGATCGCGAATGGCGCCTGACACATCTGCTCTGGCGCCAGCGCGCGCTGCTTCGCCGCTATCCCCCCGAAGGCAAGCGGGTGCTCGACTTCGGATGCATGGATGGGATCTTCACGATCATGCTGCAGCAGTCGGGCGGTGAGGCCGTCGGGTACGACATTTCTCCAGCGGCGATCGCGCAGGCCAAAGCCTTTCGTGGCGCCGCGGCGCGTCCGGTGTTCACCACCATGCCACCGGGTCCGGGTCAGTTCGATCTGATTTACTGCAACGAGGTGATCGAGCACGCCGCCGACGATACTGGACTCGTCGGTGAGTTGGTGGGGTATCTCTCGGCGGGAGGGTCGGTCGTCGGGACGACGCCGGTCGGTCAGTACTTTTACGACCCGGATCACAAGCACTTCTACGATGAGGAGTTACTCAAGCGCGCGCTCTCACCGTGGGGACGCGTCAGGGTGCATCGCTATTATCGCACACCGTTTCGCAACTTTCTGCCAATCCGCCAAAAGGGCGCCAGCGTCTTCATCTTCCAGGTTACGCCGCTGACTCCGCCGGGCGAACGCTGATCGCATCGGTCGGACAATTGGCGACGTAGGACCCGTCCATCGGCGACCAGCTCTGGATCGGAATCAGCACCTCGGCCTTCCCCCTGGCGTTGAGGCCGAACACCTTGGGCGCCTGGACCACGCAGGCTCCACATCCGACGCAGCGGCTGTCGTCCACCATGACGCGAAGCTGACGCGTCGGGTGCATGCCCGACGGAATCCGGTGAATATGGGCGCCGAGCTGATCGAGGGTCTGGGCGGTCGCGCGATACCCCGCCTGGATGAGCTCTTCGGTCTTGTCGAAGGCGAACATGGAGATGTGCTCGACCCGGGGCTGAATGAGTACCAGGGGCGGGCCCTTCCAGTCGCGCAGCTGGCCTTCGATCTGCGTCTGCATCACGATCTCGAGGCCGCGGATATACGTGGCGGCGAATCCCTCGGTCTCGTGGGCGGCGCGACGGACGCTGGTGGCGGCTACGTTGACGGCGATGATCGGTCCGGGCGCAAGAGAGGCCGCGAGCCTGACCGGCAGGTTCTCCACCACGGCGCCATCGACGTAGGCGCGTCCCTGGATCAGCTGGGGAGGAAAGAGGCCGGGCAGGGCACAGGAAGCGGCGACCGCGTCAGCCACTCTGGCGTCGAGCAGGCCGGGAAGCCCCCACATCACCTGCATGCCCGACAGTAGATCGGTCGTGTTGACGAGGAGACGTTTGGAGAGGTCGCGGAAGGTGACGTCGCCGACCAGGCTCTGGATGAGTGATTCGAGCGGTTCCCTGCGGTAGAGCGCCGGGGCCTGCATTCTCCGGAACGCCATGTCCACGTGGGCGACCTGGAAGACATCCCGACGCCGGACTCTGAGCGCTCGGGCTTCCATGTCCCGGACTGGGGTGCCCGACGTCCAAGCGGCGCCGATCAGGGAGCCGATGCTCGACCCCACGACCAGCGACGGAGAGAGTCCGCGCTCTTCGAGCGCGCGGAAGACTCCGATGTGGGCCAGCCCTTTCAGGCCGCCGCCGCTCAGGACCAGCGTAAACGGGCGTTCCGGGTTCACTCGCTTGCCCAAGTTCGGGTTGGGTGCGTACCGTATGCCCGGTGAAGGTGCAAGAATCGTGCGCCTCATGGCCTAAGATGCGCTGGTGCAACTCCCTGCGCGGTGATGCAGGTGACTCTTTTCGTGAGATGGAGATGCCATTAGGGGATTTGGGCGGCGGCGGCTGCGTGGTGGGCTCGGCCCGGTCGGGTCGCGGGAGTTCCGCGAAATGCCTCCGCGGACGGGGCAGATTCGATGGCCTGGGCACGCCGACTGGGCGTCCAGGCCGTGTCCCGTCCAGCGTCAGCGTGTCCTGTTCCGGGGCTCCCGCGAGGCGTCGCCATGAGGCCTGAATCCGCCACTCGGCCCGCTCCGATCGACGTGGAAGCGCTGCGCGCCGCTGAGTTCCCCTGGGCGGCGGAGACGACCTACCTCAACCACGCCAGCGTCGGCCCCCTCCCCGAGCGCACCAGACTGGTGCTCGAGGAGTTCAACCGGCGACGGGCGATGCCGTTCACCCTCCCCGACCGGGATCTGATAGGAACGATGACGACGTCGCGCCGGCTCGTGGCCGATCTCCTTTCGGTGGCGCCGGAAGAGATCGCGCTCACAGTCAACACCGGATTCGGCCTGGCGATGATCGCACGGGCCCTGCCGCTCACGAGGGGCGACGTGGTTCTGGTGAGCGACAAGGAGTTTCCCGCCAACGTGTACCCCTGGCTTCGCCTGCGAGAGCTGGGCGTCGACATGGAACTGGTGCCGACCAGGCCCGACGGATGGCCCGACGAAGAGAAGTTGCTCGATCGCCTGACCGATCCCAGAGTGCGGGTGCTCGCGGTGTCGATGGTGCAGTTCAGTAACGGCTACCTCGCCGATTTGGCCGCGATGTCGGAGGCCACCCGGCGCACCGGAGCATATCTCGTGGTGGACGCGATCCAGGGTGTGGGGCAGGTCCCGCTCGATCTGGGCCGAATCGAAGTGGATGTGCTCTCCTGCGGCGCCCAGAAATGGCTCCTGTCGCCCTGGGGGGCGGGATTCGTCTACGTGCGGCGGGAGCTGATTCCCCGGCTCAGCCCGCCGGTGACCGGTTGGATGGCCTTCGAGGGAACCGACGATTTCACCAAGCTCACCAGCTATCACGACACGCTTCGGGGCGACGCCCGCCGGTTCGAGCTGATCACGCTGCCGTACCAGGACCTCGCGGGGATGAACGCATCTCTCGGACTGGTGCATGAGCTCGGCGTGGAGCGCATCGCCGAGCACCTGCGAACCCTCCACGCGCCGATTCTCGAGTGGGCCGACCGGCGTGGAGTCCGGGTCGCGTCGCCCCGCGGCCCCCGCGGCTCGGGAATTCTCTGCCTCGCCCCCGACGGCGTCGATCGCGCCTTTCGAGCCCTCCGCGCCGCCCGGATCTTCTGCAGCTTACGAGAGGGTGCTATCCGGCTGAGTCCCCACGCGTACAATACAGTGACGGAGATGGAGCGGGTCGTGGAGGTGCTGGAGACCGCTCACAACCAATAACTCACACACCAGATCCCATATGCCAGACACCTTCACGCAAATGCTCGCTGCCGGTTACGGATTCACCGACCCCTCGGTCACGCTCGGCGCGTCGCTCGAAGGCCAGACGATTCATCAGGAGCCGAAGATCCGCATCCCGCTGGCGATGATGAATCGCCACGGGCTGATCGCCGGCGCCACCGGCACAGGGAAGACCAAGACGCTCCAGTTGCTCACCGAGCAGCTGTCGGGGCAAGGCGTGCCCGTGTTCGTGGCGGACATGAAGGGCGATTTGAGCGGACTTGCGATGCCGGGTGAGTCGAACGACCGGATCGCTTCTCGGGCGAAGGATGTGGGGTGGAGTTGGAAGGCCGCCGGAGTGCCGGTCGAGTTCGTGAGTCTCACGGGAGGCCCCGGCGTCCAGCTTCGCGCCACGGTCAGCTCCTTCGGCCCGCTTTTGCTCGGCAAGGTGCTGGCGCTCAACGAGACCCAGACCAGCGTTCTCACCATGGTCTTCAAGTACTGCGACGACCGTCAGCTCCTCCTGCTCGATCTCAGCGATCTTCGCGCCGTCCTTCAGTTCCTGATCTCGGACGAGGGCAAGCCCGAGCTGGCGCAGTATGGTGGGATGTCTTCCCAGTCGGTCGGTGTGCTGCTCAGGAAGATGATCGAGCTCGAATCCCAGGGCGCCGAGAAATTCTTCGGCGAGACGGAATTCAACGTCGAGGAGATGCTGCATGTGACGTCGGATGGCCGGGGGGTCGTGACCTGCCTCGAGCTGACGGACGTGCAGGACAAGCCGAAGCTGTTTTCGACCTTCATGATGTGGATGCTGGCCGAGCTCTATCACTCGCTGCCCGAGGCCGGCGACCTGCCGAAGCCGAAGCTGGTGTTCTTCTTCGACGAAGCGCACCTGCTGTTCGATGAGGCGCCCAAGGCGTTCCTCGACCAGATCCAGCAGGTGGTGCGGCTCATCCGCTCGAAAGGCGTCGGGGTCTACATGGTCACCCAGACCCCGAAGGACGTTCCCACGGATGTTCTCGCACAGCTGAGCAACCGGGTCCAGCACGCCCTCCGCGCGCACACACCGGATGATGACGCCGCCCTCAAGGCGACGATTCGGACCTTCCCCAAGACCGAGTTCTACGACCTCGAGGAGACCCTGACCTCGCTTGGCATCGGCGAGGCCGTGGTGACCGTGCTGGATGGACGGGGGACGCCCACGCCCGTGGTCGCGACGCGTCTCATTCCACCGTGCTCACGCATGGGTCCGCTCACGCCGGACGAGCTGCAGGCGGACGTCCGTCAGAGCGACCTGTTGAAGACGTATGGCCAGTCGGTTGACCGGGAGAGCGCCCGTGAGAAGCTCGCGGCGAGGATGGCTCCGGCGCCGACGGCCCAGGCCGCCCCGCAACCGGCCACGCTGCCCGCGGGCCCCGCCCCACGCGCGGGCAAGCCGGCTCCCGGCGTCATGCAGACCATCGGCACGGCGGCACTCAAGACGTTGACCTCTCCCGTGACCCTGCGTGCATTGGCGCGAGGGGTGTTCGGGGTCATCACCGGGAAATCGCTGTCGGGAAGAAGCTCGAGGTCGCGCTGGTAGCAGGGCTGGCGATCAGGGGTCGACCACGAGCCTGACGTAGTTTCGTTTGCCTTTGCGCAGGATCATGAATGGCTCGCTGGACGGTCCCTGCAGGGAGGCATCGTCGATGACGAGGTCCACGTCCTCGATCGGCTTACCGTTGAGGTAGAACCCCTTCCCCTGAATCCCCCTGCGAGCATCCGCCTTCGACGTGGCGAGCCCACTCGCCACCAATACCTCCACCACCTGCAGGCCTCCCGGCATCCGGGCGCGCGACACCCGGCGCTCGGGCATCTGCGGGAGTACCTCGACATTCGATGATCCGGAGAACAGCGCCTCGCTCGCCTGGATCGCTTCCTCTGCGGCCGCCTCGCCATGGACCGTAGCCGTCACTTCCTTCGCCAGCAGTCGTTGCGCCGGACGCTTGCCGGGATCGCGGGTGTGCTCGTCCATCGCCGCGGCGATGCGCTCGAGCGGGAGAAACGTAAAGAGCTTGAGGTACCGCTCGACGTCCCGGTCGTCGGTATTGACCCAGAACTGATAGAAGTGGTATGGGCTCGTCTTGTCCGGATCGAGCCACACGTTGCCCGCCTCGCTCTTTCCGAACTTGCCGCCGCTCGCGGTCGTGATCAGCGGGAACACGAGTCCATGCACCGTGCGCCGCTCGCGCTTGTCGATGAGCCAGCTGCCGGCCGTGATGTTGCCCCACTGATCGCTGCCGCCGAGCTGCAACTCGCACCCTTCGGTCCGAAACAGGTGCCAGAAGTCGTAGGCCTGGACCAGCATGTAGCTGAACTCGGTGTAGGAGATCCCCGTCTCCATCCGGCTTTGCACCGACTCCTTCTGCAGCATGTAATTGACCGTAAAGTGCTTGCCGGTATCACGGAGGAAGTCCATCAGCCGGACGCTTCGGAGCCAGTCCGCATTGTTCCTGAGGCGGGCCGCGTTGGCGCCCTCGAAGAAGAGGAATCGCGAGAGCTGCCGGCCGATGCGCTGCGCATTGCGGTCGATCTGGTCGAGGTCCATCACCGGGCGCTCGGCCCGCTTGCCGCTCGGGTCTCCTACCATCCCTGTGCCGCCTCCGACCAGGGCGATCGGCGTGTGCCCCTCCCGCTGGAGCCAGGCCAATCCCATCACCGGCACCATGTTGCCCACGTGGAGGGAGTCGGCGGTGGGATCGAAGCCCACGTAGGCGGTCATGCGCCCTTCGGCGAGGCGCTCCGCGAGCCCGGGCGTCGCGTCCTGAACGAAGCCGCGGGCCCTGAGAAGGTCGAGAACTTGGGCCATAGGCGCCAATCGTACCCGCTGGTAACGGGACTGGCAACCGGCTAGTTTGCCTGCCATGGCCCGCCGGCTCACCGACCTTCTGTCGCTCTCTCCTCGCGCCCGCCGCAATGTCCTGGTTGGATTTCTCGCGCTTCTGGCGTTCGGCCTCGCCATCGTCGTTGCCGCGTACAGCCGGGCGTGTTCCGGCAACAGTTGCCCCTCGATCGCCGAGCTCGGTGGATACGACCCCAATCAGGCGTCCAAGGTCTACGCGGCCGATGGCCGTCTCATCACCGACCTGGGCCTCGAGCGGCGGACCGTGGTGCCACTCAAGGAGATGTCGCCCTTCGTCATGGCGGCCTTCATCACCACCGAAGACAAGCGGTTTTTCGAGCACCACGGAATCGACTGGTACCGGGTATTCGGCGCGATCAAGAACAACATCTTCAAGTTCAGGGTCGCCGAGGGCTTTTCCACCATTACGATGCAGCTGGCCCGCAACCTCTGGCCCGAGGACATCAGCGGGCGCGACAAGTCGCTCCGGCGCAAGCTGCGCGAGGCCCAGGTCGCACGGGAGATCGAGGCGAAGTATCCCAAGGACAAGATCCTCGAGCTCTACCTCAACCAGATCGACCTGGGGAACCGCGCGTACGGGGTCGAGTCGGCGTCCCAGCGATACTTCGGCAAGTCGGTGCGCGACCTGAACGTGGCCGAGGCGGCGACGCTCGCCGCCATCCCGAAGGCGCCCTCGCGCTACAATCCACGGAAGAACCCGAATCTCAACGTGCAGCGCCGGAACACGGTGCTGAATCTCCTCCGCGACAACGGAGTCCTGACGGCGGAGGAGACCGAGCGGTGGAAGGCGTACCCGCTTCTCCTCTCCTCCCGCTCCGATTTCAGCGGCGTGGCGGAGTACTTCGTCGAGTACGTGCGCCAGCAGCTCGATGCCCGCTTCGGCGCCGATCTCTACCGCTCGGGCTATCGGATCTACACCACGCTCGACCTCGACATGCAGCAGGCGGCCGAACGGGCGCTGGAGGCACGGCTCGAGGCGATCGAGAGCGGCGCCGACGGGAAGTTCTCCCATCAGACCTATCGTCAGTACATGGATTCGCGGGGAGACGCCGCCGAGAACGCCGACAAGACTACTACGCCCTATCTCCAGGGGCTCGTGGTGACGCTCGAGGCCAAGACCGGCCAGATCCGCGCCATGGTTGGCGGGCGCGACTTCGAGGACAGCAAGTTCAATCGCTCGACCCAGGCCCTCCGGCAGCCCGGCTCCACCTTCAAGCCGATCGTCTATTCCGCCGCCATCGAGGCGGGGTATCCGCTCTCGCACGTCATGGTGGACGACCCGCTCAGCGTAGAGATCGACCCCACACAGGAGCCATGGACCCCGCAGAACTACGACCTCGAGTTCGACGGTCCGATGACGCTCCGGCGGGCGCTGTACATGTCGCGCAACATCATCGCCATCAAGCTGGGGATGGAGATCGGCGAGGAGGCGGTGATCAGCGAGGCGACGAAGTTCGGGATCACCACCCGGATTCCGCCCTATCCGAGCATTCATATCGGCTCCGCCGATGTCATTCCGCTGGAGATGATCTCGGCTTACACCGCGTTCGCCAACCTGGGCACCCGTACGCTTCCCAACGGGATACTCCGTGTCGAGGACCGCTCCGGGAAGATCGCATGGCAGCCTGCCGTGCGATCGGTGCCGGTCATGGACACGGTCCATGCCTGGCTGATGACGGATGCGCTGCGCGACGTGGTTCGCCACGGTACCGCGGTCGGATCGGTGGGTGTGCGGATCAACTTTCCCGCCGGCGGCAAGACCGGAACCACAAACGACGGGTTCGATGTCTGGTACATCGGGTTCACGCCAGATCTCGTAACCGGGGTCTGGATCGGGTTCGATCAGCCGAAGAAGATCAAGGCGAACGCGCAGGGTGGCGTGCTCGCGGCCCCGGCATGGACTGCGATGATGCGGGAGGTCTACGAGCGCCGGACGATTCCGCCCTCCTGGCCGCGTCCCGATGGCCTCACCGCGCTCGACATCGACAAGACGACGGGGTACAAGGCCACGCCGTTCTGCCCCAAGGAAGTGCACTACATCGAATCGTTCATTCCGGGCACCGAGCCGACGGACTTCTGTCCGATTCACTCTCCTTTCGGTGCGGTGGGAACCGCCGGCATGGGCGCTGGTACCGCGCCGCCGCAGGCGCCGGTTCCGGGTCAGCCGGCCCAGCCGGGAACTCCACCCACTCAGAACGGACCGACGTCCGGCACCCCCACCGGCGTCATGGGCGGTGCAGGACCCTCACCGAACCAGCAGCGCTAGACATGCCGGCGCGCCGGCTGGCGGCCCGTTGGGTCCTTCCCATCGTGGGCCCGCCGGTCGAGCACGGGGCGGTCCTGATCGGGCTGGATGGCAGGATCGAGGCGGTTGGACCCGACTCGTCGGTGCCGCGACCGGCCGGGGCCGAGTCGGACTCGTTCGGTGATGCCATCCTATTGCCGGGCCTGATCAACACCCATACTCATCTGGAGCTGACTGGCCTCGCGGAAGGTCCGCCAGCCCGAGACTTCCCCGCGTGGATTCGACGGCTCCGGCAACGGAAGGCGGAGCGAACCTGGGATGAGGTGGTTGCGGCGGCGGGCAGTGGAGTGGTCGCGTGTTGGGCGGCGGGCGTCACCACGGTCGGTGACACCGGTGATTCCGGAGCGGTGATCGAGGCGTTATCCGCGGCCGGAGGCTCCGGCATCGCCTACCAGGAGGTCTTTGGCCCCGATCCGGCCCAGTGCGCCGAGAGCCTGGCAGGACTTCAAGCGAAGCTGGAGCTGACCGGAAGGTTCGCGGGCGGACGCGTCCGCAGCGGCGTCTCGCCGCATGCGCCATACACTGTGAGCGGAGCGTTGTACGCCGCCACCGCCGAGTGGGCACGGCAGGAGAATCTGCCCATGGCCGTCCACATCGCGGAGTCGCTCGACGAATCACTTTTGCTGTCTCGAGGCGAAGGCGGATTCGCGGAGGCGTGGCGGACTCGAGAGATCCCGGTACCTTCTCCGCTGGGGGATACACCGGTCGGGTGGCTCGACCGGCACGGCGTCCTGACTGATCGGACACTTTGTATTCACGTCGTGCAGGTCTCGCCAGAGGACATCGCCTTGCTCGTGCGGGCAGACGCGCCGATCGCGCACTGCCCGATCTCGAACCGGGCCCATGCTCACGGTACCGCGCCGCTGGACGCATTGCTCGATGCGGGTCTCCGTGTCGGCCTCGGAACCGACTCGGTGGTGAGCGTCGGAAAGCTCGATCTGCTCGCCGAAGCACGCGCAGCCGCGGCGCTCGCGGGCCTCGGAGCCGATGCGGCGCTCGACTTGTGTACCTGGGCCGGTGCACGAGCACTCGGGCTGGAGAGTGAGATAGGAAGTCTCGCGCGCGGCATGTGGGGCGATTGCACCGTCATCCGTCCCGATTCCAGGACGGCCGCGGAGACCCCGGCCGCCCGGGCCCTCGCGAGTGCGCCGGAGGACGTGGTGGCCACCTTCGTCGGAGGAAAGGACGTGTACCGAGCCGAGCGGACGGTATGAAGATCCAGCGCCACGCCGTCATCCTGCGGATCGTCCGGGACCGGCGGATCGAAAGCCAGGACGAGCTGCGCGAGGCACTCGCCGCGGAAGGGGTGGTGGTAACCCAGGCCACTCTCTCTCGCGATATCCGCGAGCTGGGACTCGCCAAACTGGCCGACCCGCAGGGAGGGGCGTACTACACCCATCCCCACCGGGCCGCCGTGCGCCCCGACCTTGGCCAGGTCCTGCCGACGCTTCTCGTGAGCGTGGATGGGGTTGGTCCCCTGCTCGTGCTCAAGACCGCGAGCGGCTCGGCGGGGGCGGTGACGGAGGCGCTCGACCAGGCCGGCTGGGGGGAAGTGATCGGGACGATCGCCGGGGACGATACGGTCCTGGTGATCACCCGGAGTCAGCGGATGAGAGAGGCGATCGCCAACAGGGTCAAGGGGTTCGTCAAGAAGTAGCCTCTAGCCTCCAGCCGTTAGCCTGCTTACGATTCCTGTGGGCGGCGGCCGCCGCCTTCCATGGCCGCCGATCCGTTCCCGTCGGGCCCGACCCGAGGCAGGGGCAGGCTAGGCGGGATTCGTGCATCCACTGCCCGATCGCTGCGGAGACAACGTGCGCTGCTTGGCGTTGAACGCCTCCTTCGAGCCGCTCACCATGGTGCCGGTCCGGCGTGCGCTGCGCCTGGTCATCGAGGGCAAGGCGGAGATCGTCGAGGCCGACGGCGCCGAGAGCGTTCACAGCGAACGACTGACACTTCCCAAACCGGCCATCATCCGCCTCGTCAAGTTCGTGCACGTTCCCCGCCGCTTCCGCCGCCAAGTCACCAACACATTCCTCTTCGCTCGCGACGGGTATCGTTGCCAGTACTGCCACCGGGGGCAGACCGACCTGCGTCATCGCGAATGCCTCACCAGGGATCACCTGGTGCCGCTCTCGCGTGGCGGGGACAACGACTGGGCCAACGTGGTGACGGCGTGCAGCTCCTGCAACACCCGCAAGGGCAACCACCTGCCCGAGGAGTGCGGGATGCACCCGTTCGTCACGCCGCGCGAGCCGCACTTCGTCCACCTTTCGTGGGCGGTACGCCGCCTGTCCGTGACCCAAGCGAAGTACATCCGGCTCTTCTACGGCGAGGAAGCGCTCCGCGCCCTTGGCGGGACCGTTCCGGCTACGGCCTGACCTCGAACGGTCCGCTTCGCGCCTCCAACCGTAGTGTCGGCAGTCCCGCGATCCGCAGCAGCAGCCGGGTCGCTCCACGCCCGAGCACGTCACCCGTATTGTCCTTCCCCTCAGGATCTTCCGGATCGCCCTCGAGGAATCGCCGCAATTCGTCCAGGTCCGAGTCGGAGAGCGTCGAAATCTCCAGCGTGGTCGAGTAGTAATAGCGGCCCGAGGCTGTCGGCCCCACGTTCACCTGAAACGAGAATCCGAGCGCGGCGCTGAGCGCGTCGAGCGTCGCATACCGGCGCTCCTGGCCGCGTCCGGACACGATCGTGAGCAGGCTGTACTGGTCGAGTAGCGGCTCGTGCCGGACGACCACGTCCCACTGGGTCTGTCGCTCGAAGCTGTCGAACCATCCGTCACGCGACCGCCAGACCTCGAGCCGATAATGCAGACGCACCGGGAGACCGGACCGAAGTGCCGAGACCCAGCGGTCGTCACTCAACAGGTTCCGCGATTGGACGATCGGCGCGCGCGCGCCGGACGACGCCGGTGAGGTCAGCCGGACCTCGAGACGAACCGGCGGAAGCGTCTGCCCGGCGAGCCGGGGGGCGTATAACGCGACCGCGCCGATGGCGAGCGCCGCCCAGGCGCAGCGGGCACCGGGGGTGCTGCGCGGAGTGTCTGTCACTAGAACCGGCGCTGGAGTCGGACCAGGAACTTGATCGGCTCGCCGTCCGACAGACCCTTGGCGAGGTAAGCGCCGATCTCTCCCGCGTCGAGACCGATCCCCACGTCCGCCTTCCACTCGTCGAAAGAGGGGATCCGGTTGACGGACACCTGCTCTGGGCCAGCACCGGCCAGCCAGCTCTTGCCGAAGTCGCCCAGGAAGACCAGATCAGCCTCTTCGATTCCAATGAATCGGCCTCTCCCACCGTCCTTGCTCTTGAGCCGGTAGCCGAGATTGAGTCCGAGGCGGGTACGGACCTCGAGCTGAGCCACGATCGACCGGTCGCACAGCGCCAGCGCCGAGGCATCGCTGAACCCGCGCGGCGTGCAGGTGAACGCCCTGAAGTCGTAGCCGGGGAGGAGATCGGGGCCACCCAGCGAGACACGACGCTGGACCGGCAGCCGGTCGCCGGCGAGCCACCCATCGGCTCGCAGCCGACCGTTCACGCGCAGGGAGGGCGTGAGTCGGGAGTAGCGCCGGAAGTCCAGCAGTAGTCGGTCGAAGGCATAGTCGCCGAGCGGGACACGAGGGCGGACCACGTCGGGTAACGTCACGGGAGCGACGTCGTCACTCGTTCCGTGCTCGAACCTCGCCCGCAGGTACCAGCCGGTGGTCGGGAAATCGCGCTGGTTACGGGTGTCGAAGACCGCCTCGACGCCCGTCGTGAAAAAGTGGCCGTCGTCGATGAGCGGGTTCCTGCGCCACCGGTCGCTGTTGCGCAGCAGCGACCAAGGATCGGTGGCGCGGACCGACCGCTCGTGGTCGCGCCGGAGGGACAGCTCCAGTCTGAAGGCGCGCACCGGTTGTACCCACGCGTAGCCGCCCGCTCCCACCCGCTCGAAATAGTCGTGGTAGTCCCGCTGCAGCAGAAACGCCGACCATCCGCTCTCCGACGCCGAGAGCGGCTGATCCTCGATGGCGCCGAGCTCGCTGTAGATCCGCCCACCGACACCGCCCACCGACGAACGAAGCTCTCCACGAATCGTGTAGCCGAAATCACTGGTAAGGCGCGAGCCTTCCCCCGCAGTCCGCAGGATTCCGCGGACGTCGAGCCGCGCCAGGATCCCCCGGGTCGGTCGCAGCTCGAAGAGAGGGCCGAACACGATGGGGAGCCCTTCCACCCGGTTGTATGTCCCGCCGGTGGCGAGGAAGAGCGTCGTTCGCACTCGCCCAGTCTGAAACGACGTCCTCGCGGTCGCCAATTCACCCAACGGCCGTCGGCGTTCTCTCAGCACCAGCATGCCGTCGTCTTCGCGGGAGACCGGCGCCGCGTCCCAGAAGACCTGCTCCTCGCCCTGGTGCGAGGCGCCCGCGCTCCGGATCAGCCGCCCACCGACCACGAGGATGTCTCCCTCGACGTCGGCACCCGGGAGCAGGTACAAGGTCGCATTGACCACGGTGACGGGCCCCGAGATCCGGCCCGCGATGCGGAGCGAGCCGCGGAAGTGCGCCAGCCTGCCGGTGAAGCTGCTTCCTTCGGGAAAGGTGACGTCCCCCTCGGTTCGGGTCGCGGCAGAGTCGTTGAAGGCGGCAATGAGCGCGGCGACGACCTCGGGTGGAGGCCCTCCGCGCACGATGGTCGAATCACCCGGGGGCAGGTCCGGATCGATGACGATGACGCTATCCTGGGCGTGCAGCACGGGGACGAAAAGCAGAGCGAGACCCGCAAGCAGGAGTCGCATGCGGTGCTCGAAGCGGAAGGGCGGTCGTTCACTCGTCACGTTTGTCGAGCCCCAGTCGTCGCATACGCCGGTAGAGGTTGGCCCGATCGGTCCGGAGCGCCCGGGCCGCTTCGGCCACATTGCCGCGGGCCTGCGCGAGCGCGGCGGCGATCACCGCCCGCTCGAAGTCATCGAGGGCCTCGTTGAGCGGTCGCCCGGCGGCGGCGATTGCCGCGGGTGGCGGAGGGCCTTCGCGAAGCACCGCCCGTACGTCGTGCGCATCCACGGTGGGCCCACTGAGAATGCTGAGCCGCTCGACCAGGTTGGCCAGCTCGCGAACGTTGCCGGGCCAGCTGTAGGCGGCCAGCGCCGCGATGGCGGCCGGCGTGAAGACCGTTGCCTGGCGCGGGCGAACCCGTTCCGCCAGGTAGCTCACCAGGGCAGGAAGATCGTCGAGGTGCTCGCGCAACGGCGGGAGGTGGATTGGGAAGACGTGCAGCCGGAAATACAGATCCTCGCGAAATGCGCCCTCGTTGACCTCGTCGTCCAGACGCCGGTTGGTGGCTGCCACCACACGGACATCCACCTTGATCGTGCTTTCGGCGCCGATGCGCTGGAGCTCTCCCGTCTCGAGCGTGCGGAGAAGCTTGGCCTGCGCATCCGGGCTCAGGTCGCCGATCTCATCCAGGAAGAGCGTCCCCGCGTGCGCCAGCTCGAACCGACCCAGGCGGCGTTCCGTCGCCCCGGTGAAGGAGCCGCGCTCATGCCCGAACATCTCCGACTCGACCAGGTCCCGTGGAATCGCGGCGCAGTTGACCGTCACGAACGCCCGGTCTGATCGCCGGCTCGCGGCGTGAATCGCCGTCGCCACCATTTCCTTGCCGGTTCCCGATTCGCCGGTGATCAACACGCGCGCCTCGGTCGGCGCGACCCGCGCGACCAGGGCGCGCACCTCGCGCATCGCGGGGCCTTCGCCGATGAGCGTGCCCCGCCGCGACAGCTCGGCCTGGAGGGTGCGATTCTCCGCCCGCGCCCGGCTCAGCTCCAGCGCGGCGCGGACCGTGACGAGGACCGATTCGGGAGTGAGTGGCTTCTCGAGAAATTGAAAGGCGCCCAGCTTGACGGCCCGCACGGCATCGTTGAGCTGCGCCTTGCCGCTCATCATGATGACGGGTGTCGCGCGACCCTGCTCCCGCATCCGAACGAGTGTCTCGAGCCCATCCGGTCCGGGAGGCATCAGGAGATCGAGCAGGATGACGTCGGGATCGACGTCCTTCACCTGGAGCAGCGCCGCGTTTCCGTTCGGCGCTTCCGCGACCGACATCCCCTCCTCCCGCAACAAGGCGCCGAGCATCCGCCGGATGTTCACCTCGTCGTCCACCAGGAGGATTTGGGCGGACACGCCGATCAGAGTCCCGTGAGCCGCACGTAGAAGGTCGCGCCGCCGCCGGGCGTGTCGGCGACCTCGATGGCGCCTCCGTGCAGGTCGATGGTCTGCTTGGCCAGGGCGAGACCGAGACCGGTGCCCCCCGCCTTGGCCGTCGTATACGGGTCGAAGATCCGTCCGCGAATCTCGGGAGGGATGCCGGGCCCATGATCGCGGATCACGACTCGCACCCCGGGACGGGCTCCATCGGGCCCGGCCGCAATTTCGACCTCGCCTTTGCCGTCACATGCCTCGACGGCGTTCCGGATGATGTTGCTGAACGCGCGCCGCAACGGATCGTAGTGGCCGAGCAGGGTGGGCGTGGCGGGATCGAACGTGAGATGAGGCTTCATCGTGGACGGAAGCGTGGTGCGCGCCAGCTCCTCGAGAAGCTCCGGGATGTCCACGGGTGCCGCGGGTCCTTCGGGAAGCCGGCCGAACTCGGTGAATTCGCGGGCGAGCTGCTCGAGGCGTCCGGTTTCCGCGACCAGCACGTCGATGGCCTCGAGCTGAGTAGGAGACGGTGCCCGGGAGAGTTGGGACACGGCGAGACGGATCGGTGTGAGCGGGTTCTTCATCTCGTGCGCGACCCGGCGCGCCGTTTCGCGGAACGCGCGGAGCCGCTCGGCTTCGATCTCCTGGGCGCGGGCCCGGTCCAGCGATTCCGCCATCTGCCGGAGAGCGGTCCGAAGCGCTTCGAACTCGGGGGCTCCGCGGCGGGGACGATCGGGCGGAAGAGCCTCGTTCCGACGAATGTTCCCCGTCCAGCCGATCAGCTCCTCGATCGGCCGGCTCAGCTGGCGAGAGAGATGGCCCCCGAGGCGGACCGAGGCATACAGGAAGCCGGCACCGGCGAGAAAGACGACCAGGCCGAGACCGGCGTAGTAGTAGCGGCCGAAGGTTTCGGCGCGCTGAAAGCGGGCCAGCGCCGCGTTCAGCTTGGCGGCGTGGTCCTGGAGCGCCAGCCGCTCCTTCCGTTTCAGGCGTGTCGAGTCCAGGGTCTGCAGCAGAACCCGGCCCGACGACCCGACGGCCTCCATCGACCCGCGGGCGCCGGCGGCGGGGGAGACGGACCGGATCGTGTAAACCCAACCGAGAACCGCCACGGCGGTTGGAAGCGCGCCGAGACAGATCAGGATGAGGAGAATGCGTTGGCGGAAGGAGAGCCGCATCGCGTTGCAAGATAAGCCGCGGGCGCCCGGGCAGCCCACCCGGCGGCCACTCCGGCAATCGCCGCCAGCCAGTCTCTGAGGGGTACCGGTCCGGTCTGAGAGAGCCAGGGCACCAGACCGAGGCCGACGACGACGGCAGCCCCAACGAGGGTCAGCGACACGACTGGCTGCCCCGTGCGTCTGGCCCAGAATCCGAGCGGCACCATGAGCCCGCCGACCCAGAGCAGCGTGAGCAACCAGGCTTCGGGACCGAAGGCGTAGTTATACGGCACCACGAGCCCCCACACCATCGTCGGGGCCAGCGCCAGCGTGGCGCGACGGGTGTGTCCCTCGACGGTGGACTCCACCCACAGATGTCCGCGATGCTCCCCGGCAACGACCGTAAACGGGACACCGCTCCGGTCGGGGGCGCCATCGTCGAGACGCAATGATGGATTGAAGATTTCAATCTTGGCCAGCTGGCGAGGGACTTCGAACACCAGCGACGTCCCCTGCTGGCTCAGGACAAGCTGGCCCGGACCGATCCGAAGCCGATAGATCCACCTTCGGTATGGGGACGGCTCCTGGGACAGCACCTCGACTCGCACCTCGATCGACTCACCCGCGAACAGATCGCTCACCCGCGCCGACTCGCGGTGATCCAGCCGCCCATCCGGCATCGTGTCTCCCGACACGGTGACGCTCCGAATCTTTCCCGTGTAGGCGCTCGCGAGCTCGGTAAAGTCGCATCGTTCACTCAGCGCGCGACCGTGTCGGACCCATGGCAGGAAGAGCCAGCCGGCAGCGGCCGAGATCCCGATCCAGGTCACGACCCCGAGAAGCAGCAGTCGCCTGGCGTCGCCCGAATCGGGTGCGAGCGCGACGCGGAGGAGCGGCGCCACCGCGGCGGCGACAGACCCTCCGGTCGTATTGGTGAGAAGGTCACTGAGGCTCGCGTCGCGTCCGGGTACCAGGAAGTACTGACAGGACTCGACGGTGAATGAAAGGGCAGCGCATGCCAGCGTGACCCGACCCCAGCTCCATCCCCAGAGCCGCAGACCGGTCGCGAACGGAATGAACAGGAGGAGATTCAGGATGACGTCGGTGCCACCGTGCTCGCCGCAGACGAGGCAGAACAGCGACGTCCGGCTGGCCACCTCTTTCGCGCCCGGCTCGGGGTAAAGCGTCGCCGCGAGGATCGCGACCAGGCCTGCGGCGGCGACAGCGCCCCACCATCGGGACCGGGTGTTCACGGAGTACGGTCGGCGCGTACGATGACGGGTGACCCGAGCCACCGGGTCAGCCCTATGAGCCGGCCCGGCGCCTCGATCGCGCGGCTGAACGCGGTGGAGCCGACCATTCGGTGCACCACCATGGGAATGAGGAACTGGGGAGTGTCGGCGACGACCCGGAATCCGTTGCGCGCGAACTCACCGCGGATTTCTCCCGGCGCGTAGAGGAGGAACGGCCGCGTGCTCTCGCCTTCGAGACGCTTCTTCGTGGTGAAGAGCCCGTCCGAGATCAGGTTCAGGCTGCGCCGGCTCGGATAGTCGATCACGACGCGGGCCCGCGCGACGCGGCAGAGCTCGCTCACGAGCCGGTGCCAGTCGATGCTGTGGGCGATGAGCCGATAGCAGACCACGGCGTCGAATCCCCGGTCATCGAATGGCAGGGCCAGAAGATCGGCGGTGTGGTAGCGGCATTCGCCGCGATCGAGCCACGGACGGAGACGTTGCGCGCAGGAGGGATCGCTGCCGACGACGGTGACGGTGTAGCCGGCACCCACGAGCGCCGGCGTGAGCTGCGCATGGCCTCCGCCGACGTCGAGTACGGTCGCGCCGCGAGGCAATCCGCCGAGCGAGGCGAGTGTGAGACGGGCCTGGACATCGAGAAACCACTCGCCGACCCGCCCGGCGAACCGGCCGGCGTATCGGTCGGAGGAGGATTCGATGTCCGCGTCTTCCCGGAGTGGCCGTCCCGTGGTCGTCATCGGGTTGAAGCTAGCCCCCGACTGCCGTCGATCTCCAGCCGCCGGATCGGCGGTGGCGGCGTCGAAGGTGGCGCGCCGCGCCGATCGAGAAAGGCCTGACTCCAGAGCTCCGTCAGGAGCAACGACCAGAGACGGTAGGCCCGCTCCTGGCTGTAGGGTGCGCCCGCCGTTCGGTGGCGAAGGCGGGTGACGTACGCCGGATCGAACAATCCCCGGTGCTTCAGCACGGCCGGCGCCAGCAGCTCGTCGGCCATCGAATCCAGCACCTCGCTCATCCGGGTGTCGTGCTTCAGTCGGTTGAAGCTCTTCCCGGTCGCGAGGATCGAGTCCGAGATCAATCCCGCGCACGCCTTGCGGAGGATGTACTTCTGGGTCCGGCCCCGGATCTTGAGCGTGTCCGGGATCGAAAAGGCGGCGGACAGAAACCGTGGGTCGGTGTGATGGGCGTTCATCCGCACGCCCGCGCCCGCATACAGCCGCTCGACCGGTGATTGGTAGGGCAGGGTGAGGAATCCGCGCCGGAGGAAGCTCGTGAGAGGCTGCGGTCCCTCCGTGGCGAAGCCCGGCAACGGGGCCAGATGCTGGGCGCCCAGCACCTGCGGCGCGGGGAAGTCCCGGCCGCGGAAATACCCGTAACGGAGCCCGCGACCCGCGAGCGTGCGGGGCTCGACGCTCCGGAAGGTGTAATCGAAGAACTCGACCAGCGGCGTACGCAGGAGCGGAAACTTGATCCCGAGATCCACCAGACGGTGGCGAGGCAGGCCGGCAAACAAGCCGTCGAAGCCGAACCCGGTCACGATCAGCTCGACGAAGCGCGCCGCCTCCCTCGCCGCGACGTAGAGATACGCGACATCCTCCCGGCCGATGGGCTCCTCGGTATGCCACACCATCCAGGGAAGGAGGGTCGGGAGATCATCGGGATCCATCACGATCGGGTGATGGATCGTGCCCAGCTCCGCTGCTACGCGTCCGGCATTGACCAGCTCACGGTCGTCGGCGCCGTACCCGGCGGAAAACGTGTGGACCTCCCGATCGCCGGCCACATGACGCACGCCCGCCGCCATGATCGCGGAATCGAGCCCGCCGCTGAGGGAGATTCCGACCCGTGAATAGGGTTGGACCTGGTCGCGGAGCGATGCCAGGAAGACGTCACGCAGGTCTGCCGCATGGCGGCTCTCGTCCTCGTGCTCCACCCGAACGGGAATGTCCCAGTATCGCGCGCTCCACATCGTCCCCGACGCCAGTTCGAGGTAGCTCCCTGGCGCGACCGGATAGATGCCCTGAAGACAGGTGACGCCGGGCTTGTGCCACTTGGTGGCCTGGATGGCCTGGAGGGTATCTCGATTGGGCACCGCCGCCAGGCTTTCGACGGCGAGCAGCGCCTTGTACTCGCTCGCGAAGATCACGCGGCCGCGATCCGGCGCGAAATAGAGCGGGGCGTATCCGATCCGGTCGCGGATGAGGACCAGTCGGCGGGCATCGGGCAACCAGAGCGCGGCAGCGAACTGCCCGGCGATCCGGCTCAGCGCCTCGAGGCCGTTCGCGGTGATCAGCTCGAGGAAGAGTCCCGCATCCGCCTCGGGTCCGAGCTCCTCCGGTCGCGGCCGTCCGAGCTGCTTTCCCAGTTCGTGGCGATTGTCGATCGCGCCGTCGAAGGCGAGTCGGCCTCCCGCCTGACGTTGGACCTCCTCCGACGACGCCCGGACACCGAGAACTACCCCGGCTCCAGGCGACCAGGTGAAGCCTTCCGGACCCCGATGCTCCAGCCGCGCGCCGACGGCTCCCGCTTCGGCAGGATCGGAGTCCCCCAGGATTCCGTAGATCGCCCCCATCAGCGTGCAGTCCCGTTACGGTCCACGGACAGTCATGGCTCCGCGGTAACGGGTCCGGGGCCGGGAGCGACCTCCGGCACGCGCAGATGCTTGAGAATGGGGTAGAACGCGGTGATGGCTCGGACGAGCCAGCCGAAGGCCACGCCATAGATGACGCCGGTCAGCCCCCACCGCGCGCCGACCACCGCGGCGACGACCGCGATGCCGATCGAGATCCAGCCGAACACGTTGATCATCGCCAGCTCGCGCCCGGTCGCGAGCGCCGAGACCGTTCCCTTGGCGAACGCGTTCAGGATCTTGATGATGCCGCTCACCAGGGCCGCGAAGATGAGGGGCCCCGCCAGATGGTACTTCCCGGCGAGGAACGACCGCTCGAGCACCGGCGTCACGACCCAGATGATGGCCGACCCCAGCAGGACGATGACGCTGATGAGCTGGACTTCGTGCGCAATGAGCTTGCGCCGCTCAGTAACGCTCGTCGCCGCACGCAGCCGGGGGAGCAGGGTATATCCGACGCCCATCTGCATCACGCGGAACAGCGACCCAACGACCGCCGCCAGAACACCGTATGTGGCCAGGTCTGAGAGCGGCAGGACATGGGGAAGCACCAGGCGTTCGAGCTGGATCAGCGTCAGGCCCGCGATGTCGAGTCCGGCGAACGTCAGCGCCTCCTTCCAGGGGAATTCGCTTCCACCGTGGGACTTTCCATGGCGCTCGCGAAACAGGATCGTCCATCCGATCACAGCCGCGACGACGAACCCGAGCGAGGAGATGAGCACCGCGATCGAAGCGCTATGGGCGTGAAAGACGGCCACGACCAGCGCCGCGAACAGGAGCATGACGTTGGGACTCTGGATGAGCGCCAGCGAGATACCGAAGCGATGCTCACTCTGAAACTTGGCGCCGGCCACCATCATCGCCCCGCCCGCCGCGGTGCTCACGAACAGCAGCAGGCTCATGAGGGGGCTCAGCGTGTAGGCGACGAGCCCGATGCCGGTGAAGATGATGGCGACGCCGGTGGCGCCGGTGAGAGCGCGGCGCAGCAGCCGCGGCCCGGCCTCGAGGTGGAGGCGATTGACCATCGTGTCCACCCCGGCGGGCGCGAGCGAGTAGCCGAGATTGACCAGCGCCACCACGAGCGTGAAGAGCGCGTACTCCTCCTTCGGGAGGAGCCGGGCGAGGATCAGGTTGGCCCCCGCGAACCCTGCTCCCGCCGCTCCATAGACCACCATGCTCCGGAGCGTCGGTGACCGCCACAGGTTCCTCACGCCTTGTCCCCCGAGGCGACGGCTTCGATCTGGCTGTAGAAATGGCCCAGCTTCCGCTGAGCGGCCTCCGGGGTGAATTCCTCCTGAACATGGCGCTTGGCTTCGGTCGCGAGCCGCTCACGAAGGTCCGGATCACGGAGCAGCTCGGCGAGCCCGCGTCCGAGCGCCTCCGGCTCCGGCTCCACCAGGTACGCGATCCGCTGATCGAGGACCTGGGTGTGGGTCGGCAGTTTCGTCGCGAGCACTGCGGCACCGGAGTCGAGGTAGGAGTAGATCTTCATCGGCGTGTTGAGCCCGGTGAGCCTCGGCGATACCAGCACGTCGGCGCGCTTGAACAGCGCGGGGAGATCGCTGATGGGTCGGGGTCCCAGGAAGTGCACATGGTCACCGTTCCCCGCTGAGGTCGCCCTCTCGCGGTAGCGTTCGATGTCCTCGGCCCGGCCACCGACGATGACCAGCTGCGCGTTGGGCACCGACTGGAGGACGTAAGGGAAGCCGTCGAGCAGCAGATCGATGCCCTGATACCGCTCGAGGTTGCCGACGTACATCGCCACGGGACCGCGATCGGCGATCTCGGAAGGCACGCCGCCTTCGCCATCCGCCGACTGCTCGATCAAGGGCAGGAGCGTCGTGTCCTCGACTCTTCCGATCAGCTTTCTCGGGGCGTGCCCGTGCGCGATGCTGGCAAGCGCGGCACACACGGTCAGTACACCCAGGCTGCGGCGGATTACGAACCCCTCGGAGCGCCGGAGGGCCGGACCGACCCAGCGGAGAGCCGGGTACGCGTTCACAATCTGCTCGGACAGGGACGAGTCCATGTCGTAGACGTAGGGAATGCGGGTCACGGCCTGGATGCCTGCCGCGATGAAGGCCGACTCCTCCACGGCATGCACCAGATCGTATCGGTTCCGCCGGATCAGCCGCACGCACTCGACCAGCATCAAGCCGTCACAGATCACCTTCTCGAAGGAGAAACCCGGCCGGACGTTCCGTATCCCCGGCAGCCGGGCGATCCGGTATATACGGCAGTTGGGGAGTACGACGTCCTCACCCTCGTGAAAGGTGAGCACGTCGACGCTGTGCCCCCGCGCGCTCAGGAATTCGAGGACGGTGCGGACGGCGAGCGGTGTGCCACGGACTTGGAAGAAGGGGTGAGGCGCAAGAAGGAGAATGTTCACCCAAGGACTCTCGTGGCATCGGCGCGTGTGATGATGAGCATACTGGCTTCGTCCGAAGGCTGTGCACGAGGCCAGCCCCCTGGGAGTCGCGCGGGTACCCGGGTTCCCCCATGTATGTCAACGACTTCCGATCGTTCGATGCGATGGCGCCGCCGGTGGCCCGCCGAGGGCGGCCTTCCCGGCAGGTGAGGAGAGGTTCGACGCCACCAGGTCGGGAGCATGTCGCTGGAGTATACCCCGCCCGCCAGGGATTTGCCCCCGCCCGGAGGGCACGGCCAAGCCGGCGGCCGCTGTGACGACCGTCGGCAGGTTATCGGGAAGGCTGTGCTGACGCGCTGCGGTGAAAAGCCGGTCGGGCCCCTCTTCACACCTGCTCGCGGACCCGATACGCCCGCCGGTGGGGCGCGCGCAGATGGACGATGATCTCGCCGACCAGACCGAGACCCATCAACTGGACCCCGAGCGACACGAGGAGCACGCCTAGAAGGAGTAAGGGACGGTTGGCGATGGCCTGGCCGGCGATCTTGTCGGCTGCCAGAACGAGGCAGATGACCGCGCCGATCACAAGCGACACGGATCCCACCATTCCGAAGAAACGGAGCGGCTTTTCCGTGAACTTGGCAAGGAAGAAGAAGGTCGCGATGTCGAGCATGCGCCGGAAATACACGCCCGGACCGTACACTCGCGTCCGCGCATCGTTGGGATGCTGAGGCACCGCGACTTCGACGACGTTGTATCCCTCACGAATCGCGAGCGCCGGGATGAACCGGTGCATGTCGCCGTAGAGCGGGATCGACTCCGCGACATGGCGGCGCATGACCCGGACGCCGCAAGCCATGTCGTGGAAACGGGTATCGCCGAGTCCCCCGATGATGTGGTGGAACGCCCTGGACTGCAGGCGGTTGAGCCAGCTGTCCAACCGGGGAGACCGATTGGCGACTACCATCTCCGCGCCGCCCTCGAGCGCGTCGATCAGGGGTCCGATGCCTTCCGCGGTCACCTGGAAGTAGGCTGGAAGGGTTACCAGGAGATCTCCCTGGCTCCGCTGGATACCCAGCCTGAGGGCCGCGGTTTCCCCGAACCGCTGGGCAAAGCGATGCAGGTGGATCCGCTCCGACCCCGCGGAAAGGGCCACCAGCTCGGGACTCGGCTCGAATCCGCCGTCGAACACGAAGAGAAACTCGAACTCCTCCCCCCGGCGCTCGAGCTCGCCGGCGAAACCGCTGTAGATGGCGGTCAGGTCATCGACCCGCTCGACGACGGGCACGACCACTGAGATCATCCGCTCCGTGGGACGGCGGGCGGTGAGTGTCGCGATGTCCGACTCGTGCACGAGTGCTCCCTTCGCCGTCATTTCATCTCCCACGCGGTTGGCGTAGCGTTGGCGCTTTCTCTCTCGTTGTTGAGGGCCACCTCGGACACCAGCCCGAGCATGAACAGGTAAACGGCGGCGCCGAGGCACAGCGCGGCCCCGCCCGGGAAGACGATCGGGTGGAACTGGAGCTCCGTGTGGGTCAGGGAGACCAGCCACAGCCCGGCGAAGATCAGGGCCGCGACCATGGCCGGGATCGTGGCCATGAGAAACCCCATCAGCGGTCGAGACCGGAACGTCGTGATCATCTTGAGCGTGAGCAGATCAACCAGCACCTTCAGTGTCCGGGAGATGCCGTACTTGCTCTCGCCAAATCGCCGGGCGTGGTGGCGCACCGGCATTTCGGCGATCCGGGCGCCAACGCTCGCGGACAGCGCGGGAATGAACCGGTGCTGCTCCGCATACAATGAGACCCGGTCCAGCAGATCACGACGGTAGGCCTTGAGCGAGCAGCCGTTGTCCGTGATCGGAACCCCCGTGAGCCGGCGGATCAGCCGGTTGGCTACCCACGACGGCACCTTCCGAAGCAGAAGCTTGTCCTGCCGCTGTTGGCGCCATCCACACACCAGATCGTACCCCTCCTCGAGTCTCTCGACGAGCGCCGCGATGTCTCGCGGATCGTTCTGCAGGTCTCCATCGAGGGACACGATCACCTGGCCCCGGGCGTGGTCGAATCCGGCCATCATCGCGGCGGTCTGTCCAGCGTTCCGCGCGAGCCTGATGCCATGGACCCGAGGGTCGGCCGCGGCTCCGGCCGCGACGCGAGACCAGGTATCATCCCGGCTCCCGTCATCGACCAGGACGACTTCGAAGCTTTGCGGATAGCCGCTCAGCGCTTCGAGGATCCACTCGATGAGTGGCGCCACGTTCTCGGATTCGTTATACAGCGGTGCCACGACCGAGAGGTACGGGGCACCAGTGGCCTCGGTGGCTGTCATCCTTGAGCCCGGGTCATCTGACGAAGATAGGCCGATGCACGCCGGCTTTCCAGCAATGCGCGTTCCAGCTGATGGGGCTGGGCCGTATATCTGTAAGTCATGGTGCGGGTGTTACTTAGGGATTGTGGCCCGGCTCGTCGCCACGGGGGACGGAGTTGCTGCATGCCGGGCTGTAGTCCGGATGCGACGCTGGCGATGGAGGCTGACTTGAAAAGGGCGTCCGGCGGCTGGGGTGGATCCAGCTCACCAGCCGCCGCGGCGGAAGAGGATGGTGGGGATGGTCTGGAGCATGATGCGGAGATCGGTCCCCAGGCTCTGGCGCTGGATGTAGGCCAGGTCGTAGCTCACCTTGGTCCGCACATCCTCG
>DATBSO010000091.1:0-19200 GCA_036559745.1 Gemmatimonadales bacterium | reverse complement strand
GACGGCAGCAGCGGAATGAATCTGAGACAGAGCGACGAGGCCGCGACGGTGATCATGTTGCCGAAGTTGGCACTCACCGTGTTCAGGATGTACTTGGTGATGTTGGCGAACGTCTTGCGCCCTTCGAGGATTCCTCCGGCGAGCACCGCCAGGCTCTTTCGGAGCAGGACCACGTCGGCCGCCTCCTTGGCCACGTCGGTCCCCGAGTCCACGGAGATCCCGATGTCGGCGGCCCGGAGCGCCGGCGCATCGTTGACGCCATCACCGAGAAAGCCGACGACGTGTCCTGCCTCTCGGAGTATTTCCACCACCCGATGCTTCTGCTCCGGCGAGATCCGCGCGAAGACGGAATGCGTCAGCGCCAGCCTCCGCAGCTCCAGCTCCGCCGCCGCCGCCAGCTCATCGCCGGTCACGACCCGGTCCTCCACGAGTGTCAGCCCCACCTCGCGGCAGATCTCCCGGGCCACCACCGGGCTGTCACCGGTGAGAATTCGGATGCCCACGTTGAGCCGGTCGAGTTGGGCCAGCGCGTCGCGAGCCTCGGGCTTGGGCGGATCGTGATACAGGAGGAGCCCTCGGAGCGTGAGCTCCACCTCATCCGCCTTGGTCGTCCTCGTCCCGTCGCAGGTCCGCTCGGCCAGTGCCAGGACACGGCGGCCGGCCTTCTCGTAGTCGGAAACCAGCGCCTCGATCCGGCGCCGGGCCGGCGGGCCCATCGGCTCGCGGAGGCCGGCGCGTTGCACGTTGGCGCACGCGTCGAGCACCGACTCCGGAGCGCCCTTCACCAGCAGCAGGGTCTCGTGACCATCCGTCACCAGCGCGCTCGACCGCCGGCGCCGGAAGTCGAACGCATTCCGGTCGAGGATCCGATAGCCCCCGAGCCGCTCCCGGCACCGACCGAGCGCCTCGCTTGCCCACGTGGCACGATCGGTGGGATTGGCCGCGCCCTCCAGCGGGGCACCCTGGCCGGCCGCGCCCGCCAACGCCCCGCACAAAAGCACGTGGTCATCGGACCTCCCGTCGCTGTCGACGAAGCCATCGAGCGAGAAGACCCCGACGGTGAGTGTCCCGGTCTTGTCGCAGCAGAGGATGTCGACGTTCCCCAGGTCCTCGACCGACATGAGGCGCTTCACCACCACTTCGTCTCGCCCCATGCGGCGTGCGCCGCGCGCGAGCGTGATGGTGATGATGGCGGGAAGCACCTCGGGAGTGATTCCGACGGCCAGGGCCACGGCGAAGAGAAACGAGTCGAACCACCCCTTGCCCAATCCGGCGTTGGCCAGAAAAACGAAGACGGTGAGCAGCAGAATGATTCGTACGAGGAAACGGCTGAAACGGCGAATACCCAGCTCGAAATCGCTTGCTTCGGGCTTTCGGGTGAGCAGTGCCGCTGTGCGGCCGAGAACGGTCGAACGGCCGGTGGCCGAGACGATTCCGGTGCCATAGCCGCTCAGGACCGCCGTGCCCATCTGGACCGTGCTTTCGCCTGATTTGGTGACTGGCGCCGATTCGCCGGTGAGCGTCGACTCGTCGAGGCTGAGGTCGTCGGCGGTCAAGAGTGTCAGGTCGGCGGGAACCAGGTCGCCCACCTCCAGCTCCACGAGATCACCAGGCACCAGGTCCGTGACCGGCAGCTCGATCCGTTTCCCTCCTCGTTTGACGCGCGCGGTCCTGGTGACGAACCGGCGGAGTGCCCGGAGCGATCGCTCGGCGCCGTATTCCTGAATGAATCCAAGCAGGCCGTTCGAGACCACGATGGCGACAATGACGACCGCATCCACGTGCTCGCTGAGCAGGTAGGAAACCGCGGCGGCCCCGATCAGGACGAGGACGAGCGGGCTGGCGAATTGAGCAAGGAGTATCGGGGCCCATTCCCGGCCCACCTCGGTCCCGATCTCGTTCGGGCCGTGGGTGGCCAGTCGTCGGGCGGCCTCCTCGGGGCTGAGACCGTCGGCTTCCAGAAGGCGTTTTCCTTCCCGCTTCATCGGGGCTTCACGCCGACGCACCTACCCTTCTCTGGGGTGTTCACCCGTGCTCCGGAGGAACCATGAGATTCACGCTGATCGGCCTTCTGCTCGCGCTCACGGCGCTTCCCGCGGAGGCACAGGTGCCCGTCCCCGCTCGTCCACCCGGCGTGACCGACTCGGCGATCGCCTGGGGCAAGGCATTGTTTCACGGCTCGGCAAATTGTAGCGCCTGCCATGGCGTGGGAGGACGGGGCAGCGAATACGGCCCTGCGATCACCGGCGCCCTATGGCTGCACGGGCCGGGGACATTCGAGTCGCTCATCGCGCAAGTGAAGCACGGCGTGCCGGCATCCCGATCGGCGACGGGCAACCCCATGCCCATGCGGGGCTGGAGCATGATGAACGATGAGGACGTCAGGGCTGTCGCCGCCTATGTGTGGTCCATCAGCCACCCACCTCAGCCGCCTCCACCGTCCAAGCGGAGAATTCCGGGCGGCTGAAACATCGTGGCGGGCCACATTTGCGCCCGCCACGCACACCCGATTACCTATCAACTTCCCCAGTTCGCTCCACCCGATGGGAGGCGCGCCTGTCCTTGTCGGTCCGGTACCCCCGCTGCCTCGGGGCCATGCTGATCTTTCTGCTCGCGGGCGCGCCACTCGCGGCGACCGCGCCGCCACCCGGCGATCCAGGGATCAGCAGCTCGCTGAAGCTGGCGGCAGGACGCGCCGGCCTTCGGCTCGATGTCTTGCGCCTCGCGCTCGAGGCTCATCGCCGAGTGGCGGAGGAGATCGGCATCAAGCGTCCGCTGCTGACGGTCATTGATTACAGCCTGCCATCTCGATACCGTCGGCTCTGGGTGCTCGATCTCGAGACCGGCAGGGTTGTCGCGCACGAGCTGGTGGCTCACGGGCGGGGGAGCGGAGCCGACGTGGCCCAGCACTTCTCCAATCGCTCAGGCAGTATGGAGTCGAGTCTCGGCACCTTCCTCACCGGCAGCACATACAAGGGCAAGCACGGTCTCTCCTTGCGGCTCCGGGGCCTCGACCGGGGCCTGAACGATCTGGCCGAGGCGCGTGGTATCGTCATCCACGGCGCCCAGTACGTCAACGACAGTATCATCCCGAAGCTCGGCCGCCTGGGACGAAGCCAGGGATGCCCCGCACTAAGCCCCGAGGCTGCCAGCCGCGTCATTCGACTGGTCCAGGGGGGAACGGTGGTCTTCGCCTACTATCCCACTTCCCGTCTGGAACGCGCGTTCACCCGCCAATAGTGCGCCGGGGCCGATGGCCGTCTCGAACGGCTCAGGCGCCCCGATGACGAACCCCTGCGCATAGTCCACCCCGAGCCGCCGCAGACAGTCGAGTGCCTCCGTGCTTTCAGCGCCGAACCCGATCGTCTGGAGGCGCATCACGTGGCCAACCTGATTGAGCGCGCTCGCGATCATGTGACCGACTTCGTCCACCGCGAGGTCGCGCACGATGGGCCCAGCGATCTTGAGGTAATCCAGCTCCAGTCGGCGGAGTAGCGGAAAGGCGGCCATTCCGGCCCCCGAGTGTTCGAACGTCGTCTGGCAACCGGCGGCGTGAAGCTCCCGGCACAGACGTATGCTCGCCTGCGGGTGTGTCGTGACCGCCAGCTCGTTCAATTCGAAGCAGAGCACCCGGGCCGGCAGGCCGACGGTTGCCAATTCCCGAACGACCAGGTCGGGCGCGTCACCACCGGTCACCGTCTCCTGACTGAGATTGATCGCCACGGTGGGGCACTCGGATTCCGGATGAGTCCGCGTCCACCCGGATAGTGCCTGGAGCGCATGGCGAATCACCCAGGCATCCAGCGCCGGCATGAGGCCATACCGCTCCGCCACCGGGAGGAACGCAGCCGGCGGGAGGGGCTCGGGCCCGCCTTCGTCGAGTCGCAGCAGCAGTTCGAGGCGGGGCGCACGGCCGTTCAATCGGTCCAGTGCCATGATAGGCTGAGCGTAAAGCCGGAGCCCATCGTTCTCGAGGGCGTGTCGGAGACACCGTATCAGGTCGCGTTCCCGGGGTGCATCAGCCGCATGCTCCCCGGCCGTATATACCTGGATGCGGTTTCCACCACTGCGCTTGGCCAGGTAGCAGGCCGTGTCTGCCGCACCCAGTACGGCGGCTGGGAGCGCGCCGCTGGCACGGAGAGCGGCGAGGCCGATGCTCACGGTGACACCGAATGTCTGGCCTGCCCACTCGAACTGGTGAGCCGCGATCGCCAGCCGGATCCCATCCAGAATTTCAAGGGCCCTGGAAAGCGTGCAATGCTCCAGCAGGATGCCGAACTCGTCGCCGCCGAGCCTGGCCAGCGTATCGCGGGCGCGCATCCGCTCGCGGAGGATGGCGCTCAACTGCCGCAGGAACTCATCCCCCGCGAGATGACCGCATGAGTCGTTCACCCGCTTGAACCCGTCGAGGTCGAGGAAGCAGAGCACGTGCTCTTCACGCGCTCTGCGATCTCCGCCGGGAGAAGCGAGCGCCCTGGTCAGGCGACGCTCGAACTCGGAACGGTTCACCAGACCAGTCAGCGGATCGTGGGTGGCCTGGTGTGAGAGTTCCCGAGCGATCAGCCGAGCCTGGGTCACGTCCCGCGCGAGGAGGGCCACGCCGGTCACGGCGCCGGATGAATCGCGTATCGGCGTCGCGGAGATATCGAAGGTACGAGTCTCTTCACCGGGCGGCCCGTTCAGGACGGCCTCGCAGGGCCCCGATGGGGAGCTGCTCGCCACGCACTTGGTCACCAACTTTTCCAGCGGTCGCTCCCCCGCCTCTCCGGCCAGTGGCAGGACCTCGCTCACGAGCCTGCCAAGCGCATCCGCGCGATTCCGACTCAGCAGCTGCTCGGCGGCACGGTTGAAGAACTCAACCCTGCCGGCAGGATCGGTGGCGATGATGGCCTCGGGCACCGCATCGACCGCGCTCGCCACCTGCTCGGATCGGGCCAGCGCCGCCTCGAGGTCGACACGGGCGCTGATGTCATGTACCACCGCCATGATGAGCCCGTCGGGAGCGCCGAGTACCGGCGTCAGCGAAATCTCGACCGGGAATTCGGTTCCATCCGCGCGGAGACCCATGAGACCCGTACGCCCGCTCATGGGCCGTACGCTGGGAGCAGCGGTGTAGTCTGAACGCGCGGCGGCGTGGCCTCTTCGAAGTCGCTGGGGCACCAGCGTCTCGACCATACGACCCCGGAGCTGCTCGGCGGTCGCCCCGAAGAGCGTCTGCGCCCGGTGGTTGAGCGCGACGATGACGCCGAGCCGGTCGACGACCAGGACACCGTCCGGCGAGGCATCGAGCACTGACTGGAACTCGTGCGAGAACGCTGACGCGGTCATGAGGCGGTCATGAGGAGAAGTCCGTGAGAGTTTGCCCGTCCCCGGCAAAAAGGCGCCCGGGAGTCGGCGACTCCCGGGCGAATGTCAGGAAGGATTACACCCCGGCCGCGAACGGAGCCGCGACCACGAGTGCGTCATCCACCTGGGTCACCCCGGGGGCGTTCCAGACGGCGCGCTCGGCATCGCGTCGCTCGGCCAGCGAGCGCACGGTACCCCGTAGCGTGACCTTGGACCCCACCGTCTCGACCTTGATCTGCAGCGCATCGAGCTCGGCCTGCCGCCTGAGACTGGAGCGGATGCGTTCCTTGAGATCCTCCGGAGAAGGCGCCTTGACTTCAATGGTGATGAGACTGGTCAGGCCCTTGACTCCGGTCAGGTACCTCACGGCGCGCTCGGCTGCCTGTTTCTCGAATTGCCAGGCAACCTTGCCCTCGAGGGTCACCCAGCCGTTGGTCACGCTGGCCGTGATGCGATTGCTGGGTACCTGGGTGTTCCACGTGAGGGCACCCACGACGGCATGCGCGATCTCGGAGTCGGACCGCTGCAGCGCGCCCGGCAATTTTACAGTGAGATCATTGGCGATGGCCCTTACTCCGTTCACCTTCTCGACCGCCCGCTCGGCTGCGTAGCGCTGAGCGTAGTCGTCGACGGTACCCCCGAGCGTCACCACGCCGTCCTTCACGGCCACGGCGATGTCCTCATCTCGCACGCTCGAGCTCCAATTCAGCTCCGCGACGACATCCGTGCGGATATCCTTGTCGCTTCTCATGAATCGCCTCCTGCAATAGTTGATGCTGCGGACGCCGACTCGGACGTGTTCGTCCATCCCATGTCGTACGACGTGAGTCCGCGGGTACGAACATCATAGGAGATGGATCCGTTAGGGAGCAGGAAGCCGGAGTGAGACTGTCTTCATATTCGGGAATCGGGTTGGGTCTGCAGACGCGCCCTTGCGACCTTCCGTCTCCGACCGTAACCTGCCGCGATGGGAGCGCATGTGATGGACGAGGCGTCCGAAGCGCCAGCGACTCTGGAGATCGACTATCCCGAGCATGAGCGGGACCGGCTGACCGCATTCCTCCGGCCGGTCATGGTGCTGCCCATCTTCGTCATCCTCGCGCTCGTGAGTGGGGGCGCCTCCCGGAATCAGGCGGGACAATGCGTCGCGGCGGCAGGCGGGATCGTCTTCCTGCCGGCGGCGCTCATGCTGCTCTTCCGTCGGAAGTATCCCCGGTGGTGGTTCGACTGGAACCTGGAATTGACCCGGTTCAGTGCTCGGGTGTGGGCCTATCTGACGCTGTTGCGAGACGAATACCCCTCCACCGACGAGGAGCAGGCGGTCCACATCGACATCGTGTATCCCGACGCCTCGACGTTGAGTCCGTGGATGCCGCTGGTCAAATGGGCGCTCGCCATTCCTCACTATCTCGTTCTGGCGTGCCTCACCATCGCGGCCGGAGTAGGCGTCATCATCGGATGGTTCGCGATTCTCTTCACCGGTCGCTATCCCCTGGGAATATTCGAGTTCGTCGTGGGCGTGTTTCGCTGGTGGCTGCGGGTCGGGGCGTACGCCTTTCTCCTGACGACCGATCGATATCCTCCCTTCCGGCTCTCCGCTCCGTGAACCCTTAGAAGTCCTTGGTACGGAACCGCCTGAGCGCGAGCACCAGGGGAGCGATAGTCCAGAGGGTGAGGGCGCCCACTGCGACGGCCATGCCGATCGCGCTGCCGAAGAAGCGCTGGAACACAGCCCCGGTGTAGCCCATCAGCGCGGCCGTGTCGAACCGGAGCAGCAGCAGCACCCGGGCGAGGTCGACCGGGTTGAGCAGCGTGAGCCCGAGGAGCGGGATCTCCAGGGGGTAGTCCGAGAACGCGGTGGTGACGAGCACGAGCAGCGCGTCATAGAGCACGGTGGCGGCGAGCCATAGCAGGATCGTCGCCCCGAGACCCCTGGCACGGTCCTCGAGCAGGAGCGAGACGAGGAAGGCCACGGCCGTGAAGGCCAGCGTGAGCAAGACCCCGCAGGTCATGAGCATCGCGATGGGACCGAGCAGGTCGCCGGCGGCTCCTCGATGCCAGAGGAACGGCAGCCCCACGCCCAGGACGAACGAGGCGGCCAGGGGTAAAGCCAGACCGGCGTAGAGGCCGGCGAAGAGCGACCCCCGTCCCACCGGCTGGGCCAGGAGCAGCTCGATGAACTCGCGCGCGCCGTAGAGATACATCGCGCCGAAGACCACGCTCACGAGCGGCACGAAGATCAGCACGACGTTCATGAGGCTGAGCACCGCGCGGGGCCCGCCGCCGCCGAAACGAAGCAACGCGTCCGTCAACAGAACGAGAAGGACGGCGTACCCCAGCAGCCAGCGGCTGCGGCGCAGATCGTCGAGCTCGTATCGAAGAATCTTTCCGACGATCATGCGTTCCCCCGCTGCATCAACCTGGCGATGGCGCGCTCGAGGCGTGCCTCTCCGGTAGACTCCTTGAGACGCCGCAGCGAGCCTTCGAACTCGACCCGCCCTTCCAGGATCAGCACCACGTCGTCCACCAGCTCTTCCAGCTCGCTCATCACATGCGAGGTGAGGATCACCGTCGCCCCACCCGCACGCGCGCTCAGGATCTTCGCCTTGAGAATCCCGCTCGCGACCGGATCGAGTCCAGCGGTGGGCTCGTCCATCACGAGGAGCGAGGGCCGGAACATGAAGGCGACCGCCGCGTTGAGCTTCTGCCGCGTGCCTCCGGACAGCGTCCGCACCGGCTTATCCAGCTCCTCGGCCAGGTCGAACGTCGCGAATAGCTCGTCGTCCTCTGGAATCGTCGTGGCGCGGAGGTCCCGGAGCATCGCCACGACCTCGCGGCCAGTGAGGTTCTCGGGAAACCGCGCTGATTGCGGCATGTAGCCGATCCCGGTCCGATACGACGGGTCGGTGCCCACCGAAACGCCGCCCACCGAGACCGATCCGCTATCCGCCCTGACGAGACCCAGGATGATCTTGATCAGCGTGGACTTGCCGGCGGCGTTGGGACCGAGAATCGCCGTGACGTGGCCTGCCTTTAGGGAGAGGTCGATCCCGCGCAGGACGTCACGCCGGCCGAACCGCTTGCGCACGCCGGCTGCCGCGACCTCGGTCCGGGGCAGCTCGAGTTGCCGGCTCTCCGCGACGGCGCTCATGACCGGGCGTGCCACCGCATGAGCGGACGGGTGTCCACCAGCGCTTCCGGCGTGAGCACCGGCGCCACCCGCTCCGCCACCTCGAGCAGATCGAGAAAGAAGCTGTGAAGCAGGATCAGCGAAGGCTTGCTCTGTTCGACCAGGAGGGAGAAGAGACGCACCGGGCGGAAGGGCACGTCGCCGTAGCCGTCACGATCGAGATCGTATCCGCCGTAGGCATCCCAGTAGTTCTCGCGGAACACGCTCGGACTGCTGGCCTGGCTGTTCGTGGACACGTCGAACGTGTTTCCTGCGAACCGGTTCCGGTAGAACTCGTTGCCGGTGGCATTCGCCAGGAGGCGCATGGCCCAGCCGTTGCGGAGGAGCTGATTCCGCTCGACGACGATGCGGTCCGATCCCTCGATGAAGAGCCCGACGGTATTCCCTGCAATCAGGTTGTCGGTCACCCGGCTGTCCTTGATTTCCTTGAGGAGGAGGCCGTAGGCCGCCATGCCCCAATTGTTCTCGAACCGGTTGTCGGTCATCACGACCCAGCGGCTGTACATCACCGCGACACCGGAGGCGTTGGCGGCAAACGTGTTTCGGCGATAGGTGCAGCTGTCCGAAAACATGAAATGGAGCCCGTAGCGCGCGTTCGCGCGGCTGTCGTTGTCCACGATCTCGGCGCCCCGCGAGAACTCGAGGTAGACCCCGTCGCGGTGGCTCCGGATCCTGTTGCCGGCGATGGTGAATCGGTCCGAGTAGAAGAGATGAATCGCGTTGCCCGAGCTGGTCTGTGATCGCCGGGTCCCCACGATGAGGTTGCCCGACACAGTGCAATGCGACGACCGCTCCGCGTAGATGCCGAAGAACGTGTCCAACAGCGTGTTGTCGGCAATGAGGCAGTCGCGGACCCGCTCCAGGCGGATCCCCGCTCGATCCTCGGTATAGCTGTAACCCACGTTGCGGATCGTCAGACCGCGGATGGTCACGCTGTCCGCTCGAACCGTGATGACCTCGTGGGAGCCGCTTCCATCGAGAATTGCGCCCGGGTCGCCGAGAATCGTCAGCGGCACCGTAACGACCAGTCGCGGTTCGCGGTACGCCCCGGGCCGTACGATGATCGTGTCGCCCGGCCGGGCGAGCCGCAGTGCCGAGGTGAGAGTCGGAGTGGTCTCCCCGGGTCCCACCACGATCCGGTGTGGTATGGCCAGCCACAGGGGGAGGAGAATCGCCGCCAGACTACCGAGCATTGCGAGAAAGTTCGATCGACAGGGGAGCGGCAGGCGTCGAGACGGCCTGGCGTCGCGCGGCGCGACGCCACTCCACCACCGCCGCCGCCACGAAGACCGCGACGGCGACGATGGCGATCCAGCCCCCCAAATCGGGCCACGAGGTCGCGTGGAAGTTGAGAAGCTGTTTGCTCCCGATGAGCGGCGGCTCGTAGCTCATGCCCGGGACCTTGATGGCGGCGTGCGGATCCAGATGGTGCCCGTAGTCCCAACCCCACCGGTAAAAGTCCCACAGGCCGACACTGGCGAGCACGACTGCGCCCGCGGAAAAGAGATAGAGTGGGACTCGACGTCCGATGACTGCGACCAGAAGGCCCACAGCGACGGCGACGGCGACGAGCGGCGGCATCACCCGAAGCTCGGGAATCGCGTCAGGCTCGATGGCCCGCATCCCGATGTAATGGTTGAGGCCGTTGATGCTGTTCAGGTCGCCCGCCTTGATGCCGGTCACCCGGTCCACCCAGATACGGAGCCCGAGCCCCTCCGGGTATTGCGGAGCGATCAGGTTGATCCTCCACAGCGGCAGCAGATACACCATCAACAACAGGAGGGAGGCTGCCGCGACCGCAAGGCGCGTCGACCGTTTCATCGAGTCCCCCGCTCGCCCGACTCGTGGCCGTCGTCCGAATCATGGCCCTCCTTCTCCTCGGCCTCCTGCCGGTAGCTCGGGCTGTTCCACTTGAGTTCGGTCTTCGATCCTGCCGGGGACACCCGGATGTACCCCTGCATCTCCTGGTGGAGCGCCGAGCAGAAGTCGGTGCAGTAGAAGGGGAAGACTCCAACCTGCTTCGGCACCCACGCCAGCGTTCGCGTTTGCCCCGGCATCATGAGCAGCTCGGAGTTGTTCGCGCCCAGGACCGCGAAGCCGTGCGGCACGTCCCAGTCCTGTTCCAGGTTGGTCAGGTGGAAGTAGACGGAATCGCCGACCCGGATTCCCTCGATCTTGTCGGGCATGAAGTGGCTCCGCACCGACGTCATCAGGACGTGCACGACACTGCCCTTGCGCTCGACCCGGGTGGCCTTCTCGTTCTTCGCCGCCCACGGATCCTTGTTCTCGGCCAGCGGGTACATCTTGAGCTGCCGGTCCTTGATCATCGACGCGGGAAGCGCCTGCGCGTAGTGCGGCTCGCCGATCGTGGGGAAATCGAGCAACAGCTTCATCCGGCTGCCGCTGATGTCGTAGAGCTGGGCCGACTGCGCGAGCTCGGGTCCGGTGGGGAGGTAGCGGTCCTTGGTGATCTTGTTGAGGGCGAGCACGTACTTGCCCCACGGCTTGCGGCTATCGCCACCGGGGATCATGAGGTGGCCGATCGAGTAGAAGGTCGGCGCGCGGTCCACCACGGTGAAGTCCTTGAGGCTCCACTTCACGATCTCCGAGGAGAGGAACATCGAGGTGTAGGCGAACCCTTTCCCGTCGAACTCGGTGTGCAGCGGTCCGAGGCCGGGGTTCTGCACTTCGCCCGCGACCGTCGCCTCGTATTTGAGGACCGGAATGCCGTGGTCCTCACCCGCGAATGCCTTGTCCGCGATGGCCTTCTGCATTCTGGTGAAGGAGTGCACCGGAATGACCGTGGCGAGCTTGCCCCCGGCCACGATATACTCGCCGGTCGGATCGACATCCACGCCATGAGGCGACTTGGGAGTCGGCAGATAGTAGACCATATCGGGGCACGCGGCCGGTGTCACCATCGTGACGCTGGAGCCCCAGTCGGTGCGCGCAATGCCATCCTCGCCGATCAGGTTGTGCGCGTACCGCGCCGGCATGGTGGTCGCCTTCTTATCGGCCACGCACCGCTCGGCTTGCTTCCAGTTGATTGCGGCGATGTAGTCCTTGTCCTTCTGAGAGGCGTTCACCTCCAGCTTCGTGTTGGCTTCCTCACTGTTGTAGCTCGTGAAGAACGACCAGCCGTGTGAAGGGCCCTTGCCCGCGTGCGAGAGATCGTAGTCGAACGCGGGGAGCTTGATCTGGAAGGCGATGGCCATGTGACCGGTGGCGCTATCCACCCGGATAAAGCTCAGCACCCCATTGAAGGCGGTCTTGTAGTCCTCGATCGAGACGTCGCGCTGTGGGGCCGGCACGCTGAAGCGTGTGCCCGCGACGACGTACTCGTTGTTCTCGGTGACGAACGGGGAGGAGTGGTTGCCGGCGGAGTTCGGGATCTCGAGGATCTCCTCGGTCTCGAAGTGGGCGAGGTCCAGCCTGGCGATCCTCGGCGTATTGTTGCCGTTGATGAAGAGCCAGCGTCCGTCCGGCACGCCCGCTGTCTGCGACAGCTGCGGGTGGTGGGCATCATCCCACGGAACGAAGCCGTAGCTGGTCGTCAGCATCGGCTTGGTCTGCTCGCTGTACCCCCACCCGTTCTCGGCGCTCTGCGAGAACACCGGTACGTGTTTCAGCAACCGGCCGGACGGGAGCCCGTACACTCCGACCTGCCCGTCGAAGCCACCCGAGAAGAACGCGTAGAACTCGTCGTACTTTCCGGGGGCGACGTAGACCCGCTGGGCCGCGTCAGACGATTCGCCCACACGGGCGCCGGCGCCGGTACAGCCAAGGTTGGCACCGACCGCGATCAACGCGGCGGCGGCGACACGACCGTGAATCCAGCTCCTGCGCGACATGGTCTTCTCCGTTGAAAGGCTAGCGTTCCGGACCCTTGTACCCGATGCGCCCAACCTAGAGGGCTGTCAGATGGTCCTGGTGAATCGTCCGTGAAGGTTTCTTCATCACAACGGGATCGTTATCACCGCGGAGGGGGTGGTGTGCAGCAGCCGTCTCGCGCAGCTGCCGGCCTCGAGGATGCCGGGCGGCCCGCCGCGGTGGTACCCGATGACCAGGGTGTCGGCGGCGCAAGTGTCCATCGCCGTAAGCACTTCGGCCACGACGTCGCCTCGACGGACGATGAGCTCCGTGCGGGGCAGGTCATACTGCGCGATGATCCCTCGCGCCCTCCCCTCCAGGGCTGAAGTCCTGGCCACCGGAAGCCGGGACGCCAGCACGCCAGGCTCATCCGCGTCGGCTCGCTCGACCGTGACCACCCGAAGGCTCGCACCCACCGACTGCGCGAAGGCGCACGCCTGGCGCAGAACGGCGAGTCCTCGATCCGTCCCGTCCAGCGCGACCAGCAAGCTCCGAACGTCGTCCTGGCCGGGCGGGACGAACAGGCAAGGCACCTGACTCCGTCGGGCGACAGCGTCGGCGGTGTCGCCGATCAGCATGCGGGCGCTTTGCGAGCGCTGCTTCCGTCCGATCACGATTAGATCGATCGAGAACTGATCCGCGTAACGGCAGATTTCGATGCCGGGTATGCCGAAGCCGATGTCGATGTGGACCGGTTCGCCCCCGGGGACGGTCAGCAGGTCGGCTCCGAGCCAGCGCCGGAGGCGGGTGACCTCTCCACGACCGTCATCGGGGCCGGCCCCGTCTCCCATCACCGCGTGTACCGCGGAGGCGGCGCCCACGATGGTCCGAAGCACCGTCACTCGTGCCGACGCCCGGCCGGCCAGCACGACCGCAGTGCGCACCGCCTCGCGCCCCGCCGCCGACTCGTCGGCTCCCGCAAGAATGTGCCGCAGGTCCATGTCGATCTCCTTGTTGCGGCCCAGTCTAGAGGGCGTGAGATGAAGAAAGGTTGAAGCCGGGCGGAAGGTTTGGTCCTCCTATCGGACCATGATGGACCGCACCATTATTAGGCCCATGCCCCGCCTTACCCGCTGGCTGATTCGGGCAGCCATGTTCTACCTCATGGGCAGTCTTGCACTCGGTATCGCCATTCAGCCCCCGATCGCGGCGCGCTTCCCCCTCCTGAGCGCGCTCTGGCCCACATATCTCCACCTGCTCGTCCTGGGCTGGCTCACCCAGCTCATTTTCGGTGTCGCCTTCTGGATGTTTCCCCGGTATTCGGCCGAGCGGCCTCGGGGCAGTGATGGGCTCGGTTGGGCGGCCTTCTGGCTTCTCAACGCCGGTTTGCTTGTCCGCGCCGTGGCCGAGCCGTGGCATGCAGTCAGCGGACACGGGGGATCGTTGCTGGTGATCGCGGCGGCGTTTCAGCTCGGCGGCGGATTGGCATTCGCCGCCAATACGTGGCCTCGCGTGCGAGAGCGTTGACCATGCCGTTGCTCAGTGTCCTGATGATCCGCACGTCCCTCGTGTATCTCACCTGTGGATTCGCCGCTGGGGCGCTCATGCTGGCTGATCGCGGCATCTCGTTGGGACCCTGGGTGAATCATCTGCGTCCGATCCACATCGAGTTTCTCCTGCTCGGATGGACCGTGCAGCTGGCGTTCGGGGTCGCGTTCTGGATTCTTCCGCGCTTCCGGTCGGGGAGGGAACGCGGTCGAGAGGAATTGGCGTGGACCGCGTTCGGGCTTCTCAATATCGGCGTCCTGGCCACCGCGTTCGGCGCGGCGACGGGCGCAGGTCCGGCCGTCGGAGTGGTGGGGCACTGCGGGGAGGCGCTGGCGGCGGTGGCATTCGGGGCGCATGCCTGGCCGCGAGCAAAAGCCGGACAATTCTCGAGCGGCGGTTGACGATTGCTACTTCGGTCCCATCAGCAGGCGGTTCCTCGCCGGGTAGACCCCTCCCAACCGGATCTGGAGCGGAGCACCGGAGAGCGGGTAGCGCGACGTACCGGGACGCTGGGCATGGATATGGAGGTGGGGCTCTCCGGTGGCGCCCGTGTTGCCGACCTTGCCGAGCAGGGCGCCGAGCGCGACGGTCTCCTTCGGGCGCACCCGCACGCTGCCCTTCTGCATGTGGGCGAGGAGCACCCAGATCGAATCACATCGCAGCAGCACCGCGTTCCCCGCGGGATGCAGCGTGTCGATCCGCGGAGGGGAGAGATCCGCGAATCCGTCCCACGTGGCCAGCACGTCGCCCGCGCACGGCGCGTAGATCGGCTCACCGAAGATCACGTAGGCATGAGGATCGGCGGGCAAGGCACCCCTGGCTCTGAGTCCCAGGGACCCGAGCTTGACGATGTCCACGCCGTACGTCTGGCCGTGCGACTGGGGGAACGCCTTGGCGTCGGCGGTCCGGACGTGAAGGTTGATCACGATATTGCCGCCGCCGTTGAGGATCATGTAGGGCCCACCGCGCATCGGAAACGCGAGGTCCACCGTGGCGGCGGGTGCGCGCAAACCTTTCAGGGCATACAAGGCGCCTGCCCCCAGTGCGAGCGCCGAGGCGCCGAGACAGAAGCCGCGGATGGACGACCAAAACCCGCGATAGGCCGCCGGGTCACGGCGGATACGACGGAACGACGCCACAGCCGCGAGGGCCGCGCCCAGGCCATAGACGAGGGTCGTATACCAGGGGTAGACCAGCCAGAGGCCGACCAGCCCGATCGCGATCAGATAGCCGGCCACGACGATCACACGGAGCACCCATCCCGCGCGACTCGGCGGCCTGCCCAGGGCCAGCCAGGCAATGAGTCCAATCGGTACGATGGCCTGCACGATCAGGGGTATGACGATGGTGAGCAGCATCGGGGAATCCTACCCGGCCCCTGGATATCGCGCACGCCCTCGCCCTCGGAGCTCGAGCCGTTATACTTGGAAAATCCTGCGACCATAACCTCCCCGGAGGAGCTCGGTATGCGCCGAAATCCGTCGGTATCACTGTGTCTGCCCTCGTTCGCTTTTCTCCTCCTTCTACTCGTCGCATCGCCCCTCCTCGCGCAGGAAACCGGCAGCGTCACCGGCACTGTGACCCGCGCGGCCGACACCCAGGCGCTGAGCAGCGTCTCCGTGACGGTGGAGTCCACCGGGCAGAGCACCGTCACGGGTACCGACGGGAAGTACACGCTCCGGCGCGTCCCCGTGGGCCCACAGACGATCGTCTTCCGCTGGCTCGGCTACCGTCCGACCTCGGTTCAGGTCACCGTCGAGGCCGGAGGGACCGTGACGGGAGACGCGGCGCTCGAGGCGGTGACGATCTCGCTCGGCGAGATCGTGGTCGAGGGCGCCTCGCGCGCACCGGACCGGATCGTGGAAGCGCCGGCGGCGATCTCGGTGGTGCCGCCTGCCACGCTCCAGAGCACGTCCATTAGCGGCCAGGCTCCGATTGCCCTCCAGGCGGTGCCCGGGGTGGACGTGGTGCAGAGCGGCGTGAACGACTTCAACGTCAACGCGCGCGGATTCAACAGCTCGCTCAACCGGCGGGTGCTGGTGCTGCAGGACGGACGCGACCTCGCAATCGCCTTCCTCGGCTCACAGGAATGGAACGGCCTCACCCAACCCCTCGAGGACCTTGGCAGAGTCGAAATGGTCCGCGGCCCCGGGTCGGCCCTGTACGGCGCCAACGCGTTCAGCGGTGTCGTGAACATCACCACGCCGACCGCGCGCGAAGTGCTCGGCACCAAGCTCACCGTCGCCGGCGGCGAGCTGGAGACGTTCCGCGGGGACCTCCGCCACGCCGGCCTGCTCGCCGACGGCCGCATCGGTTACCGCTTCAACGGCGGCTACAACCGGAGCGACACCTACTCGCGCACCCGCACCAGACTCGACGGCACGTCGCTCCAGCAAGAGTACGCCGAGGCCACCGACGAGCCGGTGGGTCTCGTCCGCGAAGTGCGCCCGCTCAACGGACAGACCACCGACCTCGCGACGGGCGATGCCGTCGGCGACCGCGACGCGCTCACCAACGGTTACGGGGCCGGCCGCGTCGATTACTACTTCGACAACGGCACCGTGTTCTCCGTGGACGGCGGCGCCTCGCAGGTGCAGAACGAGATCTTCGTGACCGGTATCGGCCGGGTGCAGGTCCCCAAGGCCATCAAGCCGTTCGCCCGCGCCGCGGTTGCGGCGGAGCGGTACAACGTCTTCGCCTACTGGAACAGCAGGACCTCGCTCGAGCCCCAGGTGTCGCTCCAAACGGGGCGTCCGCTCGAGGAGCGGTCGGACATCTTCCACATCGAGGGACAGCAGAACTGGAACTTCCAGGGCGACCGCGGCCGCGTGGTCTACGGCGCGTCGTTCAGAAACACCCGCGTCAACACCGACGGCACGCTGATGGACCCGCTCAACGACAACCGGAGCGACAACCTGTACTCCGGCTACGGGCAGATCGAATACAAGGTCGCGCCGCAGGTGCGGCTGGTCGGCGCGGTCCGGTTCGACGACGGCGACCTGATCGACGCGCAGGTGTCACCCAAGGGCGCCATCGTCTTCAGTCCCAACGAGAATCATTCGTTCCGGTTCTCGGTCAACCGGGCTTTCCAGACTCCCAATTACTCGGAGTTCTTCCTCCAGGTGCCGGTCGCGGCGCCGACCGCGAGCCCCGCGACGCTCGAGGGGAGCGTCCAGACCTATTACGCGACTCTACGCGCGAGCCTCCCGCCGGCGGCCCTCGCCGGTCTCACCATCACCGACGACCTGCCGTGGAATTTCTCCGCACAGACCCAGGCGCTCGCACTGGGCAACGGCAATCTCGACGTCGAGACGGTGACGGGGTGGGAGGTCGGCTACAAGGGAAGTCTCTCGGACAAGGCATATGTCACCGCGGACTTCTACATCAATCAGCTCAGGAACTTCGTCACCGATCTGCTGCCGGGCGTCAATCCCGCGTACCCCTCGTTCAGCCTGGCCGATGGCGTGAATCTCCCGGCCGAGCTGACGGCACTCGATCAGCGGATCCAGCAACTCGTTGGCGCCGGTCAGCTTCCGCCCGGAGCAGGGGCGCAGCTCCGGGCTCCCATCCCGTTGCTGCTCGGCGGGTACCAGCAGCTGGTGGCCGGGACCACGCTGCAGGGCGCCAATGCACTGGCGACGCTTCCCAACGGCAGCCGCGCCATCGTGCTCTCGTACACCAACGCCGGCAAGGTGACCGAGCGCGGTGTCGAGCTGGGCGTGGGCTACCAGTTCACGCCGGAATTCCGTGGCGATGTGTCGTTCACCGGATTCGATTTTACCGTCAACTCGTTCCAGCAGGGCGACCAACTCATCCCGAACACGCCGAGCAAGAAGGGGAGCGTCTCGGTCAGTTACGCCGGGCAGCAGGGAGTGGACGCCAACGTCACCGTCAGACTGGTCGATGGCTATCAGTGGTCCGCGGGTGTGTTCCAGGGGTACGTCCCCTCGAGCGAATTCGTGAATCTGAGCGCGGGCTACCGGGTCAACAACTATCTCCGGGTCCATGCGACGGCGACGAATGTCTTCGACGAGAAGCGGTTCCAGCTCTACGGCGGGTCGGTGATCGGACGGCGGGTGCTGGGCGGGATCACGGCGACATTCTAAAGGACGCAGAGGACGGCGAGGACGGCGAGGACGGCGAGGACGGAAAAGACGGGGAGGACGGCGAAGATGGCACGGGTACAGCAGATCAAGGGCGCCGTCCTCAAGTCACGAATGGCGTTCGTTCAGGAGCACTCCGGGCCCGAGGGCGTGCAGCTGGTTCTGGCCAGTCTGCCCGACGGCGACCAGCGCACCCTCCGGATGCTCTTTACCTCGAACTGGTACCCCTTCGACCTCGGCAAGGGTCTCGACGACGCGATCGTTCGGGTGCTGGGTGGGGGAAACCCCGAGTTCTTCGAGCGGCTGGGTGCCGCGTCGGCCGAGAAGAACCTGGGCACCATCCATAGCGGCTACCTCACCAAGGGCGATGCCCACGGGTTTCTCGGCAAGTCTCCTTCCTTCTATAACCTCTATTACGAAACCGGCCGTCGTGAGTACACCCAGGCAGGGCCGAAGGAAGGGGTACTCACCACCCACGACGCCGACACGTTCAGCGCGCCGGACTGTCTCACGGTCGTCGGCTGGTACCGAAAGGCGCTGGAGATGTGCGGAGTCGTCGGGGTGAAGGTCGTGGAGGAGGAGTGTCGGGCGCGCGGGGGCGCCGTGTGCCGGTACAGGGTGAGGTGGGAGTAGAGTCCTTTTCGTCCTTTCCGTCCTTTCTAGTGCTTCCGCCCTTTGCGTCGTGGGGGAGCAACACGTTTGTCGCGTACCGCGCGGCTTTCGTCAGGACGCGACACTACCGGTCCGGGGGGCCGTGTCGCTATTCCCCCGTTATCGACTGGAAACTGACGCCGTGCTCCTTCACCATCTCCGATGCGAGGCTGACCGTCGCTTGACGTTCCCGGTACCGGGATGAATCCATAGGGAGATTCCGTCGCCCAACTTCTGCCAAAACGCCCCAGACGAGTCTTCCTCCGCCGAGAGGTCGCACGACCACTCGGCAACCCGAGAGGGTCCCATGCCGGACATTCTGGCAACCGAGAACAACTTCCGCAGTCTGTCGATCAAGGACCTTCTCGCCGCGCGTGATCAGTACCACTACCACCTGATGAACAAGACGAACGTGGTCGGCACCGCGATCGGTCTCTACCTCATCAGGAAAGAGGATCGGGATCCCCCCGAGGAACGCATGGCGCAGCGGGTGAAGGGGATCGTGTCGACCCCTCGCGACAAGGGAGAGCGCACCTTCGCCAACTCGGAGAC
>DATBSO010000090.1:0-22225 GCA_036559745.1 Gemmatimonadales bacterium | reverse complement strand
TCGACGAGGCGGAAACCATGCGCGGCCCGCTCTACATCCCGGACACCGCCAAGGAAAAGCCCACCCAGGGCGAGGTTCTCGCCGTCGGACCCGGCCGGTTCGAGAGAGGCGAGCGAGTAAAGATCGACCTCGGGATCGGGGACACGGTCATCTACAGCCAGTACAGCGGCACGCCCTATAGAGTGGGCGACGACGAGTTGATCATCATCAAGGCGTCCGACATTCTGGCCCGGCTTGGCTGATGCGGACCATTCGAGAGGATTGAAGACTTATGCCAGCCAAGGAACTGCTGTTCAGCATCGACGCCCGCGCCGGCCTCAAGCGTGGTGTCGACGCCCTCGCCGAGGCGGTGAAGCTCACCCTCGGACCGAAGGGCCGGAATGTCGTGATCGACAAGTCGTTCGGCTCCCCCACGATCACCAAGGACGGGGTGACCGTCGCCAAGGAGATCGAGCTGTCGGATCCGGTGGAGAACATGGGCGCCCAGATGGTGAAGGAGGTGGCCACCAAGACCTCCGACCTCGCCGGCGACGGCACAACCACCGCGACCGTGCTCGCCCAGGCGATCTTCCGTGAGGGCCTCAAGAACGTCACGGCCGGCGCCAACCCGATGGAGCTCAAGCGCGGCATCGACAAGGCCGTCGAGGCGATCGTCGAGCAGCTCAAGACCCTGTCGGTGCCGTCGGCCGGCAAGAAGGAAATCGCCCAGGTCGGCGCCATCTCCGCGAATAACGACAAGGAGATCGGCAACCTGATCGCCGAGGCGATGGAGAAGGTGGGCAAGGACGGCGTGATCACGGTCGAGGAGGCCAAGGGTCTCGAGACCACCCTCGAGACCGTGGACGGCACCCAGTTCGACCGCGGCTACGTCTCGCCTTACTTCGTCACCGATCCGGAGAAGATGGAAACGGTGCTGGAGGATAGTTATCTGCTCATCCACGACAAGAAGATCTCGTCGATGAAGGAGCTCCTGCCTATCCTCGAGAAAGTGGTGCAGAGCGGGAAGCCGCTACTCGTTATCGCGGAAGACGTGGACGGCGAAGCACTGGCCACGCTGGTGGTGAACAAGCTCCGCGGGACGCTCAAGATCGTCGCGGTCAAGGCGCCAGGCTTCGGTGATCGCCGCAAGGAGATGTTGCGCGACATCGCGGTGTTGACCGGTGGCCAGGTGATCTCGGAGGAAGTCGGCATCAAGCTGGAAAACATCGGGCTCGAGGACCTCGGCCGCGCCAAGCGGATCGTGGTCGACAAGGACACCACCACCATCGTGGATGGAAAGGGCAAGCCGGATGCCATCCAGGGCAGGGTTCACGAGATAAAGGCCGCGATCGAGAAGAGCACCAGCGACTACGACCGCGAGAAGCTGCAGGAGCGGCTGGCCAAGCTCTCCGGGGGTGTGGCGATCATCAATGTGGGCGCCGCGACCGAGACCGAGATGAAGGAGAAGAAGGCTCGTGTCGAGGACGCCCTGCACGCGACCCGCGCGGCAGTCGAGGAGGGCATCGTGCCAGGCGGCGGCGTCGCGTTACTCCGGGCGCAGAGTGCGCTCGAGCGGATTCGCGGGACCGAGGACGAGAAGGTCGGCGTGGATATTGTGCGGCGCGCGCTCGAGGAGCCCATCCGGGCAATCGCGGAGAACGCCGGCGCGGAGGGTTCAATCGTCGTGGCCAGAGTCAAGGGATCCAAGGATAGGAACTTCGGCTACAACGCACTGACCGACACATACGAAGACCTGGTCAAGGCGGGCGTCATCGACCCGACCAAGGTCACCCGCACGGCGCTTCAGAATGCCGCGTCGATCGCGGGCTTACTCCTCACCACCGAATGCGTGGTGGTGCAGCGGAAGGACGAGAAGCCGGCGATGGCGGCGGGTGGCGGCATGGGCGGGATGTACTGATCTGCTGGTTCGAGGTCAGGAGGAGCAATGGCCGACGCAACAGCGCCGGCCATTTGTCTTGGGGCCTACAGCAGCACGTCCTCAACCGGCCTTCGGGGCGTGTGGTGCTCGTCATGATGGAAGGAAAACCCTACCCGAAACAGGTGCTGCGGGATCCATCGGGAGGATGGCAGCAGCTCCGCCACTGCCGCTCTGAGCTCGGCGCGCCGCATGGTCTGGCTCATGGGGTGAATGCCGACCCCGAGGCCCGTTGCCGTAAGCCAGAGCCGCTCGAACAGCTGGCCTGTCCTCACATGGGCGAGATGGCTATCGCCTGTGGCGCAGATGAGGCCGATCAAGGCGGCGCTTTCGACGATCTTGTGATCCTGGTGAGCGATCGTCTCGCCGAGGTCAACGCGAGACACAGCCAACTCTTCCAGTCGCGCCAGGAGCGGGGGCTCACCGAATACCCCCCGGCCGATCCAACTGCCCAATTCCTTGCGGAACGCCGGGTCGCCGAACTCGACGCGATCGGCCTCCAGAGTGAGCGCATCAATCCAGTGACGGAACTGGTGATCGTCCGTCAGATGGACCTGAAGATCAGATTCGACGCAGCAGGCCATCAGCCGGAGACGGAGCTCTTTCGGCACGGAGCCGGAGCGGAAGACGCTGTTGTCATTATGCCGGTGGAGAATCGCGCTGAGGGTGGCACCCGCACGAGCGTCGGATGGCACGCCGCCCTGGGTGAAGGCTATCGTCGCCACCAGCTCCTGCCGTCCCGCGGCCGGGAAGTAGGACACGCCATGCCCAAAGGCGAAGTGCTCCGCCGCCACGAGCAGGTTTTCCAAGGCGCAACCCAGACTGATATAGAGCTCACGCCGGTCGGGATCCGCCTTCTCCTGGGAGCGTCTCAGATCGGCGAGGAGGTGAATCCGGTTTCCCTGGACCGAGAAGGCCCAAGGCTGACTGTTCTTGGTCGAAGGGGCCAGGATCGCGTAGCGGAGCAGGAACCCGAGCTGGGTCTCGATGGACGAGGAATGAGGGAAGTCCTGTTCGGAGACCTCCCAGACGTCCCTGGTCAATGCGGCCACACGTCACCCCCAAGCAGTCTCAGTCGACCCGGACCGCCTCGATCAAAATCGTAAAATCCACGGTGTTGCCGATGAGTTCCTTGCCGGCCACGTTCTCATTCCACGTGATGCCGAAGTCACGCCGGTCCACCGCGCCACCCGCCTCGAATGCGATCCTCTCATGGCCCTCGCGGTCCTTCGCGATCCCGCGGTATTGGCCCGAGAGTGTCACGGGCTTCGGGTGTCCCTTGATGGTGAGAATCCCCTTTATGTCGATGGTACTGTCACCCACGGCCAACGAGGTTCCCTCGAAGGTCATCTTGGGGTATCGCTCGACGGCGAAGAAACGATCCGAACGAAGGTCCGTGTCCCGATACGCATTTCCGGTGTTGAGACTTGCCGTCTGAACCGAGACCTTCACCCTCCCGAGCTTCCAGTTTCCTTCTTTCGTCTCGATGACGGCATACCATCGGTCGAAGGTGCCCCGCACGCGGCCGACCAGATGCCGGATCCCGAAGTCGATCTGCGAGTGCACCACATCCACGACCCACTTGGACTCGGCTGAAGGCATGCCGGTCGATGCGTCACGAGCGGTCTGGGCACCTGCGACCGGAGCCACCATCGACAAGAGTGCAGCGACTAACGGTGCAAGCCTGCCTGTTGGGCGATCTGTCATGGCTCCCCCCACTATCTCAAAACCCCGAGGTCGCACGCCAAGGTGGCATTGCCGGTGTCGTGCAGCACGCAGCTGCCCATGCTCGCGGTATCCGCCACGCTCTCCGGTTCGGCACTAAGCAGTCGACTGAACGCGCCGGGCTCTGGATTCACGACGAGCACGGGCGTGGCTGAATCACGAATGACCCTGTCGGCCACGCTGCCCAGGAGCATCCGCTGCACGCCACCCAACCCGCGGGTCGCGATCGCGATCAGGTCGCACTCGTGTGCTATTGCATACGTGTGTACCCCGGTCGAGGGCATCCACTCCGTGAGGACCTCCTGCTTCACATGCCACCCCGTCTTGCGCAGCTTCGAGGCGGTGCGCTCGAGGTATTCCCGGGCAGACGCCAGCCGCGCCTCTATCTGCCCGGGCACAATCGCCGGCAACGCCATCGGCGCGGCCATCGGAACGACCTCGGCAGGGGCAACGACCCGGACGAGGTGAAGCGTAACCAGGCTCGCCGAGAACAGTCGCGCCACTTCATCCAACACCGACTCGGCCGACCTCGAGCCATCGAGCGGCACCAGTACCCGGGCCGCGGCAGGAAGCTCGCCGTTGGCTGACGGCGTCGCGGGGTGCACCAGGATGAATGGGCAGTGCAGTTGCCGGATCAGCCGGTCGGCCACGCTTCCCAGGATGAATCGGCTCGGCCCCGTACGACCGTGGGTGCTCATGACGATGAGCTCCGGGGGATCGGCCATGGCGTGCGCGGCAATCGCGCTCGCGATCTCGCCGTCGAGGGCCGTGACGCCCACGTCGATATCGAACTGGCGCTGCACTCTCTCGGCCAGGCCCTCGAGGTACGTCTGCGCGCGAGTCCGCATTTCCGCCTCGATCCCGGCGGTCACGGTCGCGGCGACATCAGGATCTGACGGCGACGCAAGGACGGTCACCAGCTCGAGCTTGCTTCCCCTGCGCTCGGCGACGGCAGCGGCAAGCGGGAGGGCGGTCTCGCCGAACGCCGAACCGTCCAAAGGAACGAGAAGACGAGTCATCGGATGCTCCTGGCTGTGGGCCTGCGACCACAATAGGCGGACATTCGTGAAGGGAGCATGAACCTGCGCCGAGGAACGCTTAATTCGGCTTCGTCACGAACCGGATCGACTGACGCGTGAGTTGTCGAACGAGATGGCCGCCGAATCGGGCGGGGCGGAAGATGGCGGCTGCAACCGCCGCGCGTGCCGCTGTCTCGAAGGCCTCGTGACTGCTTTGCAGGGTCCGTATCGACGACGACTCGACCCTCCCGGACGTGTCCACCACGAACTCGAGTGCGACCTGCCCCTCGATTCCCGCGGCTTGCAGAGCCCTGGGATACGCGGGCGCCGGCTCTGACACTACGGTGGCCTGCTCGAAACGCGCATCGCTCGTCGTGGCTTCGTAGACCGCCTCCAGCGCTCCGCCCGAGACGTCTACCTTCCCGGTCCCGCCAAGCACGCCGTCCGCGACGCCGCCTTCCACTCCTCGGCCTGTAAAGTCACGCGGATCCAGCGGCCGCTGGGTCGGGTCGACCGGTGGAATCACCGTCGGGATATCCTGAAGCGTGGCTATGGTCTGAAAGCCTTTCGGCGGTGCTTCGCCGATGACCGTAGCGCGTACGGTCTCACGTTCGACCTCGGGCGGTGGCGGCTCCGAAGCAGGCTTAGGGATGGCGAGCAGGATGACACGGTCCGGGGCGGGCATCGGCGCGTCGAGGGCATTCTGGGTGGCGACCACGGCCAGCGAAACGACCAGGGCGTGCGTGACCAACGACGTGCTCACCCAAGCGGGCCGAAGATCGTGATGTGCGCCGGAAGCAAGGAGGACATCCAACATAGAGGCCTCTGGGCCAAGAGGTGTTCCAATTCTAGGATGTGACCATTGAGGATCCGGTGAGAGGTGAATGAGGGTTCGTTCAGGCTGCATTCATCTGCGCGTCACGCGGTGAGTGTTACTTTAGACCCGCAACTCAAACCAGGAGGGTATATGCGGGTTGCGCTGCGGAATCCAATGGTGGGCAAGCTGAACGAAGAGTTCGATCGAGTCTTCGATCGGCTGCTGGTCCCACGGTTCATGAACGAGCCGCTCCTGCCTCCGTTCCCGTACGAGGCTGCAGGTGCGGAGTGGATCCCGGTGTTGGATCTGATCGAGACCCCCGCGAAGTACGTCGTGAGGCTCGAGGTTCCGGGCATCCACAAGGAGAATCTGGACGTCAATCTCACTGGTGAGCTGGTGACCATTACCGGAACGAGAGAATTCGCTCCAGAGATCGACGGGGAGGGCTATCTGGTGAAGGAGCGCGCGATCGGGAAGTTCACCCGCACGATCCGCCTTCCGATGCCGGTGGCTGAGAAGAAAGTGGTGGCCGAGTATCGGGATGGTGTACTGACGCTCGATCTCCCGAAGGAGACTCCGGCGGCTGCGACGAAGATCCTGATCAAGTAAGTCAAGCCCTTTCTTCCTCGTAACCCGGGTTCCCGCCCGGGTTTTTGTTTTGTGGCAGGAGGATTTGCACCGCCGGTAAGGTTTTCTTCATGCGCCATTCAGCCGCCTCTCACAGGGGGCAGGCATATAGTTCCCCATGTCCAAAGACCCGGGCGAGGCCCTGCGAGCCTGGTTTCTCGGCCCTCGTGCCGAGAATGCCGAGTTGCTCGAGCGTCTGGTCGTCGAAGCACTTCGCGACCACGTCTTCTGGCGCCGCAACTATCACCCCGAGGACGGCTTTGCGATCCGCGAGATCGACAAGCGCCAGGAGGGCTATGAAGAGAACGTAGCCACCCTGACCCAGGAGCTCATGGGTTTGTTGGCCGAGCTCAAGCGCGATGTCCCCTTCTTCAGCGGCCGCTACAAGGGACACATGGTCGGCGAGCAGACGATCGCCTCGCAGATCGGCTATTTCGCCACCATGCTGTACAATCCCAACAACATCGCGGTCGAGATCTCGCCGGTGACGACGCGGCTCGAGTTGGAGGTGGCCGGCCAACTTGCGCGGATGATCGGTTACGATCCGGCTCGGAGCTGGGGTCATCTCACGTCCGGCGGGACGATCGCGAATTTCGAGGCCTTCTGGCTGGCCCGCGGCGTACGTTACCTCACGCTCGCCGTCGCAGGCGCCGCCTCCGAGCTCGGTCTCGAGATGGAGGTGCGCCTTCCCGTCGGCGACTCCGTCCCCACCGACAAGCTCTCCCTCTGGGAGCTACTCAACGTCACCAACCAGGACGCCATCGACCTGTGGGAAAGGCTATGGAAGGCCGCCCCGCAGCCCGACGTGCAGCGTGCGCTGGCGAACCATTCCCTGTCCGCCATCGGCTACCAGGAGTACAGCCGGCGGCTCGCGATGGACTACGGCGATCCTCTCCCCGCGGGCGTGGTGCTCGTGCCGGCGACGGCCCACTACTCCTGGGAGAAAATCGTTCGGGCGCTCGGGATCGGCTCCAACCAGCTGGTCTATGTCCCGCTCGACCAGCGGTGTCGGTTGGATCCAGACGCACTCCGGGAGCAGGTGAACGCGCTGGCTCGACGCCGGCAACCAATCCTGGCGCTGGTGAGCGTCTGCGGGACCACCGAGGAAAGCGCGGTCGATCGCCTCGATCTGGTACTGCAGGTGCGGGCGCAGGCCGAGCGCGAGCTCGGCGTGGCCTTTCATCTGCACTCCGACGCCTGTTACGGCGGCTACGCCGCGGCGGTAACGCATCGAGCGGACGGGAGCCGGCGCACGGCCGCTGAGATCCGATCGGCAACGGACAGCGAGTGGCCTTCGGACGAGTGGGTGAGGGCAATGCTGGCTCTTGGCGGTGCGGACTCGGTAACGGTCGATCCACACAAGATGGGGTACGTCCCCTACTCGGCGGGCGCCGTCCTGGTCCGTGATGGTCGAACTCGCCACTTGGTAACGATCGATCCTCCCTATCTCTCCCCCGTCGAGGGGTCGGGAGCCGACACCGAGCGCTTTCTCGGCCGATACATCCTCGAAGGCTCCAAGCCGGGCGCCGCCGCGGCGTCGGTCTGGCTGAGTCACAAGGTGCTCCCGCTGGACGAGCGAGGATACGGATACCTCGTCGAGCGCACGGTGGCCGGGGCCCGGCGATTCCATGCGGCCCTCGAGAGCGCGGATCTCTCGCCATTTCGCGTGATCCTGCTGCCCTTGCCCGACATCAACATCGTCTGCTACCTCCTCTGTCACCCGTCGCTGTCCACGTTGCCGGCGGTGAACATTTTCAACGAGCGGGTGTATGCGCGGATGAGCCTCGCGCGGAGCGATGGCCGACCGGAGTACATCATCACCCGGACCCGTCTGCGAAGCCCGGCCTACGACGGAGCGATCGAGCCGCTCCTGAAGGCCCTTGGTGTGGCATCGATGGGAGATTGGAAGGCGAGCGGTGGGGACGGTCTGGTCGTGCTACGATCGACGATCATGGATCCGTTTCTCGCGGCCCCGGCGCCGGTGCCGGATCACGTCACCGGCTTTCTCGGCGCACTGAGGCGAGCCTGCGATGACGCGATCGGGTAAGAACCGCTTCATGCGCGTTTCACGACGGCGTCAGAGGCCCTCTTGCACATTGGTCCCAGGCATCTCAGCGAGGATACCATGAAGGTCGACGAGCTCATGCAGCGCAATGTCAAGACGGTGCGCAGTGATGACAGTGTGGCCGAGGCCATTGTCGCCCTGGCCGACGCGCACGTCTCGGGCATGCCGGTCGTGGACAGGGCCGGCAAAGTGGTTGGTGTCGTCTCGACCACCGACGTGCTCGCCGCGGAAGCCGAGTCGCCCGATGGTGTCGGCGGCGAGGACGACTGGCAGAATACGCCCGTGCGGGACATCATGACTCCGCACCCGTTCAGCATCGCGCCCGGCGATGACGTTCGGGAGGCCGCGCGTCAGATGCTCTATGCCGAAGTGCACCGCCTTTTTGTATCCGAGGGCGGCCAGGTCGTCGGCATCATTTCCACGTCCGATATCGTCCGCGCGGTCGCTACCGGCATGCTCTAACGACAGGCCGGGGTCCTTCAGCTCCGGCAGTCGGTTACGATGTCACTCTTGTCGACTGCTCGTCGGCATCCTGCCGAATCGGGCTGAACCTGGTCACGACCGCCCGCGACATCGCGAGCGCGAGTTCGTGCTCGCCCATGAATACCTCACCCAGATTCTCTTCCCTGAGCAGGCTCGCCTCTTCGTCGCTGTGGGTACGGAGCACGATCCCGATCCTCGGGTTGAGCGTCCGTGCGATCTCCACGATCTTCCGCACCTTGACGATATCCGGCGTGGCGACCACCAGCAGGCTCGCCCTCGCCACGTGGGCCTGCACCAGCACCTCCGCGTCGCTCGCATCGCCCAGCACCGCGTGAATCGCCCGGCGGCGGAGACGCTCCACCGACTCGCGGTTGACCTCTGCAACCACAAACGCGATGCCCCGCTCGCTCATCGCCTCCGCGATCCGGGTCCCGACCCTCCCATATCCCACGAGCACCACGTGGCCTGTCAGGGTCTGGACCTCGACCGTCGACGGCAGCTCGGCCAGCGGGTCGTCCCGTCGCTCGAGTTTCCGCGCGAGGGCGGAGCGTGAGCGCACCCATGCCTGGAGCGGCTCGATCGCCGTGAAGACGAGGGGGTTGAGGGTGATCGAGATGAGCGCGCCCGCCAGAATCAGGCTCTGCCCCTCGGGTGGGAGGAGTCCGAGGCTCACGCCGAGCCCTGCGAGGATGAAGGAGAACTCACCGATCTGCGCCAGACTCGCGCCGACCGTGAGCGCCGTGCTGAGCGGATAGCGGAGGGCGAGCACCAGCCCGATCGCCGCCGCGGTCTTGCCGACCATGATGATGGCCACGACCACGAGCAGCTTGAGTGGCTCCTGCAGCACGATGGTCGGGTCGAACAGCATGCCCACCGAGACGAAAAACAGCACCGAGAACGCATCGCGAAGCGGCAACGATTCCTCGGCGGCGCGGTGGCTCAACGCCGACTCCCGCATCGCCATCCCGGCGAAGAACGCTCCGAGCGCGAAGGAGACGCTGAACAGCTCGGCGGCCCCGTAGGCCACTCCGACGGCGGCGGAAATGACCGCGAGGGTGAAGAGCTCACGGGAGCCGGTTCGCGCCACGGCCCAGAGCAATCGTGGCAGGAGACGTTTGACGACGACCAGCATGAGCACCACGAACGCGGCGACCTTGCCGAGCGTGAGGGCGAGCGAGCCCCAGAGCCCTCTGGCAGCCGCTGCGGCATCCGCGGTCGCGTTGCCGCCGAGCACTCCCGCGAGCGCGGGGAGCAGCACCAGCACCAGGACGACGGCGAGGTCCTCCACCACGAGCCAGCCGACGGCGATCCGGCCGTTCACCGATTCGAGCACTCGTCTTGCCTCGAGCGCCTTGAGCAGGACCACGGTGCTCGCCACCGATAGAGCGATCCCGAACACGACGGCCTCGCCAAAGCTCCAACCCCACCAGTGAGCGGTTGCGGCTCCCATTGCCGTGGCCGCGCCGATCTGGAAGAGGGCGCCGGGGATCGCCACCCGCCGCACCGCCATCAGGTCCTGAATCGAGAAGTGGAGCCCCACGCCGAACATCATCAGCATCACGCCGATCTCGGCGAGCTGGCTGGTGAGCTGGACGTCGGCGGCGAACCCGGGCGTCGCCGGGCCGGCGATGATCCCGGCGACCAGATAGCCGACCAGCGGCGGCACGCCGATCCGTGTGGCGAGGTAGCCCATGATAAGGGCGAGCCCCAGGCCGGCGGCGATGGTGGTGATGAGGGTGATGTCGTGGGGCATGCAGGCTCAGGTCACGAGATGGCGGTAGATGCGCGTGCAGAATCCGCGGAGGGGAAGCACTCCCTCGAGCACGTAGAGCTCCCGGCGTTGGCGGACGATAAAGGTAATGACGCGGGCCAGGCGCGGATGCCGCGGGGACGATCAGCTGTGTGAGGGGGGGGGCCGGTGGCGCCGCCCCACCGGTACCCCGGACTCTTGACAGGCCGGGGCGGCGCTTCATATTAACCGCATGGTTAAACCATCTAGTTCAACCAAGCGGTTAACACGACCCGCAGACCCGGCCGATCGGGAAACCCGGGAGCGGATCCTGGATGCGGCCCACGCGGTGTTCATCCGGAAGGGCACCGCCGGCGCCAGGACCCAGGAGATCGCCGACGAGGCCGGCGTCAACAAGGCCCTGGTGCACTACTACTTCGGGACCAAGGCCGCCCTCGCCGACGCGATCTTCGAGCGGGCGCTGGCGACGATCTCGCCCAAGATCTTCGGCATTCTGGCCGACCCCAGCCGGACCATCCCGGACAAGGTCTCCAGCATCGTCCGCGAGCAGATCGCCTTTCACTCGGAACGCCCGTATTTCGCGGGCTACATGGTCTCGGAGCTGCACGCCGAGCCGGAGCGCGTCGCGAAGCTGATGGCCCGTCGCGGCAGGATTCCGCTCGACGTCATCAAGAAGCAGCTGCGGGATGCGGCCAAGGCGGGGGAGATCCGGCCCATCAGCGCCGAGCAGTTCGTCGTCAACCTGATGGGTCTCCTGATCTTTCCGTTCGCCATCAGGCCGGCGCTCGGCGAGCTGTTGTCACTCGATGCCACCCGCTGGCGCTCCTTTCTGGAGGAGCGCAAGCGCCTTCTTCCCGACTTCTTCATGGCAGGGCTGCGGCCATGACCTTGGCCCCCGTACTCGCACTCGCTACCGTCGCGTTGGCCCTCATCGGGGCGCCGGCGCGCGCGCAGGACACGCTCAGCGTCGAACGGCTTCAGGAGGCGGCGCTCACGAGCGACCCGCGGGGCACCCAGCGCCGGCTCCTGCGCGAAGCGACCGATCTCCGCCTCGCCGTCATCGGCGCCGACCGCCTGCCGCAATTCGAAGTCAACGGCTCGGCAAGCCATCAGAGCGACGTCACCCGGCCCACGTTCGGGATCCCCGGTGTCGCGATTCCGGCGTTTCCGAAGCAGCACTGGCAGACGACGCTCGACGTCGAACAACGGCTCTACGACGGCGGGGACGTCGCGCGGCGGCGGGAGCTGGAGGAGGCCCGCAACGCGGAGTCCCAGTCGGCGCTCGACGTGTCGCTGTACGAGCTTCGCTCCGACGTCAACTCCGCCTTCTACTCCGCGTTCCTCTTCGAGAAACGCGAGGCCGAATACGACGCGCTGGTTGGTGACCTCGATGCCCGGCTCGCCGCGGTCCGGGCCCGGGTGGAAGCGGGCACGGCGTTGAGCCGCGACGCGGCGGAGATCGATGCTGAGCGGGTGCGGGCCAGCCTGCAGCGGGATGAGGCGCGGGCCTCGCGGAGGGCGTCGCTGGCCATCCTCTCCGATCTCGCCGGCAAGGGACTGGATACCACGGCGGTGCTCGTGCTTCCCACCGACGAGCTCGAGCGCTCCTACCCCGCCAGCCTCGATACCATCGCCACCCTGCGCCGGCGTCCCGAGTTCGACCAGCTCCGCCGTTCACGCGAGCGCCTCGACAAGGCGATCGCGTACACCGCGGTGGAGAACCGCCCCAAAATCTTCGCCTTCGGCCAGGCCGGCGTGGGGCTGCCCGGGTACGACCAGTTCCGCAGCTCATCCGACGCCTTCTATCAGGTCGGGCTCAAGCTGAAATGGCAGCCGTGGACCTGGCGCTCGGCGGGCCGAACCGCCGAAGCCTACCGGTTGCAAAAGGACATCGTCGTGACCGAGGAGCAGGCGCTCGGGCGGAGTCTCGCGCGCGCGGTCGCCACGAGCCTGGAGGACATCAGCCGGCTCAAGGCGGCGCTGGCGGACGACGAGCGGATCGTCACCCTTCGCACCGAGGTCGAGCGCCAGGCACGGGCCCAGTTCGACGAGGGTGCCATCACCACGCCGGATTACGTCGAAACGCGCACGGACGTGCTCGAGGCGCGGCTGACGCTGGAGCGCCATCGGGTTGAGCTGGCCCAGGCGCGGTCGACCTATCTCACCACCCTGGGGATCACGCCCCGCACAGCGAGCGAGACACCATGAGCCACGCACGTCACCGCTGCGTCTTCTCCGTCTTTTCCGTCCTGTCCGTCCTTTCCGTCCTTTCCGTCCTCTCGGGCTGCCGGAAAGACACGGTGGACGCCTATGGCAACTTCGAGGCGACCGAAGTGACAGTGGCCGCGGAAGTCGGCGGCCGGTTGCTCTCGTTCGGGCTCGAAGAAGGCGACCGTCTGGCCAAGGACACCGTCGTGGGCCTCGTGGACACCGTCCCGCTGGTGCTCGAGCGGCAGGCCCTGGTGGCCCGCCGGGCGGCCGCGGTGTCGGGTACCCGCGAGGCCGACGCCAACATCGCCGCGCTCGAGGTGCAACGCACCATCGCCGACCGGGAGCTCGCCCGCACCGAACGGCTGCTCAAGCAGTCGGCGGCCACCGCGCAGCAGGGCGACCAGGCCGAGCACGACGCGCGAGTCGTGCTGGAGCAACTGGCCGGCGCGCGGGCCGCACGAGGCTCTGCCCGACAAGAGGTTGCCGCACTGGACGCCCAAGTCGCCTCGATCGACGACAAGCTGGCCCGGAGCCGGATCACGAGTCCGCTGGCCGGGACGGTGCTCGCGCGATACGTCGAGCCCGGTGAATTCGTGCAAGCCGGCCAGCCGCTCTTCAAACTCGCCTCTCTCGACTCCCTGACGTTCCGCGCCTACGTGAGCAACGCGCAACTCACGCGGCTCCGTCTGGGCCAACAGGTGCAAGTCGGCGTGGACCGGGCCGACTCGATCGCCGCGATGCCCGGACGGGTCACCTGGATCGCCTCAGCGGCGGAGTTCACGCCGACACCGATTCAGACGCGGGACGAACGGGCCGACCAGGTGTACGCGGTGAAGATCGTGGTGGCAAATCCCGACGGCCGGCTCCGGATCGGCATGCCGGGCGAGCTGACCATCGCACCGGGCACCGCCAATGAGTGACGATCCTGCGGTCGAGGCGCGGGGGCTCGTGCGCCGGTTCGGTGACGACGCGGCCCTGCAGGAGGTGTCGTTCGACGTCGCGCCGGGCGAGCTGTATGGCGTGATCGGCCCCGACGGCGCGGGCAAGACGACGCTGTTCCGCATTCTCGTTACCCTTCTGCTCCCCGACGCCGGCGAGGCGCGGGTGCTTGGCCGGGACGTGGTGAAGGCGATGTGGGATCTGCGGACACGGATCGGCTACATGCCGGGCCGCTTCTCCCTGTATCCCGATCTCAGCGTGCAGGAGAACCTGTCCTTCTTCGCCTCGCTCTTCGATACCACGGTGGCGGAGGCACGCGATACGATCGCGCCGATCTGGGTACAGCTCGAGCGTTTCGCCGACCGCCGGGCGGGCGCGCTCTCGGGCGGCATGAAGCAAAAGCTGGCGCTCTGCTGCGCCCTGGTGCACCGGCCCGAGATCCTCATTCTCGACGAGCCGACCACCGGCGTGGACGCGGTTTCCCGGAGGGAATTCTGGGATCTGCTGGCTCGGCTGCGCGACGAGGGTCTCCCGATCGTGGTCTCCACGCCGTACATGGACGAGGCCGTCCGGTGCGATCGGGTGAGCCTCATGCAGGGCGGCCGGTTGCTGGTGACGGACCGCCCCGACGAGATCGGCCGGCGCTACCCGCGCCCCCTCTTCGCGGTCCGCGGGCCCAACATCCTCGGTCTGCTCGGTGCGCTGCGGCGTTTCCCCCACGCCGCCGCCGTGTGGCCGTTCGGTGAGGCCTTGCACTACACCGACGCGCGGCAGGACGCCTCGCCCGCTCTCATCGCGCGCGAGCTGGCGGAGCATGTGCAATCGGCGGGACTGGTGAATGTCTCGATGGCCCCCATCGCGGCGAGCATCGAGGACGCCTTCATGTGGTTCATGGCCGAGAGTAAGGCCGCATGAGCGACTACGCGATCGACGCGCACGAGCTCACGCGCCGGTTCGGGAGCTTCACGGCGGTGGACGCGATCACCTTCAACGTCGAACAGGGTGAAGTGTTCGGATTCCTCGGCGCCAACGGGGCCGGGAAGACGACCGCGATTCGCATGCTCATCGGTGCGCTCGAGCCCACCTCGGGGTCGGCGACGGTGGCGGGCTACGATCTCAAGACCCAGGCGGACCAGGTCCGCCGACGGATCGGGTACATGAGCCAGAAGTTCTCTCTGTACGAGGATCTGACTGTACGGGAGAACATCACGTTGTACGGTGGCATTTACGGCGTGAGCGACAAGGACATCGCCACCCGCACCGGCGACATCCTGACCCGCATCGGCCTCGAGCACGCCGGAGACGACCTGGTGCGGGACATTCCGCTGGGCTGGAAGCAGCAGCTCGCTTTCTGCGTGGCGCTGCTGCACCGCCCCGCCGTCGTCTTCCTGGACGAGCCCACGGGCGGAGTGGATCCGATCACGCGCCGGCGGTTCTGGGAGCTGATCTACGAGGCCGGTGCGGCGGGAACGAGCGTGCTGGTCACCACGCACTACCTGGACGAGGCGGAGTATTGCCGCCGGATTTCCATCATGGTGAACGGGGCGATCGCAGCGATGGGCACCCCCTCGGAAGTGCGGAAAGCCGTGGGGGCGGAGACGCTGGACGAAGTGTTCCTCAAGCTCACCCGGCCCGGCTCCGGAGCTGCGGCATGAGGGCTTTTCTCGGGTTCGTGCGGAAGGAGACGCTCCACCTGCTGCGCGACCGGCAGACGCTGGCCATCCTGATCCTGTTTCCCGTGGTGCAGGTGCTGATCTTCGGATTCGCCGTCCGCACCGACGTCCGCGACATCGCGATCGCGATCGTGGACCCCACACCCGACGTGGCCACGATCGAGTTGCGCGATCGGATCGCCGCCTCGGATCGCTTCCACATCGCCGCGGTGTCACCCAGCGCCGACGAGCTCGATCTGCAGTTTCGCGAGGGCAGCGTCCGGCAGGCGCTCGTGCTCCCCCGTGATGTGGAGCGGAAGATCGGCCGGGCCGATTCGCTCCAACTCCAGCTCATCACCGACGGGAGCGACCCCAACACCGCCGGCATCATGATGGGATACGCCACTGCGATCCTGCAGCGCTGGTATCGAGACGCCGTGCCCGCCGGCCGCTCGCTTCAGATCGAGCCCCAGGTCCGGATGCGCTACAACCCGACGCTCGAAAGCGCGCACCTCTTCGTGCCGGGTCTGGTCGCCTTCGTCCTCACGATCATCTCGGCCCTCATGACCGCCATTTCCATCACCCGCGAGAAGGAGACCGGGACCATGGAGATGCTGCTGGTCTCTCCGATCCGGCCCACGGCGATCGTCGCCGGGAAGGTGATCCCCTACATCGTGCTCGGCTTCGTCAGCGTGCTGCTCGTGCTGGTGGCTGCGCGGACGGTGTTCGGGGTGCCGCTCCGCGGCAGCCTCGTCCTTCTGCTTGCCGAGAGCCTGCTCTACATCGTCACGGCGCTCGCGCTCGGCATCATGATCTCGACCAAGGTGCCGAACCAGCGAACTGCCATGATCGCCGCGCTGGCGGGGCTGATGATGCCGACCCTCCTGCTCTCCGGATTCATCTTCCCGATCGACTCGCTCCCGGTCGTCCTCCAGTGGCTCTCCAACCTGGTGCCGGCGCGATGGTTCCTGACCATCGTGCGGGGCATCATGCTCAAGGGCGCCGGTCTGGTGACGCTCTGGCAGGAGACACTGATTCTGGTCGGAATGACTCTCTTCCTTCTCATCAAGGGATCGCGGGGTTTGGCGATCCGGCTGGGTTGACGCGGTGCGGACCGTCTTCTTCCTGGTCCGGAAGGAATTCCTCCAGATCTTCCGCGATCGCACCACGGTATTCCAGATCTTCATGATTCCGATCGTCCAGCTGCTGGTCCTGGCCAACGCGGCCACGTTCGAGGTGAAGCGGGTGGCGATGCTGGTAGTGGACGAGGACAGGACGACGATCTCGACGGGGCTGATGCAGCGGTTTGGAGCGGGGAAGCAATTCAGGATCGTGCGGTACCTGCCGAGCGACGCAGGCGTGGATCAGGCGCTCCTCGATCGCGAGGTGACCGCCGTGCTCCACATTCCCCGCCATTTCGAGGAGGACCTGGTACGGCGCGGGCGGGCCGCGGTTCAGCTGGTCCTCAACGCCGAAGAGGGCGCCACCGCGGGTATCGTTCAGTCCTACGCCAGCTCCATCATCGCCGCCTACGCGAGCGAGCTGGATCGGACACTACCCTCCACCCTCCGCGGCCAGGGCGCCGGCCCCAGAGTCGCGCCGCTCGATCTGCGGACCCAGCGCTGGTTCAACCCGACACGCAACTACAAGTACTGGATGGTCCCGGCGCTGATGGTGTCGCTCACGACGATCATCGGTCTGCTGCTCACGGCCCAGAACATCACCCGGGAGAACGAGCTCGGCACGCTCGAGCAGCTCAACGTGACGCCGATGACCAAGGTCCAGTTCATCGCGGCCAAGCTGATTCCGTTCTGGATCCTCTCGATGGTCATTTTCTCGATCGGCCTCGCGATCGGGAAGCTGGTCTTCGACATCCCGATGCGAGGCAGCCTGCTGCTGGTGTACCTTGCGGCCGCGGTTTATCTGATCGTCGTGCTGGGGATGGGGCTCGGCATCTCGACCATCACCCGTACCCAGCAGCAATCGATGTTCGTGGCTTTCTTCGTGACGCTGATCTTCCTCCTGATGAGCGGACTCTTCACCCCCGTGGACTCGATGCCGGACTGGGCCCAGCGTGTCGCCGAGGCGAATCCGGTCAAGCATTTCGTGTCCATCATGCGGGCTGTGCTGATGCGGGGCGCCGGCCTCGAGACCGTGGCCAAGCCGATCATCGGACTCGGTATCGCCGGGATCGTGGTGCTGGCGCTGGCCGTCATGCGATATCGGAAGTCGGTCGCATAGCTGCTTCGAAACTCCGCGCCCGTCCGCCCGAAACCAGCCGTTGCGGACGGGCACGGAAGCCTCGGTGGCCTACTCCGCCGGGCCAACGGGATTCGTGGTCGGGAGGTCGTTGCCGATCGTGATGTGGTCGCCCTGCCCATCGGTGTCGAAGCACGTCGGATGCTCGAACCCGTCGAGCGTGCCGTCGGTATAGATGATGTTGTCGGTGTTGCTGTCGGCGTCCGGACCGGCCGGCACATTGTCCAGGTTCAGCGCGTGACGCAGTTTCCACGCGATGATGTGATCGCTGCATGAGGTGTCACCGCTGACGCCGAGCCCGCCGAGCAGGGTGCCGGACGGCGAGTAGAGCGCCAATCCGCCGCCGAACACGTTGATCCCTCCGATCAGCTTCCCGATCATCGGATCACTCGACGTACCGTAGGCCGACACGGGGCCCGCATAGGCGACCCTGGTATCCACTGGATTGCTCTCCTGAAGCCCGAAGAGGCTGCCGCCGGGCTGCGTAGCCGCGAAGAGATTCGCGGTGCTCAGGGCGAACCCTTCCAGACTGAACGCATTCGCGGTATTGGCCTTCTGCGCGGAGATCACCCGGCTGCCCGGCCATTGATCGCCACGATTCTCGCCGCTGAACACCACGTCGACCACTTTCCCGTTTCGATCAAGAATGGTGGCCCACATCTCGAAGCCCAGCCCGCCGTTCTGCTCCTCGAGGATCGCGCGAAGCTGGGCGCGAAGCGTGGAGTGGTTGGGGAGAAAGTGACTCAGTGTGGCCGCGTCAACGGTCGGCGCCGTGGCGGTGTCACCACCACAACCGGCCGCGATGAGAGCGCAGCCGGCCAACAGGGGAATAGCGTGGAGCGCACGCATGGAAGTGCTCCTTTCGATTCCGTTGATATGCACGAGGGGATATGAGGGATCTACAACCGGATGAAGGGCGGGGCTCGTGCACGAACGGAGGGAGCAAGCGTCATGGTGCCGCCGTGCTCGTCGAGAAAAACGGGCGGAAAGGGCTAAGGTATTCCGCCACGCGGTCCTCACAAGTAGCGACACCGAGGCAGAGAGGGCCCCGGGATCAGGGCTCAACTTGTGCGGTGAGCGCCCTCCTCCCGGCACGACGTCGCGGGGTGGGCCTGCGCTGCCGCCGCGAGCTCCTTGAGCGCTGCCGCGACGTCGGGTCGATTGATGACAGCCGGCCTGTTATCCCACGAGATGAAGGCGCAAGGGTAGGATGAATCGAGAAGGGCATGCCCATACCGGAGGATCTCCGCGCCGCCCATGCCCGGCTCGTCCGCGTTGCCGAATCCGCTGGAGCCGTCGCCACCCTTCGAGATATTGAGCCCCACGATCAGCCCGAGACCCTCAGCCTTGGCGCCCGACACCTCGCGGGTCACATACTCGTCGATCGCCCCCTTCCTCGCGGTGTACTGTGCCCAGGCGACGTCGAGCCAGCGCCATTGGTAGTGCTGGAGCTCGCTCGGGGCCGCGCGCACGGCGGTCGGCAGATCGGGGAAGAGCGACTTCGAGTATTCAGCCATCTCGTCGACCGTCGGCTCCGGTATCGTCTCGCCTCCCCACCGTTTCCTGGCGAAGGGCTCGTCCACGATCATGACGGCCAGGATGGTGCCATCGGCGACGTACTCGTTGAGCTGGGCGGCCATGGGGCGGAACCGATCCATCTTGGCCTTCCACAGATCCAGATTGAAATGGCCTGCGGCGTCCGAAAACTTGGCTGGACTCCCGGTAAAGTTGACCACGATATGCGCGTGACGTGCTTTGGCGGCCGCCAGGTCGTCGAGGATGGACTCGGGCTGGGCCCGCTGCATGGCGGAGGTATAGGGATCGACCAGGTCTCGTCCCATCATGCCGAAGAGACCGAACGGGATGCCCGCGCCGGCGCTCGGGATCGAAGGCATTCGGGAAGCCAAGGAGGTCTCCGCCGTACTGTCCTGCCCGAAGGCCGGACCTGCGGCGAGACCGAGCGAAGCGAGGAGGGCGAGCGAAAGACTTAGCATGGGGTGCCTGCGGGTGACGGGCCAGCGCGGGCTGCCGCGCAACAGATGCCGAGCGTTCGACATGATGGCTCGGCAGAGCAACGAACGTACCGAACCCTACATCGCGGAGATCAGTCCTGTTGGAGGCGCTGCGGGGTCAGCTTGTCCGCGTGGGGTGACGCGCCGGGCCAACTTGGCGCCGGCCGTCCAACCTTTTCGGCGCGCACGGTGTCCAACCCCGTGACTTCCTCCACGGGTGGCCCGTGTGACCGGACTGGTTGGTGTCCTGCTGCTGCTTCAGGGTCAGGCGATGGGAACGATGCCATCCTTGCCGGCGGCGACCGCCGTGAGGGCGACCCGTACCGCGGAACCACCTGTGCTCGACGGCCGGAGCGATGACGTGATCTGGCAGTCCACGCCGGTCATCGACCAGTTCCTGGAAGCCAAGCCGACCGAAGGGGCGGAGCCCAAGCTAAGGACCGAAGCCAAGGTAGCGTACGACGAGCACAACCTCTACGTCTTCGTCCGCGCATTCGATCCCCATCCCGACAGCATCATCAGCCTCCTGTCTCGCCGGGATGACGAGACTGCATCCGACCATATCACGCTCATGCTCGATCCCTATCACGACCGGCGCACGGGGTACGAGTTCGCGGTGAATCCGGCCGGTGTGAAGACCGATTACGCGATCTACAACGACGGGGACGAGGACGTCGCCTGGGACGCGGTCTGGGACGCTGCAACGCGGATCGACTCGCTCGGCTGGACAGCGGAATACCGGATCCCCCTCTCGCAGCTCCACTACTCGTCGAAGAGCGGTGGGAGATTCGGGGTCCTCATCTGGCGGGTGGTTCAGCGGCACACCGCTACCATCACGTGGCCGCTCTACCGTGTGTCCCGTTCCGGTCTCCCGTCCCAATTCGGTGACCTCACCGGACTCGACGGCCTCGCCAGCCCCGGCGACGCGGAGGTCACGCCGTATGTGCTCACCAAGAATGTGACCGACCTGGGCTCGAGAGACCTGGGGCGGGCCCAGGACTTCACCGTCGGGGGGGACCTCAAGTACCGGGTCGCATCCAACCTCCTGCTCAATGCCACGGTCAACCCCGACTTCGGGCAGGTGGAAGCGGACCCGTCGGAGCTCAATCTGAGCGCCTTCGAGACCTTCTTCGACGAACGGCGTCCGTTCTTCGTGGAAGGGAAGGGTCTCTTCACCTTCCGCGTGAACTGCGTGGTCGTGCTGGATTGTCAGACCGGCGAGGGGATGTTCTACTCACGCCGAATTGGCCGCTCGCCCCAGCTCGCCGGCACCTACGGTGACGTCTCGTCTCCGACAGCCACCCGAATCCTCGGCGCCGGCAAGGTCACCGGGCGGCTTCCCGGGGGCTTCTCACTCGGCGTGCTCGACGCCGTCACGGACAATGTGGCGGGTCCCGGCGGGACCACACTCGAGCCAACGACCAACTACGGCGTCGTGCGCGGCAATCAGGACTTTCAGAACGGGGCAGGGAGCGTCGGCTTCATCGTGACTGGGGTGAACCACTCGCTGGACAACTCGAGCACGCCGTTTCTCCATAAGAGCGCCTACACCGGCGGGGTGGATGCGCGGTACCGCTTCAACGGGAGGTACGAGGTATCGGGCTCGTTCGACCTGAGCCGGGTGACGGGTGACACCGCTGCGATCGCGCTGACCCAGCAGAGCAACGTGCATCTCTACCAGCGCCCGGACGATGACCTGGATTTCGATCCCACCCGCACGTCACTCTCCGGCAGCAACCGGGAAATCCGCTTCGCCAAGGTCGGAGGCAGGCGGCTCCACTTCGAGACCGCCTACCAGTACCGCACACCCGGCTTCGAGATCAACGACGTCGGCTTTCTGCGCCAGGCCGACCAGCGGCTCTGGACGAGCTGGGCCAATCTCGTCTTCAGCAATCCCAACTCCGTCTTCCAGCAGCTCAGATGGAACTTCAACAACTGGGAGTATTGGACTGCGGCGGGACTTCCAACCGAACGGGCCTTCAACTCCAACGTCCACATCCAGTGGACTAACCGCTGGTGGCTGCACATTGGAGGAACCCTGGGCCAGATCGGCGCCACCTACTGCGACCGTTGCGCGCGGGGCGGCCCCGCCATCCGGCAGGACATGTACATCTCGCCGTGGATGACGATCGAGGGTGACGACCGCCGCCCGCTCGTGCCCGTGCTGTCGGTCAACTACACGAATGGGGACGGCGGACGGTCCGAGACGATCGAGGTATCACCGACACTCAATCTGAAAGTGTCCAGCAGGTTCACGACATCCATCGCGGCCGACTACACCCACAACCGGAACGACATCCAGTACTTCGATACCTTCACCGACGGCGCGGGGGGATTGCACTACACCTTCGCGCACCTGGAGCAGAAGACGCTCACCCTCACCTGGCGGCTGGGCTACACGTTCACGCCCACGACGTCGCTCCAGGTCTACGCCTCGCCGTTCGTGTCGAAGGGGACGTACTCCAACGTGCGCGAGATCGCCGACGCGAGAGCCAATGAATACGACGCACGCCACAAACCATACGCCGATCCCGCAGTCGCGGATGATCCTGGCGGGTTCAACTTCCAGCAGCTCCGCTCGAACGTGGTGTTCCGGTGGGAATATCGTCCGGGCTCGACGCTGTTCCTGGTCTGGAGCCAGGGGCGAGAAGGGACGGCGGATGTGGCGGGGACGCGCTCATTCGGCGGGGACCTGGACAACCTCTTCGGGCGCCGGGCGGACGATACGTTCCTGGTGAAGGTCTCCTACTG
>DATBSO010000089.1:0-5228 GCA_036559745.1 Gemmatimonadales bacterium | reverse complement strand
CCCACAGCTGAATGGCGGCGGGTACCAGAAGAGTGCTCGACAGAAACGCAAACATCGCCGACAGCGCGGCCAACGCCACGAACACGATCATCCCGAGGAGCTGATGCGGCCGCATGGCACCTTCCGCGGCCTCCAGGATGTTCAGCAGCCAGCGATGAAGCGGCACGATCAGAACAGCCAGCGTTGCCAGTGCCACGAGCACGCCGAATACGGCCAGCCGATGCAGGTGGAAAGCCGGCACTGATCCGGCCTGTTCCACCTTGGAGCCGCCAGCCCGGCCTCCGAGCGACATGGTCGTCACCACGGACGCTCACCAGAGCCGAGAAGGTGCAGGTCCTCTCCAATCAGCTCGGACGGGATCTGAACGGCCTCCCAGTCGGCGCGCTGCTCGGCCTCGCGCTTCACCAGCCTAAGCGTTTCGCGTCGAATGAGAATGATACCCGCCGAAAAGACCGCCCAATATCGACGAAAGCGTTCCCGGGATTTCGGATCAGTGGTGGCCACGCGGGTCTCTGTCCGGAACACAGAGCCGGTAGGCCCCCTCGGCTCGACCGCGATGGTCCAGACGATCTTGGCATACCCCGGGTCGCAGAACTTCACGAATTCGTCCGGTTGCAACCCCCGGAACTTCACGTCTCCCTCCCAGGGTCGGGTGACGGCACCCAACACGATCTGACGATCGGGCTCCTCCGCGAGTACCGCCCAGCCAAGCCTCAGAACCTGGGTCAGAAATGGCTCGTTATCGCTCTGCCCCGACTCCGAGGAACGCATGATCAGCTCGCGCGTGGCGAAGATCGCCCGTATGAGCGACGATTCCCGGAGATCCAATTCCCTGGCAACCGCGAAGGTGCACGCCGCCGGTGCCCGAACCATCGTTTCGTGGCGCTCAGCGACTTCGTACGTAGGCATGAATCGGTCGAGCAGCGGGTCCTTGGGTGGACGGCGCCGGCGGCGTCCGTAGCCGGCCCACTGTGTTGCGACGTGGGTGAGCCCGAGGAGAACCGATGCCCCGGCAACGACCCCGAACAGACGGCCGGTCCGCGCCAATTGTCGACCCATAGAGCCTCCACTCGCAATCCGGTGGGACGTTCGTTCGATACGGGTACAGTGGCAGGTCTCGCAGTAAGAGAGTCGGAGCGTAGGATGAGGAAGCCTTCACACGGTGTTAAAGGTGTGTTCAACACATCGCCTGCATCCATACGAAGTGATGCCTCCCAGCCGTGGACCCCGATCGTGACCTCGTCGTGGCACAGCCTGACGACTGCCGGGGCTCTCGGCGCGCTCCGCTCGGACACGGATGGCCTTGCGGCTACCGAAGCCGCGCGTCGGCTCGTGCAATGCGGCCCCAACGTCTTTCGGATCAGGGCACCGGTGGCCTGGTGGCTCGTGCTCTTCAATCAGATGAGGAGTGTGCTGGTCCTGCTCCTCGTCGCCGCTTGCGTTGTGGCAGCCTTGACGGCCGATGCCGCCGACGCGATCGCCATTGCGGCCGTGCTCGTGCTCAATGTCGCGATCGGCTTCGTGACCGAACTCAAAGCGCATCGAGCCATGGAGGCGGTTCTCGGCCTCGAGGTTCACCGGGCCCGTGTAATCCGGAAAGGCCGGTCTCGGGAAGTCGACGCGCGCGAGTTAGTCCCCGGTGATGTGATCCAGGTGGAGGCGGGTCAGACCGTCCCGGCGGATGCACGCCTCCTGCAGTCCAATGAGTTGCGGGCGGTCGAGAGCGCTCTCTCTGGCGAGCCGGGCTCCGTGCCCAAGACCGCGAGTGCGGTACTGGCGGAGAACACGCCTGTGTCGGACCGCTGCACGATGATCTACAAGACGACAAGTATCGTTGCGGGAAACGGGACAGCCGTGGTCGTAGGGACGGGGATGGCAACCGAGGTCGGCCGGATCGGCGAGTTGACGGAACGCGTCGTCAAAGGGCGCAGTCCATTGGAGCGGCGTCTCGACAGCTTGGGTAACCGGCTCGCCGCACTCTCGGTATGCGTGGCGGTACTCATCACGTTGCTCGGTGCGTTGCAGGGCGCCCCGTTGGGCGAGCTGCTCCAGACCGCGATCGCACTGGCGGTGGCGGCGGTACCCGAGGGATTGCCAGTGGTGGCCACGATCGCGATGGCGGTAGGCATTCGAAGGATGGCGGGGCGCCGAGCACTCATCAGGCGTCTTCCAGTCGTCGAGACGCTCGGATCGGTTACCGTCATCTGCACCGACAAGACCGGGACCCTGACCGGTGGCCAGATGACGGCGACGGTACTCCGCCTGGCGGATCGCGAGCTGGCGGTGTCCGGGGTCGGGCTGGAGCTCGAGGGACGATTTCAAGTCGGCGAGCATGCCGTGGCACCCGACGCCGACCAGATCCTGGCGGACGCACTGCGCATCGGAGTCCTGGCGAACGCGGGTGACCTACATCTGAAGGATGGCTCGTGGCACCCGGTGGGAGATCCCACCGACGTCGCGTTCCTCGTGCTCGGTCGCAAAGGCGGCATCGAGCGGGAGCAGTTGGTCAAAGAGTGGCCGGAGGTGCAGAGCCTCCCATTCTCGAGCGAGCGCATGTTGATGGCGTCGTTCCATCGACGCCACGGCAAGGTGGTCGCCTTTGTGAAGGGGGCGGCCCGGACGGTCATCGAACGGTGCGACAGCATTGCCACCGGCGCCGGAGTCCGGCCGCTGGGGGAGGGGGAACGCGGAACGCTTCTCGAATGGAATCGAGAGCTCGCCGCGCGTGGGCTGCGCGTGCTCGCCCTTGCCACCGGAGAAGTGACGCGCCCTGAGGCCGATGCGCTCTCGGGCCTCACCTGGGTGGGGTTCGCTGGCCTCAGCGATCCGCCCGCAGCGGGGGTGCTCGAGACGGTCCAGGCATTCGCCAGCGCCGGCATCCGTACCGTGATGATCACGGGCGATCACCGACTCACCGCTGCGAGCATCGCCCGCGAGCTCGGTCTGAGCGCGTCGACGACCGATGTCCTCGAAGGCTCGGACATCGAGCGGCTCTCGGATGCCCAGCTCGAGCGGATCGTGCCCACCGTCAGCACGTTTGGACGAGTCAGCCCCGAGTCCAAACTTCGTATCGTCACTGCCTTCCAGCGCCGCGGTGAGATTGTCGCCATGCTGGGGGACGGCATGAACGACGCCGCGGCGCTCAGGAAGGCGGATGTCGGTGTGGTGATGGGGGGGCGAGGGACGGATCTCGCGAAGGAAGCCGCGGATGTCGTTCTGGAGGACGATCGGTTCCCAACCATCGGAGTCGCGATCGAGGAAGGCCGAGTCATCCTGGAGAACATCCGGAAGTTCGTTATCTACCTGTTCAGCTGTAACCTCGCCGAGATCCTCACGCTTCTCGGCGCCGGGCTGGCGGGTTATCCAACCGCCCTCGCGCCGTTGCAGCTGCTTTGGCTCAATCTGCTCACTGACACGCTGCCGGCCCTGGCGCTGGCCGTGGAGCCGGGGGAGCCTGGCATTATGCGCAGACACCCGCCTGATCCGCGCATGCCCATTCTCCCCGCGCCTTTACTCCGTTCCGCCGGGGTGTATGCCTTCCTGATCGCGCTCTCCACACTGGCAGCGTTTGCGTGGGGGCTACGCCGAGATCCCGCGGTGGCGACAACACTGGCGTTCATGACCCTTGCGTTCGCCCAAGTCTTTCATCTGGGCAACGCCCGCAGTGTGTCTCCGGTGCTGTCCCCCAGCCGAGCGCTCGGTAACAAGTATGCGCTCGGCGCTGTCGCGCTTGCGGTCACGCTCCAGCTTGTGGCGGCCCTTTTCCCTCCGCTCCGTCACCTGCTTCAGGTCGCGCCGATCTCCGGTACCGAGTGGCTGGTGATCGGCGCGCTCGCTTCGCTGCCCGCCGTGACAGGCCAGGCATTCAAGTCCTGGCGATCGCTGCAGGCCGCGTGAGGCTCGCGCTTAAGGGCATCTTCTCCCCGTCTTCATGACGCCTTCACCCTCGAGCGACTAGCGTCGTATCATTACTTACCAGCGAGCCCGGTTATGCACACAGCTATCGATTCATCCGATCCCGGTACCACGAACACCAGTGATACGGGAGCCACTGCCCTTCGGGACGCGCACGATGCCTGGATTGAGGAATTCCGAGCGTTCGTGGGTCCCGCACTCGAGCCCGAAGCCGATCCATGGACCCAATGGTTGGCAGTCCGCTACCTCTCCGACGACTTCGAGTATCGCTGCCGGAGCGAGCGAGCGCTGGTGGACCTGCTCCGTCGGTTCATTCCGGCTGGCGTGGCCGACCGATTAGTCGGGGAGAGCAAGAGGTTCGCCCGCCTGAGGGGCGACCTCGACGAAATTGGACGTCGCCGAGGCACAGCCGCGATGTTCGAAGTTGGCGGGAGTAGATTGCTGGAGGAACTCGAAGTGTGGTGCGCGAGCGTCGAGTCGGCGGCCCGCGAGGTCTCGAGGGAGGGCTAACACACTGCCAAGGACGGTCAAATGAGGCGGACGCCATCAATGTTCCGCTCCATACTCGTTCCACTTGACGGCTCACCGTTCGCCGAGCGGGCAATCCCGTGGGCCTCGCACATCGCCAAACACACGGGTGCGAAGCTCCGGCTGACCCTGGTGCACGAACCGCCGGCAGCACCCCTCGACAAGGCCTCCACACAGTTGTTCACCTCCGTTGAACTGGCCACACGCAAATCCGCGCGCTCGTACCTACGACTCCTCCAGGCCAAACTCAAGGAAGGCGGTGCGCGTCTCACGTCCGCCGTGACGCTGACTGGGAAACCGGGGCCGGCGCTCGCGCGGTACGTGCAGGAGATGGGCATCGACCTGGTCGTCATGACAACGCATGGCCGGGGCGGGCTCCAGCGCGCGTGGTTAGGGAGCGTAGCGGACTACATGGTCCACAACAGCAAGACCCCGGTGTTGCTCTTGAGGCCGAAAGAGACCGACGCGGGAACCGACCGGACACCGGGTGCGGGTCAGATCCTGGTTCCACTGGACGGGTCGCCGATCGCGGAGGAAGCACTGGAGCCTGCCGCCGCGCTCGCGCAGGCGCTCGGTGCCGAGATCACGTTGATACAAGTGGTCGCGCCCGTACAGCTGGCTGAGAACGTCGCGTTTCCGTTTCCGTCAGCGTACGACGAAGAAATCACGGCCCTCGAGCGGCGCCAGGCGCAAGATTACCTCGACGACAAGATCGAGGAACTGCAGGCTTCGGGTATTCGCGCGTCGGGAGTCGCGGTTATCGGCTGGAATACCGCACAGACCAT
>DATBSO010000088.1:0-3398 GCA_036559745.1 Gemmatimonadales bacterium | reverse complement strand
ATCGTTCTCACTTCACAGGGAGACACGCGATGGCCACCAGGAAGAAGACTGCCAAGCGCAGAGCCGTGAGGAAAGCCGTGAGACGGTCACGGGTAAAGAAGGCCGTGAGACGGTCACGAGTGAAGAAGGCCGTAAGACGGTCACGGGTGAAGAAGGCCGTGAGACGGTCACGGGTGAAGAAGGCCGTGAGACTGGCACGGGTGAAGAAGGCCGTGAGACTGGCACGAGTGAAGGAAGCCCTCGGATAGGCTCGTCATTCCAGAGGCGCTTATCGTTCTCACTTCATCGGGAGACACGCGATGGCCACCAAGAAGAAGACTGCTGCACGAAAAGCCGTCAAGAAGGCAGTGAGACGGGCGAAGGTGAAGAAGGCCGTGACGCGGGCAAGAGTGAAGAAGGCCGTGAAAAAGCGGACGCCGAGCGCCGCCTTCATGAAGGCGATGGCGCCGAGCGCTCTCCTCGCCGCGGTTATCGGGTCGAGCTCTATGCCTCGGACCGAAGTGACCAAGAAGCTATGGGCCTACATCAAACGGAACGGCCTGCAGGACGCGAAGAACCGCCGGATGATCAATGCCGACGACAGGCTCCGCCCGGTCTTCGGCGGCAAGAGTCAGGTTTCCATGTTCGACATGACCAAGCTGGTCAATCGCCACCTGAGCTAGCCTACCACCCGCACGTCAACGAGGGCGCCCCCGCTGGGGCGCCCTTTTGCGTCTCCCACAGGCTTCTCGGGTCGCGACCGGGCGATTACCTTCCACCGCCCTATGGCCGGCGAATACATCTTTACCATGCGCGACCTCCGAAAGGTCGTGCCTCCCTCCCGCGAGATTCTCAAGGGCATCTACCTCTCGTTCTTCCCCGGCGCCAAGATCGGCGTCCTCGGATCGAACGGCGCGGGGAAGTCATCCCTGCTCCGGATCATGGCCGGAGTGGACAAGGACTTTCTGGGCGAGGCGCGGCCGCTGCCAGGCACCCGTGTCGGGTATCTGCCACAGGAGCCGCAGCTTGATCCCGCGAAGGACGTCCGCGGAAACGTGGAGGACGCGGTCGCCGATTCGCGTGCGATCCTCAAGCAGTTCGAAGACCTCAGCGCCCGCTTCGCCGAGCCGATGGACGACGACGAGATGGCCCGCCTGCTCGAGAAGCAGGGCAACCTTCAGGAGCGCATCGACGCGCTGGGCCTCTGGGAGCTGGACCACAAGGTCGACATGGCGATGGACGCGCTGCGTCTGCCGCCGGGCGACGCCGACGTCGCGAAACTGTCGGGCGGAGAGCGGCGCCGCGTCGCGCTCTGCCGTCTGTTGCTGGCGCAGCCCGACATGCTGCTGCTGGACGAGCCCACCAACCACCTCGACGCGGAGAGCGTGTGGTGGCTCGAGCGGTACCTGGCCGAGTTCCCCGGCACCGTCGTCGCAGTCACCCACGACCGCTACTTCCTGGACAATGTGGCCGGCTGGATCCTCGAGCTCTATCAGGGCGCGGGGATTCCGTGGGAAGGCAACTATTCCTCGTGGCTGGAGCAGAAGGAACGGCGGCTCGCCACCGAGGAGAAGCAGGCCTCGGCCCGGCAGAAGACGCTGCACCGCGAGCTGGAGTGGATCCGGATGTCGCCGCGGGCGCGGCAGGCCAAGAGCAAGGCGCGCATCGCGCGGTACGAGGAGCTACGGGACGAGGCGAGCCGGCAGACCGAAGGCACGGCCGAGATCCAGATCCCCGTGCCCGAGCGCCTCGGCGAGGAGGTCGTCGTCGCGGAGCACCTCGGCAAGGGGTATGGGGACCGCCTGCTGATCGACGATCTGACCTTCTCGCTGCCACGCGGCGGAATCGTGGGGGTGATCGGGCCCAACGGGGCGGGCAAGACGACGCTGTTCCGAATGATCACCGGCCAGGAGACACCGGACGCCGGCAGTCTCCAGGTCGGCAGCACGGTCCAAATCGCCTACGTGGATCAGAGCCGGGACGCCCTCGATCCCGGGAAGACGGTCTACGAGGAGATTTCCGGCGGCGAGGATCAGCTTCAGTTCGGCAAGCGGACGGTCAACGCCCGGGCGTACTGCGCCGGCTTCAACTTTCGCGGGGCGGATCAGCAGAAGAAGGTCGGCAATCTTTCCGGCGGCGAGCGGAACCGGCTGCATCTGGCCAAGCTGCTCAAGAGCGGCGGCAACCTGCTGCTCCTCGACGAGCCGACCAACGATCTGGACGTGGACACGCTCCGCGCGCTGGAGGAGGCGCTGCTGGGCTTCGCCGGCTGCGCTGTCGTCATCAGCCACGACCGCTGGTTCCTGGACCGCATCGCTACCCACATCCTGGCGTTCGAGGGGAACAGCGAGGTCGTGTGGTTCGAGGGGAACTACGCCGACTACGCCGCCGACCTCAAGCGGCGGAAGGGCGTGGACGCCAACCAGCCGCACCGGATCCGGTACAAGAAGCTGGTGCATTGACAGCGCCTATCGATCCTTCGATCCCCCCGCAGACCCAACTATGATTGGTCCATGACCGCCCAACCGACGCGCATTCCATACCTTCCGGCCCGCATCGAGGGACTGTCCACGCTGGCGAAGAACCTCTGGTGGAGCTGGAGCCGCGAGGCGCGCGCGCTCTTCCGGAGCATCGATCCCGCCCTCTGGCGAATCACCCGGCACAACCCTCTCGAGCTGCTCTGCCGCATCGATCCGGCGAGACTCGCGGCCTGCGCCAGCGACAAGGAATTCCTGCGGCGGTACGACGACGTCATGGGTCGGATGCAGCACGAGATCTCGAGCGGCGACACCTGGTTCGCCCGGGCCTACCCGGACCTGAACGGGCGGCCGGTCGCGTACTTCTGCGCCGAGTTCGGGCTGCACAGCTCGGTGCCGATCTATTCCGGCGGTCTCGGCGTCCTGGCGGGCGACCACTGCAAATCGGCCAGCGACCTCGGCGTACCCATGGTCGGCGTGGGGCTCTTCTATATGAAGGGCTACTTCGACCAGCGGCTGCGGCTGGACGGATGGCAGGAGGACAGCGACGAAGACTATGACGTGACCCTCACCCCGCTCGAGCCGTTGATCGGGCCGCGCCAGCAGCCCTACCTCACGACGGTCGAGACCTCCGGGCGCCCGGTCCACGTCCGCGCGTGGTGCATGCGGGTCGGACGGGTGCCGGTCTACCTGCTCGACACCAACCTCGAATCGAATCACGCGGACGACCGCGGGCTCATGAACAAGCTGTACGCCGGCGGCCCCGAGCACCGCGTGCGGCAGGAGTGGATCCTTGGCGTCGGCGGCGTGCGGGTGCTTCGGGCGATCGGGATCGACCCCGCCGTCTGGCACGCGAACGAGGGCCACGCGGCCTTCATGATGATCGAGCGGGTGCGCGAGCTGATGGCGCAAGGCACCTCGTTCGAGGACGGGGTCCGCCAC
>DATBSO010000087.1:0-45920 GCA_036559745.1 Gemmatimonadales bacterium | reverse complement strand
GAGTTCCCCGGTCGGTACTCGTCCTGGAGTGGGTGGCAACCATCTTCCTTGGTGGCGGGCTGCGGGCGCTGGTTCGCTACATCCGGGAGATCCGTTCATCGCGCGCCAGCAGCGCGGGGCGCCGGACGCTGATCATCGGGGCCGGCGATCAGGCGGACCGGATGCTTCGCGAAATCAGCCTCGCTCAGCGCCCCAAGCTCCAGGTGGTGGGACTGGTCTCGGGCCATGCCAACGGCCGCGGCCGATCGCTCCGTGGCGTGCGAGTCCTGGGCGGCCTGGACGACATCGTCTCCATCGTCTCCCGGCACCGGATCGAGTTCGTTATCATGGCGCTCGACAGACCGTCCGGAGAAGTGATGCAGCGTGCCGTCGCGGCGTGCGTGGACGGCAAGGTCGAGTTCAAGACGCTGCCCTCCTTCAACGAGCTGCTCGACGGCTTCTCCCGGCTCGATCAGCTCCGAGCCGTGCATATTGAGGATCTGCTGGGTCGCGCCCCGGTGGAGCTCGACTGCGAGCGGGTCGGCGCCTCGGTGCGCGACAAGGTTGTCCTCATCACTGGTGGCGCGGGCTCGATCGGGTCGGAGCTGGCCCGGCAGGTGGCCCGGCTGCGCCCGGCGCGCCTGCTGCTCCTCGACCAGGCCGAGAGTCCCCTCTACTTCACGGTCATGGAGCTGACCGAGGCGTGCCCGGGGCTCGAAATCGTCCCGCTGATCTGTGACATTACGGACTCCCGCAACGTCATGCGGACGATGTTGCAGTGGTCCCCTCACTATGTGATCCACGCGGCCGCGTACAAGCACGTGCCGATGATGGAAGACAATGCGGTCGAGGCAATCCGGAACAACGTGTTCGGTACCATGCACGTCGCCACCGCCGCTGCCAGTTGCGGGGCGGAGCGGTTCGTGCTCATCTCGACGGACAAGGCGGTCCGGCCGTCGAGCGTGATGGGAGCGACCAAGCGGGTGGCGGAGCGGCTAGTGATGGGACTTCCGAATTTCCAGCGGTCCGGGGTCGATTTCCGGGCCGTCCGCTTCGGCAATGTGCTGGGCTCCGCGGGTAGCGTCGTGCCGGTGTTCAACCGCCAGATCGCCGAGGGCAAGCCGATCACGGTCACGCATCCGGACGTGGAACGGTACTTCATGACCATTCCGGAGGCGGCGCAGCTGGTGCTCGAGGCCGGTGTGCTCGACGAAGCGAGCCGGCGGGTCACCATGCTCGACATGGGTGAGCCGGTCCGCATCCTGGATCTGGCGGAGCGATTGATTCGTCTGGCCGGGCTGCAGCCTCACCGCGACGTGCCGATTAGGTTCATCGGCCTGCGACCGGGCGAGAAGCTGCGCGAGGAATTGATGTCGGAGTCGGAGGCGACGGTTGCGACGGCGGTGGACAAGATTCGCGTCGTCGAGCGGCTCGAGACGGACGGGAAGGGGATCAGCAGGCTCTTGGGATTGATGGCGCACGCCGTGGCCGTCGGCGACGCCGAGGTGGCCCTGGACTTGCTCTGCGACTTGGTTCCCGAGTGCGTGGCGCCTTTGAGTGCTCGACGCAGCGCAGAACACCAGATTGTCCCTGCGGTCGACGGCGTTCCGCGGGTGGGCGCGCTCCTGTTTCCCACTGAGGCTCAAGCCGTATGACGTCTTTGAACTGGTGGAGTTTGGCTATCGTGGGCGTGACCTGCCTCGCGGGGGTGACGCGGGCGCAGGCCCAGGGCCAGGCTCCCGCACCCTCGGGCGATGTCCTCGTAACCGGCGACCTGGTCCGCATAACGGTCTGGGAAAAGCCGGAGCTGAGCGGTGAGTTCCTCGTCAATCCCGAAGGCACCCTGGCGCACCCGCTGTACCAGGAAGTCAAGGTCGCCGGGGTGCCGCTGAGTGTCGCGAAGCAGCGGCTGCGCGAGTTCCTCGCCGCGAGCTACACGAAGGATCCCCTCATCGTGGTCGAGCCGCTGCTGCGAGTGACCGTCGGGGGCCAGGTCAACGCCCCCAACGTCTACTCCGTTCCGCGCGGTACGACGATCACGCAGGCGGTCGCCCTTGCCGGCGGAGCCACGAACGAGGCCAAGCTGTCGAATACGCGCGTGCTTCGCGGCGGCCAGATCATGAAGCTCGACCTGACGAAAGCCGATGCTGCGGGCGCGGGTCAGACCGTCAAATCGGGAGATCAAGTGCAGGTCGGTCGGCGCGGGAACTTCTTCCGTGACGGCATCGGCCCCTTCGCGAGCCTGACCGCCGCTGTCATCTCCATCGTCGTGGTGGTCCGCCAGTGAGTCGCACCGCGTGAGCCGATACCTGGAACGCTCGAACCGCTCGTCACGGCAGGAAGCGGAGATCTCGCTCTTGCCCCCGCCGGAGGCGCCCGGTAACGCCGCCCCCGAAGGGCCGTTCACCGTTCGTGAGATCATGGAGACGTTCCGGCACCGCTGGCTCACCATCCTGCTCGTGCTGTGCGCCGTCGCCGGTCCGGGCATCTGGTGGGCCCGGCAGGACGTGCCTCTCTATCAGGCGAGCGCGACCATCCGGTTGCGTGATGCGCAGCGGGAGATGACGGGCGGACTGACGGGAATCGGTCTGGGCGACGTCTCCGGTGGGGTCGACCCCGTGCGGTCCCAGATCGAGGTCCTGACCAGCCGTGGGGTTGCGGCCGAAGTCGTGGACAGCACGCCGGAGCTTCGCATCGAGACGGTCAACTTCCCGGATTCGTACATCTCCTACATCCACTTCGCGCCGGAGGTGCAGTCCGATTCGGTTCTGCTGAACTTCAACTGGAACGGGTACACCGCGAGTAGCCGCGTCGGCACCAGCTTCGCCCACTATGGCGATACGGTCAATGTGTCCGGCATGAAGCTGGTCATCCGGAATCGTCCAGGCTCGCCAGGCGTGCTGCTCGTGCAGTCGGCCGAGTCGGCCATCGACCAACTGATGATGAACCTGGAGGTGAAGCCCCGGCAGCTGACCGACGTGATCGACGTGACCTACACCGATCCGGACCGGAATCGCGCCCGGCGAATCGTCAACCGCGTCGTCGGAGTGTACCAGGCCGCCAGTGCGGCCGCGGCGCAACGCCAATCGGTGCTCCGTCGGACGTTCCTCGAGAACCAGCTCCGCTATCACGACTCCGTGCTCAATGCGGCGCGGGTGCAGGTGAGCCTCTTCCGCGGGCGTCAGCGGGCGTTAAGCACCAAGGCAAAGTTGTCCAGCGAGCAGGAGAGCCTCGGACAGCTGCAAGTGCAGCGGGAGAACCTGGCCGCAGATCGCCGGATCTATCAGAACCTGCTCACCGAGCTGCGGGGCAAGTCGCCGACTGACCACCAGGTCGGCGCCATCATGTCCGCGCCGGGCATCACCAACAATCCCGTCGTCGCGGACCTGTACCAGCAGCTGACCCGCTACCAGATCACGCGCGACTCGCTCACGACCGGCAGGTTCGGCCGGCCGGAGACCAATCCCGAGGTCCAACAGGTGGATCTCTTGATCGCGTCGGCCAAATCGCGGCTGGTGGGTGCGGTGGGCACGCAGATCAGCACGTTGGATTCGAGGATCGAATCCCTGGACCAATTGCGCGCCCAGAGCTCTTCGTCCTTTCCCGAGCTGACGGCCACGGAAGAACAGGAGGCCGGTCTCGAAGAGCAGGTCGAGGCGGCGCGAGTGACCGTCGGCCAGCTGCGGGAAGAGTATGAGAAAGCGAGGCTCGCGGAGGCCGTCGAAGTCGGGCAGGTGGAAATCGTGAGCCCCGCTGCGCTCCCGAAGCGCCCTGTAGGCGTGGGCCCGGCCCGCATGATGATCTTCTTCACCCTGCTGGGGCTCGTGCTCGGGTTGGGAACGGCGTTGCTCCTGGAGCGGCTCAACACCTCCGTTCGCCGCCGCGGGCAGGTCGGGAAGATGCTCAACGTCTCCGAGCTCGCCGTCATTCCGCCCATTCCACGCCGCCGGCGCGTCTCGTCCAAGCAGCGCAGCCGGCAGGCCAGCCTCGCGCTGCGCAATGGCGACGACAAGCCGGTCCGCCTCGAGCGCCTGGGGGACGGGCTGGTGGTGGCATCGGACGTCCACTCGATCGCGGCGGAGGCATACCGGCTCCTTCGCACGAACCTGCTCTTCTCGCTTCGCAACGGCTCTCCCCGAACCGTGCTGGTGACCAGCCCGGCCCCGGGAGATGGGAAGACCACCGTGGCGGCCAATCTGGCGATCGCATTCGCGCACCAGGGGATGCGGGTGCTGCTGGTGGACGCCGACATGCGGCGGGGACGGATGCATGAGCTGTTTCGCATCTCCCGCGATCCCGGGCTGAGTCAGGTGCTCATGGGAGAATTCGCCCTGGACGGCGTCGTCCGCCCGTCTCCGGTGACGAATCTCTTCACGGTGTCCACGGGCCGCTTGCCCGACGCGCCTGCCGAGCTGGTCGGAGGTGCGTCCATGCGCTCGTTCCTCGACCAGGCGACCCGGGAATTCGGGATGGTGGTGATCGACTCCCCGCCGGTTCTGGCGGCCTCCGACGCGGCCGTCCTGGCCAGCCTCGCCGATGCTACCGTCATGGTGGTCCGGGCAGGGCGAAGCCACGAGGAGGAAGTGCAGGCCACGATGGAGCAACTGCTCTCGGTGGGCGGCAAAGTCGTGGGCGCCGTGCTGAACGATCCCGAGGCGACTGTGCGCGCCTACGGGGGGTACTACTACAGCAAGTACTACGGCAAGGAGAACTGACACCTCGACGTTCCGCCCGTCAGGCGCCGAGGGAAGGGCCAGAATAGTATTCCCGCCATGGAAGTCCAGATCTTCGGCGTCAAGAAGAGCGCCGACACCCGCAAGGCGCTCCGGTTCTTCGCCGAGCGCCGAATCAAGACCCACTTCGTCGACCTCCAGGAACGCCCTGCTTCGCCGGGCGAGCTACGTCGCTTCGCCCAGCGGTTCGGCGTTGCCGCGCTGGTGGATCGGAGTTCTCGCCGGTTTGCCGACCTCGGCCTCAGCGCCGCGCGTCTGGGCGACGAGCGCTTGCTCGAGACGCTCGCGTCCGAGCCGCTGGTCCTCCGCATGCCGCTGGTTCGCTTCCAGCAGCGGCTGACCGTGGGCGACGGCGAGGCGGAGTGGCGTGAGTGGACCGGCCGATGACCCTGCTCGCACTCTCTTCTGTCGCAGTCGAGTTCGGGGCCACGCAGCTCTTCGGCGGGGTGACCCTGACTGTCACGCGGGGCCAGCGGTGGGGCATCATCGGGCGCAACGGTTCGGGGAAGACCACCCTGTTTCGACTCATGACCGGTGAGATGGAGCCCACGGCCGGCACGGTCGCGAGGGCGTCGGGGCTGGGCTGGTCTGTCATGGAACAGCATCGTGAGTTCGCCGGCGCCGCGACGGTCTGGGAGGCCGCGGCCGCTGCCTTCGGAGACCTTCGGGCGCTCGAACGATCTCTCGGCGAGCAGTCGGCGGCGATGGCCGACGCCGGAGAGCGATGCACGCCGCAGATGCTGGCGCGGTATGACCGGGACCTCGATCGCTTCGAGCGGGAGGGCGGCTACACCCTCACGGCGCGGATCGATGCCGTCCTCGAAGGCCTCGGCTTCGATCCGGATGCGGCCCGAACACGGGCGCTCTCGACGTTGAGCGGAGGGGAGCGGGGCCGGCTGGGTCTGGTCCAACAGCTGGTGGAGCCGGCCGACCTTCTTCTCCTGGACGAGCCCACCAATCACCTCGATCTCGAGACGACTCGTTGGCTCGAGCAGTACCTCCGCGCACTGGACGAGACCGTGCTGGTGATCAGCCACGACCGGGCGTTTCTCCAGGCCGTGGTCGACAACGTCTTTCACCTCGAAACAGGCACCGGCGTCGCGTACGCCGGCGACTACGAAAGCTTTCTTCAGCAGCGTGCCGAACGCCGTCTGTCACAGCAGCGCGCCTTCACCAAACAGGCGCGCACGATCGCGGCGGAGGAGGACTACATCCGGCGGAACATCGCCGGCCAGAACAGCGCCCAGGCCAAAGGCCGGCGCCGGCGGCTCGAGCGGGTGAGCCGGCTCAGCGCACCGCCGGGCGAAGATGGCGCCATGGCCCTGCGGCTGACGGCGGACGAACGTGGCGGCGACCAGGTCCTCGTCGCCGACCGGGTCGGTCTCCTGGTGGATGGCCGGCGGCTGCTCGGGGAGTTCAGTGCCCGGGTGAATCGCGGCGATGTGCTGGGGATCGTGGGCCCCAATGGCGCCGGGAAGACCACCCTCCTGCGCGCGCTCGTGGGCGAACGCACACCGGACGAGGGCGCGATCCGCGTGCCCGATTCGGTCTCGATCGCCCACTACCGGCAGGATCTTGCCCAGGTCCCTCCCGACGACACCCTGTACGACATCATCGCCCACCTGCGACCGAGCTGGGGTCGCGGCCCGATCCAGGGACACCTCGGGCGCTTCGGCTTCACCGGCGATGCGGTGCTGCGCAAGGCCGGAACACTGTCGGGTGGTGAGCGGGCCCGGGTCGCGCTCGCCATGATCATGCTGTCCGGCGCCAACCTGCTCGTCTTCGACGAGCCGACCAATCACCTCGACGTCGAGTCGATCGAGGCGCTCGAAGACGCGATCGAGGAGTACGCGGGCACGGTGATGCTGGTGAGTCACGATCGGGCGTTGCTCCGTGGTCTCACGTCCCGCATCTGGATCTTTCACGACGGACGGATCACCGATTTCCATGGTGGCTTCGCCGAATGGGAGACGGTGAGCGCCGAGCGGGCCCATGCCGCCTCGGTCGCCGCGGCGGAGGCGGAGGCACTGCGGCGGGTGAAGGACCGCAAGCAGACCCGCCGCCCGGAGAGCGATCGCCGCAAGGATGAGGCGTCGGCTCGCCGCTCGGCGGAGCGGGCCCTCGCCGCGGCGGAGCAGGATGTGAGCGAGTGGGAGGGACGGGTGGCGGGTCTCCGGGTCCAGCTCGAAGATCCGGAGCTGTATGTCTCTCAAGAAGGGAGCCTCCGCGCCGGCGCGATCGGTCGCGAACTCGAAGCGGCCAAGGCCGAGCTGGAGCGCGCATTCGCCCGATGGGAAGCGGCCATGAAACCGCTGGACACGACTGCATAACAGCCTGCAAGAGGAAGCCGTTGCCGCTCCGCACGCTCCCCGTATAGCTTCCCGTCCGTCGTCCGTCCCGAATCTCTCCTCCCTTTCTTTCCCGCACCCGGGTCCTATGCCGTTCGAGACCGCCGTCGTTGCCGCTGCCCCGCTGGGTCACGAGACTCCGTTGCTGGCACTCGCGGTCGCGCGAGGGCCGCTGCCGCCCTCGCTCTCGGCACTGGATGCCGCTTCCGGCGGCCTGGTCGGGCGCCTCGTGTCGTCGGGTGACTTCAGTGGCAAGCGTGACGAGGTGGCGGTGGTCTATCCTACGGGCCCCGCCACGCGGATTCTGCTGACCGGACTCGGCAAGCTCGAGGAAATCAATCGGGCGAGTATCAGGCGGGCGGCGGCGGCGGCGGCAAAGCGCGCACGAGCGCTGGGCGTCGCGAGGGCGGCCTTTCATCTTCCGCCGGAATGCCGTGGAACGGTGTCCGCCGAGGAGACCGGCCAGGTCATCGCGGAAGGCCTGGCCCAGGGCGTCTGGCAATTCAACGAGATGAAGCGGCCACCGGAGGAGAAGAAGCCGCCGCTCGAACGGTTCGACATTCTGGCCCCCAGCGATGCCGAAGCGATCTCCCGTGGCCACCAGACTGGCGCCGCAATCGGGGCCGGCCAGAACCTCGCGCGCGGGATCCAGGTTCTCCCGGGCAACGTCTGCACACCTTCCTACGTGGCCCAGACGGCCGCCGAGATCGCCGCGCGATACGGGTTGGGCATCACCGTGCTCGACAAGGCCGCCATAGTAAAGGAAAAGATGGGGGCGCTGCTGGCGGTCGCGCAGGGCAGCGCCGAAGAGCCGCGATTCATCGCGCTCGAGTACAAGGGGGCCGAGGGTGCTCCGGTGGTGCTCGTGGGGAAGGGAGTGACCTTCGACACGGGCGGCATCTCGATCAAGCCGGCCCAGAACATGGAAGAGATGAAGTACGACATGTCCGGCGCCGCCGCCGTCCTGGGCACGTTCGAGGCTCTCGGGCGTCTGCGTCCCCCGGTGCATGTCGTCGGACTCGTCCCCAGCACCGAGAACATGCCGTCGGGCACTGCCGTCAAACCCGGTGACGTGGTGACGAGCCTGTCCGGGAAGACGATCGAAGTGATCAACACCGACGCCGAAGGGCGACTGATCCTCTGTGACGCGCTCGCCTACGCCAAACGGTACCAGCCGGCGTGCGTCCTCGACATCGCGACGCTCACCGGCGCCATCGTGGTCGCGCTCGGGCACACCGCGACGGGCGTAATGGGAACCGATGATACGCTGATCGAAGACGTACGGGCGGCCGGTGAACGCGCCGGAGAGCGCGTCTGGCCCTTGCCGCTCTGGGAGGAGTACCGGGATCTGATGAAGTCGGACATCGCCGACGTCAAGAACGCAGGCGGGCGGCCGGCGGGGAGCATTTCCGCGGGGTGGTTTCTTCGGGAGTTCGTGGACGGCTTTCCGTGGGCCCATCTCGATATCGCGGGCACCGCCTATACCGATCGAGACGAAGCGGGGCGGGTCAAGGGACCGACCGGGATCGGCGTGCGGCTCTTCACCGAGTTCGTGCTGGCCAAGACGCGGTGAACGGAGAAGGGAGAAGGGCGAAAGGAGAAGCGGTGCGGGGCCGTGGGCGGCTCGTCCTCCTTCTTTACACCCTTCTCCTTTCTCCTTTCTCTCTTCTTTCCGGTCAGATCCCGGATGACAGCATCCCGTCCGATTCTCTCGCCCGCGATACCGTCGACTACACCGCGAAGTTTCTCGCCGCGCAGCAGGAGGAGCGGGTCCGCGTCCCCGCGCTTCCGACTCTGGGCTCCACGGGCCCGCGACCTCCACTCGGAGTCATCGTCTTCAATCGCGACTCGATCGAGTGGGGACACGCCGCCACGGTGGGCGATCTGCTCGGTCAGGTTCCAGGCGTCTATCTCTGGCGCGGAGGATATACGGGCCGCGCCGAGCCGGTGAACTTCCAGGGACGAGGCGCGACATCGGCCGAGTACTACCTGGACGGCTTGCCCTACGTGGCGGCGGGAATCGACAGCATCGGGGTCGATCCTGCGCTCTTCAGCCTCAGCTTTCTCGACCGGATCGAAGTGGAGCGATGGCCGGGACTTCTGCGGGTCTCGCTGTTCACGCGGCGACACGACCGCCTCGCGCCCCGCTCGCGCATCGCCATCGCGCGCGGCGACCGGAATTTCGCGCGCTACGAAGCCGACCTCGAGCGGCGGTTCCCCTCCGGACTCGGCTTCTCGCTCGCCGCGGACTATCTCAGCTCACCGACAGCCAGCGTCGTGAGCAGCAGCTACTCCAACACCCAGTTCTGGGTGCAGGGCGGCTACGCGCCATCGAGAAGATTCGGGCTGCAGTACCAGGTGATCCGCTCGCGCCCCAACCGTCGCGCGTTCGTGGTCTCGGGCCTTACTCCCACCGATACGCTGGGGCCGCCATTCAAGGGGACGCGCACCGACGCGCAGATGCGGCTCGCCCTCCGCGGACGGGATGACGGGCTCGGACCGGGACTCGATCTCGTCTATGGACGATCGGCCTGGGACGGTACGGGCCTCGACCAGCAGATCAACCAGATCGGAGGCTACGCCTCCTACCGTGCCCCGACGTTCTCCCTCGGAGCCTCGGCCTTTCACCGCGGGCTCTGGACGGCGCTCGACACGAGAGGGACGCTCGGCTGGACGCCCACGCAGTTCTTCAGTGCCCGGGTGGAAGGAATCCACCAACACCACTACGGCGGGCGGAACAGCGATTACGTCTTGGTGGCCGGTGGTCTCGAGCCGGTCAGCGGTCTCGCCATCAATGGAAGCGCGAGGGTGGGCAACCTCGTCGCGGCTCCGTCGATCGCGACGGACACGGCGCAGAAGCTCCGCGACTTCCAGGCGACCCTCGGGTGGAATCGCGCACGTCTCGGGATCCAGCTCGGCTGGGCCAGGACTTCGGCGTTCAATCCGTACGGCTACGCTGAATTTCCTCTCGTGGCGACGCTGGCGCCATCACCCGATGTGGACTGGCTCACGGTCGGCGTCCGAGTCGCGCCGGTCTCGTGGATTACGCTGGAGAGCTGGTACAGCGACCCCCGCAACGGCAGCGTCGATGGCGTTCCGCCGACCCATTCGCTCTCGGCAGCCACCCTTCGCTCGAAGTTCCTCCGGAAGTTCCGTAGCGGCATCTTCGATCTCAAGCTCCGCCTGAGCATGGAGAGTTGGGGTCAGGGCACGATCGGGCGAGACAGCACGGGGACGCCGATCAACCTCCGAGGGGCCACGTTCTTCCGAAGTCTGGTAGAGATCCAATTGCAGAGCTTCTCCCTCTATTGGGACCGAGGTAATCTCACGGCGACCAAGCTCACCTACGTGCCGGGCTTCAGGATCCCGCCGTACGGGAGCAACTTCGGCGTCCGGTGGGAGTTCGCAAACTAGATGACATTAGTTGCGATAACAGGTTGCAGCACATGAGCTTACATACGACGATACGGTCGACAAATCCCCCGAGCCCCGTTCGAGGCACGGTCCACCTACGACACACCTGTCGTCACTCATGAACTGCAGTTCACACCTCGCATACGGTCCCCTCTTCAGGTAAATTCCCGGATTTCCCGGCAACAGGGGAGGTCGGGTGCCGTACAGTATGACGGGGTTCGGCGCGGCCGAAGGCCCCGTCGCCGGTGGGCGACTTCGGGTCGAGATTCGCACGGTCAATCACCGGCATTTCAATCTGGCGCCCAAGCTCCCCGGTGATCTCAACGCGCTCGAAGGCGAGCTGCGGGAGCGGCTCCGCCGAGATTTCGACCGCGGGCACGTGGCGGTGCAGCTTCGGTGGGCCGAGTACCCCACCCGCGTCGCTGGCGTAGGTGTGGACCTGGAGAGGGCGAAGCTCGTGGCCTCGCGGCTTCGAGAGTTGCAGGCGGCATTGGGGCTCGCCGGCGAGGTGACGCTGGAGCTCATCGCTCGCCAGCCGGACGTGCTCACGGCGAGTAAAGAAGGAGAGGTCGACATCGCCTGGGCCGAGGTGGAGCCGATCGTTGCCAGCGCGGCCGGCGAGTGTCGCGCCATGCGGGCGCGCGAAGGTGAGGCGCTCGCGTCGGAGCTGCGCCACCGCGTCGCCGTGATGGGTGAGATGCTCGACCGGATTGCCGCCCGCGCCCCTGACCGGCTGGTTCACGAGCGTGACCGGCTGCGTGCCGCGGTCGCACAGCTCCTCGATGGGCGGCCGGTTGATGATGGTCGACTGGCGCAGGAGATCGCGTTCCAGGCTGATCGCCTGGATATCACCGAGGAGCTGGTGCGATTCCGGGCGCACATCGACGCTGTGCGGGAGGCGCTCGCGGCGGAGCGGCCGGCCGGCAAGCAGCTCGGCTTTCTCGCCCAGGAGCTCGGGCGCGAAGTCAACACGATCGGCTCGAAGGCGAATGATGCCGAGATCACGCAACAGGTGATCGCGATGAAGGGAGAGCTCGAGAAATTCAGGGAACAGCTCGAGAACCTCGAGTGAAGCCGTTCCTTCTCGTGCTCTCCTCACCCTCCGGTGGCGGCAAGACGTCCATCGCGAGGCGGCTGCTCGAGGATCGGCAGGATCTGGGATATTCGGTGTCGGCCACGACCCGTCCGATGCGGGAACGCGAGCGCAATGGGATCGATTACCACTTTCTGACGCGCGAGGATTTCGTCCGCCGGAGAGAAGCCGGTGAGTTCCTCGAGTGGAACATGCACTTCGGCCATCTCTACGGTACCCTGCGGACGGAGATCGAGCAGATTCTCGCTCGCGGACAAAACGCGGTGCTCGACATCGAGATCGAAGGGGCGCGGCAGATTCGGGCGAATTTCCCCAATGCGCTGCACCTCTTCGTCGTGCCTCCCTCGGCGGGAGTGCTGATCGACCGCCTCATCGGGAGGAATACCGAGGCCCCGGCCGCGGTTCGCGAGCGAATCGCCCGCGCGGGCGACGAATTGGCCGCGGTGGGTGAGTACGATTACGCGATCCTGAACGACAACCTGGCGCACGCCGTGGCACAGGTGCAGGCGATCCTCGACGCGGAATCGCTGCGCGTCGAGCGCCAGGAAGCGCTGCCCGAACTGATCGAACGGTTACGACGCGATATTGCCGCGACGGCCGAAAAAATATGAGCCACATTCGAGGAGCTACGCATCATGCGCATCATCACACCGTCTGAAGTCGCCCGGCAAGCCGGCAACAAGTATCTGGGCGTGCTCGTCGCGGCCAAGTTCGCCCGCTATCTCAATGAGTTCCCCAAGGACCAGCTGGCGGCCAGCGGGGAGAAGCTCACTACCAAGGCGATGCAGAGCCTGGTGGACGGCGAGCTCAACTACAAGCTGGTCCGCCGCCGCCGCAGCGAGGCGTGACCACGTGGTCCGGCCGGCGCGTCGTTCTCGGCGTCTCGGGCGGGATCGCCTGCTATAAGAGCTGTCTGCTTGCCCGCCGGCTCGTCGAGGCCGGCGCACAGGTGGACGCGGTGCTCACGCAGGGCGCCGCCGAATTCGTCAGGCCGCTCACGTTCGAGACGCTGACCGGGCGCCCCGTCGTCTCCTCACTCTGGGAGCAGGGCGGGGCGCTTTCGCACATTCGCCTGCCGCAAGCCGCAGATGTGATCCTGGTCGCGCCGGCGACGGCCAATCTGATCGCCCGCATGGCGCAGGGCATCGCCGACGATTTTCTCACGACCATGTTGCTGGCGTCGACCGCTCCGATCCTCATCGCGCCCGCGATGAACGATGAGATGTATGCCCATCCCCAGACCGTCGCGAACTTGGAGCGAATTCGTACTCAGGGTGTCACGGTCGTCGGTCCCGAGATCGGCGCACTCGCCGAAGGTCCGTCGGAGCGTCCGGGCCGGATGAGCGAGCCGGACACTATCATGGCGCACGCCGAGCGCCTCCTCCGGCGGGGCGGCCGATTGGCCGGGCGCCGGGTCGTGGTCACCGCGGGCCCCACCCGCGAGTCCATCGATCCGATCCGTGTCGTCACCAACCGCTCGAGCGGCAAGATGGGCTATGCGGTGGCCGAGGTGGCGTGGGCGAGAGGCGCCGAGGTCGTGCTGATCTCCGGACCGGTGGCGCTGGCAGCACCGGTCGGCGTCACCATGCGCCGGGTCGAAACCACCAGGGAGCTCGAGGGGGCAGTGCGCGAAGAGCTCGCGCGGGCGGACGTCCTCGTCATGGCCGCGGCGCCGGCCGATTTTCGGCCCAGCACGCCGAGCGACCGGAAACGGTCGCGGACCGACGGGGCGCTGGCGATTCCCATGGAGCCGACCGACGACATCCTCATGACGACCCGAGAGGCGCGCCGTCCAGGGAGCGTCACCGTGGGCTTTGCCCTGGAGACGGGCGATGCCCTCGCCAAGGGCAGGGCCAAGCTCGAGCGGAAGGCGCTCGACCTCGTCGTGGTGAACGACGCGCTCGAGCCTGGAGCAGGCTTCGAAGTCGATACCAACCGGGTCGCGTTGCTCGGGCGCGACGGGGCTGCCCGCATCCTTCCGCTACAGGCCAAGCGCGAGGTCGCCGAGGCGATACTCGACGCCGTGGAGCAGTCCATTGGCTGACGAATGGCGCCGGTATCTCCAACAGCAGATCGAGCTCGGAGGCGCCGAGGTCTTTCTGGAGAAGGGCGCTCGAGCGGCCGGCCCATCGCCGGAGGAATCGGAAGAGTCGTCTCCGCCGTCCCCGAGCGAGCCGAAATGGAAGAAGGGCGCTCCGCCGATACCGGGACCCGGCCTTCACATCGAGACCGCACCGGCCGGACTGCTGAGCAACAATCTGTCGGACCTCACGACGCTCGACGCGGTGGCCGAGCGCATCCGGACGACGCACTGTTGCGGGCTCTGCAGCAATCGAACGAATGCGGTCCCCGGGGAAGGCAATCCCAACGCCAGACTCATGCTCGTCGGCGAGGGTCCGGGAGCCACCGAAGACGCGACGGGACGCCCCTTCGTCGGGCAAGCGGGAAAGCTGCTCGACGACATTCTCCTGGCTATTGATGTTCCCCGCGAAACGGTGTACATCACGAACGTCGTCAAGTGCCGCCCGCCCCAGAACCGGAAGCCTCTACCCGACGAGATCGCCGCGTGTATCCCCTACCTTCATCGCCAGCTCGAGATCATCCGGCCCAAGGTGATTCTCGCGCTCGGTGGAACGGCCGGGGAGGCCATGCTTGGGGTCCGAAAGAGTCTGGGCGAGCTGCGCTTGAAGCTGCATACGTTCAACGGCATCCCCCTGGTCGTCACCTATCATCCCGCGGCCCTGCTCCGAAACCCGAACTGGAAGAAGCCCACCTGGGATGACGTCCGTATCGTCCGACAACTTCTCGATCGCTGATCCGTACGTCGGTCGCTCGGCGCCCTGGAGCCAGGAAGCCGAACAGGCCGTGCTCGCCGCGATGATGCTGGACCAGGACGCGGCATTGCGCGCGGCCGAGCTCGTCGACGACTCGATGTTCTACCGCGAGGGGCATCGCCGGCTCTTCCGGGCGATGCTGGCGCTCACCGAGCGCCGGGTGGTGATCGACCACATCACCCTGCGCGACGAGCTGCTGCGTCGAGGAGAGCTCGACTCGGCCGGTGGCTTCGAGTACCTGGCGGAGCTGGTGGACGCGGTCCCCACGGCGGCCAACCTCGAGTTCCACGCGAAGATCGTCCGGGACAAGGCGGTGCTCCGGCGCCTGATCGAGGCCTCGACCTCGATCATCACCGAGGCCTACGATGGCCGTTCGACCGCGAACGACCTGCTCGACGTCGCCGAGTCCCGGATCTTCAAGATCTCCCAGCAACGCGGCGAGGACGGGTTCACGCGGATCAAGGAGATGCTATGGCCCACGATGGAGCGCATCGAAACGCTCCAGCGGAGCGGCAAAGCGATTACCGGGGTTCCGAGCGGATTCGTAGACTTGGATGCGTTGACATCCGGCTTTCAGCCATCGGAGCTGGTGGTGGTCGCGGCGCGTCCCTCGATGGGGAAGACCGCCTTCTGTCTCAATGTGGCCGCCAACGCCGCGGCGGAGGGGCAGGGCATTGCCATCTTCTCGCTCGAAATGTCCAAGGAGGCGCTGGTCCAGCGCATGCTCACCGCCACCGCCAGGGTCGATAGCCACCGGGTGCGTCAGGGCACGCTTCGCGACAGCGACTTCACCCAGCTCGCCCGTGCGGCAGGAATTCTGCAGACCTATCAGGTCTGGATCGACGACACGCCGTCGCTTTCGCTGCTGGAAATGCGCTCGAAGGCCCGCCGTCTCAAGATCGACAGCGATCTACGGCTCGTGGTCGTGGACTATCTGCAGCTCATGCGCAGTCCTGAGTACGCCGAGAACCGGGTGCAGGAAATCTCCGATATCTCGCGTTCCTTGAAGGCGCTCGCGCGAGAGCTCGAAATCCCGGTCATCGCGCTGTCCCAGCTGTCGCGCGCGTCCGAGCAGCGCGGTGGAGAGCGGAAGCCGATTCTCTCCGACCTCCGCGATTCGGGCGCCATCGAGCAGGACGCCGATCTCGTGATCTTCATCCATCGCGCCGAGTATTACGACCGCGAAGACGAGACCAAGCGAGGGCTCGCGGAGATCATGCTTGCCAAGAACCGCAACGGTCCCACTGGTGACGTCCAGCTCAAGTTCACCCGCGAATACACCCGGTTCGACAACCTCTCCACCCGAGAGGAACCGGAGCCGTAATGGCCAGAACGCGGTCGGTCTACCGCTGTACCGAGTGCGGGCACGACCATCCCAAATGGGCGGGTCGCTGCGAGTCATGCGGAGCGTGGAACTCCGTGGCCGAGGAGCCGATCGCGGCCGTCCGTGCCGCCGCCGGCCGTCGCGCAGGCAAGGGAGGCGTCTCCATAGTGGCGCCCGCGCGGCTGCGCGAGGTCACTGGCCGGGCGCTCGAACGGTGGCGGACGGGGCTTCCCGAGTTCGACTTCGTGCTGGGGGGCGGGCTGGTGCCCGGCTCCATGATCCTGATCGGCGGCGAGCCGGGCATCGGGAAGTCCACGCTCTTGCTGCAGGCCGCGGCCCGTCTCGAGGCCGCGGGTCGCACGGTGCTCTACGCCAGCGGCGAGGAATCTCCCGACCAGCTCCGGCTTCGTGCGGACCGATTGGCGGAGGACGCCGGCGCCGTACACGTCCTGGGTGAAACCCGTCTCGAGACGATCGTCGGGGCCGCGGGCGCGCTCGCGGCCGACGTCGTCGTCATCGATTCCATCCAGACGGTCTACACCGACACATTGGAAAGCGCCCCCGGCAACGTCGGTCAGGTTCGGGAGTGCTCCGGCCAATTGATGCGTTTCGCCAAGGAGAGCGGCACGACGGTGATCGTCGTGGGCCATGTCACCAAGGGCGGTGGCATCGCCGGACCCAAGACCCTCGAGCACATCGTCGACACGGTGCTGTACTTCGAGGGCGAAGTGACCCTCGACTACCGGCTCCTGCGCACCACCAAGAACCGGTTCGGCTCGGTAGACGAGCTCGGCGTGTTCTCGATGACCGAGCGCGGTCTCGTTCCGGTACCCAATCCGTCGGCCGTGTTTCTCGCGGCGAGGGCCGACGGCATCAGTGGAAGCGCGGTCACCGCGCTCATGGAAGGGACTCGCCCAATCCTGGTCGAAGTGCAGGCTCTCGCTGCCAAGTCCGGATACGGCACGCCGCAGCGCGTCGCGACGGGACTCGATCCCAGGCGGCTCGCGGTTCTCCTCGCCGTGCTGGAGCGACGCGCCAACACGTCGTTCACCGACCTCGACGTCTTCGTTCAGGTCACCGCCGGTGTCCGGGTCACGGAGCCTGGGGCCGACCTCGCGGTGGCGGCCGCACTCGTGTCGAGCCTGCTCAATCGACCCGCGCCGCACGACGTCATCTTCCTCGGGGAGATCGGACTCGGCGGCGAGATCCGTCCCGGCGGCGCGCTCGAACGCCGGATCGCCGAAGCGGCCCGACTGGGATTCCGCCGGGTATTCGGATCGGCGCGGGGAGCGCCGCAGGTCGCGGGGGTCTCGGTGGTGGGTCTCGAGCACGTGGAGCAGCTGGTGCGGGCGCTTGCCGCGTGATGTCGGCGTAGTCGTCGTCGCGGCCGGCGAGGGAACTCGGTTGCAGGGCCCGGTCGCCAAGCAATACCAGCCGATCGCGGGCGTCCCCATGGTGCTGCGGGCCGTAAGGCCGTTTCTCTCTCACCCGGACGTGGGTCGAGTCGTGCTCGTGCTACCATCGCCCGACGCGGCCGCTCCGCCCGCATTCCTGGAGGATCTTCTGGGCCACCGGCTGGTCGTCGCCAGCGGTGGCGCCACCCGGAGCGATTCGGTGGCGGCCGGGCTTCGGGCCCTCGACGACTCGAGCGCGGTGGTGCTGATCCATGACGGCGCCCGGCCGTTCGTCGAACGAAACGTGATCGATGCCGTCATCGCGCACGCCCGGCGGGGCGAGTCGGCAATCGCGGCGGTGCCGCTCACCGATACGCTCAAGGAGTCGGCGATCGCCGACCAGTCGCGCATTGAGCGCACGGTGCCGCGCGAGCGCCTCTGGCGGGCGCAGACTCCCCAGGGGTTTCCCCGACCGGTCATTGCCGCGGCGTACGCGAGGGCCGCCGACGAAGCGAGGCCGGGCACCGACGACGCGGAGCTCGTCGAACGCACTGGCGTGGTGGTCCGACTGGTGCCCGATTCCTCCCGAAATCTCAAGATTACCACGCCCGAAGACCTGGCCCTCGCGGAGCTTCTCGCGGGTACCTCGCCGTGATGCTGTCCTTTGGAACTCCCGCGGAGATCGACGCTGCTATTCCTCCGACGGTCGAGCACCTCGCTCAGGATCGCCTCCTCGCCTATCCAACCGAAACCGTCTACGGGCTCGGCTCCGGCCCCACCATCCCGGCACTCACCCGCCTCTCGAGACTCAAGGGGCGTCAGCTGGGCAAGCCGTTCCTTCTCCTCGTCGACTCGCGCCGCATGGCGGAGGAGTGGGGTCTGGTTTTTTCGGCCTCGTCCGCCGCGCTGTCCGACGCATTCTGGCCGGGACCGCTGACGCTGGTGCTGCCTGGGGGTGAGGGGAAGCTTCCTGATGAGCTTCGCGGACGCGAGGGCGGCATCGCGGTACGCCACACGTCGCATCGTGGCATCGCGCGGCTGGTGACCGCGTCGGGGCGCCCGCTGACGTCCACTTCCGCCAATCGACCCGGTGGTCCGCCCGCCCCGGGCCCCGACCGATTGGTCGAATTGTTTCAGGAAAGCGTGGATAGTGGGGAGCTGCTCGTGCTCGATGGAGGTGTGCTGGGAAACGTGCCGCCGTCCACGCTCGTCGATTGCACCGGTCCGATGCCGCGCATGGTTCGCGAGGGAGCGATCCCCCGGGGCGAATTGCGCCGCGCGGCCGGTCGGCTGGCGCCGTGACTACGGCTTTAGCCTTTAGCCTCTAGCCGATCTATCTTCCCACGTCTATGCACGTTCTCTTCGTCTGCACCGGCAACACCTGTCGCAGTCCGATGTCGGAGGCCCTCCTCCGCGCCGCGCTCGCCGCCAAGGGCCTCGATCAGGTGACCGTGTCCTCGGCGGGAACCGGGGCCTGGGATGGCGCTCCCGTGTCGGAGGCGTCGTACCTCGTCGGTCTGGAGCAGGGACTCGATTTGAGCGAGCATCGCGCCCGTCTCCTCACCCGGGATCTCGTGCGTGGCGCCGATCTCATCCTGGTCATGTCCGGCCATCACCTCGCGCGGGTGGCCGAGCTCGGTGGTGAGGGCAAGGTCCATCTGCTCGCGACCTATGCCGGACGCGACGAGTCTCAGGCCGAAGTCAGCGATCCGTATGGAGCCGACCTCTCGACGTATCGGGCCACGTTCGCCGAGTTGCAGGACCTCATCGGCGGTGTGGTCAGCCGGGTCGCCGGCACGGTGCGGTGATCGACGGCAACACGCGCGTTTTCGCCATCCTCGGCGATCCGGTCGCGCATTCGCTCTCCCCCCTCATGCAGAACGCCGCGTTCCAGGCCATGGGGCTCCCTGCGGTGTACGTCCCGCTTCGCTGCTCCGAGGCCGATGTTCCCCGAATCATCGACGCGCTCACCCGGGCCGATGGCGGCGGCAACGTGACCGTCCCGCACAAGGCGACCGCGGCGCGCGCGGTGAGCCGCTGTCTCGAGCAGGCCCAACTCCTCGGGGCATGCAACACGTTCTGGTCCGACGGCGACGGCTCGGTGGGTGAGAACACCGACGTGGCCGGTATCGGTGCCGCGCTCGATTCGCTCGAACCCCCTCCGGGCCCGTGGCTGGTTCTGGGGACCGGAGGGGGCGCGCGCGCCGCGGTGGGGGCCGCCAGGGCCCGTGGTGTCGCGGTGGCCGCGCTCTCGAGGTCCGACGCGCGCCTGGCGCAGTTTCTCGAGTGGGCCGCCGGGATCGGCGTCAGGATCGCATCCCCGGACGAGTGCACAGTCGTGATCAACACGACTCCCCTTGGGCTCGCCTCGGGTGATCCTCTCCCGCTCGACCGTGCCCCACCGAGCGCCGCTGTCGCGCTGGACATGGTATACGCGCGGGGCGAGACCCGGTGGGTTCGGGCGATGCGAGCCGCGGGCCTTCGCGCGAGTGACGGCCGGACGATGCTGGTGGCCCAGGGCGCCGCTGCCTTCCGGTGCTGGCACCCTCGTCTCACGCCTCCCGTGGATCTCATGCGCGGGGTCGTCGATGCGGCGCTTCGCTGAGTCCACGCTGCTCTCGGCGCCGTTTCGTGTCCTGGGCGGCGTGGAGCGATGGCTGCTCCCGCCGGCGTGCCTGCTCTGTGACGCGCCAGTCCCGAGGAGCGAGGGTGACGCGCTCGTGTGCGGCCTCTGTCGCAGCCGGTGGCATCCGGTATCGGGCCCGATGTGCGATCGCTGCGGGCAACCGTCCTTCGCCGATCTCGAGTGTCGGCTCTGTGCCACGTGGCCGCGGGGACTGACTCGGGTCCGGAGCGCCGTGTGGCTGGTTGACGGGGCGAGGCAGGCCGTACACCTGCTCAAGTATCAAGGCTGGTGGCGGATCGCCGAGGCACTCGCCGGCGCCATGCCGACGCTGGAGCCATTGACCGGGCAGGTATCCTTGATACCGATTCCGCTCGGCTCGCGCCGCCTCCGCGACCGGGGCTACAATCAGAGCGAGCGCCTCGCGCGAGCGCTTGCCGATCGCACGGGCCTCGGGATTCGCACGGACGTCCTGTCGCGCGTTCGTGACACCCGGACCCAGACCGCGCTCACGCCCGAAGCACGACAGGCGAACGTCGCCGGAGCGTTCGAGCCGTCGGGCGCGGCGGGTCTCCGGTGCGTATTGGTGGATGACGTCTTCACGACCGGCGCCACGCTCGCGGAAGCCGGGACAGCGCTCGCCGCGGGCGGCGCGACGTCGGTGGAGGCGGTCACCTTCGCGAGGGCACGGGAACTGGTGGGTTCGCAGCCGTGAGTTGAAGGCTCTTACCGAGGAGTTTGATGATGGCGATCCGAGTAGGCATCAACGGTTTCGGCCGGATAGGACGAAACGTCGTGCGCGCCGCCCAGGCGATGGGGGCCAAAGACCTTGACTTCGTCGCGGTCAACGATCTCACCGATACCAAGACCCTGGCGCATCTGCTCAAGTACGATTCGGTGCACGGCCGGTATCAGGGAGACGTCGCGGCTCGGGCCGACGCGATCGTGGTGAACGGCGACTCCATGCGCGTGGTGTCCGAGAAGGACCCGGCCAAGCTGCCGTGGAAGGACCTCGGTGTGGACGTGGTGCTGGAGTCCACGGGACGGTTCACCGATCGGGACCAGGCGGCGCTTCACCTGCAAGGCGGAGCCAAGAAGGTCATCATCTCGGCCCCCGCCAAGAAGGAAGACATCACGATCGTTTACGGCGTCAATCACGAAGCCTACGACCCGGCGAAGCATCACGTGCTGTCGAATGCCAGCTGCACGACGAACTGCCTCGTACCCGTCGTCAAGGTGATTCTCGACCGCTTCGGCTTCGTCAGCGGGTTCATGACCACGGTCCACAGTTATACCAACGATCAGGTGATCCTCGATTTTCCCCACAAGGACCTTCGACGGGCGCGGGCGGCGGCGCTCTCGATCATTCCGACCACGACGGGCGCGGCCAAGGCGACCTCGCTCGTGCTCCCGCAGGTCAAGGGCAAGATCGACGGCGTCTCGCTCCGGGTTCCGACGCCCGATGTCTCGGTCGTGGCGCTCACCTGTGTCGTCGAGAAGACCACCTCGTCCGACGAGGTGAACACTGCCTTCCGGGAGGCGGCAAAGACGGGACCGCTCAAGGGCGTGCTCGCCGTCAGCGACGAGCAGCTCGTGTCGGTGGATTACATCGGAACTCTGCAGTCGAGCACGGTGGACGCGCTCTCCACCAACGTGGTCAACGGCACGCTGGTGAACGTGACGTCCTGGTACGACAACGAAATGGGATATTCGGCCCGCTGCGTGGACCTGCTGCGCTACGTGGGCGAGCGGTTGTGAAGCGCACGCTCGAGTCGCTCGACCCGGCCGGGATCGAAGGCCGCCGTGCGCTGGTCCGTGTCGACTTCAACTGTCCCATCAAGGACGGCGTGGTCACCGACAACACCCGCATCCGGGCCGCGCTCCCCACGATTCGCTTTCTTCGCGAGCGGGGGGCGCGGGTGGTGCTCCTCTCGCATCTCGGGCGGCCCAAGGGTGGTCCAGACCCGAAATATTCGATGCAGCCGGTTGTCCGAGAGCTGGAAAAGCTGCTCGGCGCGCCGGTGACGTTTCTGCCGGACCCCACGGCCGAAGACGCCGTCACGGTGACCAAGCGGCTCTCGCGAGGCGCGGTCGCGGTCGCCGAGAATACCCGATTCTATCCCGGTGAAGAAAAGAACGATCCCGCGCTCGCCGCCCGCTTCGCGGCGCTCGGGGACTTCTATGTGAACGACGCCTTCGGGTCCGCGCACCGGGCCCACGCCAGTACGGAGGCGGTCGCACGGCTTCTCAAGCCCGCCGTGTCGGGCTTTCTCATGGAGCGAGAGTTGAGGTACCTCGGCGCGGCCTTGCACGCGCCGAAGCGTCCCTTCGTCGCCGTGCTCGGCGGAGCCAAGATCAGCGGCAAGATCGACCTCATCGAGGCGCTCTTGCCGAAGGTGGATCAGATCCTGATCGGCGGCGCGATGGCCTGCACCTTCTTCAAGGCCATGCGTCTCGAGACCGGCACCTCGCTGGTGGAGGCCGATCGCGTCGATATGGCGCGGGCGCTCATGGCAAAGGCCGGGGACAAACTCGTGCTTCCTTCAGGCGCGGTCATCGCCCGCGAGCTCAAGAGCGATGCCGAAACCCGGACGGTCGCGCGGGACGCGATCCCCGCCGGATGGGCCGTCTATGATACGGATCCGGCTACCGACAAGGACTTCAGCGTGCGCATTACCGGCGCGGGCACGGTGGTCTGGAACGGTCCAATGGGTGTGTTCGAGACCCCGCCGTTCGACCGCGGCACGATGGCCGTGGCTCGCGCGATGGCGGAGGCGACGCCTCGAGGCGCGATCACCGTAGTCGGTGGGGGAGATTCGGCAGCAGCCGTCGCCCAGGCGGGGCTGAGCGACCGGATCACCCACGTGTCCACCGGCGGCGGCGCCTCGCTGGAGTTCCTCGAGGGCAAGGAACTTCCCGGCGTCGCCGTTCTGGACGAGGCCTGACGCTATGACGCGACGCCTGATCTACGCTGCCAACTGGAAAATGAATCACGGGCCGGAAGCAGCCCGGGCTTTCGCGGATCGTTTCCTTACGCTGACCCGGCCGGAGAATGGCCGCGAGCTCTGGTTCTTCCCGCCCATCGTCTCCGTGGCCGTGCTGGCTGCCGCGTTCCGCGAGCGCCCGGACATCGCGGTCGGCGTCCAGAACACCCACTGGGAGCCCAAGGGCGCGTTCACCGGGGAGGTCTCCATTCCCATGGCGATGGAGTGCGGCGCTCGCGGCATGCTCGCCGGCCACTCGGAGCGCCGCCACCTCTTCGGAGAGACCGACGAGCAGGTCGCCCGAAAGACGGCCGCGGCGCTCAAGGCGGGCATCACGCCGCTTGTTTGCGTCGGGGAGACGCTGGCTGAGCGCGAGGGCGCCCGGACCGAGCAGGTCGTGCTGCGACAGATTTCGGCGGTGCTGGGGCGCGTGACTCCGGACGAGTGGAACCGGGTCGTCCTCGCCTACGAGCCGGTCTGGGCCATCGGGACCGGGAAGAACGCCACGCCGGACGACGCGGCGCAGGTGCACGAGCTCATCCGTTTCGAGACCACCCGGCGTGGCGTCCAGGTCAGGGTGCCGATTCTCTACGGCGGAAGCGTGAACGGCGGCAACGTACTCGCCCTGCTCGAGCGGCCCGAGCTGGATGGCGTCCTTGTCGGCGGCGCGAGCCTGGACGCCGATGGTTGGGCCGAGCTGGTCGGGCTGGGGGCATAAGCGGCGGAAACGGCTGTGCCGCTGGCAGTTCGGTGGTCCGCCCTCTAGCTTTGCTCCAAGCCACCCCTCCCACATCTGGAGCCTGACGATCACCGATCTCACGACCCGCCTGCAGGCAGTGGTGGGCGACACCTATCGCGTCGTGCGGGAGCTCGGCGGCGGGGGTATGAGCCGGGTCTTCCTCGCGGAGGAGCCACGGCTCTCGCGCCAAGTCGTCATCAAGGTGCTCCCGCCGGAGATGGGTGCCGGGGTCAACGTCGAGCGGTTCGAGCGCGAGATTCAACTCGCGGCCCGGCTTCAGCACCCGCACATCGTCCCCCTTCTCACCGCCGGCGCGTCCGGCGACCTCCTCTACTACATCATGCCGTTCATCGCGGGGGAGTCGCTGCGGGTGCGCCTCGCCAGCCAGGGAGAGCTTCCGATACCGGAAGCGCTCCGGATTCTGCGCGAGGTCGCCGACGCGCTCGCGTTCGCCCATGCGAACGGAGTGGTACACCGCGACATCAAACCCGACAACGTCCTCCTGTCGGCAGGACACGCGGTGGTGACCGACTTCGGCGTCGCCAAAGCGGTCAGCGCATCGAGCGGCAGCGGGCATTTGACCTCACTCGGTCTTGCGCTCGGGACGCCGGCGTACATGGCTCCGGAACAGGCCGCGGCCGATCCCCACGTGGACCATCGAGCGGACATCTACGCGCTCGGCGCGCTCGCCTACGAGATGTTGTGCGGGCGCACGCCGTTCACCGCTAGCTCGCCTCAAGCGCTCCTCGCCGCACACATCACCCAGGCGCCCGATCCGGCCGCGCACTACCGTCCGTCCATATCCCCGGTGCTGAACGCGGTGGTGATGCGCTGCCTCGAAAAGCGCGCGGCGGACCGCTGGCAGAGCGCGTCGGAGCTGCTGGCGCAACTCGACGCGGCCAGCACGCCGAGCGCCGGGCTCGCTCCGTCAGGAGCGCAGACCGTCATCTCGAGCGGCACCGAGACCGCGCTCCGCCGGAGCAATCCGCTTCGGGTCGCGGCGATCTTCGCGGTGGCATCGATCGTCGTTCTCGCCGCGGCGTGGCTGCTGGTGCAGCGGCTCGGCCTGCCCGACTGGGTGCTGTATGGCGCCGGCGCGCTGCTGGTGATCGGTCTCCCGATCATGCTGGTCACGAGCCTGCACGAGCGGCGTCGAGCCGTCGCCCGCACGACGGGACTAGTGTCACCCCCGTCAAGCGCGGCTGCCGGACTCTTCACCTGGCGGAAGGCGCTCATGGGCGGAGGCCTCGCCTTCGCCGGGCTGACACTAATCGCGGGCGGCTACACCGCGATGCGGCTCCTCGGTATCGGCCCTGTCGGGACGCTGGTGGCGTCGGGCGTGCTCAGCGACAAAGAGCAGATCCTTCTGGCCGACTTCGAGAACCGCGCCGCCGATTCCACCCTGGGACCTTCGGTCACCGAAGCGTTTCGGGTGGACCTCTCGCAGTCGCCGACGGTGCGCGTGATGGACCAGCAGGCGATCGCCCAGGCCCTCACCCGGATGCAGCGTCCGGCCACCGGGACACTCCCCACGGCACTGGCTCGCGAGCTCGCCGAGCGCGAAGGCGTGAAGGCGGTGGTGACGGGGCAGATCGATCCGGTGGGGCAGGGGTTCGTGCTTGCCGCCAGCCTCGTCTCGAGCGCGGACGGGAGCACGTTGAGCGCCGTCCGGGAGACGGCGGAGGGGCCGGGCGAGCTCCTCAAGGCGATCGACCGCCTGTCGGCCAAGCTGCGCGAGCGAATTGGCGAGTCGCTGACGACCATCCGGGCCAACCCGGCACTCGATCAGGTGACCACGGCCTCGCTTCCGGCGCTGCGAAAATACTCCCAGGCGCTCCGTCTAGAGGAAGCGGACCGGCCCGAGGAGGCAATCTCCCTGCAGCAGGAGGCCGTGGCGCTCGATTCCGGCTTTGCGATGGCGTGGCGCAAGCTGGCGGTGCTTCTGGGGAACACACGGGCGCCGAATTCCCAGCAGGTGGCCGCGGCGACACGGGCTTTTCAGCACCGCGACCGTCTGCCGCAGGTGGAGCGGGAGCTGGCGACCGGCTACTACTACACCAACGTCGAATACGAGCCGCAGAAGACGGTCGCGGCTTACCGCTCGCTGCTGACGGCCGATCCGGACAATCTTCCGGCGCTCAACAATCTCTCGATCGTGCTCATGGATCAGCACCAATGGGCCGAGGCCGAGAGCCTGGTGAGTCGCGCCAGTCATCTCGGACGAGGCGCCTCGTTCTACAACAACCTGGTACAGGCGCAGGTGGCCCAGGGGCATTTCGCCGATGCGCATGCCACCCTCGAACGCTATGCCAAGGCATCGCCACAGAGTCCGGCGCTCAAGGCGTTTCGAGCCGGCCTGGCCATGGTCGAAGGGAAGTACGCGCTCGCTGACTCGATGCTTCGGCAAATCCGGCAGGAGCAACGCAACAGTCGGTACTATCAGTCGACCACGGCGGGGCTCCTCGCGGGGGTCGAGGAGCGCCAAGGGAGACTGACGGCGGCCCGCCGATACATCTCGGAGGATATCCAGGCTGCCGAGGCGGCCCAGGACTATCAGCAAGCGGTGGAGGAGACCGCGCTCCTCGCCTCCAGGGAGTTGCTCTACGGGGCGAAACCGGCAACGGCGCTGGCGCCGATCGATTCCATCCTCCGTCGGCACCCACTCGCCTCGATGGACCCCATGGATCGGCCGTACGGCGCCCTGGCCCTCGCTTACGCCAACGGCGGCCGCGTCGTCGAGGCGCGCAAGCTGGTCACCGAGATGGCCACTCGCGTGCCGGCCGGGCTGAGCCGCCTCGATCGTCCAGGGCTGGTCGTGTATGGGGCGGTGGCGGAGGCGGAGGGAAAGGACCGGGAGGCGCTGACGGCCTACATGCGCTGGAATCGAGAGAGCGGCGGGTGCATCACCTGTGGGCTCTATGAATCGGCGCTGGTCTACGACCGACTCGGCAAACCTGATTCGGCACTGAGCCTGCTCGAGCAGGTGACCAGCACCGCGTCGGTGCAGAAGGCGCTGTTCCTCGATTCGTACGCCCTCGCGCCGAGCCTCAAACGCCTCGGCGAACTCTACGAAACCAAAGGAGACAAGAAGAAGGCGGTCGACTCCTATACCCGATTCGTGGACCTCTGGAAGAACGCCGACCCCGAACTCCAACCCACGGTGCGCGACGTGCGCGGCCGACTCGCCCGCCTCGCGCAGGAGCCAGGTACCTGACGGTTCGCGCAATGCTCTCCGATCGTGACCTCTTCGCCCGGCTGGTGGCCTTCGACACGACCAGCCATCTCTCGAACCTCCCGATGGTCGAGTTTCTCCAGGAATATCTCGACCGCCCTGGCGTCCGGATCCGCAGCCTTCCCTCGGACGGTGGCGACAAGGCCAACCTGCTCGTCAGCACCGGCCCGGAGCGGGTCGACGGCACGGGGCTCCTTTTATCAGGGCACATGGACGTCGTGCCGGCCGAAGAGCCGGACTGGCGAAGCGATCCCTTCACGCTCACCGAGGTCGGCGAGACGCTGGTGGCGCGCGGGGCGGCGGACATGAAGGGCTTTCTCGCGCTCGCGACCAATCGCTTTGCCGCGATCGATCCCACACGGCTCCGAGCTCCACTCGTCCTGCTCTTCACGCACGACGAGGAGACGGGGACCATGGGCGCGCGCCGGTTCTCCGAGACCTGGACGGATCGCGAGTCGCTGCCACGAAGCGTCGTGATCGGGGAGCCTACCTCGCTCCAGGTCGTGCGCGCGCACAAGGGGATGCTCCGGCTCCGGCTCACCTTCGAGGGGAAGGCCGCGCACAGCGGCTATCCCCATCTTGGTCGAAGTGCCATCGAGCCCGCGGCCTCGGTGATCGTCGCGCTCGGCCGTCTGCGGCGGGAGATGGAGGCGGAGCGTCCGGCTCATGGTGACGAGTTTCCCGAGGTACCCTTCGCGGCCCTCAATGTCGGCACGGTGAACGGCGGCAGCGCCGCGAACGTGATCCCCGCCCAATGCACCGTCGGGCTCAGCGTCCGACTCCTACCCGGCATGACCGCGGCTGACATGACCGAGCGGGTGCGACAGACCGTGATCCGAACGGCCGGGGAGACGCCGTTCACGCTCGAGCACGTGAGCGAAAGCCCGGCGATGATGCTCGCGGAGGACGCGCCGATCTACCGGCAGCTCGCCGGCGCGGTGGGCCAACAGGGCTCGCGGAGTGTGATGTTCGCGACCGATGCCGGTTGGCTCCAGCGGATGGGCCTCGAATGCGTGCTGTTCGGACCCGGGAGCATCGAAGTGGCGCACCGCCCGAACGAGTTCGTGCCCACGGCTGAGTTGCTCCGTGCCGGACATGTGCTCGACGACCTCATCCAGCAGAGGTGCGCGGCTCCATGAGTGCCCTCGTCCTGGAGGCCGATCTCACGTGGACGGGCGAGGACTTCGCGCCCCGTTTGCAGATCGCCCTCGGACCTGATGGTCGCATCGAGGCCGTCGGCCGGCTTGGGGCGACCTCGTCCACGCGGCTGCCGCGCATCGCGCTGCTTCCTGGTTTCGTGAACGTGCACTCCCACGCCTTCCAGCGCGGTCTCCGCGGACACGGGGAGAGTTTCCCCGCGGGTGCGGGAAGCTTCTGGACCTGGCGCGAGGCGATGTACTCCCTGGTGAGCGGTCTCGACCCGGTGACCCTGCGTGCCCTCTCGATTCAAGCGTTCAGCGAGATGCGCGATGCGGGGATCACGACCGTCGGTGAGTTCCACTACGTGCACCACGAGCGCGACGAGGACTACGCGCTCGATCGCGTGCTGCTGGACGCCGCGAAGGCGGCGGGCATCCGGATCGTGCTGCTCCAGACCTTTTACGCGACAGGTGCGGTCGGCCGACCGCTGCAGGGCGCGCAGCGCCGGTTCGCGACGCCATCGCTCGATCGCTTCGTCGAGCAGCTCGATCGTCTTGCCGGGAGACTCGACCCGGCCACACAATCGCTCGGCGTCGTGGCTCACAGTATCCGCGCCGCCGCGCCGGAGCACATCCGCGCTGTGTTCGACGAGGCCTGGAAGCGGTCGGCCCCGTTCCACATCCACGTCGAGGAGCAGCGCGGGGAGATCGAGGAGTCCGTGGCCGCCTATGGTCGCAGGCCCATGGCCGTGATCCTCGATGCGTTGGACGGCCGGGGCGACTTCACGGCCGTACACTGCACCCACACCGCGCCGGCCGACATGGACCGATTCCTTGCCGCGGGCGGGCGGGTGTGTCTCTGCCCGCTGACCGAAGGGAACCTGGGCGACGGGATCCCGCGTCTCCCGCAGACTGATCTCGCCCGAACACGGCTCTGCCTCGGCACCGACTCGAATGCGCGCCTCTCCGTGCTCGAGGACATGCGATGGCTGGAGTACGGCCAGCGCCTGCGGGGAGAGATGAGGGGTGCACTGGCGGATGGCAACGGTCGTGTCGCCACGACTCTGCTGGCCGCGGCGACCGAGGGAGGGGCGCGGGCCCTGGGTCTCGACACCGGGCGCATCGCGCCAGGCTCCTGGGGCGACCTGGTCGCGATCCGGCTCGACAGCCAATCGCTCGCCGGCATACCCGTGGCTCGGTTGCCGGAAGGCCTCGTCTTCGGGGCGGGGAACGACGTGATCGCGGGGACGTATGTCGGGGGCCGATGGCGCGCCAGCTCCTGAACGACGGACCGCGTTCGCGCATGGCGTCTGGACAAGCACCGGACGGCGCTTCTTCTTCAACTTCGTAAGTACGTGAGGAAAGGTGGGTCCCCCGGAGAACGACAGCCGAGGGCGGAGCCGGATCAGGAGGGACCATGACGGTGCTCGAGACGGTCGGAGTCGATGCCGCGAGCCGGAAGCCGCGCGACGACGAAATGGATGTGTACGGACTGACCCATCCCGGCGCGGTACGCACGGAAAATCAGGACCACTTCCTGATCTGCTCCCTGCGAAAGGAAGTCGTCGTGCACCACACGAGCCTGAACAAGATCGGCCAACTCCCGAGCGGCGCCCAGCGCGTCGCGCTATTGATGATGGTCGCGGACGGCGTTGGGGGTGGAGCAAAAGGGGAGGAGGCCAGTCGACTCGCCGTCGAGGCGATCACGGAGTACGTCACCCGAAGCATGCGCTGCTATTACGCCAGCGAATCGGCGGACGACCAGGAGTTCCAGATGGCCCTGGCGGACGCCGCCCAGCAATGCCACGGCGAAGTGGTGCGCCACGCGGCCGAGCATCCCGAATACCTGGGCATGGCGACCACGCTCACGCTGTGGCTCAGCTCCTGGCCCAGGGCATTTCTCCTCCAGGTCGGCGACAGCCGGTGCTATCTCCTTCGAAACGGCGAGCTCACCCAGCTGACCCGCGATCAGACGATGGCGCAGGAGTTGATCGATCTCGGCGTGATCACGCGGACCGATCCCGCCGCGACCCGATACGCGAGCACGCTCTCTAGCTCGATCGGTGGTCGCCAGACCGCGCCGGTCGTGACCCGCATCGGACTGGATTGGGGGAACGTCGCCCTCCTGTGCAGCGACGGGCTCACCCGGCACGTGACCGACGAGAGAATTCGCGAGCGCCTGCGCGCCATGACCTCGTCTCGACAGGTGTGTGAGGCATTGCTGGAGGACGCCCTCGCCGGCGGCGGCACCGACAACATCACGATCGTGGTGCGGAGAGCGATCCGTCGAACCGATGCCTGAGTGCCGATTCAGCGCTGACTGACTTCCCCGTCACCCGGAGACTGCCATGGCCGACACTGCCGCCGCCAATCCCGCGCTCGTCAAGTCCACCGTGGTCGGCACGATTCTCCAGTTGGCGATGGTGATCGCGGGGCACTACTCGCCCGCCATCGCGAATCAGTTCGCCGCAGGAGGCATGACGATCTCCGGGATCGCCGGGCTGTTGTTCGCGCTCTGGAGCGGGAAACCGGGGACCGGAGCCGCGGCCGGCGGCGGCGTCGTCGCGGGAGGAGTGTCCGCGTTTCTCGGCATTCTCGTGTCTCACCTCCTGGGCGACGTGCCTGCCTCGGTACTGGGATTCGGTACGGCCGGGTCAGCGGTGACCGGGGCCATCGGCGGCGTGATCGGAAAGCTGCTCGCCCCGAAGTCGGCGTAAGGCCACGGCGTCGAGGCTCGCAGTTGACCCAACCTCAGACGCCGACTAGACTTTGCGCCTGTCCAGGAGAGGATTCATGTTCGCGTTTCTGCTCACACTCTTGATTATCGACGCCCTCGTGCTCTCGGTGGTCGTGCTCCTTCAGGCCGGCCAGGGCGGTGGTCTTGCGTCGCTTGGCGGCGCCGGAGGCACGGACACCGTGCTGGGTGGCCGCCAGGCTGTCACCATCCTCACCAAGGCGAGCTGGTGGTGCGGGGGGATCTTCATGGTCCTGTCGCTGATCCTTCAGTTCGTCCCTCGCGGCGGCGGATCCAGCGACCTCCAGGATCGCTTGCGCGCCACATCACCGGCCGTGCCGGCCCCGAGCGCGCCGTTGCCGCTCGGCGGGTCCAGCACCACGACGACGCCACCGGCCGACGCGAAGACTCCCGCGGCCAAGTCGCCCGCACCGCCCGCTCCGTCGAGCGGCGCACCCGCTCCCGAGAAGAAGAAGCCGTGACCGCAATCGGCGGCGGGGTGACCGGATGACGGATCGCCCCGCTTTCGTTTTGCTGGAGGATGGTGCCTGGTTCGCCGGAACGTCGTGTCGCTCGCTCGATCCCGCGTTCGGAGAGGTCGTGTTCACCACGAACCTCACCGGGTATCAGGAGACGTTCACGGATCCGAGCTATCTCGGTCAGATCGTCGTGATGACCGCGCCGATGATCGGCAACTACGGCGTGAATCCGGACGACATGGAATCCAGTCATCCGCAGGTGAGCGGCGTGGTGGTGCGCGAGTTATCGCGGCATGCCTCCAACTGGCGCGCCACGCGGGGGCTCGACGCATGGCTTGCCGACGCGGGCATCCCTGTCGTTGAAGGAATCGACACGCGCCGACTGACCCGACACATCAGGGAGCGCGGGGCCATGCGCGGGGTCGTCGCCGAGGGGCGGCAGCCGACTCCGGAGCTCACCTCCCGGCTTCTGGCATCGCCATCGATGGAAGGACTCGATCTCGCGTCCCGAGCGTCCGTGCATGAGCGCTGGAGCGAGGGCGAAGGCCCGCACGTCATCGCCTACGACTATGGCATGAAGCAGAACATCGTCCGCAAGCTGGTGGGCGCCGGATGCAAGGTCACCGTCGTGCCGGCCGAGACGAGCGCGGCGCAGGCTCGGGAGCTAAGTCCCGACGGCCTCTTCCTTTCGAACGGCCCGGGCGACCCCGCAGCGGTGGGATACGCGCTCGAAACCATCCGCGACCTCTCGGGCGGAGGGCTCCCGACTTTCGGGATCTGCCTCGGCCATCAATTGGTCGGCCTGGCCTTCGGGGGCGAGACGGCAAAGCTCCCGTATGGGCATCGGGGAGGAAATCATCCGGTGCGCGATCTGCGATCCGGCAAGGTCCTCATCACGACGCAAAATCATGGGTTTGCGGTGGTTGGCGACGCTGGTGGCGTGCCGGGCGCGCCCGGTCTCGAAGTCACGCACCTCAATCTGAACGACGGGACGATCGAGGGGGTCCGGCACCGCGAGTTCCCGCTCTTCGCCGTGCAGTATCACCCCGAAGCCGCTCCCGGACCGCACGACGCCTTCCCTCACTTCGGCGAGTTCCTGGCCGCGATGGGGGGCCAAAAGCCCAACCCCTTGACAGGCAACACTTAAGCTCCTAAGATCGGCGCTAGGTGGGCCCGACCGCTTTGCTGCCTGCAACCCGTTTGGGGGACGCATGACCAAGGCCGATCTCGTCGAACAGGTAACCGCCTCAATCGCGAAGACCGCGGGTCCCATGATCTCCAAGAAGGACTGCGCCCGCGTGGTGGACGCCTTCCTCGAGGCGGTCAAGGATGCCCTCAAGGAGCAGCACAACATAGAGGTACGAGGGTTCGGCACCTTCAAGATCCGGCGGAGGAAAACCCGCATGGCCAGGAACCCTCGCACCGGCGACCCGGTCGAAGTCGCGGCGAGGCCCGTTCCGGTCTTCAAGCCCAGTAAAGAGTTACGAGCATTAGTTGCTGACGAGGGTGAGCCGGAGAGGGAATCGATCGAAGGTTGAAAAATTCTCGACGCGGAATGTCCGAAGGTCGCTCCTCTTCTGGGGCGACCTTCTTGTTTCCGAGAGGTTTCCCATGGTCCCGCAGAGGGATAGCTTCCACGCATGACGGCTGCAGCTCCCGCCACGGTCGCCGTGCACGTCCTGCTCTTCGCGAGCTATGCCGAGCGACTCGGGTTCGAGTCGCTTGAGCTTCGCCTTCCCGCGTCCGAAACGGTCGCCGGTGTGGTCGAGCGCATCCGCGCGCTTCCCGGCGGGAACGGACTTCCCATCCAGCCACTCTGCGCGGTCAACCTGACCCACGTCCCGCTCGAATATCCGGTAACGGCCGGCGACGAGATCGCTATCCTGCCGCCGCTCGCGGGAGGATGACGATGCCAGTGCTGACCTCTACCAGGATCGACGTCACGGCGCTGCTCGGGTCGGTCCAGTCCCCAGCGCGAGGGGGGATCGCCTCGTTCGTCGGAGTAGTTCGAGATCATCACGGTGGCCGCGCCGTGGCGAGGCTCGCCTATTCCGCTTATGCCCCGATGGTGGAAGCGGAATGTGCGAGGATCATCTTCGAAGCGCAGCGTCGCTGGCCGGTCGCGGTCGCGCTACGCCACCGTATCGGATGCCTCGAGGTCGGCGACGTCGCCATCGTGGTCGCCGTCGGAGCCGCCCACCGGGACGCCGCCTTCGAGGCATGCCGTTTCGTGGTGGACGAAGTCAAGCTGCGGGCGCCCATCTGGAAGCAGGAGTCCTATGTCGACGGCGGCGTCGGATGGGTGGAACCCGCCGCGGTCGAGCCCCGGATCCCCGCGGAGTCCGCGCGCTGATGCCCACTCTCGACGTCTTCCAGCGCCCGCTGGGGAGCCTGCGGATCTCGGTGACAGACCGGTGCAACATGCGGTGCCGCTACTGCATGCCACAGAACGAGTACATCTGGCTCCCGCGGGACTCGATCCTGACCTTCGAGGAGATCGACCGGCTCGTCGGAATCTTCGCGACAGTGGGAGTGCGAAAGCTTCGCCTCACGGGCGGCGAGCCGTTGCTGCGCCACGATCTGTCGAGTCTCGTCTCCCTGCTCGGACGACACGCATCCCTGACCGACATTGCCCTCACGACGAACGGCGTTCTCCTCGGCCGATACGCCGAGTCGCTGCGCGCCGCGGGACTCCGCCGGGTGACCGTGAGCCTCGACAGCCTGCGGCCGGACCGGGTCGCGGAGTTTGCGCGCAGCGCGCGCCACGGCGACGTCATCGAAGGCATCGGGATTGCCCAGGCGGCTGGGTTCGAGGGGACCAAGCTCAACAGCGTCATCATCCGCGGGTTCAACGACGACGAGGTGACCGACCTGCTCGAGTTCGCCAGGTCTCGAGGGCTCGAGGCACGCTTCATCGAGTACATGGACGTTGGCGGCGCGACAAGTTGGTCGATGGACCAGGTCGTTTCGCAGCGGGAGATCCTCGATCTCGTCGCCCGCCGCTTCGGCCCGGTCACCACGCTGCCGCGTGGCGATAGCGCGCCGGCCGAGCGTTTTGCGCTCGCCGACGGGACCGTCTTCGGGGTGATCGCGTCTACCACTGCGCCTTTCTGCCGTACCTGCGATCGTGCGCGGCTCACCGCCGACGGCAGCTGGCTGTTGTGCCTCTACGGCCGGGACGGGGTCGACCTGCGCGAGCTGCTGCGGTTGGGCGCGTCGGACGACGAGATCCGTGAGCAGATCGTGGCCGCGTGGCGTGAGCGAACCGACCGCGGGGCCGAGGAGCGGGCCGGCCTGGCGGAGCGGGGCGTGCTCTACGAGGTCCAGGGATTGAGGGCCGATCCACGACGTGAAATGCATACCCGAGGAGGGTGATGCCGCTCCACGTGGCGCTCATCCAACCTCAAATCCCTCCCAATACCGGCAACATCGCCCGGCTGTGCGCGGCGGTCGATAGCCCCCTGCATCTCATCGGCCCACTCGGGTTCTCGCTTGATGAGAGCGAGCTGCGACGGGCCGGACTCGATTACTGGGACGCCGTGGATCTGTGGGTCCACGAGGACTGGTTCGCGTTCCGCGACGCGATGAACCGCGAGCGGTGCCTCTATTTCTCGGCGCGTGCGACGCTCAATTACTGGGATGCTCCGTACCAGCCCAATAGCTGCCTCGTCTTCGGCAGCGAGACCGAAGGAATGCCGCCCCGGATTCTCGAGAAGCACCCCGACAGGTGCTTTCGCATTCCGATGTCGGGACCCGTACGGAGTCTCAACCTGGCGACCGCTGTCGGGATCGTCCTTTACGAGGGCATCAGGCGGACGACCGGTCGGCCGCAGGCGAGATCTCCGTCGCCTCGCTGATCCACGGAGGCTCGACCGAACGAGACCGCGAAGGGACCCCCCGAGGGGTTTGCCCGCCTTTCGTAAATCGCTATATTGCGGCGCTTTACGCCAAGTCGCATACACCGTCTCACCTCACTGGGAACGGATCTCCATGCTCGGAAAAGTCGCCGTCGTCGGGGCGGGGAACGTGGGCGCCACCGCGGCGCAGCGCCTCGCCGAGAAGAACCTGGCGCGCACCGTCGTCATGATCGACGTGGTGGAGGGCGTGCCACAGGGTAAGGCGCTCGATCAGTGGCAATCGGGGCCGGTCGAAGGTTTCGACACGCGAGTGATCGGCACCAATGGGTATGACGCAGCGGAAGGCGCCGAGGTGTTCGTGGTGACGGCCGGGATCGCGCGGAAGCCCGGGATGAGCCGGGACGACCTGGTCAAGACCAACGCCGGCATCGTCCGCTCGGTGGCGCGTGACATTGCGCGGGTGGCGCCCAAGGCCATCATCGTCGTCGTTTCGAACCCGCTCGACGTGATGTGTTATGTCGCCATGCGCGCCAGCGGGTTTCCCCGCGAGCGCGTCATCGGGATGGCCGGGGTCCTCGACACGGCGCGCTACCGGATGTTCCTGGCCGAGGCTGCGGACGTGTCGGTGGAAGACATCCAGGCGATGGTGCTGGGCGGTCACGGCGACACGATGGTTCCGCTCGTCTCCTACACGACGGTCTCGGGTATTCCGATCAGCCACCTGATCAAGCCCGACGCGCTTCAGGCGATCGTGGACCGCACCCGGAACGGCGGTGCCGAGATCGTCGCCTTTCTCAAGACCGGCTCCGCCTATTACGCGCCGAGCGCCTCGGCGGTGCAAATGGTGGAGGCCATCGCGCTCGACAAGAAGCGGATTCTTCCGTGCTCGGCCTGGCTCCAGGGAGAGTTCGGGCTGCGCGATGTTTTCTGCGGGGTGCCGTGCAAGCTCGGGCGAGCCGGTCTCGAGCGGATCATCGAGATCCCGCTGACCGAGGCGGAGCGCACCGAGCTTCACAAGTCTGCGGAAGCGGTTCGCGCCACGCAGGCCGTGGTCGACGCCTCCTGACGGGAATCGATTGATGAATCGCCTGCGGGCGCTGTGGGATTCGTCGGTGGGGAAGAAGGCGGTCATGGCGGTGACCGGTGTCATCGGCGTGCTCTTCGTCATCGGCCACATGGTCGGCAACCTCCAGGTCTTCCAGGGCGCCGAGCGGCTCAACGCATACGGGGCGCTGCTGCACGGCCCGTTGAACGAAATTCTCTGGGCGGTGCGTGTCATCCTGGTGCTGGCCGTGATTCTGCACGTCGTCGCCGCGGTCCAGCTCACCCTGCGAGACCGGGCTGCACGACCGGTCGGGTACGCCCGGCGAGTCCCCCAGGTGTCGACCCTCGCGTCGCGCACGATGCGCTGGGGTGGGGCCCTCCTCCTCGTTTTCATCGTGGTTCACATCCTGCATTTCACCACCGGCACGATTCGCCCAGCCGGGACGTTCGTGCCCGGCGACGTCTATGCCAACATGGTCGCCGGCTTCCGGATCCCATGGGTCGCGACGTTCTACGTCGTCTCGATGGGGGCGCTGGGATTGCATCTGTACCACGGCGCCTGGAGCTCGATGCGGTCGCTGGGGGCCGCTCCGGCATCGCCTCATCCGCTCACGCGCCGGCTGGCTGCGGTGATCGCGGTCTTCGTGTCGGTGGGTTTCGCTCTGGTGCCGCTGGCGGTGGTTGCCGGGTGGGTGGGAGGCGCGCGATGAGCCTGGAGCTCAAGTCGAGAGTTCCCGCGGGGCCGCTCGAGCGGAAGTGGGACAGCCATCGCTTTCAGATGAAGCTGGTGAACCCCGCCAACAAGCGTAAATACACGGTCATCGTCGTGGGGAGCGGGCTCGCCGGGGCCTCGGCCGCAGCGACCATGAGCGAGCTAGGGTACAACGTCAAGTGCTTCTGCTTCCAGGACTCGCCCCGGCGCGCTCACAGCATCGCCGCCCAGGGCGGCATCAACGCGGCGAAGAACTACCGGAACGACGGGGACAGCATCTACCGGCTGTTCTACGATACGGTCAAAGGCGGGGACTTCCGCGCGCGCGAGGCCAACGTCTACCGCTTGGCCGAGATCAGCGTCCAGATCATCGATCAATGCGTGGCGCAGGGCGTGCCGTTCGCCCGGGAGTACGGCGGACTTCTCGCCAACCGCTCGTTCGGGGGCGCGCAGGTGTCCAGAACCTTCTACGCCAGGGGCCAGACCGGGCAGCAGCTTCTCCTGGGCGCCTATCAGGCACTCGAGAAAGAGATCGCCGCCGGTGGAGTCACGATGTTTCCCCGCACGGAGATGCTCGATCTCGTCGTCATCGACGGGCGGGCCCGCGGCATCGTCGTTCGCGACATGGTGACGGGGAAGATCGAGTCGCACGCGGCCGATGCCGTCGTGCTCGGGACGGGGGGATACGGGAATGTCTTCTACTTATCCACCAACGCGAAGGGATCGAACACGACCGCCATCTGGCGAGCGTACAAGCGTGGAGCGGCGTTCGCCAACCCGTGCTACACCCAGATTCATCCGACGTGCATCCCGGTGAGCGGCGACTATCAGTCCAAGCTGACATTGATGAGCGAGTCGCTGCGGAACGACGGTCGTGTCTGGGTACCCAAGCAGGCCGGCGACACGAGAGCGCCGGGCGACATTCCCGACGCGGAGCGGGACTACTATCTCGAGCGCCGGTACCCCAGCTTCGGCAACCTGGCGCCGCGCGACATCGCGTCACGTGCCGCAAAGGCCGTGTGCGACGAGGGGCGGGGCGTCGGCCCTGGGGGGCTCGGCGTCTACCTCGATTTCGCGGATGCCATTACCCGGCTCGGGGCGCACACGGTGCGCGAGCGGTACGGCAATCTCTTCGAGATGTACCAGCGAATCACCGACGAAGATCCCTATCGGGTGCCGATGCGGATCTATCCGGCCGTGCACTATACGATGGGCGGCCTGTGGGTGGACTACAACCTGATGAGCACCATCCCGGGCCTTCACGTGATCGGCGAGGCCAACTTCTCCGACCACGGCGCCAACAGGCTCGGCGCCAGTGCCCTCATGCAGGGGCTGGCCGATGGGTATTTCATCATTCCCAACACGGTTGGCGACTACCTGGCATCGAGCCGCCTGCCGAAGGTGGATACCAGTCATCCCGAGTTCAGGCTGGTCGAGGCCGAGGTCGCCGCGCTGACCCGGCGGTTCCTGTCGGTCGGCGGCACGCGAACGGTCGACTCGTTTCACCGGGAGCTCGGCAAGCTGATGTGGGACAAGTGCGGAATGTCGCGGAACGCCGCCGGTCTCCGAGAGGCGCTGGAGCGTCTGCCGGCCTTGCGGGCGGAGTTCTGGCGGAACGTCAACGTGCCCGGCAGCGATTCCGAGCTCAACCAGGCGCTCGAGAAGGCGGGACGGGTCGCTGACTTTCTCGAGCTGGGCGAGCTCATGTGCCGGGACGCGCTGCATCGGGAGGAATCGTGCGGCGGGCATTTCCGCGAAGAGTATCAGACGGAGGATGGCGAGGCCCAGCGGGACGATGCGCGTTTCGCCTATGTCGCCGCGTGGGAACACGCCGGCGCTGACCGCCAGCCCGTGCTGCACCGGGAGCCGCTCGAGTTCGAATACGTGCACCTGGCGCAGCGGAGCTACAAGTGAGCGAAGGAACGACGATGAACTTCACACTCCACGTGTGGCGACAGCCCGGGCCGGGCCTCGATGGTCGCATGGTGCGATACGAGGCACGGGACGTGAGCCCGGACATGTCGTTCCTCGAGATGCTCGACGTCGTGAACGAGCGCCTCACCGAGCGGGGCGAGATCCCGATCGCGTTCGACCACGACTGCCGCGAAGGGATCTGCGGATCGTGCAGCCTCATGATCAACGGCGTCGCCCACGGTCCCAACCCCGGCACGGCCACCTGCCAGCTCCACATGCGCAGCTTCCACAACGGCGACGAGATCCATGTCGAGCCGTGGCGCGCCCGGGCGTTTCCCGTGATCCGCGATCTCGTGGTCGACCGCACCGCTCTCGACCGGATCATCGCCGCGGGCGGATTCATCAGTGCACCGACCGGTAGCGCCCCGGATGGAAACGCGCTCCTGATCGGGAAGGAGCTGGTGGACACGGCCATGGACGCGGCGCAATGTATCGGCTGCGGCGCGTGTGTCGCCGCGTGCCCCAACGGGTCCGCGTCTCTGTTCACCGCCGCCAAGATTACCCATCTCAGCTTGTTGCCCCAGGGGCAGCCGGAGCGGATCCGCCGCGCGGGACGCATGGTGGCGCAGATGGACATCGAGGGATTCGGCGGGTGCACACTGTTCGGCGAGTGTCAGGAAGCCTGCCCCAAGCAGATCAGCATCGACACGATCACGCTGATGAACCGGGATTTCCTCCGATCAGCGTGCGCGCCGGCGCGCGCGGTAGTCGAATCGGACTGAGCGCCGCCCGCCACGTCCTGATGCTTGGCGTGGCGGTGTGGGCCCGGAACGCGGCCGCCCAGACGCCACCAACGGTTCACGGCGTCGCCGGGGCTGTCCTTGCGTACGACTGGTCGGATGTGGTGCCCGGACGTGGCGGACGCTCGCTCGGCGAGATTCGCCTGGTGCGGCCCACGGTCATGCTGGAAGCCGGGGCGTGGCGGAGGCTCCGGCTCGTCGGCATGCTCAACCTCGAGGGCGCGACGATCCCGGAAGGCGAGCTCGCGCTGGGCGATTGGGGCGAAGGATTCGTCGACCGCCGGCACCCTCACACGTATCTCCACGAGCTAGTCCTCTCCGCAACCGACCTCCTCGGCCATCTCGATGGGTCAGGTAACGTCTCGCTCAGCGCGGGGAAGGGGTTCGCCCCTTTCGGCACCGATGACCCGATGGTCCGGCCGTTCCTTCGCTTTCCCGTCAATCATCACCTCTCGCAGATTCTGGAACGCGCCGTGGTCATTGGCGCGTTTCGGGCGCGAGCTGCGTCCGCAGAGGTCGGGCTCTTCAACGGCGATGAGCCGGAACGCCCCGGACAGTGGCCCAGGATCGGTGGGCGCTTCGGCGACTCCTGGGCGGTGAGGCTGACGGCCTATCCTCAGCAGACCGTTGAGGTGCAAGCCTCCTATGCGGAGGTTCACTCCCCCGAGCACCGGCCCGGTGCCGGGACGGATCAGACCAAATGGAACCTGTCGGCCCGATGGTCGGGTCCGGTGCAGGGCCACCCGGTGTACGGCCTCGTCGAATGGGCCCGGACCTCCGAGGCGGCCGGGTTCTTCGTCTTTCATTCCCTTCTCGCCGAAGGTGCATGGACCGCCGGTCGTCATCGTCTCCAGTACCGGTTTGAGCGGACCGAGCGTCCAGAGGAGGAACGGCTCAGCGGCTTCCGATCGCTGCGGCCGCACCTGGAGAACTCGATCCTTGGTACGACCAGGTGGACGATTCACACGGCTGGCTACGAGATCGATGCCCTGCGGACCGGATGGTTCCGGCTTCGCCCTCTCGCGGAGCTCTCCTACGGGACGATCAGCCGGGTCGGTGGCGGCGTCTTCGACATACGAACCGTCTATGGTAGGGACCGTTTCTGGTCGGTCAGCCTCGGCGTTCGGCTTGGAGCAGGAATGGACATGCATCGAATGGGGCCCTACGGCAGCATGACGGGCGAAGAGGGAACCGGTCACCACCACGGTGGAGCGGTCGAGTGAGGCGACTCCCGTGGATGGTGCTCGGTCTCCTGGCCTGCGGTGGCGGCGATGATCCCGGACCGGATCCGGGCCCGGACCCCACTCCCGAACGTGACTTCCATGTGCTGTCCGGAGGAGACAATGTCCCGGCGCGTTATAGCTCCGATCTCTGGATTTACGGCGCGTACGCCTATACCGGCACGTGGGGTGGGTCCGCCCGGGGTGGGAATCCCGGAAACCTGGTGAACATCTGGTCCCTCGGGGCTGGCGGGTCGCCCACGCTCGTCGATTCGCTCGTCGTGCCCGCCATCGGTACCGTGAGCGACGTGCAGGTGAGCGCGGATGGGCAGGTGCTGGTCTTTGGCGCCGAGCGCGGTGCCAATGCCGGCCTCTTCATCTACGGGCTGATCGACCCTCGCCGGCCGGTCCTTCTCGACAGCGCCCTGGTCCAGACGGGCATCCACACGGCGACGATCGCCGACATCGCCGGGCACCGGTATGTCTTCGCGGCGAAGAACCCGACGGATCCCGCGCTTTTGATCTACGATATCACATCACCGTCAGCTATCGCGCTCGTGGCCACGGTCGCGATCCCGCCCTTCTACGGGATTCATGATACCTACGTGCGCGACGGCCTGGCCTTCGTCTTCGCCTGGAACACGGGGGTGATCATCTACGACGTCGGCAACGGAATCCGGTCGGGGTCACCCAGCGCGCCGGTCGAGGTGAGCCGGTTCGTCACGGGTGACGCGGGTCTCGAAGCCGGGCCGGCCGCGCACAACGGATGGTGGTTCCACAATCCGGTGCGTGACGAGAACCGGTACCTGTTCGTCGGACAGGAGGGTCCCGGCCGCATCGCCGACCTCTCAAGCGGAGACATCCACGTGCTGGACGTGTCGAATCTGACCAGTCCCACGGAGGTGGCGTTCTTTCATCTCGACGGTGCCGGGACCCACAACTTCTGGATGGACGAGAGCAGGCAAATTCTCTACGCGGCGTACTACAACGGCGGGGTCGTAGCCATCGACGTCTCAGGAACACTCTCGGGCAATCTCGCGAATCGACTCATCGCGCGGATCGCGCCGGGCGGCACCGGCGACACGTACGTGTGGGGCGTGCAGCTCGACCAGGGCTCCCTGTATGCGGTCGACATGCTGAGCGGGCTGTGGCAGTTGGAGACGCCGTAAGGACGGCTACAGGCTAGAGGCTTTGCACCGACGTCCTTCGGAGGTCGATTCCCGCCGCGTTCCTCACGGCCACTTGTTGTTGTCCCGTTTCACGTCCGGATACCATCCGTCGGGGTCGATCGTCACGCTGTTCACCTTCCGCGGCCCCGGAATCACTGCGACATGGCGGTTACCCTGAAACCAGATCTCCACGGGCAATGAGATGCGCCTCGTGCTCCCGTCGTCGAGGGTGAGCTGCAGCTCGACCGGCATCGGCATCTGGCCGGCATTGCGTAGATAGATCCGGGATACCACGCCCGACGAATCCGACAAGGCGACCGAGTCCACGACCTGATCCAACTGCTCGGTCGTGAAGAACCACGAGCGCCAGAACCAGCTCAAGTCTTCACCGAGCCCGCTCTCCATGGTCCGGAAGAAATCGGCCGGCGTGGGGTGCTTGTATGACCAGCGCCGGATGTATTCGCGGAATGCCGGATCGAACCGCTCCGGTGACGTGATGTGGTCGCGAAGCAGCACGAGACCCACCGCCGGCTTGTTGTAGAGGGCCTGCCGCCAGTTTTCGATCGTGAGCGCCCGGTCGGCCGGTATCATGATCGGTTGTTCCTGCCCCGACATCGCGTTCTTGAGGTAGGTGGACTGCACACCTCGGGCGAGAGGCAGGGGCTTGTCCGGCCACCGCTTGGGGAAGTTGTAGTGATTGATGAAGCTGTTGAAACCCTCATCCATCCAGCCGAACAGCCGCTCGTTGCTTCCCACCACCATCGGAAACCAGGTGTGTCCGAGCTCGTGGTCGGTCACGCTGTAGAGCGCGACCGGATCCACGCGCTCGTGGCAGAAGACGATCATGGGATACTCCATTCCGCCTTCGATCCCATTGACGTTGATGGCAACGGGGTACGGATAGGGCACCCATTGTTGCGAGTAGTTCTCGAGGGCGGTCTTCGCGTACTGGCTCGACTCCTTCCACGCCGGCTCGGCCGACGGCGGGTAGAAGCTCATCGCGAGCGTCCGGCCGTCGTTTACCCCGACCGCATCCCAGACGAAGTGGCGTGCGGCCGCCCAGGCGAAGTCACGCACACTGTCGGCCGTGAAGTGCCAGGTGAAGGTGGGATAGGTGGTCGGGGGACGCGACGACGGATCGCCGATCTCGTCCTTGCCCCGGATCACGACCGTCTCGCTGCTGGTCCGCGCTCGGGCCAGTCTCGCCCGTTGGGCTGCGGTGAGCACCTCGTCCGGATTTCGCAACGTGCCGGTGGCCGCCACCAGCATATCCGCGGGAACGGTCAGGCTCACATCGAAACTGCCGTACTCCAGATAGAACTCGCCGCGCCCGTAATACTGCTCGGTATTCCAGCCGCGCACGTCGTCGTACACGACCATCCGTGGGTACCACTGCGCCACCTCGAACACGGGCGAGCCGTCGATGTCCTCGACGCCCATGCGATTGCCGGCCGCCGGGAAGGGGAATGACCAGGCGAGCTCGAATTGTTGCCGGCCCTTGGGCGGGAGAGGCCGGGCCAGGTCCACCCGCATGACGGTGCCGTTCACCAGGTAGCGGAGGTCGGTGGATTTGCCGGCGGGTTTCCCGCGCACGGCGGCTGCCGCTTGTGCCACTTTGAGGAGCCGGACGCCCGAACCGGTCGACTGGGCGCCGCTGGCGGCAGCGGGCGAGGAGCCCGGGACCTGACCGAAGATCACGGCGCCGCGACTGGTGTCGGTAAAGAGGTTCTGATCCACCTGCAGCCAGACGTACCGAAGGGTGTCCGGGGAATTGTTGGTGTAGGTGATTGTCTCCTCGCCTCGTACCGCGCGGGCGGCCGTGTCGAGGGTCGCACGGATGACATAGTCGGCGCGCTGCTCCCAATACCCCGGTCCCGGCGCGCCATCAGCGCCCCGCACCGCGCTCGGTGGGGTCAGGGCGAGACGGCGGAAGGGGGACGAGTCACCCGGTTCCCGTGGCGGTGATCCGCCGGCGGCCGGCGGCTGCTGCGCCGTGAGACGCAGCGGGAGAAGACCGGCCAACAAGAGCAATGCGTGGCGTGCGCGCATGGTGACTTTCATGAGTGGGAGATCGATCAATGCGTGGTCGTGGTGGATGGCGCCCGCCACGCGTCGTTGGCGGGGTTGACGTCGGGAAATCCGCCATCCGGGTTCACGGTTGCCGCGACGACGTGCTTCCCGGGCGGCAGCGTGTAGAGGTACCGGTTGCCGCCGTACCAGATCTCGACCGGCAGCTTGACGAGTCTCGTGGTCCCGTCGCTCGCGGTGAGGAGAAGCTCGACCGGCATGACGGCGGTCCCGAGGTTGACGACGGCGACCTGCGTCGAGCTGTCAGGCATATCCGTGACCGACTCCACCGACTGGTCGAGCACGGCGGTCGTATAGAAGAACCCGCGCCAGAACCAGGAGAGATCGCGGCCGGACACCTGCTCGACCGAGCGGAAGAAATCAGCGGGCTGGGGATGCTTGAACGACCAGCGTCGGGAGTACTCGCGGAAGGCGCTGTCGAATGCCGCGGGCCCCAGCACCTTGTTCCTGAGCGCGAGCAGCATGATCGATGGCTTGACGTACGCGAGGCTGCCCAGATTGTTGTTGTTGGCGTACCGGTTGGCGGGTGTCATGATCGGCTGAGCCGTGGATGACTGGTCCAGCCCGGTGACGAACTTCGCCTCGCTTCGCCTGACACCGGTATCGTCCCGCTTCCAGTAGTCTTCCTCGGAAAATGTATTGATGAACGTGTTGAATCCCTCGTCCATCCAGGCGTAGAGCCGCTCGTCGGACCCGACGGTCATCGGGTACCACATGTGCCCGATCTCGTGGGTGAGGACGTTGTAGAGATCGGGTCCGTCGTCCCCCCTCGCCTCCATGGCGAGCATCGGATATTCCATGCCCGACACCGGCCCTTCCACGGCGCTGATCTGCGGATAGGGGTAGCGGAGCCACCGGTTGCTGTACTCGAGAATCGAGAAGCGGCTCATCTTCGCCGCGTCCTTCCAGAGCTCGGCCGCCGAGGCGCGATAGTATGCCTGGGCGAGCACGCCGTTCCATGCCGACGCGTCCCAGAGGTAGTCGGGTGATGCGGCCCAGGCGACGTCGCGAACGTCGCGCGCGCGGAACCGCCACGTGAGCGTGCCGTCCCGCCGGGGGCGCGCGGCCCCCGATGCCAGCTCCTCGGCGGTGACGATCGCGAGGGTACTGTCCGACGTGGCGGCGGCGGCCAGCCGGCTCCGCTCGGTCGCCGTGAGCACCTCCGCCGGGTTCTGCAGCTCGCCCGACCCGGCCACGATGTAGCCCGCGGGCACGGTGATCTCGTAGTCGATGTCCCCATACTCGAGATAGAACTCACCCTGCCCGAGGTATTGATCGGTATTCCATCCGTGAACGTCGTCATAGACCGCCAGGCGCGGATACCACTGGGCGATCTCGTAGAGCGATCCATCACGTCCCATGCGATCGGCGCCGTGCTCCGGAATGTTGAAGGCGTAGTCGAGCTGGAGCAGCGTACTGGCACCGGGTGCAAGCGGTGTCGCGAGCCCCAGGTACATCATCGTGTCGTCTACCCGGTACGTGAGCGGAGTCGTCTTGCCCTTCAGGCGGAGCGGGACCGGTATGTTGGCGGACTTCGAGGCCGGAGCAGGCGACTGGGTGACCCGCGCGATGTCGAATCCTCCCTGAAAGCCGGCGCCCCCGAAGCGGCTTTCCGACGCAAACAGCAGAGACCCTACGCTTCCCGGCCGAAAGAGATTCTGATCCACCTGCATCCAGACGAACCGGAGCGTGTCCGCCGAATGGTTGGTGTACCGGATGGTTTCGGTGCCGGTCAGCCGCCTGGCGGCGGTGTCGAGCGTGGCCTGGATGTGGTAGTCGGCCCGCTGTTGCCAGTAACGCGGACCGGGTGCTCCATCCGCGGCGCGAACGTCCGAAGCCGGGAGTAGCGGGAGCGGACTGAAGATCCCGGTGTCGGCGATGGGGGCACGCAGGCTGGCGGGAGGGGCGGACGGTGGAGTCGGTTGCTGGGCGAATAACGGTGAGGCGGCGAGCAACGAGAGGAAAACGAATGGGCGCATCGAAGATCCTGATAGGAGTCGGCGGCTCAGAGCTTGGGGAGCGTCACGCCCGTCTGGCGTTGATACTTCCCAGCCTTGTCCGCATAGC
>DATBSO010000086.1:0-3177 GCA_036559745.1 Gemmatimonadales bacterium | reverse complement strand
TGAACCCCGGATGAGGGAGCGAGGAATGGGGTACGAGTTTCTGGCGGACACGTACGAAACGGAGCGGCTCAAGACGCTGAGCGTCTGGTCTCAATTCAGGGACGACAACCTCAGCCTCCGACCCGAGCCGCGCGCGCGTACGCCACTGGAGCACATGGTGCATCAGTGTGTGTCCGAGGACATCTGGATGACTCGGATGCTCGGGATCGACATCGGCTTGTCCCAGCTCCCCGCGACGGAGACGCGGCTCGCCTTTCTCGACCATTACGCGGAGGCGTCGCGCCGCCGCTTGGAGCGCTTGCGGAGCGTTCCCGCCGCCTGGTTCGAGGAAGAGACGACGTTCTTCGATGTCCGCCGTTCGCGTGCCTGGGTTCTGGTCCGGCGCATCGCCCACTCCGCGCACCATCGGGGCCAGCTCACGGTGTACTTGCGTCTGCTGAATCAGTCGCTCTATTCGACGTACGGCCCGACCGCCGATACCGGTGGACTCTTCACCGCCAGTGCACGGGTCATCTACCGCTATCCAACAGTCGAAAAGCTGCTCGAGGAAGAACGAACGGGAGGGGCGCGACCCTCGCTCCCGGGACCTGGCAAGGCCGCGCCCACGGAGCGGCCGGGGTGAACGTGGGGCGTTCGGCTGTCGCCGTCCGGCGGGCCGGTGCGGCCGATGCCACGGTACTGGCGCGTCTCCGATACGACTTCCGGACCGAGCTGGACCCGCCGACTGAAGAAGAGCTGTCGTTTCTCGAGCGCTGCCGGCGGTGGATGGAATCGCGTCTCGCGCCGGGCGGCGTCTGGTGCTGCTGGCTTGCCGAGGAGCACGACATGCCGTTGGGCGCGAGCTGGCTGCAGCTGCTCGAGAAGATCCCAAACCCTGTCGGTGAGCCGGAGCTGCACGGGTACGTGAGCAGCCTGTACGTCCGCGCGGACTGTAGGGGCTCGGGTATCGGGTCCGCGCTTCTGGCCGCCTGTCTCGACGAGTGCGAGATTCGGGGCGCCGATGCCGTCTTCCTCTGGCCGACACCGCGCAGCCGGCCGCTGTACGAGCGCCACGGCTTCGCGCTTCGCGATGACATGCTGGAGCGGCGCCTGCAGCGACGTTCGGCGTCGTCTCCACGCTGAGCTCCCCACCCGGCGCTCGCCGGCACACCGTCTTCGTCACGGGTGGGACCGGCTACCTCGGCGTACCACTCATTCAGGCTCTCCTTCGCCGCGGCCATCGCGTCCGAGCGCTCGTCCGGGCAGCGTCCGGAGGAAGGCTACCGGCCGAGACGACGCTGGTGGTCGGGGACGCCCTGGAGCCCGGCAGTTATCGCGATCAGGTGGCACCGGCCGATACCCTGGTCCATCTGGTCGGGACACCGCGTCCAGGTCCTGCCAAGGCGGCCGAGTTCCGTCGAGTCGACCTGGTTTCGGCGGAGGCGGCCATCTCCGCCGCGCTCCACGCAGGCGTTCAGCACTTCGTCTACCTGAGCGTCGCGCAACCCGCACCGGTGATGCGGGCGTACGTGGCGGTGCGGCGTGAGGCAGAGGCGCTCGTCCGGGCAAGCGGACTCGTCGCCACGTTTCTGCGCCCGTGGTACGTCCTCGGTCCCAGGCACCGATGGCCATGGCTGTTGCTGCCGATGTATGCGGTGTTGTCGGTCATCCCATCCACGAGTGATGGCGCGCGCCGATTGGGTCTGGTGACTCGGAGGCAGATGGTCGGCGCGCTCGTGCGGGCGGTAGAAGCGCCGCCCGATTGGGTCCGTGTCGTGGAGGTTCCGGAAATTCGCTCGAGCGGGGGGGCGTAAATGGAACCAACCGAATGGTTCGTCAACGAGCCGATGGGGCACCGGGCGCGGATTCTCGTTCTTCCGCACGACACCGAAGGACAGCGCTTCGTCCTCGAGTACATCAACCGGCCCTTCGCGGGCCAGCATGCGGTTCCTCCTCACTTTCATCCCACCTATACCGAAACGTTCGACATCCTGTCCGGCAAGGCGCGCTATCGCCTCGGGCGCGATGAGCGGTCTGCGGCCGCGGGCGAGCGGGTCGTCATGCCCGCGGGAGTGGCGCACGTCCATCCCTGGAGCGACAGCGACGAGGAACTGCACGTCAAGCAGACGGCGGAGGCCGATCCACCCGACCTCGCGGGACTTCGCGCGAGCCTGCAGGCGGCGATTACGATCTTCGGGCTCGCAGGGGCTGGCCGGGTCAACGAGAGAGGTCTTCCTTCACTCCTCCAGCTCGCCGTGCTGGCCCGTACGACGATGCCGGCGACCTACCTGGCCGGGCCGCCGCGTGCGCTGCAGCACGTCGCCTTCGGACTGCTCTCCAGCATCGGCCGGTTCGTCGGCTACCGCGACAGCTATCCTGTGTTCGGCGTCCTCACCGGAAACGGGCTGACCCGGGAGCCGGCGGGTCGGCGCTGAGCCGGTGCTTGCGCCTGACCGCGGTACTGCTCAGTCTACGGACACCATGCTCAGTGATACCCGCTCCACGGACGTCGCGATCCGCCGCGCCGGACCCGCCGATGCCGCAGACCTCGCCGAGTTCGGCGCTCGAACCTTCTTCGATGCATTCGGAGCGGACAACACCCCCGAGAACATGGCCCTCTACCTGGCCAGGACCTACGGTGCCGCCCAACAGGCCACGGAGATCGCCAATCCCGCCATGGCCACCATCGTCGCCGAATCCGATGGGCGCATGGCGGGATTCGCCCAGCTCCGCGAGGGACCGCACCCCGAGTCGGTGCATGGAGACTCAACGATCGAGCTGCTCCGGTTTTACGTCGACAGTTCCTGGCACGGGCGAGGGCTGGCCCGAGCGCTGTTGTCAGCCGTCGATGACGAAGCCGCTCGTCGTGGGGCGACGGTCCTCTGGCTCGCGGTCTGGGAGCGGAACGAGCGGGCCAAGGCCTTCTATCGGAAGTGTGGCTTCGCCGATGTCGGCAGCAGCATCTTCGTCCTCGGCGCCGATCAGCAGAGTGACCGGGTGATGGCCAGGCCGATACCGTGATGCGTTCACTGCTCCCCGCTCACCGCGCGCTGAGACTCGCACTCGTGGTACTCGTCGTCCCGGGGTGGCTACCGCTTGCCGCCCAGACGGTGCCCTACGGGATCGATCGGCGGCCCCAACCGCGGGGAACTGCGCTCGATACGCTCCTGCCGTCCACTGTCGGTGCCTTCCACCGGG
>DATBSO010000085.1:0-4506 GCA_036559745.1 Gemmatimonadales bacterium | reverse complement strand
CGGCCGACGGGTTCGCGTCGGCCATTTCCTCACCGATCGCCCTCGGTGTCGGGGCCCCGGCCTCCATCGAGTTGGTGATGGGTGACGGCCAGACAGCGCCGGTGGGGTCGGCGGTACCGGTCGCTCCCGCCGTGGTTGTGAAGGACGGCACCGGCAACCCGGTCTCCGGAGTTCCCGTCAACTTCGTCGTGACACGAGGTGGCGGCATCGTGACTGGGGAGGACCAGATCACCGGAGCGGACGGCATCGCCGCCGTCGGCTCGTGGAAGATGGGGAAGAACACGGGCGACAACACGCTCGAGGCGCGCATCGGCACCAGTGGTGTCAGTGGGAATCCGGTCGTCTTCCATGCGACCGCCGAGGCGGGGCCGCTGAGTCCGACCAAGAGCACCGTGTCCGCCTCGCCGGCATCGATCGGCGCCAGCACCGGCAGCGTCTTCAGCACGATCACGGTAAAGGCGGTTGATGATTTCGGGAATCCGCTTCGCGACATTCCCGTCGTCATCAGCGCCACCGGGTCGGGCAACACCATCGTCCAGCCGTCCGGCCCGACCAATGCGCAGGGCGTGGCGACCGGACGGTTCAGCTCCACCTCACCGGGCGATCATGTAGTCTCCGCCACCGTCGGCGGAAGCGCGGCGGGCAGGACGGCGACCGTGAAGGTGACCGCGGGGCCGCCGGTGGCGTCGACCAGCAGCGCGCAGGTGGGACCCGGCACCGCTGGTGCGCAGACTGAGGTCACGATCAACCTGAGGGATGCGTCGGGGAATCCGGTGACAGGTGCGCCGGGGAGTATCTCCGTCACGGTGAGCGGCGCGAACAGTGCGAGCGGGCCGGTTGCCGAAACGGGCGGCGGTGCCTACGTGTTCCGCTACACGCCGGTGGTTGCGGGCACCGATCAGGTCCAGGTGCAGGTCAACGGCGCCGACGTACCGGGGAGTCCGTTCTCCAGCACAGTGAGTCCCGGCCCAGCGGATCCGTCGCGTAGCGTGGCCAACGTGCCGGCGACATTCTTCTTCTCCACGACGTTCTCGGTTACCGCGGTGGACGCGCAGGGCAACCTCGTCGGCCATGGCGGAGAGAGTGTGGTGATCTCGGTTGATGGGATCGGTCCGCTCAGCGTCGCCGACAACGGCAACGGCGTTTACACGGCGGATTTTGCGCCCGGCGTAGGGGCCTATACCGTGAACATTACGGTCAATGGCGGCGCCATTGCCGGGAGTCCGTTCACGACGCAGAGGGTGTTCTAGCGGTGGTTGACCCGGTGGCGGACGGGACGCTATTTTGCCCGCGCCAGCCCTGGTGGTGAAACTGGTAGACACGCTATCTTGAGGGGGTAGTGCCGAAAGGCGTCGCGGTTCGAATCCGCGCCAGGGCATGTGCCACGGGGGCGCACGGCTGTGCGCCCCCGCATCGTTTCTCCCGGCCACTGTAGCTCAGGGGTAGAGCACTCGATTCGTAATCGAGCGGTCGTCGGTTCAAATCCGACCAGTGGCTCTCGACTACCCACCCGTATCGCAACTACCGACACAATCGTTTTCAGGGATGCACGTGAGCTCGCTGCTCACGGGGCCCGTCAGCTCTTGCCAGTCGTCAGCAGACGGCGGAGCGGATGTCGGGCGTAGATCGACTGGAGTGCCAGGTACCGCACCATCATGCTGGTGCCGGGCACGAGGACCTCGTAGTGGTCGAGCAGGTCGGTCTGATCGACCCCGGGTTTCACGCCGGCGGTGATCTGAAGGAAATGAATCGCGAACGCGACCGCCTCCGCCTGGTGCTCGGACACGCTGCCGTACCCGTATCGCCGAGGATCGCGGATCGGGGCGGTTCCCTGCCAGAGCAGCGCCATCTGGGCCGGGGCCCGGGCCTGCCATCGGTGGGCCAGCTCGTGCGCGAGGGCGTGGCGAAGCTGATCCCGGGTGCTCATCCGCGACGGATCGAGCGCGAGGGAGTCTCGGGACGCGACGTACTCGCCGAGCCGTCCCGCGGCGCGGCCCCGCTCACCCACGACGCCGATCGGTGCCCGGGGACGGCCGAAGAGGGTGAACAATGTATCGGCGTACCGGCTGGTCACGAGCGTCCGGATGAGTCCGGTCATGACTCTCGCGTTCTCGGCCCTGGCCAGCGGGGTCTCGACCGTCCACTCTCGAGAGCCGAGGCTGTCGAGCCACGCGGGATGCTCGGCGACGTCGAGCAGGGGACCCGGGGCGTCGGTCTCGAAGAGCCCGTTGTCCACCCGGATGAGGTACGTGGTCCGGGTGGGCTCCTTATGCACGAAGGCGAGGCTGACCGCGGACGCCCGCCACTTCTTCCCGCCGGTCACCCGAAGCGGTCCGACCAGGGGAAAGGTCGTGACGAACGCGCGATTCGCGGCGTAGAACACGAGACCGGTGTCGGTGACGGCGAATGCGCCGGAGATCGGAGGAAGGCCCCGCAACGAGAGATATCCCGACACCAGCGACCCGGCGAGAACGGCCGACCGTCGTGCCCGCGACACGGCCGCGATCGTCCGCGCTCTCAGCGTGTCCTGGACGACCGTCGTCGATTCCCGGAGCGCATACGCGTCCCCCGGCGTGGCCGTCGCGACCGAAGGGAGGCGTCCGGTCGCGATCGCGAGGGTCAGGAAGAAGGTCGTCGGACGCACGAGAGTCAGCGGCTCCCCAGCTCACTGTGTTCGAGCGCCGGCGGCGACTCCGCCGCGTTCGCGGGATGAACCCAGGTACTCTGCACCAGAAGGATCGTGAGGGCGATGATCAGGAAGATCATCGAACCCAGCACGACCAACGCGGCCCGCCCGGAAACCGGGGTGGGCTGAACGGTGGCGCCGGTCGGCGTGTTACCAGAGTCTGCGGGCACGTGACGGATCCAGCTTCCGGGTGAAGGGTGAGCAGGTCAGCCGGGGATGCGAAGCCGCATGCCGGCGCGAAGATCGTTACGGCTCGCGAGCGAGTTGACCCGGGTCAGGCTTCGCACCGAGACGCGGTAGCGGCGAGCGATGGCCGTCAGCGTTTCGCCCCGCCTGACGCGGTGGATCCGGCCGCGGATGGCACGGTGCGGAGAGGAGCCCACCGCCCCGGTAGCGCGCATCGCGAGCGCCGAGGGAGCCGCCACCGCCGGAATCACGAGCACGGTACCCAGCCGAGGCCGCGAACCCTTGACCCGCGGGTTGGCGGCGCGCACGTCCGCGACGGGGAGGTGGTACCGCGCCGCGATGGCCGTCAGCCGCTCGGGCCGGGACACCCGATGCGTCATGTATCGAACCCGCTGCGACGGGCGCAATCGACCATACCCCTCCGCCACGGTCTCACCCGTTCCGGAAGGCAACCTGATGACCGACGTGGACCTCGGCGGCGTCGCGAGCCGGAGATACTGCGGATTCAGGTCCCGGATCTCCGGGAGGCCCGTGCCCGCCAGCTTGGCGATGACGTCCAGGCCCGTCACGTCGGTGACCACTATGGAATCGTAACCAAATGGCTCGGCTACCGGGGCCTCGATGCCGTACCGGCCCGGTGCCTTGGCGATGATGGCCGAGGCGATCAGCTTCGGGACATAGTCCTGAGTCTCGGTCGCAAGCAGGTCAGCCGACGCCAGCCGGAAAAAGGCCGCATCGCTGGTGATGTCGTTGATGTCGGCCGGCGAGTCCTCGTCGTCGGATGCATCCGAAACGGTGTCCGCCGTGGCCAGGGTACTGTCTTCTTCAACGGCCTGTGAGTCGGCGACCGCAGCCTCGGCCAGAGGCTCCGTGGGAGTGTCCCACTGCAGCCGCCCAAGGCTGCGGGACACTTTGCCGGCTCCGGCATTGTAGGCAGCCGCGGCCAGGTAGAGGCTGCCGAAGCGGTCGCGAAGGTCCTTGAGGTGTCGGGCTGCCGCGTCGGTGGCCTTGACCGGGTCCCGGCGCTCGTCGACCCAGGAGTCGACCCGGAGTCCGTAGCCCCGGCCGGTCCCGCGCATGAACTGCCACATTCCTACGGCGTACGCGTGGCTGACCGCCTCGTTGGAATAGCCGCTCTCGATCAGCGCAAGGTATCCGAGATCGCCGGGGAGGCCAGCGGCCTCGAAGCGGCGGCGGATCATCTGCTCGTACCGGGCACCCCGCTGGAGGAAGATCTCCATTCTCGAGCGGGCCACGCCGTCGAAGTACCCCAGATAATACTGAACTCGGGGGTGGGAGGCGTAGGTCTCGACATCGATGTCCCACCGGACCCGTTCCCCGTCAAACGCAGGGACGATCTTCTCGTCCGGGGCGGTGGCGGCCAGATCGTTCAATACCAGGGCATCGGCCGTAGCGGTATCCGCGGTGATGACTGAAATATCCAACGGTGAAATCGTGGTGTCGATGATCGCCGCGGCCGGCAGGACCGCCGGTGCCGGGGGCAGATTGCTCGCGCAGGCGGAGAGTCCCGCAATCGCACCGCAGAGGATGAGCTGTGGACGCATTACCGGTGGGCTAAAAGGTTGCCGGGATCAGCCGCGGGACGGTGTCTGGTACGTGCACAAACCGGGCCC
>DATBSO010000084.1:0-6498 GCA_036559745.1 Gemmatimonadales bacterium | reverse complement strand
GCGGTTTGCGGATGCCACCGGCGCAGTATTCCCAGTGGCCTTCGTGAGCGAAGTGATCGCGGACGACGCGACGCTGGCGCTGGCCAGCTTCCAGTTGGGGAACGCCCCCCGCAACAGCTTCAGACGCGCCGACCTTCGCATGGCCAACCTGTCTCCCAAGGGTGGCGGACGCCCGACCAACACGACCTTCGCCGACGCCAACCTGTTTCGCGCGAACCTGACCGGCAACGATTGTCGTTCGACAGATACCGCGGGCTGCGACTTCACGCGCGCCAGCCTCAGGGAGGCCAATCTCCAGAGGCTGCGCTGCGCAACGCCCAGTCAACTGGCGCCCTCGTGCGACTTCACGCAGGCCGATCTGACGGGAGCCGATCTCACCGGAGCGCAACTCTCGTCGGTCGTCCTGGAGGGGACCATCTGGTCGAACACGACGTGCCCCGACGGCACGAACAGCGACCTCCCCGATGGCGATGGCTCGACGTGCTTGTCGAACCTCGGCGGCACTTAGAGGCGCGCGCCGTAGCTCCACTGAACGACCTCACATTGTCCCGTGACTTTTCAGAATTCCCTGTGGTAAGAGGACGAGTGTTCCATGGCGACCTGGAAGGTGAGGCGGCTCATGCGCGTTATTGTGCGGACGTTGGCAGTGTGCGTGTCGATGTGTCTGCTAGGGACTGCCCGCAATGCCGCCGCGTCCATCATCGACGCCGCGACGTTCGGAGGGCATCAGTACTACCTGCTCGATCTCTCGTCCTGGGGAGACGCCGAGGCGGAGGCAGTCACCCTCGGGGGACATCTCGCGACGATCGACGACGCCTCCGAACAGGCGTTCGTCACGGAGCGCTTCGGGGTCGCGACGGGTCTGTTCGCCTTGCACCAGACCTTGTGGATTGGGCTGAGCGACCACCTGGACGAGGGGGTGTTCAGGTGGGCGAGCGGGGCCCCGCTCGGCTACACCAACTGGGGCGCTGGCGAGCCCAACGACTGCCACCTCGTCGCGGGCAAGTGCATCAGCGAAGACTTCGTTCACATCGGCTGGTGGGGGCCGGAAGGACCGTGGAATGACCTCGCCGACGTGTTCGACAACTACGGCGTCGTCGAAGTGGACAACGCGGTTCCCGAACCCACGACGCTAGCCATGCTTTCGCTGGGCCTCGCTGCGTTCGCGCGGCGCGCGCGCCGAGATGATTGAGGCTGCTCAGCTCCCGGAACGCCCGATAGGCTCGCGACGGAGCGATGGTTCCACCCCCTTCATCCTCGAAGGCCAGCACGCCCATCGGCCCGCTCGACCTGATGATCGCGTCCCAGGCGGTGGCGCTGCGGGCGACCCTGATCACGAACAACACCAGGGAGTTCAAGCGGATCGGCGGCCTGCGCTGCCGAGACTGGACCGTCTGACGCCCCACCCGCTGGAGATGTTGGCGGCCACGAGCCCGCTATTCGACTACCTTGCGGGGGAAGGCGGGCGGGGGAAGGTCCACGACCGGGGCCTCGCGGATCCTCTCCTCGAGGTGGCGGATGGCCGCGTCGAGCTGCTCGTCCTTCCCGTCGAAGGTGGCCCGAGGGAGGTTGTCGACGACGATGTCCGGCTCGACGCCGTGGCCCTCGATGAGCCACTGACCCTCCGGGCCGTAGACGCCGAACTCCGCCGCCGTGGCGATGCCGTTGTCCACGAGCGCGTTGCTCCCGGTGAGCCAGATCTCGCCACCCCAGGTGCGCATCCCGAGGACCTTGCCCAGGCCCAGCCGCCGGAATCCCTCCGCGAAGGCCTCGCCGTCCGAGGCCGTCCACTGGTCCACGAGGACGACCATGTGCCCGCGGAACGCGTACTGCATGTTCCAGGACGGGTCCCCCACTCGGTCCTGCCAGTAGAACCAGGCCTTGCGGATGAGCTTCCCCAGGATCCAGCTGTCGATGTTCCCCCCCTGGTTGTGCCGGACGTCCAGGATCAGCCCCTGGCGCCGAAAGACCGGGTAGTAGTCCCGGACCCACTCGGCGTAGTTGCCGCCGCTCATGGCCCGCAGGTGCACGTAGCCGATGCGGCCCTGACCCGCCTCCTCGACCCGGCGGCGCCGCCCGAGCTCCCAGTCGTCGTAGCGCAGGTTCCGTGCCTCGCGTGCCGTGATCGGAGAGACGATCGCGTCGCGCGCGGGGCCTGTCTTCGGCTTCACGCGGAGGAGAACCTGGCGGCCGGCCTGGTTGCGCAGGAGAGCGGCGGGGTCGGTCGCGGGAAGCGTCGCGATACCGTTCACCGACTCGATGACGTCGCCCTCCTCGATCCCCGCCCCGTCCCGCCGGAGCGGGGAGAGCGCCAGGGGGAAGTCGGGGTCGGCCCTGTGGATGCGGGCGACCCGCCAGCCGCCGGCCGCCACGTCCTTCACGAGCTCCGCGCCGAGCGAGCCCACCTCGATCTCCTCCGGCCCCTTCCGCATGTCGCCGCCGCCCACGAAGATGTGGAGGGCCGAGAGCTCGCTGACCATCTGGGCCAGGAGGTCGCTCAGCTCGGCGCGGCTCCTCACGCGGTCGACCAGCGGCAGGTACTTCTCGCGAACCGCTGGCCAGTCGAGCCCGTGCATGCCGCGGTCGTAGAAGTAGTCGCGCTCGAGCCGCCAGGCCTCGAGGAACATCTGCCGCCATTGCTCCCGGGGGTCGAAGCTGAAGGTCCAGCGAGAGAGGTCGACCTTCGACTCGTCCAGCTTGTCGGGCGCCTTGTCGCCGGCGTCGAAGACGTAGAGGTCGCCCTGCTTCTCCTGGCGGACGAGGAGCTTCTTGTTGTCGGCGGAGAGGAGGTACTCCCGCACGCCCTCCATCACCGTCTTCGTCTCCGGCTTCTCGCGGCCGACGGCGAGCGCCTGCAGGGTGCGCTTCGGCTCGAACGAGTTGTCGATGGCGAGCCAGTAGAGCCTCTGGCCGTCGGTCCGCAGCGACTCGAAACGGCCGGCGGGGATCGGCACCTTGTAGAGCCGGGTGGCCAGGCCCTCGAGGTCGATCACAACGGGCTTGGCGGGCTTCTCCGCCGCCACCGCACTCTCCTTGCCCTTGTCCTTATCCTTGCCCTTCTCCTTCCCATCGGATGCGCCGGCGTCCTTCTTCTCGTCCTTCTTCGGCTCCTCGGGGTGAAGCTCGTCCGGCGGCTGGAACGGAAAGCGGCCGTCCTTCCGCAGCGCGACCGCGTAGACCTCGGTGGGGCTCGCCAGGAACGGGTCGGGCTGGCGGGAGCCCCATGGCGAGCGCACCAGCGTCTTCAGGTTCCGGTCGGAGAGGAAGTAGAGCCACTCGCCGTCCGGGCTCCAAGCCGCGCTCCCGCTGTCGAAGCGGTCGCTCGTCACCGAGGTCGTCGTGCCTCCTTCGATGCGGTACAGGAAAACCTGCGAGAGGGTATTGGCCCCGGGAGCGGCGTAGGCGAGCCAGCGGCTGTCGGGCGACCAGGCGAGGTCCTGGACGTCGCCCGGGCGCGAGGTGGCGATCAGGGTGTCGGTCTTCTTCTCGACGCTCCACAGCCACAACCGGCGGTCCTTGTCGTGGTGGGCGATCCATTTGCCGTCCGGCGAGGGCACGGCTTCCCAGCGCAGCACCTTGCCGTCGCGGGTCAGCTGCTCACGCGGGCCGACACCGTTCGCGCTCAGCGTCCAGAGCTCGACCTCCCCCGACTCGTCCGAGAGCGCGACGAGCCCCTTCCCGTCCGGGAGGAAGGTCGCCCGACGGTAGCGCACGCCGGCCGTCCGGGTGACCTCGACGAGACGCCCGCGCTTCGCCGGAGCCACGAACACCTGACCGCGGGCGGTGAGGGCCACCCGGTCCCCCTTCGGGGAGAGCGCGACCGACGTCAGGTAGTCCGTCGGCTTCTTCACCCACGTCTCTCGGGCCTGGTCGAAGTCCGACGAGAGGCGGATCTCCAGGGCGGCGTCGGCGCCACTCGCGAGGTCGAGGAGGCGCAGGTCGGCCCCCAGCTTGTAGGCGATCCTGCCCTCCGAGAGCGAGATGGAGTCCGCGTCCCATCCCTGGTGGTGCGTGTGCTGGCGCAGGTCGCGGCCGCCCTCGTCCATGGACCACACGTTCATGGTGCCGTCCCGGTCGCTCAGGAAGCAGACGCGCCCGTTCCACCACAGCGGCGTCTTGCTGGTCCCGGCGTAGTCGGCGGTGAGGGGCACCGCCTCCGCCTGGCCCTCCGCGTGCTTCCAGATGCTCTGGGCGGTGCCTCCGCGGTAGCGCTTCGTGTGGCTGCCCTGGAACGGCAGCCGTGTGAAGAAGAGCGTGCGCCCGTCCGGCGTCCAAGAGCCGTCCGCGGCCTGGGCGAGCGGCACGATCGTGCTCGCTCCGCTCGCCAGGTCGAGGCGGACGAGCTGGTCGTCGGGCAGCGTGCTGAAGCGCTCCGTCGAGTAGACGAGCGCGCCGTCCGGCGCGAACCCGACGACCCGCGCCCCGCCGCCGTCGAACGTGCGCCGGACCGGAGATCCGCCGGCGAGCGGCATGGTGTAGACCTCGATCGGGCCCTCGTACCCGGCCGAGAAGGCGAGCGTCGTCCCGTCCGGCGAGATGGCGGGATAGGACTCGTCGGCGGGGTGGCTGGTGAGGCGGGACGCGACGCCGCCGGAGCGACCCACCTGCCACAGGTCACCCTCCGCACCGAACACGATCCGGTCCCCGTGAACGGCCGGGAAGCGGTAGTAGCCGACCGCACCGACCGCTCCCGCGCTCGTCGACGTCGCGAGCAGCAGGGTCAGGCCGAGCACCAAGGGCATGCGAGTCCTCCGTCGGCCGGCATTTTGCCACGGTAGTCGCGCTACGGGCGGCGCGCGCCCGATCGGAAAGGCGCGTCACCAGGGGCCGAAGGTCCTCGATCCGGTTGCTTCGCGCTCGAAGGGCAACTACAGCGATCGACAGTCGGAAAGTCCGCGCGCCTTCTAGAACCCGATTCGTAGTTCGGCGATCTTCCCCTCTGCCACCTTGAACTCATGGTTCATCACGAGTGGATCGGGCAATCCCGTTCGATCGAACGTTCCGTCGATCTTGACTCTGACGATCGTTCGTCCCTGCCGCTCTGTGACGTCCAGGACGTCGAGACGCACGTGAGCAGCGAAGATGTCGGCGCTGGCCCAGGCCGTGATCGCGTCGAGGCCGCGCAGCTCGCGGTTCACATCGATGACCACCGCATCGTCTGCGAAGCTCGCCGGAAACTCCTCCTTGGCGCCGGCGTTGACGGCCCTCAGGTAACTGGCGATCGGCCTGGGCAGGTCAGGTTCCTTCGTAAATTGCTCGATCTGAGACATCGTTCACCACCTTCCGGCTCCACTGTGACAAACGCCATCTGATCGGTCCAAGATATTGTTACGATCGGACTAATCGCGATAGGGTATCGGAATGGAACTGCGGCATCTCCGCTATTTCGTGGCGGTCGGTGAAGAGGAACACTTCGGCCGCGCCGCGCAACGCCTGCGAGTGGCGCAACCGGCGCTCTCGCGACAGATTCAGGATCTCGAACGCGAGATCGGTTTCCAGCTGTTCGATCGCCTCGGTCGCGGCGTGAAGATCAGCTCGGCGGGTGCCTTGTTCCTAGTCGAGGCGCGTCGAATTCTTCAACAGCTGAACGAGGCGACGGAACGCGCGCAGCGTGTGGCGCGCGGCCAATCAGGGACGCTGCGCGTCGGGTTCACTGAGAACGCCTCATGGCGCGGAGTGGTACCCGACTCACTCCACCTCTTCCGGGAGCGCTGCCCCGACGCAGAACTGCAGCTGAACCCGCTGCCGAGTCTGCAGCAGCTCGAGGCCGTTCGATCGGGCCGATTGGATGCCGGGTTCATGTTCAACCCGCCGAAACCGGACCGGGAGCTGGATCAACTGCCGGTCGCGATGAACAACCTCGCATTGGCGGCTCCTGCCGCCCACGCGCTCTGTAGGGTCAAGAACCTCCGGCTGCGCGACATGACGGACGCGCGTTTCATCTGGTTTCCGAGGCGCGAGAGCTCGGCATTCTACGACCGCTTGATGTACGAGTGTTTCCGTGGCGGCCTGAAATCGCCTCGGATCGTTCAGGAGGCGTCGAACGAAGCGACGATACTGACGCTCGTCGCTCAGGGCATGGGCGTAGGCTTCGTCGTGGAAACCGCCCGCTGGCGATGTCCGGACGCCGTGGCGATATTGAAAGTCGCCGACCTCAAGCTGTCGCTGCCATTGGCTCCCGTCTGGAGAAAGGACAACCTGTCCCCGCTGCTATCCAGATTTGTGACCGACGTGGGGAGTTTGGTGAAGCGGAGAGCAACCCAGAGTTCCAGGGAAGGCTGACAGGTCGATAAGCGCTGTGGTCGCGGGAAGGACGTCGTGATGCAGAGGAATCGAGCATGAAAGCACGACTGGTGTGGGCGCTGGCCGTCGCCGGGGCGCTCAGCGGGCTGGCGATGGCTCACTCCGCGCCGAAGCAGTCCGGGGACGGCGCTACCGCAGCAGAGAAGCTCGTCGGAGCGTGGCGGATGGCGTGGATGGAAGAGCCAGGGCCGGACG
>DATBSO010000083.1:0-15512 GCA_036559745.1 Gemmatimonadales bacterium | reverse complement strand
TCAACATTACAATATGTTACACTATTAGCACTTCCCAAACAATCAGTAGTCTGTCAAGAATTTGCGCATTGAACTCCTTGGAAAAGGTCCGTAAATATGCTTGGAGCCCAAGGGTGCGTGGTGGAAACCGGGAACGGTTGGGCACAACGGAAGGGAGTGTCACGAAAGGCCTGAAGCGATGACGTACCTGTTCAAGCTGGTGCGCAGGCTCGCGATCTCGCGAGGTCCCTGTATGCTCGCCGTGCTTGCCGTGGCGGGTTGTGACGGTGAAACTACCGCCCCCGACAGTAACGCCACCGGTCCTACGACAACCAATGCGGTTTCCCTGGCGATTTCCCCTCGATCGGTCACGATCGAGACTGGTCAGCAAGTACAATTCCGCGGCTTGAGCGCCTCGCTGGAAGGCAGGAAAGTCGCCACCCATCTCGAGTGGCGCTCCAGCGGCGGCAGCATGAGGCCGGATGGCTCGTTCTCGTCTGCCAGGACGGGCATCTTCACCATTTTCGGCCGCGGACGCGGCTGGAAGCAGACCGACACGGCGGTCGTTAGAGTCGTGCGCCCCACTCCGGGCGTCACGCGGATCGTCGTCTCACCCGATCCAGTCACCATTGCAGCCGGGACCTCGTACGCGTTCAGCGCCACGGCCTCCCTCAAGGATGGTTCTCCCGCGAAGCTGGGACTCAGGTGGTCGGCCACGGGTGGCACCGTGGATCCGGCCGGCGTCTACACCGCGGATTCCGTGGACGGCACGTATTTCGTGATCGCGGCCAACCGAACCGGCACCGTTGCTGATACAGCGACCGTGACGGTCGGTCATACCGATACACCGATTGTCGGGCCGGTGCCCACGCCGGTCCCACCGACCCCGGTCCCGACACCCGGACCGACCCCGGTGCCGCTGCCCACACCGACTCCCACGCCGTCTCGCACCCGCGTGATCGTGACCCCGGCGAGCGCCTCGCTCTCGGCCGGTGGCTCACAGCGGTTCCGCGCGTACGGACGCACGGCGTCCGGCGATAGTGTCGCCGTCAACGCGGTGTTCCGTGCGACCGGCGGCAGCATCACCCTCAACGGTCTGTACACCGCCGGAGAGCGCTCCGGTGCGTTCCGGGTCATTGCGACCCTGGGGCAGAGTGCCGATACCTCGGCAGTCTCCCTCATCGGCGGCGGGTCCCCGCCGCTCCCGACTCCCACCCCGGCTCCGCCACCGATCGGGCCACCGCTGAAGATGGGCGTGCCCTTCGGCTCGTTCGGCCTGCTCAGCAACGCCGGCGCGAACCAGGCGGCCGCCAACCTGAGCATCGACGGCTACAGCTCCGGAACCATCGTGAGCCGCCTGGCACAGGCGCGTACCAAGGGCATGCACGTTCTGATGAACATGACCGGTGGTGATCACAAGAACTACATCTCCGACGGCCACTTCGATATGGCGAGGTGGCAGGCCAAGATGAATAGCTACAACACGCCGACGATTCGGGCGGCGATCGCGCAGGCCGTGGCCGACGGCACGATCATCGGCAACTCGGTGATGGACGAGCCGCAGAACACGACCCCGGGCAAGGCGTGGGGCCCGGCCGGATACATGACCAAGGCCAAGGTCGATGAGATGTGCCGGTACGTGAAGTCCATCTTCCCCACGATGCCCGTCGGCGTCGTACACGATCACCGCGTACTCGAGCCGGAGAAGAACTACGCCATCTGCGACTTCATCGTCTCGCAGTATCGGCTGGCCAAGGCGCCGATCGCCGAGTTCCGCGATGGGGGCGTGGCCTTCGCCCGCCGGAGCCATATCTCGATCGCGTTCAGTCTCAACATCCTCCACGGCGGCACGCCGGGTACGAGCTGCGCGAAGTACGGCGACGATCCTCGGGGCGTGCTCTGCCCGATGTCGCCTGAGCAGATCAAGTCGTGGGGTACGATGCTCGGGACGGCGGGATGCGCACTCACCATGTGGCGCTACGAGCAGGGATTCATCGCCAAGCCGGAGAATCAGTCCGCGTTCCGGTCGGTCGCCGAGTCGCTGAGCCGGCTTCCTCGAAGGGGCTGCACCAGGACGTAAGTCGGAAGAGTGGATGACCGAGACCGGCCGGAGGGGTTCTCCTCTCCGGTCGGCTCGTTTTCAGCGCAGGCTCTGAATGGTCTCGTCCCCTGGCTGCGCAATGCCCAACGGGTGATGATTCGGTAACCCCCGACCAATTCACGGGACGTTTCATCCTCCGGATCGCGTGACGATGACCTGCATGGGTGTGGCGTCGGACGTTGGCTCCTGCCGGTCGCCCTGGCGTCGGCATCGCTCACCTGCAGCAGCGACGGCAATCCCTCGGAGCCGCAGCAACCCCGTCCAGCGTTCCTCGTTCGGATCGCCGGTGACGGCCAGAACGGGCCGGTGAATGAGCCGTTGCCCGATTCGCTCGTCGTTCGAGTCGAAGACAGTCGCAGACGGCCCTTGGCGAGCATCCCCGTGACGTGGACGATCGATGGCGGCGGCAGCGTCAGCAAATCCACCGTCACGAGCGGTAGCAACGGCCGTGCGGCGGTGGAGCGGACGCTGGGCCCGGCGGCCGGCGAGCAAATCACCACCGCGACCGCGGGGGAGCTTCCGCCTCTCACCTTCACGTCCATCGGCAACGCCGGGGCGGAGCCACAGCTCATCGTTGCGACCGAGCCCTCCCACACAACGAAGTCAGGCGTACTCCTCGGCCAACAGCCCGTTCTTCGGATCGATGATGGAACCGGTGAATCCCTCGGTGGGGGCATCCCGGTGACCGTATCGGTCACGGGGGCATCGCTCGACGGAACGACGAAGGTGAAGAGCGATGCGTACGGCGAAGTCCATTTCGAAGACTTGGCGCTGGAAGGTCCGCAGGGGACCTATCGCCTGACATTCTCGGCGCCGAATCTCGTCGGCGTCCTGTCCGATGCCATTACCCTCGTCAGCAATCAACCGGCGACTCCCGCGCTGATCATCACGACGCAACCCTCGACCGCTGCCGACGGTGGTGTCCCGTTTCAACGACAGCCGGTGCTCCGGCTCGAGAACGGAGAGGGCGAACCACTCGGAGCAGGTGTCCCTGTGACAGCATCGGTGACCGGTGCATCTCTCACTGGAGCGACAACGGTCGAGACCAATGGCAACGGGGTCGCGCGATTCCGCGATCTGGTCCTGACCGGGCCCGACGGCAGCTACACCATGACCTTCGGCTCACCGGGCGCCCAGGATGTCCAGTCCACGGATATCACCCTCGCGACGGCCTCGACGGAGGCAGGTGAGTGGTCGAGGCCGTTCGCCTGGCCCATCGTGGCCGTCCACATGATCCTCCTCCCGACCGGCCGCGTGCTCAGCATCGGGCGGACGGGAGTGCCCCAGGTATGGGATCCGGTGTCGGGTGACTTCACCGCCGAGCCGAGCCCGGCGTGGTTGTTCTGTGCCGGACATGTGCTGCTCGCCGATGGTCGAGTGCTGGTCGCGGGCGGCCACATCAGCGATGGACATGGGCTCCCGAACATCACGTACTTCTCGGGGAGCGGAACCTGGACGACCGGTCCGGCGATGGCCCGTGGCCGCTGGTATCCGACGGCGACTGTGATGGGTAATGGGGACGTCGTCATCACCGCCGGTACCGACCAGGATAGCATGACCGTGCTCACTCCCGAGGTGTGGAGCGACGGGTCGGTCAGGCAGCTCGGCGGCGCGACCCTGTCGCTGCCCTGGTATCCCCGGGCGTTTCTGGCTCCGGACGGCTCGCTCTTCGTGGCCGGACCCCAGCTTCGCTCGAGGTTTCTCTCCCTCTCAGGCTCGGGGGCGTGGGCGAACGGGCCGACCCAAATGTTCGGAGAGAGCCGTTCCTACGGCTCGGCGGTGATGTACGACGACGGCAAGATCCTGTATGCCGGTGGCGGGTTTACCACCAACACCGCGGAAGTGATCGACCTGAATCAATCGAATCCGTCCTGGAGGTGGACGAGCCCAATGGCCTTCAAGCGCCGGCACCTGAACCTCACGGTCCTTCCGACCGGCGACGTTCTCGCGACCGGCGGCGTGGCAGGCACGACCTTTGACGACGTCAGTAAGGGTGTCCACCCGGCGGAGATCTGGCATCCGCAGACCGGGCATTGGACGACACTGGCGAGCAACGTGGTCACCCGCGGCTATCACAGCACGTCGTTGTTGCTTCCCGATGGACGAGTCCTGCACGCCGGAAGCGGGAACGGCGCCGGAGCACCGGACGAGTTCAACGCGGAGATCTTCTCGCCACCCTATCTCTCACGCGGGCCTCGTCCCGTCCTGACGAGCGTGCCGGACGACCTGGGATACGGCGAGCAGTTCCGCCTCCTGACGCCGCAGGCGGGGTCCGTCGCCCAGGTGAGTCTGATCCGGCTGGGATCGGTGACCCACGCGTTCGATCAGAACCAGCGCTTCCAGCGCCTGGCCTTTACCGCCGACGGGTCCGGGCTGACAGTGACGGCGCCGAGCTCCAGCAACCGCGCGCCTCCGGGCCACTACATGTTGTTCATTGTGAATGGTGCCGGCGTGCCGTCGGTCGGCGCGATTCTCAGGATTCACTGACTCCGAACGGCGCGAACTGGCGGCGGTGATGTCATCCCGATCGCGCTTGTGCGCTCCCTAGCGATCTCGCGAGATTCCGGCATGCTCGCTGTCCTTCTCATGGCGGTCTTGTCTCACCCCGGTACGGTCTCCTACCAGCGCGGAGACAGTCTCGCCGTGCGCGTGACGTTCAGTGGCACGGGCGGCACGGTCACACCCGAGGGATTGTTCACCGCCGGCGTGAGTACCGGTGAATACCGGGTCATTGCCATGGCGAAAGCCGCAGGTCTCGCCGAAACCACGAAGGTGACCGTGACCGGGCCACCACTGGCTGCATTGACCGGGACGCCTCCACCGGGGTCGAGACCCGGGACCCCGCCTTCCTCACCGACCGGACCTGTGCCCATACCCAGAGGCAATGGCGTCGGCATTCCGTTCGGCGCCTTCGGGGGATGGGATGGGTTCGCCTACAAGGCGAACACCGACGACTTCGTGCTGAGCATCGGCGGGATCGAGCCCGAGGATCTGGTCCAGCGCATCGCGAGCGCTCGCGCATCCAAGCGTCAGTTCCTTCTCACGATGACCGGCGGGGCCCACCGGAACTACAAGACGGACGGCGCCTTCGACCTCGACAAGTGGAAGGCGAGGATGGACCGGTACAACACGCCGGCCGTGAAGGCCGCCGTGGCCGCGGGCGTGGTCGATGGAACGATCGTCGGCAACTCCGTCATGGACGAACCCCAGAACACCTCACCGGAGAACAGCTGGGGGCCGGTGGGGACGATGAGCAAGGCTCGCGTGGATGAGATGTGCGGCTATGTCAAGGCGATGTTCCCGACCCTCCCGGTCGGGGTGGTCCACGACCACCGAGTCTTCGAGCCCGACACGCCGTACCACACCTGTGACTTCATCGTCAGCCAGTATCGCTGGGGCAAGACCAAGGGAGACGTGGCGAAGTTCCGCGACGATGCCTTGGCCGTCGGCAAGCGGGACGGGATCGCGATCGCGTTCAGCCTCAACATTCTGGACGGAGGCATTCCGCGCGAGCGGAAGGGGGAGCCGTGCCCGATTCCCGAAACGGGTGGGGACGGCACATCGGGAAAGGCCTGCCGGATGACCGCGGATCAGGTGCGCGAGTGGGGGCTGGCCCTCGGACCCGCCGGCTGTGCCTTGACGATGTGGCGATACGACCCGGGGTTCATGGCCGACCCGAAGAACATTCAGGCATTCAAGGATGTCGCCGCGGCCCTGGCCAAGGCGCCGGCCAGCTCCTGCCGGCGCCGGTGAATCCTGGTAACTGTTGGCCCACCGCCACAGCCTGCTGAGAATCGCAGGCAGCCGCTCATTTCATCGCAGCCCCTTGAGAGGGGCGGATTTCCGGCCTCGGCAGCTGCGGCCGCCCACCTGCATTTCAGAACCATCGTGGATACATTGCCTTGCGCCCGCCACGGATCGCACGGACCCGCCGAGGGGCGTAAGTGGGCATGGATTCTGCTCCTCGGCCGGTGCTGTTTCCCGGGCGGCACCTGTTGGGACCGAAGTTGTGGCCCCATCGATTGATCGGTGATGTGTCGTACCCCACGGACGTGCGGTTCAGATCCCCTTAATGTCCGCCCGCGAGGATTATGCGAATTCTGGCCCTTTCTCTCGTGCTGGCCGCCCTGACGGGTCCTACCGCCCTGGCGGCCCAAACGCCGTCTCGCTCCGCTGCGCCGACTACGCTGGAGCCGGGCGATACCGTCCGGATCATGGTGTGGAGGAAGCCGGAGTTCAGCGGTGACTTCGTGATCGGGCAGGACGGGACGATCACCCATCCGCTCTATCGCGCGCTCAAGGTCGGGGGGGTCCCGATTCCCCAGGCGGAAGAGAACATCCGGCGGTTCCTGGCCCAGTACGACCAGAACCCGCAATTCGTCATGGAGCCGCTCATCAGCGTCTCCGTGTCGGGAGAGGTATCCCGCCCGTCGGTCTTCGCGGTCCAGCCGAAGACCAGCATCGCCGAGGCTGTGGCACGCGCCGGCGGCACGACGCAATACGGCAAGCGCGACAAGGTGCGCATTTTCCGGAGCGACGCCGGCGGTACCCGGAGTGAGGTTTACAGCAACTTGCAGGATCCCAGTGACCCGATCGCCCAGTCCCCGGTGCATTCTGGTGACCAGATCATCGTGGACAAGAAGACGTCGTTCTTCAAGGACGTCCTGGTGCCGACCATGAGCGTGCTGGGCTCAATCGCCTCGATCGCGCTTCTGATCCGGCGGTACAACAGGTAGGCGTACCCGCTCTTCGAGACAGGTGACGACTTCGATGCACGAAAACTTCCCCGAGAACCGGATGCTGCCCGGTGCGGTCGCTCCCGTAGCGATCGAGCACGCGGAGCAGACTGTCTCGCTCAGCCACCTCGTGGGGGTGCTGAAGCGCCGGTGGCGCGTCATCTTCACGATGACCGCAATCGGCGTGGCGATCGGCGGGGTGCTGGCCGCTCGTCAGCCGCCCACGTTCGAGGCGAGCGGACTCATCCGGCTGGCGGGGGAGCGGCGCCAACTCACCGGCGACGTGGATGCGGCGGACCCCAAGGTGGACGCCGGACGCACCGAAGATCCGATGCTCTCCCTCGTGGAGCTGATCCGCAGCCGGAGCGTGCTGGGCTCGGTGGTCGATTCGGCGGGGCTCCAGCTGGTCTCGGACCAGACCGAATTTCCCGCGACCAAGCTCACCGACGTGCACATCGACCCGCGGGTTGGGTCGGACTCCGTGGTCCTGACTTTCGCGCCCGACAAGGTAACCGGCGATTTCGCCGGGCATCCCGCCACCGCGCCCTACGGCGAAACCCTCCGCATGGGCGCCGTTCAGTTCGCCGTGCCGAGCCGCCCTGCCGTGGATCATGCCGTTATTCGGGTGCTGCCGCGTGAACAGGCCATTGGAAACCTGCAGACCAGCATTCTCGTGAGCCCGCGTTCGGGCACCGACGTCATCGAGGTCGGCTTCCAGTCCTCCGACCGGGCGCAAGCCGCCCGGGTCGTGAACCAGACGATCGGCTCGTTCCAGCGTCTGAGCATTCAGTCCGCCAAGGAAAAGTCCACCCGCCGGCGCTTGTTCCTCGAGGAGCAGTTCACCCGAACCGACAGCATGCTCAACCGGGCGCAGGCGGAGCTCGCCTCCTTCAAGAGCCGGGCGCTGCTTGCCAGCTCGACCACCAAGCTCGAGGCGGAGCAGGCGGCCATGATCGCGCTGCAGGGGCAGCAGTCTCAGCTGCAGGCTGATCTCGAGACTTACACCAGTCTTCTCGGGAGGCTCAAGACCGGCTCCGACTCGGACCGGGAAGAGGCCTTGCGAGCTTTGGCCTCGTCTCCGGCCATCGGGGACAATCCCTCGGTCGCGACCCTCTTCAAGCAGCTCAACGACCAGCAGTTCAAGCTGGACTCGATGATGACGGGACCGTTCCCCTCCGCCGAGACCAACCCCGATGTGCAGGCACTTCGGGGCATGATCAGGCAGTCGCAGAGATCGCTGACGGATGCGGTGACGAGTCACGTCGCCTCGATGCAGTCCCGGATCAGGTCGCTCGACGCGATCAAGGTTCGGAGCGGCCAGTCGATCCAGGCCCTGCCCGCGATGGCCGAAGAGGAACTACGCCTCAACCGCCGCGTCGAGGCGCTGAGCGGGCAGAGCGATCAGCTTCGCCAGGACTATCAGCGCGCCCGCATGGCCGAGGAGGTCGAAGCGGGTGACATCGACGTGGTCGACCTGGCGCCGGTGCCGTACTCGCCGCTCTGGGCCGCCGCGACGCTCAAGCTCGCGATCGGAATCCTGCTCGGACTCGTGCTCGGCGTTGGGCTGGCGTTCCTTCTGGAGGCGCTCAACACCTCCATCCGCCGGCCGGAGGACATCGAGGCGGCGCTTCACCTGCCTGGTCTCGCCGTTATCCCTCGGCTGACTCCTATGATGCCGAAGCGCCGTCTGGGTGGTCTGCTCAAGGGGGACAAGGGGCACGCCAACTCTCGCGCAGCAGCCATCGGCACCGCGACCCAGCCGTTCTCGATCGGCACCGAGGCGTTCCGGATGCTGCGCACCAGCCTGTTCTGGTCCGACGGGTCGGAGCACTTGCGGACTCTCGTCGTGACGAGCGCGGCTCCGGGTGACGGTAAGACGCTCACCGCCGCCAACCTGGCCACGAGCTTCGCGCACGACGGGATGAGCGTGCTCCTGGTCGACTGCGACGTGCGGCGCCCGCAGCTGCACAAGCTCTTCAGAGCGCCGCGGAGCCCCGGCCTGCTCGACCTCCTGGCGCCTGGAAGGGAAGCCGGTTCCGAAGTCCGCTCGTTGAGCCTCGCCGATGCCGGCAAGGACGGCGAGGACCCCGTCGCCCGGGTGGTGCGGAGCACGCCGTTCCGCGGCCTTTCACTGCTGACCTGCGGCACGCTGCCGACCAACGCGTCGAACCTGCTTTCCGGAATGCGCATGCGGTCGCTGCTCAAGCTGCTGACCGAGCGGTTCGACCTGGTGATCCTGGATACGCCGCCGGTGCTCGCCACCGCCGATGCGGGCATCCTGGGCAGTCTGGCCGACGGCGTCCTGCTGGTCGTCCGGGCGGGTCAGACCGACAAGGCCGCTGCGCAGCGCGCGACCGCGCAGCTCGCCGGCAGTGGTGCGCGTGTGATGGGTGTGGTGCTCAACGATCCGAAGGGCGAGGTGTCCCAGTTCGGGGACTACTACTATCCCTACGAGTACGTGGCCGAAAAGGAATAGCCCAGCCGAGCATGACGTCTTCTATCGCCCCCGCAGAGCCGCGCGTGTCCGCGCCGTCCGGCTCCCAACGGATGAACATCGTGATCGTCGGCCATGTCGATCACGGCAAGAGCACCGTCATCGGCCGCCTGCTCGCGGATACCCACTCGCTTCCCGAGGGGAAGCTCGAGCAGATCCGGCACCAGTGTGAGCTCAACTCGAAGCCGTTCGAGTACGCCTTCCTGCTCGACGCGCTCAAGGACGAGCAGGCCCAGGGCATCACGATCGACGCGGCGCGAGTCTTCTTCAAGAGCCGCCAGCGGCCCTACCTGATTCTCGACGCCCCCGGGCACATCGAGTTCCTGAAGAACATGATCACCGGGGCCGCGCGGGCCGAGGCGGCGCTGCTGGTGATCGACGCGGCCGAAGGCGTGCAGGAGAATTCCCGCCGGCACGGCTACATGGTGTCGCTGCTCGGCATCAAGCAGCTCGCCGTGGTCGTGAACAAGATGGACCTGGTGAACTGGGATAAGGCGGTCTACGACCGGATCGTCAGCGAGTACGGCGCCTTTCTCGATCAGGTCGGGATCCGTCCGTCGTGTTTCATCCCCGTGTCCGGACGTGGCGGAGACAACATCGCCAGCCATTCCGCGAATCTTCCGTGGTACGAGGGGCACACCGTCCTCGACGCATTGGACGCCTTCCGGAACGAGCCGGCCCCGACCGAAAGACCGTTCCGCATGCCGGTCCAGGACGTCTACAAGTTCACCAAGCAGGGAGACGACCGGCGCATCATCGCCGGGACGATCGAAGCCGGCGTTGTGAACGTGGGCGACAGCGTCATCTTCTACCCGTCGGGCAAGAAAAGCCGGGTGAAGAGCATCGAGGCTTTCAACCGTCCAACGCAGCGACGGGCCGAAGCCGGGAATTCCGTGGGCTTCACGCTCCAGGAGCAGATCTACATCCCGCGCGGTGAAGTGGCGACGATCGAGAGCCAGCCGCGGCCCCAGGTGACCACGCGGCTTCGGGTGAGTCTGTTCTGGCTCGGCAGGCACCCGATGGTGACCAAGAAGGACTATCTCCTCAAGCTCGGGACGGCCCGCGTCACCTGCAAGGTCGAGGAAGTGTTGCGGGTCATGGACGCCTCGACGCTCGGCGCCACCGACCAGCACGCCGTTATCAAGCGGCACGACGTGGCCGAGTGCGTGCTCAAGCTCGATCGCGCGATCGCCTGCGATCTCGCCGAGGACATCGCGGCCACCAGCCGCTTCGTCATCGTCGACGACTTCGAGATCCGGGGCGGGGGCATCGTTCGCGAAGCGCTTTCCGACCGGCAGACTTCGGTGCGCGACCGCGTCCTGCTCCGGAACTACAAGTGGGAGCCCAGCATCATCCAGCCCGAGCACCGGGCGGAGAAATACAATCAGAAGGCCGCGCTGATCCTGGTCACCGGCGAGCACGAGGCCGACCGGAAGGGTGTCGCCAAGGCGCTCGAGGGCAAGCTCTTCGAGGACGGGAAGGTCGTCTACTTCCTCGGCATCGGGAACGTGCTCTACGGCGTGGACGCGGACATCGGGCGGAAAGAGGAGAATCGCCAGGAGCACATGCGGCGTCTGGCCGAGGTGGCCAACCTGATGCTCGATGCCGGAATCATCCTCGTGGTGACGGCCGCGGAGCTGACCCAGGACGACCTCGAAGTCATCAAGACCGCCGTCGAGCCCGAATGGATCGAGACGATCTGGGCCGGTGACAGTATCACCACCGATCTGGCGTGCGACCTCCAGGTGCCGGGCGGCGCCGTCCCTGAGGCGGTGGATCAGCTCAAAGCCCACCTGCAGGACAAGGGCATCATCTTCCGCCCATGGTGACGGCCCAACTCAGGCAGGCCGTGGTCGACCTCGCTCGTGAGGCCGGCCGGGCCACCATGACCTACTACGACGGCGCGGAGGCCGGCGTCCGGGAGAAAGAGGACCGGAGCCCGGTCACCCTCGCGGACGAAGTCGCCCACGGCATCCTGGTCGAGGGCCTCGAGCGTCTCGACCCTTCCATTCCGATCGTCTCGGAGGAGGCACAGGCCGCTTCGTTCGAGGCTCGGCGCGGGTGGCGGAAGTTCTGGCTGGTGGATCCGCTCGACGGCACCAAGGAGTTCATCAAGCGCCGAGCCGAGTTCACGGTCAACGTCGCGCTGATCGAGGAAGGGGAGCCTGTCTTCGGCGTCGTGCTGGCGCCGGCGCTCGACCTCCTCTACTGGGCAGTCAAAGGCGAAGGCGCGTGGCGCGAGGACAAGGGGAGCCCCGCCGAACGGATTTACTCGGCCGCTCCGGCGCCGGGCACTCCGCTCACGATCGTCGAAAGCCTGTCGCATCCATCGCCCGAGCTGGAGGAATACCTCAAGACGATTCCCGTTGCCCGCCGGGTCAAGGCAGGCAGCTCGCTCAAGTTCTGCTGGGTGGCGGAGGGCCGCGCGGACGTGTATCCGCGCCTCGGCCCCACCATGGAGTGGGATGTGGCGGCAGGCGATTGCGTCTACCGCCAGTCCGGGCGGGATGGCGAGCGGCCGTCACCGCTCACCTACAACAAGCCCGACCTTCGAAACACCAGCTTCATCATCGGCCTGTGACGCGTTCGACGGCCCGATCGGACTCACCCCTCACGACTTCGGGGACCATGACGCGCGAGTCACGAACCAGGCCCACGGCGGCCGTGTTGTGGTTCACGGGCCTCTCGGGCTCCGGCAAGAGCACCATCGCGACTCTGGTTCACCAGGAGTTGGTGAAGCGAGGCGTGGAGGTGGAATACATCGACGGGGACGCGCTCCGTGAAGTCTTCCCGAATACCGGCTTTACCCGGGCCGAGCGGGACGAGCACCTCCGGCGAACCGGCTATCTTGCGAGCAGGCTCGAGGCGCATGGCGTCACCGTGGTGGCGTCGTTCGTCTCACCGTACCGCGAATCGCGGGACTTCATCCGGAAGCTCTGCCGCGATTTCGTGGAGATCTATGTCGCGACGCCGCTGGAGGAGTGCGAGCGGCGGGATGTGAAGGGACTGTATGCCCGCGCCCGGCGCGGGGAAATCCGAAACTTCACGGGGATCGACGATCCCTACGAGCCGCCCGAGCACCCGGAGCTGACGCTCGATACCCGCGAGCTGAGCGTGGATCAGTGCGTCGCGAAGGTGCTAGAGCGGTGGGGAGATTTACTCTGATGGCAGGTGACATGGACCATCTCGACCAGCTCGAGAACCGCAGCGTGCACATCCTTCGGGAGGCGTACGCCAATTTCAAGAACCTGGGGATGCTCTGGTCCATCGGGAAGGACAGCACGGTCCTTCTCTGGCTGGCACGGAAGGCGTTCTTCGGCCACGTCCCGATTCCGCTGATCCACATCGATACGGCGTACAAGATCCCGGAAATGATCGAGTACCGGGATCGGCTCGCCCTGGAATGGCATCTGACCATGATCTACGGTCAGAACAAGCAGGCGCTCGAGGAGAAGCGGACCTTTCCCGATGGGGCAGTCGACCGGATCGCCTGCTGCAAGGCGCTCAAGACCGATGCACTCAAGCATACCTTGAGCGGCGAATGGCCCCGCTATCGGCTCAACCACGCCAAGCGCGTGTACGAGCTGGATCGGAACACCGAGCCCTTCACCGGCGTCATCGTCGGGGCCCGGGCCGACGAGGAAGGTAGCCGGTCCAAAGAACGGTACTTCTCGCCCAGGACCGCCCAGTCACAATGGGAGGTGGGGGATCAGCCGCCGGAATTCTGGAATCAGTTCAAGACCGAGTTCGCTCCCGGCACGCACCTGCGCATTCACCCGCTGCTGGACTGGACCGAGCTCAACATCTGGGAGTACATCCGCAAGGAGCAGATCCCGACCGTTTCCCTCTATTACAACCAGGGCAGCGGGAAGCGGTATCGCTCGCTGGGCTGCTATCCGTGCACCCATTCGGTCGAGTCCGAAGCCCACAACGTGGATGAGATCATTCTGGAGCTCCAGTCAGGGAAGTTCGCCAACATCGCCGAGCGCTCGGGCCGGGCGCAGGACAAGGAAGGCGGTGGCGGCCTGGAGACCCTGCGGCGCGACGGATACATGTAGTCCAGGACGGCAACCAGGCCTCCCATGCTTTCGAAGAAGGCGAAGTACGCCATCAAGGCCCTCCTCGCGCTCGCCGAGCACGATCGTGATGAGCCTTTCCGCATCGCTGATCTGGCCCGCGAGGAGAACATCCCCGCGAAGTTTCTCGAATTGATTCTGCTCGGCCTGCGCAATCATGGGATCCTTCAGAGCCGCAAGGGGAAGGGCGGGGGATACCTGCTTGCCCGGGACCCGGCGGACATCTACCTGGGCCAGATCGTCCGCATGTTCGACGGGCCGTTGGCGCCGGTGCCGTGCGCCAGCCAGACGGCCTACGTGCGCTGCACGGACTGCAAGAACGAAGCGGTATGTGGCGTCCACCTGGCGATGAAGGAGGTCCGGGATGCCACCGCCAAAATCCTGGACGGGACGAGCTTAGCCTCCCTCCACCGCCAGGTGGAGCTCGCGACAATCCATACCTCAGCTGCTGCGGCATTCGGCCCACAAGTCCCCATCAAAGATTGAGTTAGTTGCTGATTCGGGCTCCAAACTGGGGGGTGGGCTGGCATGTCTTTTGCCTATTTACTCTATCAACTAGATAGGTTAAATAGGAGCGATGGCGAATTTCTCAACCTTGCCAGCCGGATCGGCTGCCGGCCCCGACGATTCCCTCCCGTTGACCCCGGCGCTCCTCCAGGAGCTCCGGAAGGCCCTCGGGGCCATCCGCTACGGGTCGATCGAGTTGGTGATCCACGACGGCCGTGTCGTGCAGCTGGAACGGCGACAGAAGATCCGCTTCGAGCCCGACGTCTCGGAGCGCAGCAAATAGCACGAAATCGCGCGGCGAGGCCGACCGGCCAGTCGTGCTCCGGGACTGACCGGGCCGCCGGAAGTCCGCCACCTACGAGCTCACGGGAGAATCTCACATGAGTGCGGTCCGGTATTGGGTCGGCGGGATCATTCTGACTGCGGGAATGGTGGCCATGGCGCCACGGCTCGCGGCGCAACAGGACGGGACGAACCCCGATAGCGCGTTGACAGCGCGGGTGAATGAGCTCGACCAGCAGCTCCGCATTCTGCAGCGGCTCCGCGAGCTCGAGGCGGATAGCATCAAGGCCGCGGCCAAGGACAAGGTGTCCGCCACCGCGAGCGCCAAGGACGGATTCAGCATCAAGTCTGCGGACGGGAAGTTCGCCGTCCGCCTCAAGGGCCTCGTCCAGACGGATGCCCGCTTCTTTCTCTCCGACAGCGCTTTTCCGGTCACGAACACGTTCTTCCTCCGCCGTGCCCGCCCGATCCTCGAGGCCACGGTCGGTAAGTATCTCGAGTTCCGTCTGATGCCCGATTTCGGCCAGGGGACCACGGTCCTGTTCGATGCCTACACCGACGTGAAAGTCTCGCCGGCCTTCGCGGTCCGCGTCGGCAAGTTCAAGCCGCCGGTCGAGCTCGAGCGTCTGCAGTCCGCGAGTGACATCGTTTTCGCGGAGCGGTCTCTGGCGACCAACCTGGGACCCAACCGCGATGTCGGCCTCCAGCTTTCGGGCGATCTGGACAGCAGCCTCGTGGTGTGGCAGGCCGGCGTGTTTAACGGCGTTACCGATCTCGGCAACGGCGACGGCGACGTGAGCGACGCGAAGGATTTCGCGGGCCGCCTCTTCTTCCAGCCGGTGAAGAAGGGGTCCCTCAAGGGCCTTGGCATCGGCGTGTCGGGGACGACCGGCATCGAGCGCGGCACCACCGCGGCGCCGCAGCTCGCGAGCTACCGCACGGGCGGCCAGCAGACCTGGTTCCGCTATCTCAGCAGCACTACCACACCAGCGAACAACGTTTTCGCCAATGGCAGTCGGCGGCGGCTGGCGCCGCAGGCCTACTTCTACACCGGCCCGCTTGGTCTTCACGGCGAATACATCATGTCATGGCAGGAAGTAAGCCGCGCCACGGTCCCCACGATCAAGCTCAAGCACACGGCCTGGGAAGCCACCGGCTCCTATTTCCTCACCGGCGAGAAGAACTCTTTCCGCAGCGCCACGCCCAAGAAACCGTTCGACCCCAAGGCCGGCACGTTCGGCGCCGTGGAGCTTGCCGCGCGCTATGCCGAGCTCACGATCGACGACGCCACGTTCCCCGCGTACGCCAATCCGGCGTCCACACCGAGTAAGGCGAAG
>DATBSO010000082.1:0-4962 GCA_036559745.1 Gemmatimonadales bacterium | reverse complement strand
CTAACGTGCGGCGTCACCGTTCGAGCCGAGGCCCGGACGCGAACTACCGCTATACAAGGAGAGCATGATGGCAAACGTCCAGAAGATCACCCCGTTCCTCTGGTTCGCCGACGAGGCGGAAGAGGCGGCGAAGTACTACTGCGGCATCTTCAGGAACTCGAAGATCACGAAGACCTCCCGATACACCGAGGCCGGCAAGGAAGTGCACAAGCGTCCCCCCGGCAGCGCGATGGTAGTGGACTTCGAGCTGGAAGGCCAGAAGTTCAGCGCGCTCAACGGCGGCCCCCACTTCACGTTCAACGAGGCGGTCTCGCTCATGGTCCACTGCAAGGACCAGAAGGAAGTGGACTACTACTGGGAGAAGCTCGGCGCGGGCGGCGACCCAGCCGCCCAGCAGTGCGGCTGGCTCAAGGACAAGTACGGCCTCTCCTGGCAGATCGTGCCCGATTCGCTGGACAAGTTCTTCGAGGACGACAAGTCGGGCGGGGCGCAGCGGGCGATGAACGCGATGCTCAAGATGAAGAAGCTCGATATCGCCGAGATGGAGCGGGCGTACAAGGGGGAGGGCGAGCCGGCGACGGCAGGACGCCGGTAGAACTCGGTCGAGGTGTGGCACATGATACGAGGAGGAGGGTAAGCGGTACGAATGCGGAGTGGCCGACGCGGCTGTAAATTTCGGCCACCTACCATCCCCGAGCTCCCCATGCACCTGCATCCGGGTCCGGTCGTGAGCCTGCTCCTCGCGCTCACCTGGGCCGACCTCTCCGCGCAGCAGGCCTGTACCCTCCTCAGCAGCGCCGAAATCGAAGCCATCACCGGCTCGAAGGCGCGCGAGCCTCAACCGACCAACATGAAGATTCCCAGCGGAACCCAGGCGGGGCAGACGGTGAACGGCTGCATGTGGGGGACGGCCGACAAGGGAATGGTCTCGATCAGCGTGATGCCGATGCCCACTGACCCCGCCACTCGGAAGGCTGGGATGGAGAAGCTCGACGAGGTGTACGCGAAACTGCGGGCGCGGAAGTGGACCCAAGAGGAGCAGAAGTACCCCCACGGGCGGTGCACCACGATGACGCCGCCGGCGACCGAGAAGAGCGCCCCGATCCTGTCGGGCTGCATTGCCGACGTGCATGGGATGCTGGTGTCGTCGAGCTACATGAGCCCGACCAAGAAGCTTCCGATGGACAAGAGCAAGGCGCTCGTGGACAAGATCGCCAGTCACATGCACTGACGCCACGCCGCGCTCAACCCAATCGTCGGACTCTTTCATGCCACCCATCGACTGGCACGCCATGCTCGTGCCTACCGTCAGCCTCCTCGAGATCGTGCTGCGAGGGTCGGCAGTGTATCTCAGCATCTTCGTCGTCCTGCGGCTGTTCCGCCGTGAGGCCGGCACCATGAGCACCGCCGACCTGATCGTGATCGTGCTGGTGGCGGACGCGGCGCAGAACGCGATGGCAGCCGACTATCACTCGATCACGGAGGGGCTGGTCCTGGTCGGGACGATCTTCGCGTGGAACTACGCGCTGGACTGGCTGGGCTTCCGGTACCGCTGGGTGTACCGGCTGATGTATCCTGCGCCGCTCCTGCTCGTCTCGGAGGGACGGATGCAGCGCCGGAACATGCGCAAGGAGATGCTGACCACCGACGATCTCATGGAGCAGCTCCGGGAGCAGGGCGTCGAGGAGGTGGGGCAGGTGAAGAAGGCCTACCTCGAGGCGGACGGACGGCTCAGCGTGATCAAGAAAGACCCCACGGAGGACGATTCCACTCCGCGCAAGAAGATCTCCGGGTAGTCCCGAGTTCTACATCCCCGGCATGAAACTGCAGTGATCGCTCGACATTCTCGAGCGTCCCCTCAGGATTCCAGTTCTTCGAGCAAATTCGGGCCGTGACGTGTCCGGCGTAGTCAGGAGCCGCCGCGTTGCTGCCGGTGCGCCGGGACGCGTACGGGGGTCCGTATGTCCAGCATCAACTGACGCGTCTACATGATGGCGGGCGAGCCGGGGAAGGCGCTGGATCATCTCGAGCCGCTGCTCAGGATTCCCTATTTCCTCTCCCCGGGGTGGCTCAAGATCGATCCGACGTTTGACCCGATCCGGAAAAATCCCCGGTTCCAGAAGCTGATCGAGGGCACCTCGTAACCCCTGTCGTCCGCCGCGCATCACTGCTGGCGCAGGCCCCTGTCGCACGTTTACTTACGGGTGTCAACTCCACATCCAAAGACACGGACCCGGGTGCACTCGAATGGGTGATCTGGCCGACGGTTTACGCGAGGCGCTAGCCGGCCGCTACTCGATCGAGCGCGAGCTTGGCCGGGGCGGGATGGCCACCGTGTACCTCGCGCGGGATCTGCGCCACGACCGGCCGGTCGCCCTCAAGGTGCTCCACCCCGAGCTGGCCGCGGCGCTCGGTCCCGAGCGGTTCCAGCGCGAGATCAAGATGGCCGCGCGCCTGCAGCATCCTCACATCCTCAGCGTGCACGATTCGGGAGAGGCTGCGGGGCGGCTCTGGTTCACCATGCCCTATGTCGAGGGCGAGAGCCTGCGCGACCGGCTCACCCGGGAGCGCCAGCTTCCGATAAAGGACGCGGTCCGCCTCACGCGCGAGGCCGCCCTCGCGCTCGACTTCGCCCACCGGCACGACACCATCCACCGCGACATCAAGCCCGAGAACATTCTGCTTGTAGACGGTCAGGCGCTCCTCGCCGACTTCGGCATCGCGCGCGGGCTCGCGTCGGACGAAGGCTCGAAGCTCACCGAGACGGGGCTCGCCATCGGGACACCGGCCTACATGTCGCCGGAGCAGGCCGCAGGCGACCGGAACGTGGACGCCCGGACCGACATCTACAGCCTGGGCACGGTGCTCTACGAGATGCTCGCCGGCGAGCCACCGTTCACCGGGCCCACGGCGCAGAGCATGATCGCGCGACGGCTCACCGAGTCGCCGAGACCGCTCCGGGAAGTCCGCGACACCGTGCCCGACAACGTGGCGCAGGCGGTGCTCAAGGCGTTGGCGCGATCCCCCGCCGACCGGTTCACGACGGCGGCCGAGTTCGCGCGGGCGCTCGAAGGGGCACCGACGACCGGCACGCAGACCGCGGTGACGCCCGCCGCGCCGACCCGTAAGCGCGGGGCCCCGCCGCTCACCCTCGCGCTCGGCATCGGGTTCGTGCTCGGCCTCGGCGTGCTGTTCGGCTGGCTCCGTACCCACGGGTCGGCCGAGAGCCTCGCGACGACGGGCCCACGGATGGTGGCGGTCCTGCCGTTCCAGAACCTGGGCGACTCGAGCGACGAGTACTTCGCCGACGGCATGACCGACGAGGTGCGCGGGAAGCTCGCGACGCTGCCGGGGCTTCAGGTGATCGCGAGCGGCAGCGCCAGCCAGTACAAGGGCACCGCGAAATCACCACAGGTGATCGCCAAGGAGCTGGGCGTCTCCTATCTGCTGCTCGGCAAGATCCGGTGGGAAAAGCAACCGGGTGGTCAGAGCCGCGTCCGGGTCAGTCCCGAGCTTGTGTATGTGCCGGCCGGCGGCACCGCCACGACCAAATGGCAGCGTGCATTCGATGCGTCCATCACGGATGTATTCCAGGTGCAGGCGGACATCGCCTCGCGGGTGGCCCAGGCGCTCAACGTGGCGCTCGAGGACAGCACGCAGCAGCAGCTCGCGGCCAAGCCGACCCAGAACCTGGCGGCCTATGATGCCTACTTGAAAGGCGTCGAGGCCCTCGTCAACGGTGGCAATCCCGTGGCGATGAGGCATGCGCTCGACCAGTTCGAGCGCGCTGTCGCCCTCGACACGGCCTTCGCGCAGGCCTGGGCGAGGCTGTCCGACGTAGCGTCCCTGCTCGCCGTCACGACCGTGCCCACCCCAGGCTTGAACTCGCGGGCCTTGTTCGCCGCCAACAAGGCCCTGGCGATAGCGCCGGATAAGCCCGAGGGCCACATCGCCCTCGGGAACTACTACCGGCGGCTGCAGAGCGACTACGCAAGAGCGGTACAGGAGTACGACGCCGGTCAGGCGCCGGGCGCTCCCAACGCCGAGGTTGCGCGATACAAGGGGCTCGCCCTGCAATCGTTGGGACGGTTCGAAGAAGCCACGGAGCAGCTCCGCCAGGCGAGCATTCTCGACCCACGCTCCACGAACAACGTCAGCTTCCTTGCCCAGAACCTTCGCCATCTCCGACGGTACGCCGAAGCGCGGGAAGCGGACGACCGGGCCGTGGCACTGTCGCCCACCAACCTCCAGTCACTCCAAGGGAAGATCCTCACACTGCTCTCGTCAGGAGATCTCGCGGGGGCCCAGGCTGCACTCCAGACGCCTCCGCCCGGCGTGGACCTGCCGGCGGTCGCGGCATACATGGGTACGTTCAACGAGCTGTACTGGGCGCTCCCCACCGCGCACCAGGACCTCATGCTGCGGCTGCCGCCAACGGCGTTCGACGACGACCGGGGCGCCTGGGGCCTGGCACTCACAGGCGTGTACTGGCTGCGCGGCGACTCGGCGAAAGTGCGCCTCTACGCCGACTCGGCGCGGATCGCGATGAAGGAACAGGTGGAGGCCAACCCCGGGGTGGGACAACTGCACGCCCTGTACGGCACCGCACTCGCCTACGCCGGCCGGAAGGACGAGGCCGTGCGCGAAGGGCTGAAGGGCATCGAGGTGCAATCGGTCTTGAAGGATGCCGGCAACGGTCCCTACATCGTGCACCAGCTGGTTCGCATCTACATCATCAACGGCCAGTACGACAAGGCGCTCGACGAGCTGGAGAAGCTGCTGACGATGAAGTACGACGTGTCGCCCGGATGGCTCCGGATCGACCCGCTGTTCAATCCCCTCCGGAAGAACGCCAGATTCGAAAAGCTCGTCGCGGGCACAACTTGATCCCCGCTTGACACCCTCGGACAAGATTCACACACCTTGATTCCGCGTAGCGGGGGAGTGCCCACGTCTCACGGC
>DATBSO010000081.1:0-8876 GCA_036559745.1 Gemmatimonadales bacterium | reverse complement strand
CGTCGCGGCGACGGTCTTTCCCGCATTCATGCACGTGCCGGCCACATACACGACCGGAATGCGTGTCTCGAGAGTATCGGCGGGTGGAACGGCGCGATGCTTGATGTGCGCCGGACGACCCACTCGGTCCCCGAGCTCGGGAAACGCCAGAATCGCCCCGAGGACCTCCGCCTTGAACGGTGGACCGATGTCGGGATTGACGGACGTGCAGCGGCCAAGAATGCCACCGAGGTTGAGCACATCGATCGTGTCGCCGGGGGCAATGCGGTTGGGGACGACCCCTGCGTAGCCGCGGAGCGCCCGGCGCGTGCCCAGCACGCCGGCGAGAACGTCGCCGGCGCGCAGGCTGAGCATCCGGCCGCTCGTGTCTTCGATCGTGTTGTAGGTGGACTTGTCCTCCAGGATTCGCGCGGCCAGGACGTACCCCTCGGCCGCGATGATCTCATCGCCGACGATCACCTCGGGCGAGAGCGCGGCATTCTTGGTGGAGGAGCTGATCCGGTCGAGCCGGACACGAGTGGTGACGACCATGTGTCTTCTCGCTGATGACTATTTGTCGGTGGGCGCGGCGCGGGCCGCCAGGAGGGACGGGACGGCCGAGACCCGCGCAAAGGCGCGTGCCTCGTCGCCGGTCCAGAGGCGGTTCTCCTCGCCATAGGTGGCGACGGAGGTATCCATCATGGAGTGCGGGCTCCGCGTCCCGACTACCTGGAAGCGGCCCGGAGCCAGCCGGACCCTGGTATCACCGATCACGCGGGTCTGAGAGCTGGTGATCAGCGCCTCGATGTCGCGGAGCGATGGATCGAAGTACTGGCCTTCGTGCAGGCGGTCGCCGTAGAAGCGGCCGAGCTGATCCTTCCAGAATGTCTGCCACTTGGTGAGGACCAGCTTCTCCAGCTCCCGGTGCGCCGCGATGAGCAGCAGCGCGGCACCCGCCTCGAATCCGATCCGGCCCTTGATGCCGAGCGCGGTCTCACCCACGTGGATGTTCCTCCCGAAACCATATGACTCGGCCAGCTCGCCGAGCCGGGCGACCAGCGCGGGGCCGCCGAGGCGGGCGCCATCCAGTGTGACGGGGAGGCCCGCTTCCCACCCCAGGACGATCTCGCTGGGCGCCGGAGCGTCCGCCGGAGGGTCGAGCAGCTCCGCGGGCGGGCCGGTCCACGTTTCGTGGGTCCATCCTCCGCCCCAGGTCGTGCCCCAGAGCCCGCGGTTGATCGAATACGCGCCGGCCTTGGCGGGGACGGGCAGTCCGCGAGACTCGAGAAACGCGATGGCCTGGTCACGCTTGACTCCGGAATCGCGGATGGGAGTGACGATCTCGAGATCGGGAGCGAGGACACGGAGCGCCACGTCGAACCTGACCTGGTCGTTTCCGGCTCCCGTGGAGCCGTGCGCGACGGCCTTGGCTCCGATGGTCCGCGCGACCTCGACCACCGACAACGCCTGCTGGGTTCGCTCGGCGGCGACGCTGAGGGGGTAGACCTCTCCCCGGAGCACGTTGCCCTGGATGAGATAGCGGACGAATCGATCGAAGACCCGCTCGCGGGCGTCTACCTCGTGGTGGGCGACCGTGCCGACCCGTTCCGCCTGGCGGCGGATGGCGGCGCGCTCCTCCGCGGTGGAGCCGCCGGTATTCACGTAGACGGTATGCACGGCCCATCCGTCATCGGCGAGACGGGGCACGCAGTAGGAGGTGTCGAGGCCACCGGAGAAGGCGAGCGCGAGCGGACGGGCGCTTGGTTGCATATTGCATAAATATGCAGATTCGGGTCCGGCGCGCAAGGAGCCGGTGCGCGCCGGGTCGGGGGGTGGCTATCCAGCCGGTTCGAGCGCCTCCGCACCAGGCGCGGGCCTGTGCGCGCGTTCACCCGCGTCGTCGTGAAGCCGTTCCGCTCGAGCCACCGGTTGATCGCCGCTCCGCCCCGCGATCTGCTGGAGCCAGAGCGAGGCCGTGTTGTCGCTGAAGGTGAGACTCATCATAGGAGCCGGCTCAACTGCGACGTGGGCCGTGTCGGAGAGTTGGGCGACGAGATCGCCCTCGGGGTATTTCGCCATCGCTCTCGGGGAGGGAGCAGTATCGGTAAAGGCGATCTCTCCCCGGCCGATCCGGTCGAACACCGCGACCATGATCGGGACCTTGATCATGCTCGCCGTGGGGAAAGCCTCGTCGGCGCGGAGCGATACGGTGGCGCCAGTGCGCAGATCCGCGGCGACCACTCTACTCGCCGGATTTGCGCGCCCCGGTCCCTCCGCCAACCTCGATCTTTCCCAGTCGCCCGGTCCCGCTCAGTGCCAGCCAGACACGCCCTCGGGCGCTGTCGGTTTCCATGTGACGGACGATGGCTCCCGCCGTCGGAATCGGAACCGATTCCATTTTCTCCGTCTTGGGGTCGAACGCGACCATCGTGCCGCTCTTCGACTCGCAATACCAGATCCGGCCGTCGGTCCCGATGGCGATCCCGTACGGACCGGCGTCGGGCGACGGCGAGCGCCATTCACGCACTTTCCCCGTCGCGGGATCGAGCGCCCCAAGGTAGCCGCGCGCGTAATCGGTGTACCACACCGTTCCATCACCGCCGACCTGGAGCCGCCGGGGCCGTGCGCCGTCCGCCGGCAGGACCATCTCGCGCATCGAGCCGGTGGCCGGGTTTACCTGGCCCAGCTTGTTCGTGCCCAGCATCGCGATCCAGATCGACCCGTCGGGAGCCGGGACGATTCCGTAGGGAACCGAATTGGGTGTCGGCGCCAGATAGACCGTTGCCTTCCCGGTCGCGGGGTCGAGCATCCCGTAGCTGTTGTTGTTGGCGTCGGTGAACCAGACCTTGCCGCGATGGAAGATCGGGGTATGCGGATTCCTGGCCGCGTCGGGCAGCGCATACTCCGTGATCTTCCCCGACTTGGGGTCGACACGTCCCAGCAGACCTCTGCCCTGCCCGGTGTACCAGACGCTTCCGTCCGGCGCCACGGTCAGTCCGTGGGGTCCGGACCCGGGTGTCGGCGTGGGATAATCGACGATCTTGCCGGTCTCGGGATCGAGATGGCCGATGTAGCTGTTGCGCTGGTCGGTATACCAGACGCTTCCGTCCGCCGCCACGGCGGGGTCATGGGGGAAGTTGCCCGGCCGCGGGATCTCGTACTCCGTGATGGTGGGCGTCGGTGTTCGCGGCGCCTGACGGACCACCATCGGAAGCAGGGCAGCCGCGGCGGCTGATGAGGCAATCGTGACGAATCGCATATCGACTTGTCCTGTCGGCGCTGGGAGCGTGTGGGAGCGAGTATCCAAGAGGACGAGTCCAGCGGTTGCCGGGTTTCCCCACGAAAAAGGCGAGCCGCCGATTCTGCGAGCTCGCCTTTCGCCAACCAGGTCCGGTTGCGGCCGGATCAGTTGAGGTCCCGTGTGTCCGCTGTGACCCCGATATCGAGGTCGTGAACATAGAGCGCCGAACCCCGTCCGTCCCGCGATTCGCTCACGACGTCGCGGAGCAGATCGAGGGACTCGGCAAGGGTCGGGGCGAACGCGAACTCGAGCGCCTGGGGAGCGGGCTCACCCTCGCGCGCCTCCGGCAGGTAGGCGGCAAGGAAACGATCGATGATGAGGGGATGAAGCTCTCGGCTTGGAGGATGAGGCAATCCGTGACGGCGTTCGATCTCGTTGAGGAGGCGCTCCGCGATCAGGAGACGCTCATGTTCAAGGGCGGCAGAAAGCATCACATAGTTCCTCAACTGGCGGCGCCGACCGTACTGGCGCCGGCCGGCAGGGGAATAGGGCGGGCAGCCAGAACGCCCGAAGCCGCGCAACCGGCGGCTTTGTACCAATGGTAAGATCAGCCGGTATGCGAAAGAGAAGAAAGACCGAACCACCGCACACCGAGCTCCAGATCTGCGCGCGTGAGCGAATGCCCTCCCGGAAGCCAGTCGAGCTGCACTCGCGCTCCCGAGCTCCGCAACAATTCAGCGAGTGCCTCGCTCTGCTCCGGCGTGACGATCGGATCGGACCGCCCGGCGACGATCTCGACCGGTACCCCACCGAGATCGGGCAGCGGGTCGGGAATCAATGGAACCATCGGGCGGAGCAGCAGAGCTCCGCCGAGTGTATCCGGGTGGAGCAGCATCACCGCCGACGCGATGTTGGCTCCGTTCGAAAAGCCGACCGCCAGGGGCTTCCCCAGGTGATATGTCCGCCGTGCATCGGTGACGAACGTAGCCAACTCTCGAGCTCGGACCTCGAGATCCTTCAGATCGAAGACCCCTTCCGCGAGCCGGCGGAAGAACCGCGGCATGCCGTTTTCGAGAACCTTGCCCCGGGGGCTCAGGAGCGGCGCACCCGGCGCCAGCGCGGCGCCGAAGGGAAGCAGGTCATCCTCGTTGCCTCCGGTCCCATGAAGGAGCAGAAGCGGAGGCGCGTCCGGCCTGGTGCCGGGCGTGAACTGGTGGATGAACCCGAGATCGGCGCTCATGCCGAGGCCACGCGGATCTCGGGGGAGCGGAGCGACGGAAGCGACCGCTCGATGGTCTCCCTGGTGGGCTCGATCCACGGCGGAAGGCGCAGATGTGTGCCCAGCTCCGCCGGGCTCTCGTCGAGCGTGAATCCCGGACCATCGGTGGCGATCTCGTACAACACGCCGCCCGGCTCGTTGAAGTAGACGGACCTGAAGTACAACCGGTCACGGACCGGCGTGACCGAGACTCCCGCGGCTTCCAAGGCGTTCCGGCGGTCGAGCTGCTCCTCCTCGCTCGCGGCTCGAAATGCGACATGATGCACGGTCCCGACTCCGGTCGCGCCGCGCCAGAAGCCCGGCACGCGACGGAGATCGACGACGGTCCCGAGCCCCTCGACGTCGGATGTAAACCGGAGCCGGTTGCCGTCCTCCGCGGCCGGAGTCACGCCCATGAAGCGGGTAAGAAAGTCCGCCGACCCCTGATCCCCATCTTCCCAGATGGTGACGCCGTGCACGCCACGAATCGCGTGTTCGGCCGGAACCGGCCCCTCAGCCCACGGTGCCACCCGCTGCGCACGGGGCGTCGCGACGATTTCGAGCCGCAGGCCGTCGGGGTCGGTAAACTCCAGCACTCGCTCGTCGAATCGCGCGATGGGCCCCTCGTATCGGACTCCCTGGGACAGCAGTCTCTCGATCCAGTAGCCGAGCGATGCGGGAGGGACCGCGAGCGACACCGTGCCCACTTGCCCGGTCCCCTGACGACCGGCGGCTCCGCGCGGCCAGGCGAAGAACGTAAGGATCGAGCCCGGCCGTCCCAGCTCATCCCCAAAGTAGAAGTGATAGCTGCCGGGGTCGCCGAAGTTGACGGTGACCTTGACGAGCCGCATACCGAGGGATTGGCTGTAGAAGTCGATGTTACGCTGCGGATCACCGGCGATTGCCGTGACGTGATGAATACCCATCGTGCCTGGCCTTTCCTGTTACTCGACGCGCACCGTCACCTTCGCCGACTCGCCACCGGATGATCTGGCCTCGACGCGGTGCACCCCGGGGACCAATGACCACCTCGTAATATGCTGTTCGTGTCCGTCCACGAACCAGCGGATGGGCTCATTGGTTCCGGACGAAGCGCGGAGCGCGAGCGTAGCAAACCGTCTTTCGACGCCCGGAGGGAGGCGGTAGATGTCGCCCTCCTTGGGGGAGAGAATCTGAAAAGGCGCAGAGGACGCAGATGACGCAGCAGACGCAGCAGACGCAGCAGACGCAGCAGACCCAAATGAGGGAAAGGGTGGCGGGGGGGACATCTGCGTCCTCTGCGTCTTTTGCGTCATCTCCGTCTCCTGCTCCCACTCGGCATACTCCACCGGAAACACGGTGCCCGTGTCACGATGCCAGTCACACTCGCGCACGGGTGCGGTTGCCGGATCGAACCACTCCACCATCGACGGACACCGCGCTGACGCCTGCAGCCCGGACAGGCGGCAGACGGTGACGGGAACGGCACCGGCGGACGCGGGGGTTGGCAGAGTGCCGGGCGGATGCCGCCGGGACACGAGCAGGACGGCACGATGAAGCAGTGGACCGGCGCCGCTGACGCCGCTCACCCCGTCCATCGGCCGACCGCTGAAGTTGCCCACCCACACGGCTACCGTGAACCGTCCGGCCGCGCCCACGGCCCAGTTGTCGGTGAAGTGACGGCTGGTGCCAGTCTTTGCGGCCACCGGAAACGGAAAGTCGAGTGGTGTCTCGAGCCCGAATCCGGGAATGCGCGCGACCGGATCGGCCAGGATGTCGAGCGCGAGAGCCGCGGCTCGGGCGCTCACGATCCGGCGCCCGGGTTCGACCGGCTCGCCTGGGATCGCCGCGCGCCAGCGGTACGGTCGCCAGACGCCACCCTGTGCGAGTGCGCGGTATCCGTTCGCCAGCTCGAGCAGGGTGACGTCGCCGTTGCCGAGCGCGAGGCCGAGCCCGTAGTACTCGGCGCTTCGGCGCAGGGATTCGAACCCGGCCTCGCGAAGGAGATGGAGCAAGCTTCCGACTCCCACCGCGTCGGCCAGGGCAACGGCGGGAAGATTGTAGGAGCTGCCGAGCGCCTCGCGGGCGCGTACCGGCCCGTGGAACCGCCGATCATAGTTGCGAGGCGCGTACGGACCGGTCGAGGTCTGATAGACATGCGCGATGTCGGCCAGGATCGATGCGGGCGTGTACCCCCGGTCGAAGGCGAGCGCGTAGAGGAACGGTTTGAGGGTCGAGCCCGGTTGCCGGGGAGAGACGACCATGTCGACCTGGCCGGCGGTATCGGCCCAGAAATCGGGCGACCCGACCCACGCGAGAATTTCTCCGATGGCATTGTCGAGCACGACGGCGGCCGCATGTTGCACGCCTCGATCGGCGAGGCTCTCGACGGTATGACGAACCTCGCCCTCCAGCTCGAGCTGGAGCGGAAGATCGAGCGAGGTCCGCCATGCCCCCTCGGCGACGTCGCCACTCCGCTCCACCCACCCGACGACATGCGTGGTGAAATGCGGAGCGAAGAATGGATGGGTCCGAGCCCGGGCGAGGAGCGGCTCCCGTGCCGCTCGCTCCGCCGCGACCGGCGTGGCGTATCCGGCGGCCACCAATCGGTCGAGTGACGCGGCCCGGCGCCGGTCCGCGCCTACCGGCGATGCGAGCGGAGAATCCACTGACGGAGCGCGGGCGAGGCCGGCGAGCAACGCCGCTTGGCCCAGACTCAGGTCGCCTGCGGTGGCCGCGAAGTAGAGGGCCGCGGCGGCCTCGATGCCCACGGCACCCTGGCCCAGTGGAACTCGATTGAGATACTGCTCGAGGATCGCCTGCTTGGAGAGGTGACGCTCGAGACGCAGGGCCCAGAGCGATTGGGCGACCTTCCCGCTCCAGCTCCGCCCGTTGTGGCGCAACATGCGGGCGAGCTGCATGGTGACGGTCGACCCGCCCGACACGATTCGGCGGGCGCGAAAGTTGGAGATCACCGCTCGTCCGACGGCGCGCGGGTCGATCCCCCGATGCCGGTAGAACCGCCGGTCCTCGACGGCGATAAACGCCGCGATCACGTCGGGGTCGATGTCACCGATGGGCACCCAGCGCCGGAGCGTTCCGTCACCCGCCCTGGTGCCGCGGAGCGGTAATCCCGCACGGTCCTCCAGCAACAGGCCCGGCGATGGATCGGCCGACAGCATGCCGGCGGGAAGCGGGAGAGAGAGCCACGCCGCCAGCGTCGCGCCCAGGATCAGGACGACGGCTCCGCACGCAGCGAGAGTGGAGCGGAGGGTCATTTCGCCGTCACGGTGAACACCCCACCATCGCTCTCCCCGTAGACCGCCGGATTGTACATCTCCTCGCCGTGGGCCGGTGGCTTTGCGAACGTGCCCGGTGTCGTCGCCCGCGCGAGGTACGTGGCGGTGTAGCTCCCCTTCCAGATCCGCGTGGCGACATACACGACCCGATCGTCGCGCATTTCCTTGTAGTCGAACGGCGACCACCATCCGCCGTCCCAGCTCCCGTAGACCCAGCGCGGCCGGTCGTCGTCACCGCCGCTTTCGCGCGACGAGGAATCCGCCGCGCCGGGGCCGGGGATGCCGCCAACGGTGAGCAGGCTCAGATCCACCGCTTCGAGCCCCGCCGGGAGGGGATCGTCGAGGACGACGAAGTGACGGTCGTCAGGCGCGGTGAGTCTCAGCCTGACCCGTACCAGCTCACCTTCCGCGACCGACGTGATCGGCTTCCCGTCTTCGTACCGCTCGTACCACCGCTCGACCTGCAATCCATGATCGACGGGACGCACCGGGGCCGCGACCGGCACGACGGTCGCCGTCAGGTAGTAATAGAGGGGAACAACGTCCGGCCCGGAGGAGCGTGACGCGAGCGTCAGCCGGAGCGGCTGATGCTGCGCGCCGGCCGGTGCGATGCCCTTCAAGCTGACCTCGAGATCGCGGGCGTCATCGAGCGACGCCGTGTCGAACAGGACCTTGCCACCGGCGCTCACTCGGATGCCCCGCGATGCCGCGGACCGCTGGTGCCGTTCGAACTCCACGAGAGCGTTGACCGCGGTGCCGTAGTCCTGGGTATTCCAGATCCATCTCGCCCCTCTCCCCTGGGTCACGAGCGTCTCGACCAGCGGCCCGATGAGTGGATGATCCGGTTGAACCGCGAGCGTGGCACTCAGGAGAAAGGCCGCGGGTCGTATGGGCGAGTAGAAGTAGAATGTGCGGCGGGACGCGGCGGGGAGCGTCGCCGCACGGCCCTCGATCTTCGTGGCACTCCACGCGGGAGACAGGAGGCGGCGTGCGGTCTCCCGCTCTCCCTCTCGCGCGAGAACCAGGGCCAGGCGGATCCGGTCCTCCCAAGCGAGCTGGGCAGAGAGCCGCAATAATTCGTTCTCCGCCGCCCGCGCGCGAATCCCGGCCCGGCTCAGGT
>DATBSO010000080.1:0-3385 GCA_036559745.1 Gemmatimonadales bacterium | reverse complement strand
GCGAAGGATTTCGCGGGCCGCCTCTTCTTCCAGCCGGTGAAGAAGGGGTCCCTCAAGGGCCTTGGCATCGGCGTGTCGGGGACGACCGGCATCGAGCGCGGCACCACCGCGGCGCCGCAGCTCGCGAGCTACCGCACTGGCGGCCAGCAGACCTGGTTCCGCTATCTCAGCAGCACCACCACCCCAGCGAACAACGTCTTCGCCAATGGCAGTCGTCGGCGACTGGCGCCGCAGGCCTACTTCTACACCGGCCCGCTTGGTCTTCACGGCGAATACATCATGTCATGGCAGGAAGTGAGCCGCGCCACGGTTCCCACGATCAAGCTCAAGCACACGGCGTGGGAGGCCACCGGTTCTCTTTTCCTCACCGGCGAGAAGAACTCTTTCCGCAGCCCCGCGCCCAAGAAACCGTTCGACCCCAAGGCCGGCACGTTCGGCGCCGTGGAGCTCGCCGCGCGCTATGCCGAGCTCACGATCGACGACGCCACGTTCCCCGCGTACGCCAATCCGGCGTCCACACCGAGTAAGGCGAAGACATTCGGAGTCGGCCTGAACTGGTATTTGGCCAAGGGCATCAAGACGGTCATCGACTACGAGCACACCTCGTTCGTGGGTGGCACGGCTACGGGCGATCGCGAGTCCGAGAATTCCGTCGTCACGCGCGTCCAATACTCCTTCTGATTTCGACTCCAATTGCGAGGCCATTCACTCACTATGCGTATTCGACTCGCCGTCTCCGGTTTGATCCCCGTGGTTGCTCTGGCGACCGGGGCCGGCATCGCCGCGGCGCAGGGCGCGGCCAAACCCGTGACGCTGCTCAACGTGTCGTACGATCCGACCCGGGAGCTGTACGAGGACTTCAACAAGCAGTTCGCCACCTTCTGGAAGGGGAAGACCGGGCAGGACGTGACGGTTCGTCAGTCGCACGGCGGGTCGGGCAAGCAGGCGCGCTCGGTCATCGATGGCCTGGCGGCCGACGTCGTGACGCTGGCACTCGCGTACGACATCGATCAGATCGCGGAGAAGGGTGGGCTGCTGCCGGCCAACTGGCAGACTCGCCTGCCGAACAACAGCTCGCCCTACACCTCCACCATCGTCCTCCTGGTGCGCAAGGGAAATCCCAAGGGCATCAAGGACTGGGGAGATCTCGCGAAGCCTGGTGTCTCGGTGATCACGCCGAACCCGAAGACGTCGGGAGGCGCGAGGTGGAACTATCTGGCGGCCTGGGCCTGGGCGCTGCGCCAGCCCGGCGGCAACGAGGCCACGGCCAAGGCGTTCGTTGGCAAGATCTACAAGAATGTGCCGGTGCTCGACGCGGGCGCGCGGGGATCCACGACGACGTTCGTCGAGCGCGGCATCGGGGATGTGCTCATCGCATGGGAGAACGAAGCGCTCCTCGCCATCAAGGAGCTGGGGGTCGGCAAGTTCGAAGTGATCGCCCCCTCGCTCAGCATTCTCGCGGAGCCGCCGGTGGCCGTGGTCGATAAGGTGGCGAACAAGCACGGGACCCGAGCGGTCGCCCAGGCCTATCTGGAATACCTCTATACCGAGACTGGTCAGGAGATCGCCGCCAAGCACTTCTATCGCCCGCGGCTCGCGGCAGTGGCCGCGAAATATCAGTCCCAGTTCCCCAAGATCGCGCTCGTGACCGTGGACGAGGTGTTCGGTGGGTGGAAGAAGGCCCAAGCGGCGCATTTCGCCGACGGGGCGCTGTTCGACCAGATCTACCAGCCCGGACAGTAGTCCGGGCGCTGTGTCTACCCCTACGAAGGGATGACGATGCGGACCTCTTCCCGAAACGTGCTTCCGGGGTTTGGACTGTCCTTCGGGATCACGTGTACCTACCTGAGTCTGATGGTGCTCATCCCGCTCGCGACGGTGTTCACCCGAACAGCGGACCTCGAGTGGTCCGTGTTCTGGAAGACCGTCACGACGCCGCGGGTGCTGGCCTCTTACCGGGTCACGTTCGGCGCATCCTTCGTGGCCGCCATCGTTAATACCGCATTCGGACTGCTCGTCGCCTGGGTGCTGGTTCGTTATCGGTTCCCCGGGCGTCGTATCGTCGATGCCATGGTAGACCTGCCGTTTGCGCTGCCGACGGCGGTCGCGGGCATCGCGCTCACCACCCTCTACGCCTCGAACGGCTGGGTCGGCAGGTATCTCGACCCGTTAGGCATTAAGGTCTCCTACACGTGGATCGGCATCACCATCGCCTTGATCTTCATCGGCCTTCCGTTCGTTGTGCGGACCGTGCAACCGGTGCTCGACGACCTCGCGGTCGAGGTCGAAGAGGCCGCGGCGAGCCTCGGCGCCGATCGCTGGCAGACGTTCACCCGCGTGATATTCCCCACCGTGGCACCGGCGCTGCTGACCGGGTTCGCGATGGCATTCGCCAGGGCGGTCGGGGAGTATGGATCGGTGGTCTTCATCTCGGGCAACATGCCGATGAAGACCGAGATCGTGCCGCTGCTCATCATCACCAAGCTGGAGCAATACGACTACGCCGGGGCGACGGCGGTCGCGGTGGTCATGCTGGTAGTGTCGTTCGCTCTCCTGCTCACCATCAATCTCCTCCAGTGGGCGGCCCGCCGCCGCGCGGCGGCCTGAGCCATGGCCACCATCGCGATTTCCCGGTCGGCGACCACGGCGCCGCGAGCCGTCACCCGCGCGACCGGGGAGGGACGACTCGTCCGTTGGACGCTCATCACCGTCGCGCTGATTTTCCTGGCACTGACGCTGATGCTCCCGATGGTCCTGGTCTTCGTCCAGGCGCTCAGCAAAGGCCTTCCCGCGTATCTGGAGGCGATCAAGCAGCCCGACGCCCTCAGCGCGGCGAAGCTGACGCTACTGATCACCTCGATCGCGGTGCCGATCAATCTGGTCTTCGGTGTGGCCGCGGCGTGGTGCATCTCGAAGTTCGATTTCCGGGGCAAGAACCTGTTGATCACCCTGATCGACCTGCCGTTCGCGGTGTCGCCAGTGATCTCTGGCCTCATTTTCGTCCTGCTCTTCGGTTCTCACGGCTGGTTCGGACCGTGGCTCTTCGATCACGACATCAAGATCATCTTCGCGGTGCCCGGGATGGTGCTGGCCACGACCTTCGTGACGGCGCCGTTCGTGGCCCGCGAGCTGATTCCCCTCATGCAGGAGCAAGGGTCGGAGGAGGAAGAAGCCGCCATCGTGCTCGGGGCTGGCGGGTGGCAGACCTTCTGGCGGGTCACCCTCCCGAACATCAAGTGGGGCCTGCTGTACGGGCTCATCCTCTGCAACGCTCGCGCGATGGGTGAGTTCGGTGCGGTGTCGGTCGTGTCCGGGCATATCCGGGGGGAGACGAATACGCTCCCGCTTCACGTCGAGATCCTCTACAACGAGTACGCCTTCGCCG
>DATBSO010000079.1:0-3917 GCA_036559745.1 Gemmatimonadales bacterium | reverse complement strand
GCCATCGTGTAGAGATCGCGATTCCCGGTACGTATGGAGTGGAACGCAATCTGGTGCCCGTCCGGTGACCAGGCAGGGCTGTAAGCGCCGGCCGAATCGGTGGTGAGCTGAATCGCTTCTCCTCCGGCCGCCGGCATCTTGTAGATCTGCCAACTGCCGTTGCGGTCCGAGTTGAACACCAGCCACCGCCCATCCCGGGAGACATCGACGGTTTCGATTGTCTGGTCGCCCGTCGTCACCGGCCGTGCCCCGGCGATCGACACGGCCCTCGAGGTTGGAACGGGTATGGACCAGATGTTGGAAAGCGTGTGAAAGCGCGCATAGGCGAGTCGTCGCCCGTCAACGGAGAGGCTGATCGTGTGGGCGTCGGCCCCGGTGGTGAGCCGTTCCGTCTCGCCGGCCGGCGCGCCCGATGCAGCGAGGCGGACTCGGTAGACGTCTCGGCTCCCACCCCGATCCGAGACCCAGAACAGATGCCGACCGTCTGGGGCCCACTGCGGGCTTACGTTCAGATGCTGGTCTGCGGTCACCCGGATGGCGGGACTGCCGTTCACGGGCAGCACCCAGATGGAAGAGGGGGCCTCATTTCCGAAGTAGACACTGCCAAAGACGAAGTCGGGATTTTCCGATACGCCCGCGAGCCGGGTACCATCGGGGGACCAGGTCAGCGAGTGCACGTCGCGCACCCCGGTGAGGTGGGTGGCTGCCCCTCCCTCGATCGGTACCACAGTGATGTCACGGCCGATGCCGGTGCTGTAGGCGATGCGGCGCCCGTCCGGCGACCACGCGAATCCACGGAGCCGGGTGAACGCGCTCGTGGTTGACTCCGCGGGTTGAGCCTCGAGCCGCACCACCAGCCGTGGTTGCCCCCCGAGCGCCGGCACCACCGTGATGCCGTTTTCGCCCTGATACGCGATTCGCGACCCGTCTGGCGACCACCGAGGCCAGCGGTACCCCTGAGAGGAGTCAGAGGTCAGCGCGATGGTGCGCCCGCCACCGACCTGGCGGACGAAAATCTGCATTCGTGTCGGCGGACCCGCAGCGTACGCGACCAGACTGCCGTCGGGTGAGAGCGCGGGATCGACCTCCAGCCCCGGATCGCGCGTGACCTGCACGGTCTGGCCAATGGTGAGTGCGGAATCGCCGTGGCCGACGCGCAGGCTGAGGAGCACGGCCGCCGCGATGGCGCCGAGGATTGCGAGGCCGGCGATAATCATCCGCCGGGGCAGCGAACCCTTCTGAATAGCGGGAGGCGGGAGTGGCTGTTGCGCCGAGAGCGCCTCGGCGAACTGGCCGACCGGGTTGAAGCGATCGGCAGGGTTCTTGGCCAGCGCCCGCTCGAGGGCTGCTGCGACCATGCCCGGCACCGCCGGCCGGAGCTGGGTGATCGGAGGCGGGGTCGCGCTAAGATGCTGATGAGCGATGCTCTGAACTGTGGGGCCGGAGAATGGCGGCTGACCCGCCAGCATCTCGTAGAGGACGCAGCCGAGGGAGTAGAGATCGGTTCGCCCGTCTACGTCCCTGTCTCCCGCAACCTGCTCCGGGCTCATGTACGCCGGCGTCCCAAGCGCGAGTCCCGTGTCGGTAAGTCTGTCGGCTCCGGCGGTGCTTACTGCTCGCGCGATGCCGAAGTCCGCCACCAGCGCGTGGCCGCTCTCGAGCAGGATGTTCTCCGGTTTGATATCGCGATGGATCACCCCGTGTGCGTGGGCGTAGCTCAGGGCGTCCGCTACCTCGCGCGCGATGCGTAGCGCGTCGTCGAGGGGGAGCTGCTTCTCGCGCTTCAGCCGGTCGCGCAGCGATTCCCCTTCTATGAAAGGCATGACGTAATAAAGGAGAGCGCTGGAAGGTTCGGCCGTACGCCCGGAGTCATACAACGGCAGGATATGAGGATGGTGCAGGTTGGCGGTGGTCGCGATCTCGCGCAGAAAGCGCTCGGGCCCGAGGGCGTGGACCAGCTCGGGACGGAGGACCTTTATGGCTACCTTGCGATCATGCTTGAGGTCATGCGCGAGATAGACCGTAGCCATCCCGCCTGCGCCAAGCTCGCGGTCGAGGCTGTAGCGATCGGCCAGGGCGTCCTGAAGTCGGGCTTGGAGGTCGGACAAGTTGGTCGCCAGAGGGAGAGTGCCCAAACATGATTTGGCGGGGACCTGGTCGCCAGTCGGGCAGCCCCGAAGGGATCTCTCGGAAGGGATGCCGGCAACCTCCGGCATGTGAGCGAGTAAGGCCCGGCAAAGTCCGGCATCCTCTTGCTCGTAGCTCCGCGCGATCGACCGGCTTCACGGGTTGACTACCGAGGTCGGCGCCCCCCGTCGGTCCGTCGTGCCGTCGCCTAGCTGCCCGTAGACGTTGCCGCCCCAGCAGTAGCCCACGTTTCCAGTGGACACGCCGCAGATGTGATCGATGTGATCGTTCAGCTGACGGAATGCGAGTTTCCCGCCGGCCGGAATGGGCAATCGGCTCTTCTGCCCGGACTGGAGCCAACCCCAGCAGTATGCCGCCCCGGTCGCGGTCAGCGCGCAGGTGTCGTCGCCGGCCGCGGTGATGGCGTGGAAATGAATGCCGCCCCGCACCTTCGATGGGACTAGGCTGGCCTGGTTCCAGGTTCCGTTGCCGAGTCGGCCGTACTCGTTCGCCCCCCAGCAGTACGCGACGTCGGTCGTGGTGATCGCGCATGTGTGATAGAGCGTGACCGACACCATGCGGAAGCGGAGCTTCCCGGCCTGCACCTGGGCGGGAGTCCGGCGATCGGCGGTGGTGCCGTCACCGAGCTGACCGGATGCATTCAGCCCCCAGCAGAAGAGCACGCCGCCGACGGTGACCGCGCAGGCGTGGAGATCGTCCGAACTCACCTGCTGGTAGTGACGCCCGCCGGATACGGCGCGCGGGGTCGCGTGATCCTGGGTTGTCCCATCGCCGAGCTGGCCGTTGGTATTCGAGCCCCAGCAGTACACCTGCTGGTCGAGCCCGACGCCGCAGCCTCCGCCGCCCAAGGCCAGGCGGCTGAAGCGGATGCCCCCCGGCAATGCCGTCGGCGCGGGGCTGTAGCCGAACCCCCAGCAGTAGACCAGATCGTCGGTGGCCAGACCGCACGTCAGGCCGCCGCCGGAGTGGGGGACGACCTGCTGGTAGGTTTGCCCGCCGACCACCGCGACCGGCCGGGGGTTGCAGGTGAATCCGCTGCACACCTGCGTCCCGGCCGTTGTGCCGTCGCCAAGCTGGCCGTGCGAGTTCTCGCCCCAGCAGTAGGCGAGATTGGCCGTGGTCACGCCGCAGCTGTGAAAGAACCCGACGTTAATCTGTCTGAATGCCGGTGCGGCCATCGTGGTCGCCGCCAGTGCTGGACTCGACGCCGGGCCGGTGGGCGACGAGACGTCCTCGCCGCAGCCCAGCAGGGCCGCTAGTATCGCCACGGCGCTGACTGTGTGACGCCATCGTGTTCCCATGGAGCATCCTCCTTCACTGTCGGAAGCCGAGCATAAGACAGTATGCCCGGCGACCATCAAGCGGGAGTCAAGAGGAAGAAAGCGTGTGGGGAGGCGGGCGCATACCGATTCCGAGACCGATCGCGTCCAAGTCTATGCCGACTCGGCGCGGCTCGCCTTCGGGGCGCAGAGCCGGGCGGCCTCCCGATGACGGTCAGCGGCGACTTCGGTCGTGCCGGGCTTCTTCTGCCGGGCGCTTCAGTTAGTGTGGGTGGGGTGTGCCGACGTACGGGAACTCCTCGAGCAGATCGCGGTGCGGCTCAAGCCCGTCAGGCGGGATCTCCCCCTTGGAAATGAAGGCTAGGCGATGTGCGACGACGTGGTCGGTGAGGAGGCGACCATTCGGATACCGTGCGGGTTTAGAGGGATTGTAACTCATCATGTCAGGGAGGAGCTTCTCGGCGTCGATCGCGGCAATAGCTTCTTCCC
>DATBSO010000078.1:0-35619 GCA_036559745.1 Gemmatimonadales bacterium | reverse complement strand
GGGATAGAGCGCCCGCATCACCTGGCCGATCGGCACGTCGCCCCGGCCGACGGCGATCTCGAGCCCGCGTCCATCGGCCAGCGACAGCGTCGCGGCCGCCTTGGCCAACCTCGCGTCGTCGGGTGACTCGAGCCGGCGCCGCTTCACCTCACGCGCCAGAATCTCCTTCCCTAGGGTGAGACTGACCGTCTCCTCCTCGTGATTGACCCACTGCTTGATCTTGTGCCGTGCGCGTGCCGTCCGAACGTGACTCAGCCAGTCGCGGCTCGGCTTGGCACCGGACCCCGTGAGGATCTCGACCGTGTCGCCGCTCTTGAGCTCCCGGTGGAGCGGCGCGATCCGGCCGTTGATCTTGGCGCCCTGGCACTTGAGGCCCACTTCAGTGTGCACGTGGAATGCGAAGTCGATGGCCGTCGACCCTTTGGGCAGTCGCTTGACGTCGCCCTGCGGCGTAAAGATGAAGATCTCGTCCTGATAGAGATCGACCTTCAGGAACTCGAGGAATTCCTCGGGGCTGTGGGTGTCCTGCTGCAGTTCGAGAAGCTGGCGGAACCAGCCAAGGTGCTGGTCGAGCTCGTCGGTCGTGCCGTCGCGCTTGTAGAGCCAGTGGGCGGCGATACCGAACTCGGCCGTTCGATGCATCTCCTGGGTCCGGATCTGGACCTCGAAGAGCTGGCCACCGGGTCCGAAGATGGTAGTGTGCAGCGACTGATACGCGTTCGACTTGGGCGACGCGATATAGTCCTTGATCCGTTCCTGGATGGGCGTCCAATTGTGATGGATGATGCCGAGCACGTGATAGCACTCCGGCACCGTGCGCACGATGACCCGGATGGCCATGAGATCGTAGATCTCGTCGAAGCCCTTGTTCCGCTTGCGCATCTTCTGGAAAATGGACCAGAGATGCTTGGGGCGACCAGTCACGTCGAACCATTCGATGCCGGCGCGTTTGAGCTCGTAGTCGAGCGGCGTGCGCAGCTTGAGAATGGTCTGCTCCCGCTCGGCCCGCTTGGCCGCGACCTGGCTGACGAGATCCCGATAATCGTCGGGCTCGAGGAACTTGAAGGCGAGATCCTCCAGCTCGGCCTTGATGCCGGCCATGCCGAACCGGTGCGCCAGCGGGGCGTAGATCTCGCGGGTCTCGAGGGCGATGCGGCTGCGCCGCTCCGGCGGCAGGTGCTCCAGCGTTCGCATGTTGTGCAGCCGGTCGCCGAGCTTGATGATGATGACCCGCGCGTCCTTGGCGATCGACAACAGCAGCTTCCGGTAGTTCTCGACTTGCTCCTCGGCGCTCGAGCGGAACGTGAGGCTCGAGATCTTGGTGAGGCCGTCCACGATACCGGCGATCTCGGCGCCGAACTCCCGGGCGATGTCTTCGGTACGGACGTCGGAGTCTTCCACCACGTCGTGCAGCAGCGCGGCGGCGATCGTGGTGCTGTCGAGCAGCTGCTCCGCCAGGATGAGCGCCACCGCGATGGTGTGCGAGACGAAGTCCTCCCCCGACATCCGCTTCTGCCCCCGGTGCGCGGACGCGCTGAAGCGGAGCGCCCGCTCGATCAGATCGAGGTCCAGGCGATCGGCGTGCCGTTCGAGAACGGCCCGCAGGTCGGGAGCGAGGTCGGGTAAGGTCCCTGTCACAGCAGTCCCGCGTTGGCGAAGCTCACGAAACGATCTCCGGCAATGATGACGTGGTCGTACAGTGGCACGTCCAGCAGGCGCCCGGCAGCCGTCAACTGCCGCGTGATGGCCCGGTCTTCCGCCGAGGGAGTAGGGTCACCGCTCGGGTGATTGTGAACGACGATGATCCCCGCCGCGGCCTCCGCGATCGCGGCGCGAAAGACTTCGCGGGGATGAACGAGTGAGCTGTTGAGCAATCCTCGCGTGACCAGGACCTCGCGCAATACCTGACTCTGACTGTCGAGCGCGAGGAGGTGGAACTCCTCCACCTGCAGGTCCCGCAGTCTGTTACGAAACAGATGCGCGACGTCGTCCGGTTCCCGGATCCGCACGACGGCGGGCCGTTGCTCCCGGGCTGTCCGCAGACCCAACTCGACCGCCGCGACCAGCCTGGCCGCCTTCGTAGGACCGATTCCGGGCACCTGGAGCAGCTCTGCGGCGGGCCGTTGGGCGAGCCGCCGGAGCGATCCGCCGGCCAGGCCGAGGACCTGGCCGGCCACCTCCAGAACGTCGCGCCCTCCCCTCCCCGTACCTATCAGGATGGCAAGAAGTTCGGCGGTCGTCAACGCGGACGCCCCGAGGGACCGGAGGCGCTCGCGGGGACGATCCGCCTCGGTCAGGGAGGATACGGGGATCGACACGGCGGTAACATGCCCCAGAAGAGCAGCCGCGTCAGTGGCTGTATCGTGCGAATGGGACGGAAGTTATGCGAGGATGGCCTGGCCTCCTGCCTTCGCATTACAGCGCCGCGAGCGCCTCGCGAAACAGGCTTGCCGAACGGAATCGGGACTCCGGACTCTTCTCCAGCGCACGCAGCACGATCTTTTCCAGCCTGGGAGGGAGGTCGGGCCGGATCGTCAGCAGCGGAGGGGGCTGGTCGGAGGCGTGACGGGCGAGAATCGTCTGGGACGTACGGCCGGTGAAGGGCGGCTCGCCCGCAAGCATCTCGTACAACACGCACCCGAGACTATAGAGATCGCTGCGTCCGTCCACCAGTTTTCCCAGCGCCTGCTCCGGGCTGATGTACGCCGGCGTGCCGAGGACGACTCCGGACTGCGAGAGTGACTCTCCCCCCGCGGATTCGAGTGCCCTGGCCACGCCAAAGTCCGCGAGCAGCGCATGCCCGCTCTCGAAGAGAATGTTCTCCGGCTTGACGTCCCGATGGACGATTCCTCTCTCGTGAGCATACCCGAGCGCATCGGCCACTTCCATCGCGATCCGTATCGCGGTCGCCACGGGGAGCTGGACGTCTCGCCCGATCATTTCACGGAGGGTCTCGCCCTCCACGAAGGGCATTACGTAGTACAGGCCGGGAGGGGCACCCGGTCCGGCATCCACACCGGAGTCGTAAACCTGGACGATATGCGGGTGATGAAGCGAGGCGGCAATCGAGATTTCGCGCAGGAACCGATCCGCCTCGATCGATCCCCGGACCTCCGGCCGAAGCACCTTGATAGCCACGCACCGGCCATGCCGGAGATCGCTGCCCAGATAGACCATCGCCACACCGCCGCGGCCGATCTCGCGGTCGACCCGGTACCGCCCTCCTCCAGGGGCGACGACCGGCACACTCCCCGGACCGGTGCGAAGCCGCTGCACCAGGGCCGCGTGCTCCGGTGTCGGCGCCACGCCAAGCTCACCCCGCACCCGGTCGGCATACCGCTGGGCTTCGCGGAGCGCGCTCGCGGCGTCTCCTGCTTCCTCGAGCGCCTTGGCAAGGCCGAGGGCGGAGCGCTCGCTGAGCGGATCAAGAGCCGAGAGCTTTCCCCACCAGGCTATGGCCTCGGTATGGCGATGCTCCGTGCCGGCCCGTCGGGCGAGCCGATGAAGGGTCTCCGCATGCAGGCTCGCCAGGCGCCGGCGTTCCGACTCCACCCACTCCTCGAAGTCACGGTCGCCGAGATAGAACCCGTCGAGAAAGGGGCCGCGGTAAATCGCGGCCGCGTCTCCCCATGCCTCCCGCGATAGCGCGCTTTCGAACTCCTGGACATCACTTGTGATGACTCCCGGAGCCAGACGCAGCGGGTCGACGCCGACGAGGACGCCGTCAGGAGGGAATTGTCGCCGAATCGAATAGAGCAGCTGCTCCAGCGCGTGCCGGGCGTTCTCCGGCGGGCTCTCCGACCAGAGGCGGGCCACGATCTGGTCTCGCCGGACGCCGGCCTCACCCGCCGCCCCGACGATCGCCAGCAGGGCCAGGCGACGCCGCTGGAGCGGCATCGGAGCCCCGGCGGCGCCGGTGAGGGCCAGGCCCCCCAGGGTCTGGAGCCGGAACATGAGCCTCCGATGAGGAGGGCGTGAGTCGGGAATGACGGTCGCGTCTTAGAGTAGGCCCCGAGTCTGGGAACAGGCAAGTCGCCGCGACACTAGGCCGCGCGCACCCTCCCTCCCCCGGACCCCACTCGGAGGCCTCCATGCGTGCGCGCTCACTGATCCCCGTCGTACTGACTGTCGTATTGCCGGCAATCGCCTGCGACACTTCGCCCCGCGGGATGCTTGAGCCGGGCGGCCCCCTCCTGTTGGTCGTCGCTCCCAGCGCCGCCTCCATTCCTGGTGGTGGCAAGCTCCGGCTCAACGTCACAGCCCAAGACGAAACGGGGCAATCCACACGTCCCGCCGGCGTGACCTGGACCAGCTCGAATGCGAGAGTCGCGGCCGTATCCACCGACGGGACTGTGACAGGCCAGACGAGCGGACTGACCGAGATCACCGCCTATTGGAATGGCGTGCGTGGCAAGTCGACGGTGCAGGTGGTGGGCGATGCGCCGGGAGGGCCGCCCTGCCAGGGCCCCGGAGGCGGGTCCAAGCTCGCTCTCAAGCAGGTCTGCGTGCCGAAGTAAAGCGAGCGGGCCTCCGGCACATGCCGGAGGCCCGCGTTCGTTGCCTACGATCGCCCGCGCTCGGGGAGTCGCTATTTCTTGACGACGAAGACCTTGGTATCGACCGAGTCGCCGCCCAGAAACAGGATCACCTTGTACGTCCCCGGCTTGAACCCCTTGGGCTGCGACAACTGAAACGCGGTGTTCTCACCGGCGGCCTTAACCGGCTCGGTGGACTGCTGGACGACCTCGCCGGTCTGGGAACGCCACGCCGCTGTCAGCGTGCCAGGACCACTGGTGCCTTCGGTCGCCACCGAGAGATAGACCGTATCCATCGGCGCGAACTGAAAGGTCGGATCGGTCATCCGGTTGTTCGATCCGATCCGCTTCCCGATCATGGCGTTCGAAACCCGCCGCACCACGGGAGCGGCGGCCGCCGCCGCAGTCGTCTTCGTCTCGTCATCGCCACGCGATTCACCGGACCCGCCGCAGGCGCCGCCCAACGCCACAATTCCCAGCAGTGGCACGGCGACCTGTGTCATGTGCGCCATAGACACCTCCCTGTGATCCCTGGGCCACTCGTTCGGTCGGGCGATCAGCGCCCTGCTCCGTGACATTTCTTGTACTTCTTGCCCGACCCGCACGGACAGGGATCGTTTCGCCCTACCTCCGGAACCGCTGCAGTCGCCCGCCCTACCGGCCCGAGTGAGCTGGTCACGGCCGGCTCCGGCGATGGCCGGGCCGCGCGCGGGGCAGGACCCATGAACAGATCGTCGGCCCCGCTCGTCGGGGCGGCTGCATGGGTCTCGGTCGTCGGCGGCGGAGCCGCCGGGCGACGGGCGACGGGCGCGGCCATCACCGGCTCCGGCCGCGGCTCTGCGCTCACCTGAATCTTGAGGAACCGTTCGGTGAAGGTGGACTGGATGTCGTGCATGAGGTCCTGGAACATCTCGAAGGCCTCACGCTTGTACTCCACCAGCGGGTCCTTCTGCCCCCACGCCCGGTACTGGATCGCGTTCCGCAGTTGATCGAGGTCGTACAGGTGATCCTTCCAGCGCTCGTCCAGCACGGTGAGCATCACCTGCGACAGGACCTGGGACTCCACCTCGGGCACGCCGATTGTGCGGCCGAAGTCGGCCAGATACTCGATCTTTCGCTTGAAGGAGTCTTCCCCTTCCTGCTTTGCCAGCTCGACCATGCGCTCGATGGTCGGGGCCGCTTCGACATCGGTGAGCGGATCCACCGTCACCAGATATTGGAGCACGAGCTGCTCGCGGAGGCCGCCACGGTCGTACTCTTCGGGGCGCGCGGCGTCGGCAAGGAACTGATTCACGGCCCGCTCGAGCGCCGATTCGATCATCCGGCGGGCCTCGGCCTTGAGCTCCTCGCCCCGCTCGAGCGCGAACAACCGGAGCGAGTAGATCACCTCGCGTTGCTGGTTCATCACGTCGTCGTACTCGAGCAGACGCTTGCGCTGCTGGAAGTTCTGCAGCTCGACCCGCTTCTGCGCCTGTTCGATCGCGCGGGTGACGAGTCCGCCGGTGATGACCTCTCCCTCCTCCGCCCCGCTCTTGTCCATCCAGCGGGCGATCCGGTCCGACCCGAAGAGCCGCATGAGATCGTCTTCGAGCGACAGAAAGAAGATGGATCGTCCCGGGTCGCCCTGCCGTCCGGACCGTCCCCGAAGCTGGCGGTCGATGCGGCGGGACTCGTGACGCTCGGTGCCGACGATCTGCAGTCCCGCCTCTTCCAAGGTCAGGTCGAGGTCCTTCCCCAGCTTGATGTCGGTACCGCGGCCGGCCATGTTGGTCGCGATCGTGATCGCGCCCTTCTGCCCCGCCCCGGCGACGATTTCCGCCTCCCGCTGGTGGTACTTCGCGTTCAGCACCTCGTGCTTCAGCCCGCGCCGCTTGAGCTGGCGCGACAGCGTCTCGGAGACGTCCACGTTCACGGTACCGATCAGCACCGGCCACCCCAGGCCGTGCAGCCGCTCGACCTCGTCCATGATCGCGTCGTGCTTTTCCTTCCGGGTCTTGTAGATCCGGTCCGCCTCGTCGGCGCGTCGGACCGGACGGTTCGTGGGAATGACGCTCACCTCGAGGCCGTAGATCGAATAGAACTCTGTCTCCTCGGTCTCGGCGGTACCCGTCATGCCCGCGAGCTTGTCGTACATCCGGAAGTAGTTCTGGATCGTGATCGTCGCGAAGGTCTGGGTTTCGCCCTTGACCTGCACCTTCTCCTTGGCCTCGACCGCCTGGTGCAGACCGTCGGCCCACCGGCGCCCGGTCATGATCCGGCCGGTGAACTCGTCGACGATGAGCACCTGGCCGTCCTGGACCAGGTAGTCCACTTCCTTCTCGTACAGGACGTGGGCCTGCAGGAGCTTGTGAATGATGTGGAGCTTCTCGCTCTTCAGCGCGTACTCCGACTCGACGGTGCGGCGCGCCTCGATCCGATCGTGGGGCGAGAGATCGGGATCCTTGTCGATGCTATGGATCGCTTCGGAGATATCGGGAACCAGAAACAGCTCCGGATCCTCGGGGGACAACGCCTCCGCCCCGCGGTCGGTCAGATGGACCGAGTGGCCCCGCTCGTCGAGCACGAAATAGAGGATGTTCTCGAGATCGCGCATTCGCTGCTGCCGCATCGGCAGCTTGCGATCGGCGATGGCATCGAGCTCCATCCGCTGCATCATCTGCTTGTTGCCCGTCTCGTTCAACATCTTGAGCAGGCGCTTGTTTTTCGGCATTCCCAGCTGCGCCTGATACAGCTTGAGCGGCCCCTCGCCGACATCGTCCTCGCTGTCGAGCAGCTTTTCCGCCTCGGCCAGCAGGGTATTCACCACGCCGGTCTGCTTCCGCACCAGCTCGGCCACCTGGCGGTCGAACTGGGCGTACTTGTCGTCGCCTTCGTTCCCGACCGGACCCGAGATGATGAGCGGCGTCCGCGCCTCGTCGATCAGGATCGAGTCCACCTCGTCGATGATCGCGTACGCATGCTCCCGCTGCACCCGCTGGTCCAGCGAGAACACCATGTTGTCGCGCAGATAGTCGAAGCCGAACTCGTTGTTGGTCCCGTAGGTGATGTCGGCCAGGTAGGCGGCCCGACGCGCGGGAGAGGAGGGCTCGGTATCGTCGAGGCAGGCGACCGTCAGACCCAGATAGCGGAAGACGTGCCCCATCCACTGCGAGTCGCGCCGCGCGAGATAGTTGTTGACGGTGACGAGATGGGTGCCGCGTCCGGTCAGCGCGTTGAGATACAGCGGCAGGGTGGCGACCAGCGTTTTGCCCTCGCCGGTGGCCATCTCCGCGATCCGTCCCTGGTGGAGCACCACGCCGCCGATGAGCTGGACGTCGTAGGGTACCATGTCCCACACCAGATCGTGCCCGATGACGCTGACGGTGGTGCCGAGGAGCCGGCGACAGGCCTCCCGCACGGTGGCGTAGGCTTCGGGGAGAAGATCGTCGAGTCCTGCGGCGAGGTCCTTCTTGTAGCGGGTCTCGAGCTCGTGGAAGTGACGCTCGAGCCGGTCGCGCTCGACCGGATCCGCGCACCCGTGCTTGGCGATCCGGACCTGGTCGAGCTCGGCCTTGAGGGCGCCGGTGCGCTCGAGCAGCCGCTGCCGGAAGACGGCAGTCTGCGCCTTGAGCTGCTCCTCGGTCAGGTCCTTGAGCCGCTCCTCGTGGGCGTGAATCGCCTCGACGGTGGGCTGGATCCGCTTGCGCTCGCGGTCGAAACGCGATCCGAAGACCGCGGTCATCAGACTCTTGATCATGCTGGGTCCAAATATAAGCGGTGCCAGGCCACGTACTCGGCGACGGCATCGGGCACCCAGTGACGAATCGAGCGCCCGTCCCGGACCCGCTGCCGGATTTCGGTCGCGGAGATATCGATGGCGGGCACCCGGACAGTGTCGGCCATGGCGGGCAAGGACGGAACCTCTGTTCCAGGTCTGGCGAAGACGATCACGCGCGCGAGCCGCGGGATCTCGGACGCCTCGCGCCAGGCCGGGAAATCGGCGGCGGCATCGGCGCCGAGCAGGAGCACGAACTCCGCCCCCGGCTCACGCGCACGCAACGACCGCAGCGTGTCGACGGTGTACGACGGCCCCGGCCGGGTGAGCTCGATGGGCTCGACCGCCATCCCGGGCATGTCGGCCAGGGCAAGCTCGAGCATCGCGGCACGCGCCTCCGCCGGCGCGCCGTGGCGCCCCTGCTTGAAGGGCTGCTCCCGTGCCGGCACGAAGCGGAGGCTGTCGAGCTTCAGTGCCTCGGCCGCGACCTGGCCGACGATGAGATGCCCGTTGTGAATCGGATCGAACGAACCGCCGAGGAGCCCGATCATGCCCTCAGGAGGCCTCGGCCGAATCGGAGGGACACGCTTCGCCGACTCCCGTGGCCTTCGGGTGGAAACGCTTGATGTAGCCGCACGTCTCCTGCACGTCTTCCTTGTAGCCGAGGGTGCGGTAGGCCTGGACCAGTTTGACCAGCGCCGCGGGCGCGATGGCCGCGCGCGGATAGGTCGCCACCAGGTCCTTCAAATACAGGATCGCCGAGTCGTACGCTTTCAGACGGAAGTAGTAGAGCGCCGATTTGTATTCCTTGACCGCGAACCGCTCCTGGAGGTCGTTGATCCGTTCCTGGGCCCGTTTGGCCGGTGTGCCACCCGGGTAGCGATTCAGCAGCTCCTGATACGTCGCCAGCGCGGTCTGGCCATACGACGGGTCGAGCTCCGGTCGCCGCCAGAGATCGGCATATGCGTCGCCCGCCCGCAGGAGCGCCTCCGCCGCGAGTGGATCGTTGGGTGTTTCGTCGGAGACCTTCCGGAACTCGCGCGCCGCGGTGAGCTGACTCCCCATCGCGAAATGCGCCTCGCCGAGGAAGAAGTGGGCCTGCGCGCTCCGACCGTCGCCCGGGGGGAACTCGAGCAACGCCCGCTCGAGGTGCTTGACGGCGTCGGCCCACTTGCCGGTGCGAATGGCCTGTTGGGCCCGTTTCCAGAGCGAGTCCAATTCCTGTTTCGACGCCGCCTCGGCCACGGGTGTCACCGGGGTCGGAGCCACTTTGGGCGCGGCCGGTGCCCCGCCACCACACGCCGTGAGCAGCACCGCGGACGCAGCCAGGAGGCGGCGAATCATGGCCGCCGCACTGACGGTTGAGCCGACTCACCGTTGCCCTGCACGATGCCGAGCGAGTGGAGCCGCTCGGCCGCGATCTGCCCGGCGGAATCCGAGGTGCCGGCCGAGAGTACGGCCTGGAATCCGATCGCGGCGCCGATGGTATCGCCCTCAATCAACCGTGCCTGGGCGGCGCGCAGACTCGCGCGGCGGCCTACCGGCGACACCGAATCGGCGCGCGCAGCCTCGGCGAACCAGAGGGCGGCGTCGAGCGTCTTGCCCTGGGAGTCGGCGCGCTCGCCCAGGGCGAACGCGCATGCGGCCACCCCGCTGCTGGCCTTGGCGCGCACCGTAGAGTCGGCGCTCCGGCGGAGAACCGCGCGGAACTGGAGCAGCGCCTGGCCGCATCCCGCGGTCGTTTCGAGGGCCGAGCCGTACAGCGTGAGGAGGGAGTCGACCGTACCAGGTCCCGATGCCGCCGCGATGGCGCCCGGCAACAGGGCGACGAGCTCGGCGTTGTCGATACCGGGCCGCGCCGCGAGCAATGCGGCATACCGGCCCGCGATGCGTTCGGGAGCGATCGCCTGCAGGCCCGTCAGCGCGTGATGGAGGGAGCCGCTGTCGGCCCGGCGCTCCGCGGCCCGCACGACGGCCTCGAGTCCCTCGGCGGCCTCCTGGGCCCGACCCGGGTCGTCCGCGGCCAGGCGGATGTAGGCGTCGGATGATTTCTGGAGCTCGCCACCGTGCAACGCCGCGGCGCCGGCCTTGGCCCAGACTCTCGCGTCCGGCTTCGCGCCGAGCACGCTGGTGTACTGCGCGAGGGCTTCGGTGTAGTGGCCCTGCCCGTAGGCCTCGTCTCCGAGTCGCTCGTGATCGCCGGCGCCGCAGGCGGCGGCGAGGACGAGCGCGCACAGAAGGGGCCGCCTCACGTCCCCGTTCGCCCGAGCATGGCGAGATAGGCCTCGACCCTGGCATTTTCGGGGCGCCGCGCGAGACACGCCTTCCACACGTCCCGCGCGCCGACGCCGTCGCCCGAGAGGTAATGGGCCAGTCCGAGCGCGGCCTCGGCGTCCACGAAGTTGGGGCGCGCGTGGATGACTTCCTCGAGCGACTCGCGGGCTTCGAGCGCGCGTCCGGCCTCGAGCATGAGACGAGCCATGCGATACCGGAGATCGTGGAAGCCGGGGCCCAGATCGAGGGCGCGCGCGTATTGCTCGATGGCCTCGCTCAACGCCCCCGCCTCGGCGTACGCGTCGCCCAGCTCCGCGTGGAGGTTGGCGAGCTTGGCGGCGACCGGAGAGGGGAGCCCGTTCGACGCGGGCGCGACGCTGACGGCCGCGCGACGGAACGACTCCTCAGACTCCTCGGCGCGCCCCATCTCGCTCAGGATCAGGCCTTGATGGATCAGCGCCTCCAGATATCGCGGATTGAGCTCGAGCGCGCGCGCAAACTCCCGGAGCGCCTCTTGCGGCCGCCCGACCAGCGACAACGAGACGCCCATGAGATGATGGACATCGGCGAAGGCGCGGCCGGACGACACGATCTCCTGGAGCAGATAGACCGCGCCGTAGTAGTCCTGGACCGCGAAACGGTCGCGAGCTCGCGTCAGCATCCTCTCAGTTTGCCCTGGCATACGCCTCCCGAAACCAGCGGACGAACCGGCGGATTCCCTCGGGGAAGGATGTCCCGGGCGCGTAGCCGAGCACGGCGCCCGACTTGCCCAGATCAGCCGCGGTGCGCTGTACGTCGCCCGGCTGCATCGGCGCCCACTGGATCGTGGGCTCGATGCCCAGCGCCCCGGCGATCTCGCCCAGCATGTCCCCGGTCGGGATGGAGCGATTGCCGCCGAGGTTGAACGTCTCCACGCCAACGGGCGCTGTCGCCGTCCAGTCGACCGCCGCGATCACACCGGCCACGATGTCGTCGCAGTAGGTGTAGTCGCGCGCCTGGGTGCCGTCGCCGAAGAGCGTGATCGTCTCCCCCTTCATCAGCTTGCGGGCGAAGGCGTGAATGGCGAGGTCGGGGCGCTGACGAGGCCCGTAGACCGTGAAGAAGCGAAGCGAGGCGGCCCGGAAACGGTAGATCGGCGCCACCGAATCCAGGAACAGCTCGCCGGCCCGCTTGGTGGCGGCGTACGGCGAGACCGGCTCGATGGCCACCGCGTCTTCCCGGAACGGCACTGGCGTGCTGTCGCCATAGATGGAAGAGGACGAACCGAAGATGAAACGTGCCACGCCGACCCGCCGTGACGCCTCGATCACGGCGGCGGTGCCGGTAACATTGGCCCGGGCATACCCCACGGGATCGGCCAGCGACGGACGCACGCCGGCCTTGGCAGCGAGATGGACGATCACCGTCTCGGGCGTGAGCCGCGACGCCAGCGCGTCCACGTCGAGCATGTCCTGCTCGTGGAAGGCGAAGCCGCGGAGCTGGCCCATCTCGGCGAGGTTGCCCTCCTTCATGGCGCGCGGGTAGAACGGGTCGAAGTTGTCGATCCCGATCACCTCGTCGCCCCGCCGCGCCAGCGCCTCGACCAGGTGGGAGCCGATGAAACCGGCGGCTCCCGTGACCAGCACTCGGGTCACCTCCCGCCCCGGCCGATCCCGTGATACTCGAAGCCGAGCTGGGTCATCCGCTCGGGCTCGTACAGATTGCGACCGTCGATGAGCAGCGGCCGGCGCAGGAGCTTCCGGACCCGCTCGAAGTCGGGGTTCCGGTACACCAGCCACTCGGTCATGACCAGGAGCGCGTCGGCGCCATGGGCCGCACTGTAGGGCTCGGCCGCGTACATCACCCGATCGCCGAAGATGTCATGGGCCGACTCGTGCGCCTTGGGATCGTGCGCCTGGACCCGGGCTCCCGCCGCGAGCAGCCCCTCGATGAGCGGGATGGTCGGGCTCTCGCGCATGTCGTCGGTCTCGGCCTTGAACGCGAGACCCCAGACACCGATGATCTTTCCCTTGAGATCGCTTCCGAGGAACTTGAGCACCTTCTTGAGGACCACCCGCTTCTGGTCTTCATTCACGGCTTCCACGGCCTTGAGGACGTCGAGCGACAGGCCGAGCGTGTCGGCGGTGTGGATGATGGCCTTCACGTCCTTCGGAAAGCATGAGCCGCCGTATCCCGGACCGGGATAGAGGAACGCGCGGCCGATGCGCTGGTCCGACCCGATGCCCAGGCGGACGTTGTGGACGTCGGCGCCCACCAGCTCACAGAAGCGCGCCATCTGGTTCATGAACGAGATACGGGTCGCGAGCATCGCGTTTGCGGCGTACTTGGTCACCTCGGCGGACGCGATGTCCATGAAGAGGATCCGGTTGCCGCCCTGCCGGGTGAACGGCGAATAGAGCTCGCCCATCACGGCCTTGGCTTCCTGGTCGTCGACGCCGATCACCACGCGGTCGGGCTTCATGAAGTCCTCGATCGCCGCGCCTTCCTTCAGGAACTCGGGATTCGAGCACACTGCGAACGCGTGCTGGGTCTGGGATTTGACGGCAGCCCGGACCTTTTCGGCGGTGCCTACCGGCACGGTGGACTTGGTGACGATGACCTTGTGCCCGTCCATGGTGCGGCCGATTTCCTTCGCGACACCCAGGACGTGCTGGAGATCGGCGGACCCGTCCTCGCCCGGCGGCGTGCCGACCGCGATGAAGATGACGCGCGCGCTCTTGACCGCGGCCCCGAGATCGGTCGTGAACGTGAGTCGCCCTTCTTCCTGGTTCCGGCGGACCATCGGCTCGAGGCCCGGCTCGTAGATCGGGATCTCGTTGCGTTGCAACCGGGCGATCTTCCCCGCGTCGTTGTCGACGCAGATGACGTCGTTTCCGGTCTCCGCCAGGCAGGCGCCGGCCACCAGGCCCACGTATCCGCTTCCGATCACCGCTACGTGCATCTCAAGCCTCTTTCGGGATTGCGTTCCGGGTGTCGACGATCAGCTTGGCCTGGCGCTTGATCATCCGGTAGTCGACCTGCGTGTGGTCGGTCACGATGAAGACGCAGTCCACCTGGGCCACCAGCTCCGGCGTCAGGGGGACCGAGTGGAACTCGTGACCGTCCTCGCTGAACGACGGGACGTGGGGGTCGTGGTAGGAGACCGTCGCGCCCTGTCCCTCGAGGAGCCGGATGATATCGAGAGCCGGGCTCTCCCGGAGGTCGTCGATGTCGCGCTTGTACGCCACGCCGAGGACGAGCACCTTCGCGCCGCGGACCGCCTTGCCGCGACTGTTGAGCGCCTCGGCAGCCTTTCGCACCCAGAAAAGCGGCATCTCGGTATTGAGCTCGCCGGCGAGGTCGATGAAGCGGGTCTTGTAGTTGAGCCCCCTCATCTTCCACGCGAGATAGTGGGGGTCGATGGGAATGCAGTGTCCGCCGAGTCCGGGGCCCGGCAGGAATTTCATGAACCCGAACGGCTTGGTAGCCGCGGCCTCCATCACCTCCCAGACGTCCACGCCCAACTTGTCGCAGACAATCGCCATCTCGTTCACCAACCCGATGTTCACGCTTCGGAAGGTGTTCTCCAACAGCTTGACCAGCTCGGCCGCCTCGGTGGTCGACACCGGCACCAGCGTGTCGATCGCCGGCTGGTAGAGCGCCACGGCGACGCGCCGGCAGTCGTCGGTGATACCGCCGACCACCTTGGGTGTGTTCCGCGTCCCGTACGACGGATTACCCGGATCCACCCGCTCGGGGCTGAACGCGAGAAAGAAGTCCCGGCCCACCTCGAGCCCGGTGCCCTCGAGCGCCGGCTGCATGATCTCCCGCGTCGTGCCGGGATAGGTGGTGCTCTCGAGGATGATGGCCTGACCACGGCGGAGCGTGCGCTTGATGGCATCGGTGGCCGCGACGATGAAGCTGACGTCGGGATCCTTGAACTTGGAGAGCGGCGTGGGCACGCAGATCGAGATCGCGTCCGGCTCGCCCAGTCGCGTCATGTCGGTGGTTGCGCTGAAGCGCCCGGTCTTCACGACCTTCTGGAGCTGCTCGTCGGTCACGTCCTTGACGTGGGATTTCCCGGCGTTCAGTCCGTCGACCACCTTCTGCTGGATATCGAAGCCAAGTACCCGGTACCCCGCGAGTGCCAGCTCGACCGCGAGGGGAAGTCCCACGTACCCCAGGCCCACGATGCCGAAAAGCGCCTCACGGCGCTTGGCCTTCCCGATCAGGTCCTCGGCGAAGCCTCCGCTCATTCGTAAAACTCCAGGACCGTCTCGCAGACCATATCCTGCTGCTGAGTGGTCATCTCGGGGTAGACCGGCAGGGAGATGACGGTCTGCGTCGCCTCCTCGCTCACGGCCAGGCTGCCGCGAACGTAGCCCAGGTGGGCAAAGCACGGCTGAAGGTGAAGCGCCAGCGGGTAGTAAATCGAATGGCCGATGCCGCGCGCCCTGAGATGCGCCTGCAGTGCATCTCGGCGGGGCACGCGAATCGTATACTGGTTGTAGATCGACTCGTTTGCCGGATCGATCCGTGGCGGACACACCGCCGGGTGGTGACGGAAGGCGTCGGTGTACCGCTCCGCGTGCTGCCTGCGCGCGGTACTCCACTCGGCGAGGTGCGGGAGCTTGGCGAGCAGCACCGCCGCCTGGAGGGTGTCCAGACGACTGTTGAACCCGACCTCCTCATGGTGGTATTGCCGCGAGCCGCCGTGTAGACGGAGCCGGCCGAGCCGCTCCGCCAGCGCGTCGTCCTGCGTGACCATCATGCCCCCGTCACCGAACCCGCCCAGGTTCTTGCTCGGGAAGAACGAGAACGTCCCGACCGTCCCGAGGGAGCCCGCCATGCGCCACGTACCGTCGATCCGCCGTCGCGCGCCAATGGACTGCGCCGCATCCTCGATGACAGCGATTCCGTGCCGGGCGGCGATGGGAAGTATCTGCTCCATCGCAGCCATCTGGCCGAACAGGTGGACCGCGATGATCGCGCGGGTCCGGGGCGTGATCGCCGCGTCGATGGCCGCGGGCGAGATGTTGAAGGTCCCGGCATCAATGTCCACGAACACCGGCGTGGCCCCGGCGTTATGGATGGCGCCGCCGGTGGCGAAGAACGTGAACGGCGTCGTAATGACCTCGTCCCCCGGACGGAGGTCGAGGGCGCGCAAGGGCAGCAGGAGCGCGTCGGTCCCACTCGCGCAACCGATGGCATGCTTGGTTTCGGACAGCTTGGCGACGGCAGCCTCGAGCTGGCCGACCTCGGCGCCCATGATGAATGCCTGACGCTCTATCACGGCCATCAAAGCGGGCAACACCTCGTCCTTGATGTTGCGGTACTGAGCCACCAGATCCAGCAACGGCACGTTCATCGTAGATCCCTGGTAAGAAGAGCGCAACATTCGGCAGCCGATGAAGTTAGCCGCGTTGAGCGGGAGGGTCAATCTGACGGAGACGCCCCCCCTCTTCGCGATACGCGGCGCCGCACGCCACGCAGGTTCCGGACCCGTTCTGCAGCCGCAATCTGACGCCGCATTGACACATCCAGCCGGTCTGCCGGGCGGGCACCCCGACCATCAGCGCATGGGCCGGAACCTCACCACGGACCACCGCCCCGGCTCCGATGAAGCAGTATTCACCCAGCGTGGCGCCGCAAACGATCGTGGCATTGGCCCCGATCGAGGCGCCGCGACGGACGAGGGTCTGCTGGTATTCCGACTTCCGAGGCACGTGGCTCCGCGGATTGGTGACGTTGGTGAACACGCAGCTCGGTCCGCAGAACACGTCGTCCTCGAGGATGACGCCCTCGTAGATCGAGACATTGTTCTGAACCTTCACGTTGCTGCCAAGCTTCGCCCCACCCATGACCACCACATTCTGGCCCAGATTGCAGCGTTCGCCGATGACGGCGCCGGGAAGGATGTGGCAGAAGTGCCAGATCTTCGTGCCGCGGCCGATGGTGGCGCCGTCGTCGACGTAGCTGGACTCGTGGACGAAATAGTCGGTCATGAGACCCCGGAAAAAGGAGAATGGAGAAGGGAGAAAGGAGAAAAGGTTTACCCTTCTCCCTTCTCATCATTCAGGTATTCCCCCCAGCTCCCGATCATCTTCACTTCGGGCTCCAGTCGCGCCTCGAATCGCGCTTCGACCTCGCGCTGCGCCAGCTCGATGAGGCCTCGCACGTCGGCCGCGGTGGCGTCGCCGGTATTCACGAAGTAGTTGGCATGCATCGGCGACACCTCCGCTCCCCCCACCCTGCGGCCCTTGAGGCCCGCGGCCTCGATGAGCTGCCCTGCCGTCCGGGGCCCGCTCTCACGCTTCCAGCTCGGCCCTGAGGGATTCTTGAAGACGCTCCCGCAGCACGGCTGATTGAACGGCGTCCCGTTCTGACGCCATTCGAACATCTCGGTGATCTCTTCCTCGAGTCGTTCCTGCGCTTCGGGGCGCAGTCGCACGGTGGCTTCCAGGACGATCCTGCCTTCGAGACCACTCCGCCGGTAGGAAAACGGCACGGCGGCACGGGGGACGACCGCGTCCTCCCCCCGCGCGTTCACGACGGTGACGCGCTCGACGACGTCGGACCAGTCGCCGCCGTGGCAGCCGGCGTTCATGTACACGCCGCCACCGACCGTCCCCGGCACGCCGACGAAGATGTGGAGGCCGGCATATCCGGCCGCCGCGGTTCGGCGGGCGGCGAGCGGCGCGGGAAGGCCGGCGCCGACCGTCCACAGATCTCCGTCCTGTCGCAGCTGGTCGAGACCCTTGCCAAGGCGAATGACCAGCGCGTCGAGGCCGGCATCGGGCAGCAGGATGTTCGAGCCGAGGCCGAGAGCGAAGGTGGGAACCCCGGCCTCGTGCGCCAATCGCATCGCGATGCCCACGTCGTCCGGTACCGCGGGCAAGACCACTGTCGCCGGGCCGCCGATGCGGTAGGTCGAGTAACGCGCGAGCGGCTCCGCTTCCTTCACCTGCCCCCGGATCCGTTCCCGCACCGCCTGGGCGAACGCCGGGGCTCGCGCGGTCACCCGGTCCATTCGGGCGACATCTCCCTCGCGAGGGCGTGCCACTCCTGCAGCGATCGGACCTCGCCGGCGCGGCTGCGGAGCGCGATGATGGCGTCGCACGCCGCCGACGCGCCGGAGAGGGTGGTGGTATAGGGAACCCGATGCTGGAGCGCGGCTCGCCGGATCGTGTAGTCGTCCTGCTGGCTGAGCTTGCCGAGCGGCGTATTGATCAGGAGCTGGATCTGACCCGACACCAGCAGGTCGATCGCGTTGGGGCGACCCTCGTGCACCTTGAGGACCCGTTCGGTCGGGATGCCGCGCGCGCGAAGGTAGCGGGCCGTTCCCTCGGTACCCAGCACCCGGAAGCCCAGACCGTGGAACCGCCGGGCGATCGGGGTGACGTTGGCCTTGTCGTGATCGTTGACCGTGACGAAGATCGCGCCCTCGAGCGGCAGCGCACCGTCGGCGGAGATCTGCGCCTTGGCGAAGGCCATCCCGAAGGAATCGGCGATCCCCATCACCTCGCCGGTCGAGCGCATCTCGGGCCCGAGGATGAGATCCACCCCTTGCAGCTTGCTGAACGGGAACACGGCCTCCTTGACCGAGACGTAGGGCTGGAGGACGTCGTCGTGCAGGCCCAGCTCGTCGAGCGTCTGTCCCACCATGATGGCCGCGGCGAGACTCGCGAGCGGCACACCCGTCGTCTTGGAGACGAATGGGATGGTGCGTGAGCCGCGCGGGTTCACCTCAAGCACGTACACCACTCCGTGCTTGATGGCGTATTGGACGTTGAGCAGGCCAACCACCCCGAGCCGCTCGGCGAAGGCGCGGGTGTGCCGCCGCATCTCCTCGACCTGGTCCTCGGTGATGAGATAGGGAGGCAGCACACAGGCGGAGTCGCCCGAGTGGATCCCGGCGTCTTCGATGTGCTGCATGACTCCGCCGATGACACAGCGGCTTCCGTCGGCGATGGCGTCGACATCCGCCTCGAAGGCATCCTCGAGAAAGCTGTCGATCAGCACCGGATGCTCCGGCGCCACCCGCACCGCCCGCGCGAAGTAGCTCCGCAGCGACGCATCGTCATAGACGATTTCCATCGCCCGGCCGCCGAGAACGTAGGACGGGCGCACGAGCACGGGGTACCCGACCCGTGCCGCCACCGCCACCGCCTCTTCGACCGAGTGCGCGATCCCGCTGGGCGGCTGCGCGACCCCGAGCTCCCGGGTGAGCGCCTCGAACCGGCCGCGGTCTTCGGCGAGGTCGATTGCCTCGGGCGAGGTCCCCAGGATGGCCACCCCCTCGCGCTCGAGACCGCGGGCGAGGCGCAGCGGGGTCTGCCCTCCGAGCTGGACGACGACACCAATGGGACGCTCGACCGCGACGATTTCGAGGACGTCTTCCAGCGTCAACGGCTCGAAGTACAGGGCATCCGAGATGTCGAAGTCGGTGGACACGGTTTCCGGGTTGGAGTTCACCATCACGGTCCGATATCCCAGCTCGCGGAACGCCATCGCCGCCCGGACGCAGCAGTAGTCGAATTCGACTCCCTGCCCGATGCGGTTGGGGCCGCTCCCGAGGATCACCACGGTCCGGTCGCCCGCGGCGTGTGCCTCGTTCTCCTCGTCGTACGACGAGTAGAGGTACGGCGTCGAGGAGGGGAATTCCCCCGCGCAGGTGTCGACGGTCTTGTACGCCGGCCGCAAGCCCAGCCGGTGCCGCTCGCGCCGCACCACCTCCTCGGTGGTCTGCCGGACTTCGGCGAGCTGGCGATCGCAAAAGCCCAGTCGCTTCATCCGCCGCATCGCCGCGCGCTCGACGTCGTCGTTGCCGCTCGGCACCCGGGTGGCCCAGTCCCGTTCCGCCTCCAGGATCTCCGCCATCTGATAGAGAAACCAGGGATCGATCCGGGTACGCTCGGCGACGTCGTCGACCGATGCGCCGAGCTGGAAGGCCCGCTTGATCTGGAAGACGCGCTCCGGCGTCGGCGTGCGAAGCGCGGCCAGCACGCTCGGCAGGGTCTCGTCCTGGAGACGGTCGTCGGCCGCCGTAGCGCCGGTGACCCACCCGATCCGATCCGTCTCGAGACCGCGAAGTCCCTTCTGGAAGGCCTCCTTGAAGGTCCGTCCGATAGCCATCGCCTCGCCCACCGACTTCATCTGCGTCGTGAGCGTGGGATCGGCCGCGGGGAACTTCTCGAACGCGAACCGGGGAATCTTCACCACCACGTAGTCGAGGACCGGCTCGAACGACGCCGGCGTCGTCCGAGTGATGTCGTTGGGGAGCTCGTCGAGGCGGTAGCCGACCGCCACTTTGGTCCCGATGCGCGCGATCGGGAATCCCGTGGCCTTCGACGCGAGCGCCGAGGAGCGTGAGACACGCGGATTCATCTCGATCACGAGCTGCTCACCGGTCGCCGGGTCCACTGCGAACTGGATGTTGCACCCGCCGGCCGCGACGCCGATCTCGCGAATGATGCGGATGGACGCGTCGCGCATGACCTGGTATTCGCGGTCGGTGAGCGTCATCGCGGGGGCGACCGTGATGGAATCGCCGGTATGGACGCCCATTGGATCGAGGTTCTCGATGGAGCAGACGATGACGACGTTGTCGGCCCCATCCCGCATCACCTCGAGCTCGAATTCCTTCCAGCCGATGATGCTCCGCTCCACCAGCACCGAGCCGACCGGCGAGAGCTCGAGCCCGCGCCGGATCAGGGTTTCGAACTCCTCGAGGTTGTAGGCGATGCCGCCGCCGGTGCCGCCCAGGGTGAAGGACGGGCGCAGGATCGCCGGGTAACCCGTGATCTCGACGGCCTCGAGCGCCTCATCGAGCGTGCGCACCGTGCGCCCCTGCGGTGTCGCCAGCCCGATCCTCCGCATCGCCTCCGAGAATTCCTGCCGGTCCTCGGCCAGACGGATCGCGCGCTCGTTGGCGCCGATCAGCTCAACGCCGTACTTGGCGAGCGTCCCGTCGCGCTGCAGTGCCATGGCCACGTTGAGCGCCGTCTGCCCTCCCATCGTAGGCAGCAGCGCGTCGGGGCGCTCGCGCTCGATCACCTTGGCCACCCACTCCGGCGTCACCGGCTCCACGTAGGTGCGGTCGGCCAGCTCCGGGTCGGTCATGATCGTCGCGGGATTCGAATTGACCAGGACGACCCGGTACCCTTCCTCTTTCAAGGCGCGCACCGCCTGGGTACCCGAGTAGTCGAACTCCGCGCCTTGTCCGATGACGATGGGGCCGGAGCCGATGAGCAGGATCGTCTTGAGGTCAGTCCGCTTGGGCATCCACCAGCTCCTGCAGAGTCTGTTGCAGCGTAATCGCCGGCGTCCAGCCGGTGGCGCGCCGAAGCTTCGTCGAATCACCCACCAGGTACGGTATGTCGTTGCCCCGCATCAGCGACGGGTCGGGACACGGCGCCGCGACGGTGCCGATCACGCCGCGCAGCCGATCGAACAGCTCCGCCAGCGACGACCCTTCGCCGCGCGAGACGTTGTACACCTCTCCCGGCGTGCCGTGCGCCACGAGCAGCCGGTAGGCGTCGACCACGTCACGTACGTCGAGCAGGTCGCGCACCGGCTCGAGATTTCCGGTGGACACCACGGCGGCGCCCGACACCTTGGCCTCTCGCAGCCGCTCGACCCATCCCGGAAGCACGTACACTGTGGTCTGCCCCGGTCCCGTGTGTGTGAAGGGTCGGGCGACGACGACCCGCAACCCCGTGCGACGCCACGCCTCCATCGCCGCGACCTCGGCGGCCACCTTGCTGGCCGCGTAGGGAGACTGGGGCAGCAGCGGGTCGGATTCCACCCGCGCGGTCCGCGGGCCGGCGCCGTAGACCTCGCCGCTCGACACGACGAGCACCAGCGGATCGCCGGCCCCGGATTCTCGAAGCCCCGCGGCGGCCGCGACGAGCCGCGACGTTCCCACCGCGTTCACCAGCCACGCCGCCGCCGGGTCGCGCCGCGCTTCCCTCGTCGAGGCGACGGCCGCGAGGTGGATCACCGCCTCCGGTCGCCAGCCCAGCGCTCCCTCCACCGACTCCGCATCGGTGATCTCGAAGGGGATCGGCTCGACCGCTGCGCCAGGCGCCACCGCCGACCAATCGACACGGTGTCCCACCGGCCGGCACGCCGCCCCCACCACGTCACCCGCTCCGACCAGCCTGCGCACCAAGTATCGACCGACGAACCCGTCGGCCCCGGTGACCAGCACCCTCATCGATGCGCGCTCAGGCTGGCGCTGAGCCGCGCCATGTCGGCATCCACCATCATCTCGACCAGCTCCTTGAAGGTGACTCGGGTCGTCCACCCGAGCTCCTTCCGCGCCAGCCGCGGATCGGCGAGCAGAAGGTCCACCTCCGCGGGGCGGTAGTACTTGGGGTCAGACACGACGAAGTCGCGGTAGTCGAGACCGACGCGGGAGAAGGCGAGGTCGACCAGCTCGCGTACGCTGTGGGTCTCGCCGGTACCGATCACGTAGTCCCGCGGCACCCGCTGCTGCAGCATGAGCCACATCGCCTCGACGTAGTCTCCCGCGTAGCCCCAGTCGCGCCGCGCGTCGAGGTTGCCCAGGCGAAGCTCCTTGGCCAGTCCCAACTTGATGCGCGCCACGCCGTCGGTCACCTTGCGGGTGACGAACTCGATGCCGCGCCGCGGAGACTCGTGATTGAAGAGGATCCCGCTCACGGCGAAGAGATCGTACGACTCCCGGTAGTTCACCGTGATCCAGTGGCCGTAGACCTTGGCGACCCCGTAGGGTGATCGTGGGTAGAACGAGGTCGACTCGCTCTGGGGAGTCTCGGTCACCTTGCCGAACATCTCGGACGAGCTGGCCTGGTAGAACCGGGCTCTCGGGTGCACCAGCCGGATGGCTTCGAGGATTCTGGTGACGCCGAGCGCGGTGAACTCGCCGGTGAGGACGGGCTGGGTCCACGACGTGGGCACGTACGACTGGGCGGCCAGGTTATAGACCTCGTCCGGACGGGTCTCCTGGAGCACCACCGTGAGTGAGTGCTGGTCGAGCAGGTCGGCGGCGACCACCTCGATCCGGTCGAGCAGGTGATCGATCCGCTCGTAGCTGTCGTGGCTGGTCCGACGCACCATGCCCACGACCTGATAGCCCTTGGAGAGCAGGAACTCGGCGAGGTAGGACCCGTCCTGGCCGGTAACCCCGGTGATGAGCGCCTTAGGCATGTCCGCCCCGGATACGAGGTTGTGTCATGGATTGCGGCACGTTAGCTTTGGGGGCTCCGGGTGTTCGTCAGAGACTCTTCGAAGGATGGATCGCTATGGCACGGGTGTGTTCCGTGTGCGCCAAGGGGCCGGTTACCGGCAACAACGTCAGCCACGCCAACAATCGCTCCAAGCGGCGCTGGTATCCCAATCTCCAGACCGTGCGCGTGCTGGTGGATGGGGCGCCGCGCAGAGTACGGGTATGCACGCAGTGCCTGAAGAGTAACCGCGTCGTGAAAGCTCCGCGCACTCCCGCCGCCGTCTAACAGCGCGGCCCGACGTACCGACCGAAAAAAGGGGACCCGAGGGTCCCCTTTCGTATTTCCACGAGCCGGAACGCCGGTCACTCGGAGAGCAACTCGATCCGCGCGACGTCCGCGCCGTCACCGTCCCGGTGGCCAAGCTTGAGAATCCGCGTGTAGCCGCCGGGCCGGGCCGCGAACCGCGGTCCGATTTCGCTGAACAGACGCGACAGCGTCTCGCGGCTCTTGATCCGGCGCGCCACCAGACGGCGCGCGTGCAGATCGCCGCGACGGGCCAGCGTGATGAGCTTTTCGGCGAACGGCCGCAGCTCCTTGGCCTTGGCTTCGGTGGTGATGATGCGGCCATGCTCGAACAGGCTCGTGGCCATGTTGTTGAGCAGCGCCCGCCGATGCGTTGAGGTGCGCGAGAGCTGGCGACCCTTGGCGCGGTGGCGCATTTAGAGCGACTCCCCGGCGCCGGCGGACGGCTGTGCCACCGGCGCATTGCCCGGCCGCACGATCCGAAGCTCGCCGTCGGCGTCCTCGAAGCCCATCCCGAAGTTGAGCCCCTCACGCTGGAGCAGCTCGGCGATCTCGCCGAGGGCCTTCTCCCCGACGTTCTTGACCTTGAGGAGATCGTCCTCGGAGAACTCCACGAGATCCTTCAGCGTGCGGATGTTCGAGTTCTTGAGCGAATTGAGCGACCGCACCGACAGACCGAAATCGTCGATGGGACGCGCGAGCCGCTGGCGCAGATTGCCGCCCGCGCCGGCGCCGGCCGGAGCCGCCGCATCGCGCATGGTGGGCACCTTGCCGAAGTCCACGAAGTACTGGAAGTGGACCTGCGCGAGCGCCGCCGCATACGCGATGGCGTCTTCCGGCGTGATGGTGCCGTTGGTCTCGACCGAGACCGTGAGCCGGTCGTAGTCGGTGCGCTGGCCGACGCGCGTCTCCGCCACCGCGAAGTTGGCGCGACGGACCGGATTGTAGATGGCGTCGATGCGAACCAGGTCGACCGGCAGTGACCGGTCGGCCGGATGCATCTCGGCCTCGACGTAGCCGCGACCCTTGTTCACGTACAGCTCCATGCTGACCTCGCGGTCGTCCTGGAGCGTGAAGAGCAGGTGGTCGGGATTCTTGACGGTCACCGAGCCGTGCTCCTGGATATCGCGCGCGTAGACAGGGCCTGCCCCGTCGCGGCGAACGTGGAGCACGGCCTCGTCCACGTCCTCGGCCATCACCAGCGTGAGCGCCTTCAGGCGCTGCACGACCTGATGCACGTCCTCGAGCACGCCCTGCACCGTCTGGTGCTCGTGGACGACGCCGTCGAGGCGGAAGCCCCAGACCGCGCTGCCACGGAGCGACGAGAGGAGGAGCCGGCGAAGAGAATTACCAAGCGTGTAGCCGAACCCACGCTCCAGAGGCTGGAGGCGGAACTCGGCGGCGTTCGGGTTGTCGTCCCGCTTCGTCATCTCGACGAGGTGGGGGCGAACCAAACCGGTCAGGTCAATGGTCATGGTCACTTGGAGTAGAGCTCGACTATGAGCTGTTCTTGGGCGTTGATCGGGATCGCGTCGCGGGTCGGGCGCTCGGTGACACGGCCGGCCGCCTTGTCGGCGTCGACCGAGATCCACGAGACCGGCTGTCCGCGCGTCGCGTACTCCTGTGCGAGCTTGACCGACACATTCTCGCGACTGGCCGGAGCCACTCGCACTTCCTCACCCGGAACGACGTGATACGCGGGTATGTCGACCCGATGGCCGTTCACCTCGACATGCCCGTGTGCAATGAGCTGCCGGGCCGCCTTGCGGCTCGAGGCAAAACCCATCCGGTACACGATGTTGTCGAGTCGGCTCTCGAGGGCGACGAGCAGGTTCGTTCCCTTGACGCCCGGTTCCCGAGTGACGGAGTCGAACGTATTGCGGAACTGGCGCTCGGAGAGGCCGTACATCCGCTTCACTTTCTGCTTTTCCCGCATCTGTTTGGCGTACTCGGACGCCTTGCGCTGGCGCCCGCCGGACTGCCCGTGCTGTCCCGGCGCGTACGCGCGACGTTCGACGGGGCACTTCTCGGTGAGGCACTTGGGGCCCTTCAGGAACAACTTGACGCCCTCGCGGCGGCAGAGGCGGCAGCTCGGGCCAACGTATCTCGACATGGCTCAGACCCGCCGCTTCTTGGGAGGACGGCAACCGTTGTGCGGGATCGGCGTGACATCGCGAATCGACACCACGCGAAGCCCCACCGACGCGAGCGCCTGGATGGCCGACTCACGGCCACTGCCCGGACCCTGGACCCGGACGTGCACGCGGCGCAGCCCGAGGTTCATCGCTTCACGGCCGCAGTTCTCGGCGGCGACGGTGGCCGCGAACGGCGTGGACTTCTTGGAGCCCTTGAACCCGGCCTTCCCCGCCGATCCCCACGCGAGCGTGTTGCCCCGCATGTCGGTGATCGTGATGAGGAGGTTGTTGAACGTGGCCGAGATGTGGGCGATGCCCTCGGACTCGACGACCTTCTTGGCGCGCTTGGCGGCCGGCGCCTTTGCCGGCGTGGGAGACGCAGGAGCAGTCATTTACTTCTTGGTCACTTTCTTCTTGCCGGCGATGGCACGCCGAGGACCCTTCTTGGTCCGGGCATTGGTGTGAGTCCGCTGGCCGCGCACCGGCAGTCCGCGGCGATGACGGATGCCCCGATAGCTCCCGATGTCCATGAGCCGTTTGATGTTCATGGCGATTTCGGTGCGGAGCGCGCCCTCGACCTTGACCGACCGCTCGATGATCTGGCGGAGACGGGCGACTTCCGTGTCGGAGAGATCGCGCACTCGGGTGTCCGGACTCACGCCGGTTTCACCGAGGATGCGCGCGCTCGTGGGGCGGCCGATACCGTAGATGTACGTCAGCGCGGTCTCGACGCGCTTCTCGCGCGGGAGATCGACGCCTGCGATGCGCGCCATGATTAGCCCTGCCGCTGCTTATGTTTGGGATTGCGCTTGCAGATGATGCGGGTCACGCCTTGTCGCTTGACGACCTTGCAGTGCTCGCAAATCGGCTTGACGCTGGAACGAACCTTCACGCGAAGTCTCCGGGGACCAGTTTTAGGACTAGCTGCCCAATATATCCTCCCCCTCGAAGTGGTGCAAGGCTGACGACTTAGCGGATTTTAGCCCAGCGGACTACCCCACGACCCTGAGCTCGACCAGCAGCCAGCCCGATCGACCCTGACGGTACCCCAACAGCAGACTCTGGCTCCGCACGTCCTGGGTTCCGGACACCCGGTACCGGCGCTGAAGCTCCACATACCCCCGTCCCCCCTCGACCTCCCGGGCAGCACGCACGACCGTTTCGACCTCCTGGGCGGACGCCAGGTAGTCAGCAATCAGGGCCGCCGCCTGGGCGGGCTCGAGCGCCGCGGAGGGGTCCGCACCCGGGAGCTGCACCTGCAGGCGCGGGCTATCGGCCACGAGCGCGTTCGCGTCATGCGCAAACCAGGCGCGCCGAGCCTGCTCCGCCGCTTCGTGGAGCGCTTGCGCCTCGGCGGAAGGGGGCGCGCCTTGGGCGTGGCCAACCCGTATCCCCAGCAGAAGGGCCGCCGCGATCAGGAACCGATGCACTGCGCCTCCTCGAGGAACTCGTTGAACGCGGCCGCCGGATCCGCCGCCTGGATGACCGGGCGCCCGACGACCAGATGCGTCGCGCCCGCCTGAACGGCCTCGGTGGCGGTCGCCACGCGAGCCTGATCTCCCGCCGCATCGGTGCGCCGGCGGATACCGGGCACCACGATCCGTGCACCGTCGCCCAACCGGCTCCGGACGAGAGCGATCTCGCGGGGCGAGCAGATGACACCCGACAACCCCGCAGCCGCGGCCTCGTCGGCCAACCGGCCCACCTCCCGCTCGAGGTCCACGTCCTGGCGACCGACCGCCCGGCCGTAGGACGCGGCGTCGTGGGATGTGAGCACCGTGACGCCGACCAGCGACAATTCCGGGCCCGCCGCCTGCGCCGCCGCCGCCATCATCGACCAGCCACCGGTGGTGTGGAGGGTCGCCATCGCGACTCCGAGGTCTCGCGCGCCGGCGACCGCCTCCGCCACCGTGTTCGGAATGTCGTGCCACTTGAGGTCGAGAAACACATCGAGCGAGCGGCCCGCCAGCTCGCGTATGAGCTCAGGACCCTCCCGGGTCATCAGCACCGGGCCCACCTTCACCCATCGAACGTCGGGCAGGCGATCGAGCAAGGCGAGCGCGGCGGCACCGTGCGGAACGTCGAGGGCCACAATCAGCTCAGCCATCCCGGTTCTCCAGATCGGCCACGATGCGCTCCGGCAGACGCGGGTCGGCCAGGGCCGCGGTGCCGACGCCGACCAGACAGGCACCCACTCGCAGGTACTGTTCCACGTCCGCCGCCGACCTCACCCCGCCCACCCCGATCACCGGCATCCCGTCGGTTCGCTCGACGATGCGGGCCACTGCCAACACCCCGAGCGGCAGGAGCGCGGGGCCGCTGACCCCACCATTTCCCTGCCCCAACCTGGGCGCGTTGTCTTCGCCGAAGAGGAGGCCAGGCATGGTGTTGACCACCGTGACTGCATCGGCTCCGGCGTCTCGGGCCACGAGCGCCATCCCCGCGATATCGGGAAGCACTGGCGAGAGCTTCGCGGCGAGTGGGAGTGAGGTCTTGCGTCGGCACAGGGAGACGATGTGGCGAACGCACTCCGCGTCGGCACCGAACTCGATCCCACCCGCACTGGTATTGGGACAGGACAGGTTGAGCTCCAGGGCGGTGATTCCCGGAATGCCGTCGAGCCCCGCCGCGACCTCGCCGTACTCCTCGACGGTAAAGCCCACGACGTTCACCAGCACCCGAGCCTGCCGCAGCCGCGCGCCCAGCCATGGCAGCTCGTCGAGACGGACCCGCTCCAGCCCGGGATTGGCGAGTCCGACCGAGTTGAGCATGCCACCGCGGAACTCGGCGACCCGGGGCGGTGGGTTTCCCGCGCGTGGCACGCGGGACACGGCTTTCGTGACGAGACCACCGAGCCGATCGAGATCCATGACCCCGTCGAGCTCACGGCCGAATCCCGCCGTGCCGGCGGCCAGCAGGAGTGGATTCTGAAATCGGCGGCCAAAGACGGTCCTGGAGAGGTCCCTGGCCGCCCTCACTGTTCGACGCGACGCCCGCCGGACTGCTCGTCCGGGACGTCGAGCTCGCGCGGACGGCGAACCGCGCCGGGGGGAGTGGCAGCGGGTGGCTGGCCCTGGCGGCGGCGGACTCCCGGCGTCGCCGGGCGACCGACGGGCAAGGTCGCCGCGAAGGCGAGTAACGAATCCTCGAGCACGCGGTATCCATCGGCCGGCTCTCCGCGCAGCATCGCCACGTAGGGATTGTCCCGATAGCGATCGGCGAGGAGAACCTGCGCGGAATCGGACAGCGTCGAATCGAGGCCTTCGGCGGCGAGCAATGCCTTCGGGGCGTAGGGCGACTCGGGCCACTGCTCGAGGATGCGTCGGAACAGCTCTCCCGCCACCATCGGAGCCCTGAGCGAATCCCTCGCCACCTCGCCGGCCAGGAACAGTCGAAGATCGCCCTGGGAAAACTCGGGTCCGCCGGAATCAGCGGCGACACGCACGCGGGTCACGGCTCCGAGGAGCTGACCGATCTCGCCGCCCGTCGCGACGGCCTGTGATCCGAGACGGCGGAGCGTGTCCGCCGGGGGTCCGAGCTCCCCGACCGAACCGGCGTGCGCGATGTCGCGTCGTACGAGGCGAAGCGACGCGCGCTCGCCGCCTTCGGTCCCCTTACCAATGCGCGCCGCCTCTTCGAACCTGGCCATGGCGCGGGCCGTGTCCACCGACTCCAAACGGATCGCATCCTCATACAATCTCCGGCCCCGGATCGAGGACGGGGTGCTGGGCACGGAGCCGAGTCCATCCACGAGTCGCCCCGCGGCTCCAGGATTCGCCCGACCGACCGCCACCACCAGGGAGTCCCACTTCCGGGTCGTGTCGCCGCTGGAGAGGAGCACACGGGCCAGCGAATCCGTCTCGGGATCCCGGCCCGCCCCTGCGAGCGCGATGAGGAGCTCGTCCGCCGCGCGGGGACCCTGCTCGTCCCGAAGAATCACGACCGCCTGGTCGTAATGCCCGGTCATCCGGAGCGCGCGTCCGTGCTGGTATCGAGCCTCCGCGCGGACATACTTGTCCTCGCTGTCGATGAGCCCGCTGAAGGCCAGGTCGGCGGAGGCCGGGTCACCCGTTTCCATCTGGCAGCGCCCCAGCGCGAGGGTCGCCTCTTCGGCGAGGTCGCCGGCGGGGAGCAGCGTTGCCTGGCTGAGGGGGGAGACGGCAGCAGCGCACTGGCCGAGGCGAGACATCGCGAGCCCGCGCAGGACGGCGGCCTGTGGGGCGTACTTGCTGTGCGGGTGCCGGACCTCCACCGACTCCGCGCGCGTGATGACCTGACCCCAGAGGTTGGACGCCTCGAAGGGCTTGCCCTCGCGCTCGGCTTTCCGTGCCGATCGCACGAGCCGGTTGGTGTTGTACATGCCGTTGTAGTAGACGCAGCCCACGAGCAGGGCCGCCACGATGGCCAGACCGGGTACGCGCCGGAGACCGGCGCCTCGGTTCACCGCGCGGCCCCCGAGTCGCGGGCGGCGGTGGTCTTGCGCTCGTACTCGAGGAGATACGCGACGATCGCGTCGGCGATGGCGGAGGCCATCGATCGTTGCGTCGCCGTCGTCGTCAGGAAGTGACCGTCTTGCGGATTGGTGCTATAGCCCATCTCGACCAGGATCGCCGGGCGGCGGGCCGTGGTGAGGACCATGAAGCCCGCCTGTTTCACTCCGCGGCTCTCGCCGGTATGCACGGTGCCGAGGCCTTTCTGGACCAGCTCGGCGACGCGGGCCGATTCGCGGAGGTGCTCGTTCAACTGAAGATCCTTGAGGATGAAATCGAGGCCCCCGACGGGACCCGCCGCGTCAGGCTCGGTCTCGAACCGGACCGCGTCGTTTTCCATCTGCGCCACCCGGGCGGCTTCCTCGGTTTTTGCTTCGGCGAGAAAGTACGTCTCGTATCCTCGAATGTACGTGAAGCCGGGCCGGCGCTTGAGCGCGTTGACGTGGAGACTGACGAAGAGATCGCAGGCCTCGGTACAGTAGCCGCCGCGGTCTCCCAGCGCGATCAAGGTATCGGTCGTACGTGTCATCCGCACGGAGACGCCCCGTCGGCGCATCTCCTCGCGCAGCAGCAGACCCACCTTGAGCGTGACGTCCTTCTCTCTGGTGCCGCGGGGGAAGAAGATACCCGGATTCCCCGGATCCACACCTCCATGGCCCGGGTCGATCGTGACAACGTGGCCGGGTCGAAGACCGTTTGGCAGCCGGGCCGGCGCACCGGGCGCCGGAACCGTCGCGGCCAGCTGCGCCACCTGCGCCGCGACCTCGTCCAGGCGAGCCAGGCGCTCGTCGTAGCGATAGCGGTCGCCGAGGTAGTAGGGGAGGATTTCGGCGACGAACTGGAAGGGGAGGAAGAGCGTGTCCCTGGCCATCGACGCCTGCGCCGCGAGCGGCACCAGCCGTGCGCTGAAGACACACAGCGGTGCGCCGACGAGGAAGCGGAACGGCTGTCGTGCGACAGTTACTTCCGCCCACCCACCATCGATCCGGATCGTTCCACGGAGCGCGAGCAGAAGCGGGCTCGCGGGCACAACGGCCGCCCCGGACGGATCCGAGCGGACGGGGATGCGCGCGCCCGCAACCGTGACTTCGGCCGGGACCCTGGCCGGACCAGCCAGTACGACCGCGAGGGCGAGGGCAGCGATCACCGGCGTCCCCTGAGGGAGACGGCCCGGGCAGCCTCACGCTCGGCGACCCGTCGTTTCAGGTCTTGCCGTTTGTCATGCTGCTTTTTGCCGCGTCCGAGGGCAAGCGCGACCTTGGCCCGGCCGTTCTTGAAGTACAGTTCGAGGGGGATCAACGTGAGCCCCTGCTGCTCCACCGCGCCGATGAGCCTCTCGATCTCCTTGCGGTGGAGCAGAAGCTTGCGGGTGCGGACCGGATCGTGGTTATAGCGGTTCCCCTGTTCGTAAGGGGTGATGTTCATGCCTTCCAAGAAGATCTCACCACGGCGCACCCGGGCGTAGGCCTCCTTGATGGACGCCTTCCCGTCCCGCAACGATTTGACCTCCGTACCGGTGAGCACAATGCCCGACTCCCAGGTGTCCAGGATGTGGTAGTCGTGCGTCGCCTTCGGGTTGCGGGCGACGGACTGTTTGCGCTCGGCGGGAGGGGAGGGATCGCGGGTCACATCACCTTTCCTAAGCAAAGGATAGGCCAGCACTTCGGGCTGGTCAACGGCGCGGGTTGACCGACCCCGTCACGGGGACTACCTTGCCCGATTCGCCGAAGTGGTGGAACTGGTAGACGCGCTGCGTTCAGGGCGCAGTGGGCGCAAGCCCGTGCGGGTTCGAGTCCCGCCTTCGGCATCAAGAAGACGGAAAGGACGGAAAAGACGGAAAGGTCAAAATGAGAGGACGGAGGGTCGCTTCGAGGCGACCTCTCCGTCCTTTCCGTCTTTTCCGTCCTCTCCGTCCTAGTACCTCGGCATCCCCGGCTCGATCCGCGCCGCCCAGGCATCGATCCCACCGGCCAGGTTGCGGACCTTGCCGAAGCCGGCCCCACGCAGGATTTCCAGCGCCTTCATCGACCGGCTCCCCTTGTGGCACTGGGTCACGATCTCCGCATGGCCGTCCAACTCACCGAGACGATCGGGCAGCTGTCCCAGGGGAATCAGCCGGGCGCCATCGATGTGTGCGATCTCCCATTCGTGCGGCTCGCGCACGTCGATCAGGACGAGATTGTCGCCCTTCGTGTCGCGTTCTTTCCGGAAATCCTCCACCGAGATCTCGAGGCCGCTGTAGTCTGGCTCCGCGCCGATTCCGCAGAACGCCTGGTAATCGATCAGCTCGTGAATCGTCGGATTGTTTCCGCAGATCGGGCAGTCGGGGTCCTTCCGAAGCTTGAGCTCACGGAAGCGCAGCTTGAGCGCATCGAAGAGCAAGAGCCGGCCGACCAGCGAGTCGCCCGCGCCGATGATCCACTTGATGGTTTCGAGCGCCTGGATGCTCCCGATGATGCCAGGCAGTACGCCCAGGACGCCGCCCTCGGCGCAGCTCGGGACCAGTCCCGGAGGGGGCGGCTCGGAGTAGAGGCACCGATAGCAGGGACCTTCCTTGGCGTAGAACACCGACGCCTGACCCTCGAATCGAAAGATGCTGCCATAGACGTTGGGCTTGCCGAGGAGGACGCAGGCATCGTTCACCAGATATCGGGTGGGGAAGTTGTCGGTCCCATCCACCACGATGTCGTACTCACGGATGATGTCGAGCGCATTCTCAGACGTCAGTCGTGCCTCGTAGGTCTCGACGTTGACGTTGGGATTGAGGTCGGTGAGCCGAGCCTTGGCGGACTCGAGCTTGGACGTCCCCAGGGTGGCGGTGCCATGAACGATTTGTCGCTGAAGGTTCGTCAGATCGACGACATCGAAGTCCACGATGCCGATCGTCCCGACACCGGCGGCGGCCAGATAGAGCGAGAGCGGCGATCCCAGCCCACCCGCACCGATGGTGAGCACCCGGGCGGCCTTCAACTTCCGCTGGCCCTCGACCCCGACTTCCGGAAGCAGCAGGTGTCGCGAGTACCGCAGGACTTCGGCATGCGCGAGCTTGGGCAGCGCAGTTTCGACCGCGGGTCGGCCGCCGGCGATGCTCGGCACGATCGTGAGCACGTCACCCTCGCTGACCGGCGTGGCCGTGGATTTGAGCTGGCGTATGTCGGTGTCGTTGAGGTACAGATTGACGAATGTCCGGAGCCGGCCGTCCTCCTGCACCAGGTGGCGCTTCAAGCCGGCGTGGGTCGTGAGCAGGCCGTCGAGCACTTCACCGACGGTCTTCCCGGCCAGCTCCACGGCATCGTGACCACCGGTGAAGCTGCGCAGCGGAGTCGGAATGGAAACGGTCACGGGCATGTCTACACCTCGCTCAGAACTTCGAGTGACTCGGGATGCATCCGCGGCTGATCGTCGTCCAGCACCCAGCTGGCGAGATCGGCTCCACGGCCCTGCTCTACCCGCACGATGACGTAACTGTACCACGGCCAGGCGTGCTCCGCGTCGAAGGCCGAGGGCGCCGCCGGGTGATCGGGGTGCGAGTGGTAATAGCCGACGATCTCCAGTCCCTCGGACGCAAGTTCCGCCTCGAGGCGGCGCAGGTCGTCGGGCACGATCAAATAGCGGTGCGGATCGTCGGTTCGCCTGTTGACGGCCGGCGCCAATCGAACGACCTCCTTGACCGCGCCATCCACGATCCTCCCAGCGAGGACGCCGCAACACTCGGCTGGATAGGCGCCCTCACCATGGCGGCGGATCTCCTCTGCCAGGGAGCCGGGCAGTCTCACGCTCATGGCGCCTCCCAACGGTGCGGCTCGCTCAGATACCGCGCCCCGGTGTCGCATCCGATGACCACCACGTACGCCTCGGGATCCCGCTGGAGAATGGCGAGTCCGGCCGCCACGGCCGCCCCGGCCGACCACCCGACCAGAATTCCCTCGCGCGCCAGGCGGCGCGCCGTCGCATCGGCCGTCTCGGTGGACACCTCGACCACCAGGTCCGGCACGGATGGATCGTAGAGCGTCGGAAGGGCGGACGTCGTGCGCAGGTGCTTGAGGCCCTCGAGTCCGTGAAACGGCCCGTCCGGTTGAACGCCCACCAGTGTCACACCCGGGTTTCTCTCTTTCAGATACCCGCCGGTACCCATCATGGTTCCCGTCGTGCCCATCGCCGCGACGAAATGGCTGATGCGCCCGTCGGTCTGGCGCCAGATCTCGGGACCGGTCGTCTCCCGGTGCGCCTGGGGATTGGCCGGATTCCCGTACTGGTCAGCGTAGAAGTACCGATCCGGCTCAAGCTCCGCCAGTTCCCGGGCCCGGCGTGCGGCACCCTCGGTCCCGTCGAGGCGATCCGTCATGATCACCTCCGCCCCATAGATCTCGAGCAGCGCCTTCCGCTCCGGGCTGGCGTTTCCGGGAAGACAGATCGTGACGTCGATCCCGGCGGCGGCGCCGAGCATGGCGTAAGCGATACCCGTGTTGCCGCTGGATGCATCCAACAGCCGCCGTCCCGGCAGCAAGCCGCGGCGGATCGCATCACGGAGAATCGAGCGGGCCGTCCGGTCCTTGACGCTGCCACCCGGATTGAGCCACTCGGCCTTGAGCCAGAGGCGATCCCCTGCGACCTCGGGAAAGGCCAATGACAGAAGCGGAGTATTGCCCACCGCCTGCCACAGCGCAGGTTCGCCAGTCATCACCATATCAGTCGCTGCCGCCATGTCCCCCATCCGAAAAGAAAAAAGCCCGGCCGAGACGGCCGGGCGCAGGCTGAGGCGCAATGCCTAGCTCGCCGAAGAGATCCCGACCAGTTCCTGCACTTGAAGCTCCTGCTTCATCAGGTCGGCGAGGGAAATGCTCGCCAGCAGCTCGTCCACGCGCTGCTGAAGGGCATGCCAGACCGGCCGGATGCTGCAGGTGGAACCCGGGCTACATCGCTCGGCGTCCACCGGATGAGTGTCGCAGTTGACTTCGAAGGTCTGATGCTCGGAGGCGGTCATGACGTCCCGGACGGAGATGGCCGCAGGCTCCTTGGCGAGAAAGTAGCCGCCCTTGGCACCACGAACGCTTTCAACGAGGCCGGCACGGCGGAGGCGCAGGAGGATCTGCTCGACGTAATCAGCCGGCAACCGCTCGATGTCGGCTAGCTCTCTGGCGGCCACGGGCCCGGATCCGGTCCGCCCCCGGCGCGCGAGGTGGAGTGAAATGATCAGGCTGTACTCGGTCCAGGTAGTGACCCGCATGGGGGGGAATATGGGCATAAAGTGATCGGGATTCAAGCACGGAGGTCATTGTCCTCACTTCTTTTCCGAGGCCGTCCACCGCACGACCTCCTCGGCGGTCAGCGTTCCGTAGGGACGAATCCGGGCGTCGCGAAACGACCCCGTGAGAACGTCACCGAGGTACTGGGACCACGACAGCAATGTCCCGTAACAGACGGGCTCTTCGGCGTCGGGAGCGGCAACCTCGTCACGCGCCCGTCCGAGCAGGTCCTCCATCAGCCATCCCGGCACCTTCGAACGGGCCGACGGAAAGATGAATCCGTACAACGTCAGGTGGGCGAGGAGCACCCGCCAATAGGGCCCGAAGCGCTCGAGCACCCTCGCCCAGTCGAGTTTGTCGCCGTGCATCAGGATGATATGGGCGACATCGGCGCCGTCGAACCGTTCCCGCTCCATGACGAACGCCTTGGACCAGAGCGATTCCTCCGCCGGTGCGATGCGCACCTCCATCCCCAAAACCTCGCGCACTCGGGAATGCGCGAACCACTCGTCGTCCACCCGCGCCATTCCGTTTCCGGAATTGAAGATGACGTCGATGAAGGAATCCCTGGACCGGATCTTGGCGAGCCAGTGGGAGTGCACCAGGTCGGGCTGATACCCGGCGGCGGCGGAGGCCTCCAGCAGCTTGTGCACGTCCTCGGGACGGACGAACAGGTCGAGGTCCTTGGTCG
>DATBSO010000077.1:0-3024 GCA_036559745.1 Gemmatimonadales bacterium | reverse complement strand
CTTTCCGTTCGGCTCCCAGAGCACCGCATGCTTGGCGCTGAAGCGTCCGACGGCCTGGTCGCAATCGCCCGAGATGCCGACCGCCTGGCCCGCGTCGTTGATCGCCGTGGCGGCCGACGCCGAGTCGTGGCCGAATGGACGCAGCTCGCGCGCCTTGATCTTGCCTTTGCTCCCATCCTTGGGGTCCCACAGCACCGCGCGGAACTGGAGCACCTGGGCGTCCACGCAGGTCGGATCGTGCACGGCCGTCTCTGCCCATCCGACCACGTCGCCCCGGTTGTTGATGCCTGTGGCGAAGCTGTGATGGCCCCCGAGTGGGGGCAGCTCACGGGTCACACCGTTCTGCCAGACGAAGCCGCGGCAGATGAAGTCGGTCGCCTCGAGCAGGAAGCCGCCCAGCTCGCAGCTCCAGTCCTCGTGCAGCGGGTCCGACTCGCCGGTCTGGGAGATGCCCACGACCATGCCCGCGTCGTTGAGCCCGGGCCACGGCACGGTGCTGCTGGGCCCCCCGAGCGTGCCGACCGGGATGAGCGATCCGTCCTTCCAGAGTGCCGCGCGCCGGGTGCCATCTGGCTGGTTGGACCAACCGGCCACCCAGCCCTGGGCGTTGATGGCGATGCCCCGGCTCTGCGTGCCGCCGAGCGCGCCGAGCCTCGCGACGGTGTATTGTGGGGCCGCGAGTTGCGCGAGATCCTGTTGCGGTGGCTGAGTGACCTGAACGTCCTCGCCGCAGCCGAAGAGAGCGGCGACGAGGACGGCGAACGTGACGTATCGCATGGCATCCTCCGGTGGTGTGAACAGCGCGAGCGCACCGTCAGGCAAGTGCTCGTCGGTGTTGCACCACCATAAAATGCATTCGGCGCAGGTGCGCGCCGGTTCCGGACTTCGAATTGCGGAATGGGCGGAGTCGCCGGATTCGGACTTCGAAATCGTCGCCTACGAGGAGTCATCCTGAGCGAAGCGAAGGAGGCGCGCCTCGACGCATGCCTCCCCCACCACATCGAGAATCGCCTACTCAGTCAGCATCGCTTACCGGCTAAGCTTCGGCTTCATCACGGAGGCACAGAGGGCACAGAGACTCACGGAGAACATCTGGGGTGAACAGCACACCTACATAGCTCCTTGCCGTCCTCCGTGAGTCTCCGTGCCCTCTGTGTCTCTGCCTCAGAGACGCTCGGAGACGTAGCGCACCACGGCGGCCGCATCGAGCCGACACCCCGCTAACCCGACATGGCCGTCCGGACGCAGCAGGTAGAACGCCGGCCGTGGGATCCGCGCGCGGTCGAGCTCGCGATCGTTCTCGGGACTTCTGGGAACCACGAGGGTGCGGAGCAGATCGCCGAGTCCCGCCACCCCGCCCGGCGGTTCCGCCTGTCCGATCACGAGAAGCGTGAATCGCGTGTCGTCGATCTTGGCAAACAGGTCCTCGGCGGGACCGTCCGCGGAGAACGCGAGCCGCAGCCATGGAAAGCGATCGCCTGCTCGTGGCGCGCCGGCGGGCAGGCCCGGCAGCGTTTCCGAGAGCGGACTGTTCGGGTAGGCAATGCCGGTCTGGGAAATCGTCCGAAAGGCGATGCGTCGAACGCGCTCGAGCCGCAGCGCCAGCGCCAGGATTCTCGGGGCGAAGCGCGTCCGGAACAGTCCGAGCAGGCCGTTGTCGGACACGATGAGCGAAAATGCCCGGTCGGTCGTGGCCAGCAGCCGTTGAGCCACCGGGATGCGCTCGATCTCGTAGGAAGCGAGCAGTGTCTCGCGCGCAGCTCCCGAGAGCACCAGCGCCAGCTTCCAACCGAGGTTGTAGGCATCCTGCAGGCCGGTGTTCATCCCCTGCGCGCCGACCGGGCTGTGGATGTGCGCCGCGTCGCCCAGCAGGAAGCACCGGCGATCACGGAACCGCTCGGCGCGGCGATGGTGGATGCGGTAGGTCGAGAACCAGCTGCAGTCCAGCAGAGACAGTCCCGAGCCCGCCTCCTGGCGAATCGACGGCATCAGCGCATCGAGTGTCAGGTCCTCGCGCCCGCGCATGTCCGGCGGCACGATGCCGACGACCCGCCAGTGGTCGGTGCCGCGCATGGGGAAGAACAGGTGGAACCCTTTGCGCCAGAGATAGACGTTGAGCTCGTCCGGGACCATCGGTCCCGTCATCCGCGTGTCGGCGACGAAGAAGACGTGCTCGTATGGGGCGCCCTGGAACGCGATGCCGTTCAGTTCGCGCACCGCGCTGCGCGCGCCGTCGCATCCGGCGACCCACGTGGCCGAGAGCTCCCGGATCGTTCCGTCCGGTTGCTTGAGCCGTGCGATGACACGATCCGGTTCTTGCGCGAGCCCCACGAGCTCCGTATTCCACGCCACCGTGATGCCTTGACCCCGAAGTGCGTCGCCCAGCAGTCGCTCGTTGTCGTCCTGGCCCAGAATCAGGAGGAAGGGATAGGGACTGACCCCCTGCCCGATGTCACCCACAGGCACGCGCGCGGCCCGCTGGCCACGCGCCCACATGTTGGCACCGGTCGCGCGCTTCCCGAGCTCCAGCGCGCGCTCGACGATGCCCAGATGCGCGTAGATCTCGAGCGTCCGGGCCTGCACGCCCAGCGCCCTCGTCTCGAGCGCCGGGCCAGGGTGGCGATCCACGATCAGCGCCCGCACGCCTCGCCGGGCGAGTTGGTTGGCGAGCATGAGCCCGGTCGGGCCCGCTCCAACGACCAGGACGTCGGCATCCATCTGGTCCGTGCCTCCGCGGCTCAGTTCCTCGGCGTCGGCTCCGCCCTCGCTGCGGGCAGGGTGGCGTCGACCATGCGGCCTCGGTCTCGCGTCATCGAGGCCGCCGAGGCACCCAGCGGCCCACCGATGCGCGGTATCGGTCGTACGCCGGCCCGAAGCGCCGGCGCAGCGTGGGTTCCTCGTAGCCGATCACGAACAGGTTGGCCGCCAGGAACCACACCGCCCAGTACGCCAGCAGGGCCATCGATCCGGTCAGCAGCGCCTCTCCGAGCACGATCGTCGTTACGCTGACGTACATGGGATTCC
>DATBSO010000076.1:0-3459 GCA_036559745.1 Gemmatimonadales bacterium | reverse complement strand
TAGCGCGCGGCGCGCACGACGGATTCGGGGCTCCCGCCGACGCCGATCCAGGTGCTGAGCGGCGGGCGCTCGACCCTGGGCGACACGGCCGCGACGTCGAGCGGAGGCCGCACGGTGCCCTTCCACCGGATGGGCTCGCCCGTGCGGTCGGCGTCGCGGATGGCGGCGAAGAGCGCGACCTTTTCCTCGAAGAGCTGCTCGTAGTCGTCGAGCGAATAGCCGAAGAGCGGAAACGACTCCGTGAAGGAGCCGCGGCCCAGGATCACCTCGGCGCGGCCGTTCGAGATCGCGTTCAGGGTGGAGAAGCGCTCGTAGACTCGGACCGGGTCGTCGGTGCTGAGCACGGTGACGGCGGTGCCCAGCTTGATGCGATTGGTCCTGCCGGCGATCGCAGCGAGGACGACCTCGGGGGCGCTGATGGCGAAGTCGGGTCGGTGGTGCTCGCCGACGCCAATGAAGTCGACGCCGAGCCGGTCGGTCAGCTCGGCCTGGGCCACAACGTCGCGAAGGACACGAGCAGGATGATTGGGGCGGCCGTCGGAGCCGGCGGTGATGTCGCCGAAGGTGTCCAGGCCGAGCTCGATGTGTGACATGCCGATCTCAACCGGTGGGCGGGCTGGAGAGTTCCCGCATCGGCCGACACTGCCGTTCCGCCGCACTTGACGGCCGCCGGTTTCCGCTGCATGTCCGACCACATGAAGTTCGCGATCGTAGCGGGCCTGCTCCTGTTGTGCAGCGCTTTGCTGGCCTCGTGCTCCACCGACGTGTGCGCCTGCGAGCCCGTGCCGGCCACGGCGAGGATTACCGGCATCGTTACTGATGTGACGGGAACTCCGGTGGCCAACGCAGTGGTCTCGGCGTTCAGTGACGACGCGCCGGGCTGCCATTCGATCGGCATCGATTTCGGGCCTACAGCTGCGACCAGCGCCGACGACGGAAGTTTCCTGATGATCCTGGCGTTGGGAACCCCGCAGGACAGCGTCTGTGTGTTCACGTACGCGCAGCCAAACGACGGTATCGGGGGCCTGGATGGCTCCGATACCACGCTGGTCGTGCTCGACTTTTCCCGCGAGCAGCCGGACACCGCGACCGTCGATTTCACCTTGCCCGCCGAATAGCTCCTCGCGACTCAGCTTCGGAGGTTACTCGCCGCGCAGCGACTCTATCGGATCCACCCGCGACGGCGAGCCCGATGACGACGCCGACCAGCAGCACGCGCGCGCCTGCCCCACCACCATCCGCCGGACCCTACCCGCCTCGGCGCCGAGCGCCATGCGCACGCCGGGCCATCGTCCTTACCTACCACGCGCCGGCGGCGCCGGCGGCGCCGTCGCGGCGAGCTGCTCGAGCAGTGCTTTCGCCGTCGATTCCGAGGACGCGGGGTTCTGGCCGGTGATCAAGTTCCCGTCGACGACCACATGATCGGCCCAGTCCGCCGCCTTCGAGTACCTGCCTCCCTTGGCCTTAAGCTCCTGCTCCACGAGGAACGGGACGACGTTCGTTAGCTCGACCGCGGCTTCCTCGCTGTCGGCGAACCCCGTGACCACCCTGCCCTTGACCAGCGGCGCTCCGTCCGGCGCCTTCGCGTGGCGCAGCACGGCGGGGCCGTGGCAGACCGCCGCGACGGGTTTCCCCGCGGCGAAGAGCTTCTCGATCAGGCCGATCGACGTCCGGTCTTCCGCGAGGTCCCACAGCGGGCCGTGGCCACCGGGATAGAAGACCGCGTCGTAGTCGTCGGCCGAGACGGTCGAGAGCCTGACCGTGTTCGCCAGCACGCGCTGCGCGTCCGAATCCTTCTTGAACCGGCGCATGGACGGCGTCTCCGCTTTCGGATCATCGCTCTTGGGATCGATGGGCGGCGCGCCGCCCTTCGGCGATGCGATGGTGATATCGACGCCGGCATCCTTCAGGACGTAATACGGTGCCGCGAACTCTTCCAACCAGAATCCCGTCGGCCGACCCGTATCGCCCAGCCGATCGTGGGAGGTGAGTACCATGAGAACCTTGGCCATTGCTCGACTCCGCTGCGTGATAGTTTTCAACGTTCAACACTGCCCATTCGCAGAATAACCTTGCTGTCGGGCCACTGCATGCAAGCGCAACAATGTGTTCGGGCGCTATTGCGCGGGCACCAGCGCCGGGGCGCCCTGCTTCTTCAACAGCAACACCACGAATTCGCGGGCTTGGTGGTGCTGGCATTCTTCCCGACGATATGCACGTCGTCCGGCCCCTCGTAGAACGTCTGCCCTGGCGTCAGCGTCACCTGCTTGCCTCCCTTCACCTGCATGACGATCGACCCCTCCAGCACGTAGACGAACGCGTCGGCATTGTGCCGGTGGATGGCGTCCGCGCTGCCGGGTGGATAGGTCACCTCGACCATCAGTGCTTCCCTTCCCGGGATGTCCGGCAGCGCCTTCGTCATCACCGGTGTGACCACAGCCTCCTGGGCGACCAACCGTCCGCTGAAGGCACACAGCAGAGCGGCCACGAACGCTGCTTTGCGGACAGTCACGGTCCACTTCGTGGTGTCATTCGTCATGGGACAGATCACTCCTTGAAGAAAAACCGGTTTCGCGCTTACCTCGCCTCCTGCTTCTTCATCACCACCGATGAAAGAAGTTTCCGCCGTATCTCATGAGCGCTTCAGCCGTACAGAAATAGATTGCAGCGCGTGTGAGGCTGCAACTGAAGGTACCGGTCTGCGTCACTGAGGCCTGCGGTACCGCAGGTTGCGGAGAGGGGGGTCTTTTCCATGCGAACCGTGCGCACTTACACCGGCCTTCTACTCGGCGGGTGTATCCTGATGTCATCCTGCAGCGAGCCGACTGCGGCGCCTGATACCGACCTTCCCGCCGAGCCACAGCTTCAGACTTCCGGAACAGGTTCGTGGAGCTACAGGGCGCCAATGCCCACGGCGCGAACCTGGTTGGCCGCGGCTGTGGCGAACAATTCCTCTGGAGTGCCCGTCGTTTAGCTATCGGGGGTTATGATAGCGGTCTTCTGCCGCTGCGGAACGTCGAGGCCTACAACTACGCCACCAACTCCTGGACTCGAAACGCCAATCTTCCTTCTGGAGGAACCGGTAGCGGGTCTCAAGGGGCCGTGACCATACGCGGCAAGATTTACGTGCCGGGTGGTAAGCCCGATGGGCGACGACTGTACGTCTACGATCCTCCCACCAATTCCTGGAGTACGGCGGCCTCGACGCCCATTCCCGTCGGCCGAGGGATGTCGGTGGCCATAAACGACAAACTCTACGTGTTCATCGGCAGCGGCACCGCGTTTCCCTATGTGGATTCGAGCCTTGGGCGGCGACTGTATCGATACGACCCCAGCACCAATACCTGGACCCAGCGGGCGGCTTCTCCCGACTATCATGGCGAGGGAATCGCCGCCGCCATCGGCGGCAAACTGTATCTGATGGGGGGCAGGGACGAGAGCGACCTCAGCGATGACTAC
>DATBSO010000075.1:0-4616 GCA_036559745.1 Gemmatimonadales bacterium | reverse complement strand
GAACGGTCGCGCACGGCCGGCAGCATGAGCGGCATCACGCTGAGCCGATAGTACAGGTCCTCGCGAAAGCGCCCGCTCTCCACTTCGACTTGCAACTCCTTGTTCGTAGCGGCCACCAGCCGCACGTCCACGGTGATCTCGCGGGTGCCGCCGAGCCGGCGGAAGGTCTTCGTCTCGAGCACCTTCAGTAGCTTGGGCTGGAGCTCCGGGGCGAGGTCGCCGATTTCATCGAGGAAAATCGTGCCGTGGTCGGCGATCTCGAACAGACCCTGCTTGCGGTCCTTCGCGTCGGTGAACGCGCCCTTCTCGTGGCCGAACAGCTCCGAGTCGAGGAAGGTGGCATTGAGCCCGGCGCAGTTGACCTCGACGAATGGCGCCTTGGACCTGGGGCTCAGGTCGTGGATCATCCGCGCGACCCAGCCCTTCCCCGTCCCGCTCTCGCCGGTGAGGAGCACGGTCGTCCGCTCGCTCTGCGCCAGGAGCGCGACCTGATGAGCGAAGTCCTGCATCCCCGACGACGTGCCGAGCGAGTCGAGTCCATGATCGGGCGCGCTCTGGATCAGCAGCGCCTCGTTGACCCGGCGGAGCCTCGCCTTGTCCGCGACACGCGCCGTGGCCGCGGCCAGATGCTCCATGTCCACCGGCTTGGTGAGGAAATTCTCGGCGCCGAGCTGCATGGCGCGCACGGCGATCGCGACGTCAGCCTCACCCGTCAGCAGAATGACCGCGGCGTCCCGCTGCCGGAGATGCTCCAGAACCTCGAGCCCGTCCATGCCCGGAAGGCGGAGGTCCACCACGACGACTTCGGGGCGGAGGCGATCGAAGGTGGCCAGCCCTGCTTCCCCGCTCAACTCGCGGGTCACCTCATAGCCGAGTCGCTCGAAATAATTTCCGATACTGCGCAAAACGTCGACATCGTCGTCGATCAGCAGAACCGATGCGGGCATCAATTGGACCTAAGGCAGAAGGCAGCAGGTTCGGCCAGGGGGACCACCCACCAGAAACTAAACACTCCGGGCGCGGGCGCCATGCCTCACCTGCCCGTGGGCACCATGATGCGGATCGCCGCGGGGACCACCGTGGCCGTAAAGGGAGTGACACCCCCCGGCTCGCCATCCAACTGCACCGGCTGCACGGGGGTCGTTTCCACCCGGACCTCCCGGCCTCGGGCGTACCCAACATAGGTGTCGTCGATCTCGCCGGGCCGGGCGACCCGAAGCATGTCCCAGACGGCCCGGACACTCTGGCCAAAGCTGTTCGCCCGGACCACGACGACATCGAGCAACCCGTCGTCCGGCCGGATGCCCGAGCCAAGGCGGATGAAGGGCGGGATCACCTCGCCGCAATTGGCGACCAGCACCATCGCGGCGTTGGCGTCCCATTCGGCGCCGTCGATCGTGATGACGTGCGCGCTGCTGCGAACCTCTCCGATGAGCCGGAGCGTGGTCGCCACATAGGCCGCCATTCCCCACCGCTGCTTGAGCTCCGCCGACGTCTCGTTCATGATGCGCGCGTCATACCCGGCCCCGCAGGCCACGGCGAAGTACTGCGTCCCCGACGTGCGGTCCATTCGGCCGAGGTCGAAGGGGCGAGGCTGCGCGGAGACGAGTGCCCGCGCGGCGCGGGCGGGAAGGCTCGGGATTCTGAGATTCCCCGCGAGGAGATTCCCGGTGCCGCCGGGGATGACGCCCAGCGCGACCTCGGTGCCGACGAGCGCGGCCGCCGCCTGCATTGTGGTGCCGTCACCACCAAAGACCGCGACGATGTCCACTCGTTCGGCAACACCGTACTCCGCCAGGCGCCTGGCGTCTCCCGGCCCTCCGGTGGCCAGCACCTCGGCGCTCCAGCCGGCGCCCGTCAGCGTCCGCATGATCTCCGAGACCGCATCGTGCCGGGTCCGCGCTGCCGCCGGATTGGCGATCAGCAGCACGCGGGGCATCAGAACTCCCGTTCCCAGAGAATGTCGAAGCCGATCTGGTACGGGTTGGTGCTGGTGAACTGGAACGCGTTGGCGCTCAGGGTCCCGCAACTCTGCACGGTCGGTTCCACAGAACTCTGCAGCTTCCACTCGCGGCTGAAGCGGAACTCGAGACTCGCACCCAGAGTCCGGCCGCGGAGCTGGCTGAAATCGGGACAGAAACCGGCGCTGAAGGTCAGGAACGTCTTCTTCCCGATCTGCCACCCCGCGGCGAGCTGGGTGAGGGTCCCCGTCCCCGCGGCCGTGGTGATGCCGGGGCGGATCTCGATGAGATCGATCGGCACACCGAGGTCCTGGATCAGTGCTCGCTCCAGCTCGCTCGAGAGCGCGCTCGAGAAGTAGGAGAGGCCAGTCTGCAACGCGCTCCCCTGGCCCACCTGCGCCGCTTCGTTGGCGGGATATCCGGTGATCAGATAGGACACCAGGTCGGTCTCGGACATCTTCGGCTGGAACGTGCTCTCGAGGCTGACCTTGGGCGCGTACAGGGTCCCCGTGATGTTGGCGATGACGGGAATCTCGTCTCCGCTGCGCACCGTGCGGACGATATGGCGCGCCTGAATGTTGAGTCCCGCGTTCAAATCGCCGATGTAGCGTACCTCGCCTCGGCTCACCGTGAAGTCGCGCGTGACCGGACCGATCTTGAGGGTGTAACTGCCGCGTGCTGCCGAAAGATTGCCCGTGGGAGCGTAGTCCTGTCCGACCTTGCTGACCTGGACATTGCCCTCGAGCTGAATATTCGCCTCGGCCGATCGGAGCCACACATCCGACCCCATAGAGAGCCGAAGGTCGTTGATGCGGAGCGAGTCGAGGAATCGGTTCTGGAACTTGGCCCCGAGATTCTCGCGCCGGATGAGCGTGGTATCGACCAGGTCGGCGTAGGCTGGGTCTTCCAAGTCGATGATGCGCTTGTTGACGAGATCGGCGAAGTAGAGCACGCCGCTGTTGGCCACGAGGTTCCCGGTCAGCGTCGAGCTGAAGACCGGGCCACGAAGCTGGAGATTCCCGGTGCCGACGAGTGTGAGAAAACTGCGAACGTCGATCGCGCGGAACTGGTCGGCCCGAAGATCGAGCGCGAGAACGGGCCGGGACAGGTCTTCGAGACGGAGCCCGCCGGTGACCTCGAGACGTCCGCCTCCGCTGGTGAGGAGGACGTCGCGCAGAACAACGGAATCGCCCTGGAGCACGGCACCGCCCTTGACCGTGCCGAAACGCACACCGAGACCGGGGACGCTCATGCTCCCGCCGCGTACGTCCGCGCGACCCGCCAGCCGCGGCTGAGCCCAGGTTCCCTCGACCTGAACGTCCGCCGCCAGCGTTCCATGTACCTGGGTCACGGCGGGAGTGAGCGCCTCGAGCAGCCCGAGATCCACGCTGTCGGTATGCGCGCGAACCGAGAGCGGGCCATCGAGACGGCGTTGCTTGGCGCCGCGGAATGCGAGGTCGAGCGGAAGATGGGCTTCGACCTGAAGGATGTTTTCTCCCGTGCGCCAGAGATCGAGATTGGCATCGAGACGGCGGTCTTCGTAGTTCACCACGCCTTCGACCAGCGGCGATTGAAAGTCCCCGAAGCGACCGTCGGCAAGGCGAGCGATGCCCCGCAGCGTCGGTGCCTCCGCGGTGCCGCCCACCTGAAGCGCGAGGCCGACATCCCCCGCCACACCGGTCGTATCGCGTTGCAGCAGGCCGTAGAGATCGTGGAGGTCGAGTCCCTGGACATCCACCGTCAGATTTCCCGGCGCCGAACCCGGCACCTTCCCCTCGGCCCCTACCAGACCGGACCCGTCGGTGGCGAGAAGAACGAGCGATCCGACCGTCGGAGCGGAGTCGGCCAGCGAGATCGAGACCGTGTCGCGCAGACGGTAGCGATGCAGGGCGAGCGACGCCTGCAGGGAGTCCACCATGACGAACCGCGTCGTGTCTTTGGCGGAAAATCTCCCAGCGGCGTCGACACGCGAGGTCTGGCCGAGAGAAACGCCACCGCTCCAGTCGAGCGAGTCGGCATACCCGGACGCCTTCCCGGCCACCTGACGGAAGGCAAAGGTCCCGAGCGCGATCGAATCGGTGGCAACCGACGCCGTCAGCCTCGGCCTCCGTCCGCCTTGCCACGCGAGCGACCCCGTGATCCTGGGTGACCGGTAGCGCTGCCATTCGAACCGCTGCACTTCGAGGTCACCCGCGACCTGCAGCGAATCGAGACTTCCGCCCAACTTGGCCGTCCCGAATGCCGTGCCTCCGAGTGGACGCGCGTCCTTCGAGGTATCGCGCGTCTGACCGGTCGCGGCGAGCAGCAACGAGTCGAATCCGATGAGACTGTCGGCCAGGAGAGTGAATGCCATGGCCCCGGTGTGAGGCGCACGCCACCCGAGCGTGCCGCTCCCCATCGCGCGGGCGCCCTTCCAGGTGGCGTACGCGGTGTCGACCCGGATGACGCTGTCGTGCACGCTCCCGCGCCCGTACACGCTGTCCACCTCCCACTCGCGTATCCGCCCTCGTCCGAGCGCCAATTCGAGGTCCGCCTCGGGCGCGCGCAGGGTATCGACGCTGCCGGTGACGCGGAGTTGTCCTGTCAGCTCGGTCTTGAGCTTGCGGCCCGTGAGCGCGGCGAGGTCGAGCCGGGAAAAGCGGAGCTGAAGGTCAT
>DATBSO010000074.1:0-21965 GCA_036559745.1 Gemmatimonadales bacterium | reverse complement strand
GCGATGCCGCCGGACTGCTACCGGACGACCAGACCGCTCTGCTCGAGTACGTGACCGGAGCGCTCGACGCTCCCACCAGCGTGTTCGTCCTGACCCGCGGGCGCACCGGGCCTCAGGTGGCGCAGGCCCGGGTCCTTCCGTCGGCGGATTCGGTCACCGGAACAATCGGCCGCTTCATCGCCCTGCTCGCCAAAGGGGAGGACCCGGGTGCGGCCGGGCGGCAGCTCTCGGCTGCTCTGCTCGAGCCGGCGCTGGCCATACTCCCGCCGCAGGTGACACGACTCATCATCGTGCCGGATGGGCCACTCCATCGGGTGCCCTGGGACGCGCTGCGGCTGGCGGACGGACGATATCTGGTGGAGCGGTATGCCGTCGGCATCGTTCCATCCGCCGCCACACTGAGGGTGCTGCGCCGACGTACGCCGGCGCCGAGCACCGCCCCGACCTCACTTCTTGCGTTCGGTGATCCGACGTTTAGCAGCGACACGACAGGCGACGCGAGGCTCTTCGCCGGGGTCGGTGGTCTGGCCCGTTTGCCTGCGTCCGGTGACGAGGCGCGGTCCGTCGCCCGTTATGCCGCCGCTTCGGAGGTCCGGCTCCGGAAGGACGCGAGCGAGGACTACCTGCTTCGAGCGCCGCTGGCCGGGTTCGGGGTCATCCATTTCGCGACGCACGCGATCGTGGACGACCGCGCGCTCAACCGTACGGTGCTGGCCCTGGCGCCGGGTGGTGCGGGCGACGGGTTCGTCACCCCCGGTCAGCTCGCCACGCTCCGCCTGTCCGCGGCCATGGTGGTACTGTCCGCCTGCCGAACCGCCGGGGGCGTGGTCGTGGATGGTGAGGGAGTGCAGGGACTCACGGCACCGTTGCTCGAGGCGGGCGCGCGCAGTATCGTGGCCACCGCCTGGCGGGTGAGCGACCGCGCCACCGCCGGGTTCGTCGAGCGGTTCTACCGGCAGCTGGCGGAAGGGAAGCCGGTGGTCGAGGCGCTCCGCGACACCCGGCTTGCCTCGATGCGGGCCGGCGAGCCGGCCAAGGTGTGGGCGGCGTTCAGCGTGGTGGGAGACCCGATGGTCACCATCCTGCTCCGGACGCCGGCGTCGGCTACGAGCTGGTGGGTCTTCGGGAGCGGATTGGTCGTCGCGCTCGTGGTCGCGGCGGCACGCCGGCGGCGCCTATCTGGAAAGGCGTAACGGCCGCAAAGCGGAGCTGCGCGGTTCGGCCCCGTCGGTCGTCTCCCGCACCCACCAGCGATATTCCGATTCGGGCAGGACCCGGGCGGGCTCCGGGATGCTGACGATCGTGTCGGTGGTCGAGTCGCTGTACGCGACGCTTCCATCGCGGCGCTGCACCTCGAGCACATAGCGCGACGCGCCCGCGAGTGGATGCCACACGAACACCAGCGGATGGCCGGCCGCGACGGCCGCAGCCGGGGCGATGAGCTCGATGTCCCCGGTATCCCCGCGCTCGAGGTCATTTCCGCGTTTCGTCATCAGCAGTGCGGCTCCGATCGCCAGCACCAGCGATGCCGCCAGGGCCAGCGGTCCGGTTCGGGTCCACCACTTCCGTGGCGCGTCGGCCGCCCGCTCGCCCCCGGCTTCGATACCGGCCTCGTTCACGGCGCGGAGCCACTCGTATTCCCGATGGCAGTCGGCGCAGGCCATGACGTGCTCGAGCGTCAGGAGGCGCTCGTTCTCCGAGCCCTCACGTTGGATCAGGGCCAGGATCGCTTCGGGCGCTGCATGAAACGGTCCGTCTCCTGCGCGTCGCGTCACACGACCGGAATAGAGCTGCTGAAATCGTGCGGTGTCGGTCATGTTTGGCTGGTCCATCGTACCCCCTGAGCCAGCAGACGTTCGCGAAGGTCGGCCAGGCCACGGTAGAGCAGGTTGCGGGTCTTGGCGTCGGTCCATCCCATCAATTGGGCAATCTCCTCACGCGGATGACCCAGGAGATGCATACGTACCACGGGACGGCGGGAAGGGTGGATGGTCTCGATCGCCCGCTCGACCTGCTCGGCCAGCTCCGACTCCCCGAGACTCTGTTCCGGGCCGGCCGCTTCGGGCATCTCGTCGTGCTCGTCCTCGATGGTCACCATCTGATCGGCCCGGCGGGCCCGTCGGCGGCGAAGGAGATCGATCGCGGCGGAGAGGGCGGTCCTATGAACGTAAGACGCAGGGATGCCCGCGATATTCTCAGGCCCCTGATCCGCCCCCCCATGCGCCCGCCACAGCCGGATCCGGACCTCCTGGATCAGCTCGTCCGCGTCGTCGCCGGAGAGCCGGTAGCGCCAGCACACCCGCCGGAGAATTCCGGCGAAGTTTCCGAGTGTCTTTTCCAGTGCGGGAGAGAGCCGGTCAGCCTCGGTGGACATGGCGAAAAGTTATGGGCGAACGAGTGAGTGGGCAAACGCCGAGGAGCTGACCTGAACGCTTCCGTGATTCCCAATCGAACCCACTGGTCTCTGATCCTGATCTGGACGTCGGCGCTCTGGGGCTCCGGTTGTGTCCTCGATGAGCGTCCTGGTCTCAGAGCGTGTGCGGGTGGTTACCCCTGGCAATTCCGGCGCGGGCCGTCGGATGGCGATCTGGGCATCGTTCCGTCCGCCCTTCCCGGTGTCGAGGTCGATTCCGCAGGATGGCTGACCTACGCCTCGGCGGTCGCGCTGGGTGCGGAAGTGCGCCTCGTGTACGCCGCCCGGCTCCGGCTGGCGCGGCGCCTCGAGCTGGACAGCATCGCGCTCATCTATCGGGCCCAGGGATCCCGCAGGCTGTTCAGCCCGGAGGCACACGACGAAGGCTGGTCGACGGTCATCGATGGAGAGCTTCAGCCGCCGCAGTTCACGGGCAGACCCGCAGTGCGGCGGATGGATCCTGAAGATCGGGAGCACACGGTAGCGCCGGCGGGAAGCCTCGTGCGGACCGAGCGCGATCTGACCATCGATAACGGACCGCTCGTGATCTCGAGCACCGGCGCTGACATCTGCCCGCGCTCGGTCCAGGTGATTCCTCGGCAGGACCTGCTCCGGTACGTCGCTCCCGAGCTCTTTACCTCCGCGCGCATCGACGACCTGCTCGCAAAGTCGCGCGCGGGGAGCGCTGAGCCCAGCCCGTTGGAGGTGGTATTCGACACGTTGCTTCCGGATGGACGGTTCGGCGGCCTCATCACCGGCGGTGTCGTGACGGGGATCGCGGTCAATACGACGGACTCCACGCTGCCTCCGATGGTCGCGGCGATCGTCGTGGACAGCGCCCACCCGGCTCGCCCCACCGACGGTCCCCGGACCGCGACGCTCGGGACGCGTGACACGCTGGAGTACTACCTCGGCCCGGTGGCGCCGCGAGCCGTGCGCACGTTTCTCGGCGGGCGGAGGGTGGATGGCGAGGTCGTGGTCGAGAGGATCAGCTACCCCGCGAGTGCCATCCAGGACCGTCGTATCGCGACCGGCCTCGATCGGCACTGGACCAGTCGGGCACGACACAGAGAGCCGGACAAGGTCCGGGAGCTGGAGGCGGAGCCATCGGAAGTCGAGGGCCGGTGATGCCGTCGTCGCTCAGAGCTCGCCGGTCACACAGCGCTTGGCCAGCGCCCTGTACTGCTTCTCGGTGAAGGCGATGGGATTGCCTCCGGCCGATGGATCCTTGATCGCCATCGCCGCCACCTCGTCGAGACGTTTGGTATCGATCCCGATCTCGGCGAGCGTGTGCGGGATGCCGACCTCTTTCCGTAGGGCCAGAATCCATTTGAGAAATCCGTTGAACCCGCCCTTGATGCCGAGGTAGGCGGCGGCACGCTCGATCTCCTTCTCGATCTTCCGCCGGTTTGCCTTCACCACATACGGCATGATCACGCCATTGAGCGTGCCGTGGTGGGCATCGTAGAGCCCGCCGAATGGATGCGAGAGGGCGTGAATGGCGCCGAGCCCGCGCTGGAATGCCGTGGCGCCCATGGTCGAGGCCATCAGCATGTTCCCGCGTGCGTCGAGATCCGATCCCTTCTTGACGGCCTTGGCCAGGTTCTCCTTGATCAGCCGCATCCCCTCGACCGCCACGCCCGCGGCCAATGGATGGTAGAAGGGCGCACAATATGCCTCGAGCACGTGAGCCAGCGCATCCATACCCGTCGCTGCGGTCAATTTGGGCGGCAGGCCGACCGTCAGCTCGGGATCGAGGATCGCCACCTTCGGCATGATCGCCGGGTGGAAGATGATCTTCTTCTCGTGCGACACCGGATGGGTGATGATGCCGGCGCGGCCGACCTCGGAGCCGGTGCCCGCCGTGGTGGGCACGGCGATGACGGGCGCGATCTTCGTGGCGTCGGCTCTGGTCCACCAGTCATCGACGTCCTCGAGGTCGAAGAGGGAGACCCGTTGGCCGTGCATCAGTGCCACCATCTTCCCCACGTCGAGGGCCGATCCTCCGCCGAACGCCACGACGCCGTCATGATCGCCCGCCTTGAACGCCTTCACGCCGTGGGTGACGTTGGCCTCGACGGGATTGGGCCGCACGTCGACGAACACCGCCACACCGAGCCCCGCTCGCCTGAGATCGTTGACGATGTCGGCCGTCATCGGCATCGCCGCGAGGGCGGGATCGGTTACGACGAGCGGCCGGGTGATGCCCGTCGCCTTGCAGTGCTCGGCCAGCTCCTTGATGCGGCCGGCGCCGAACTTGATGGCGGTAGGGTAGTTCAGGTTCCGATTGGGGATGGTCATGTCTTCGTTCTCAGGTGGTAGCTCTTGGGTCGCGTCAGCGCCTCGTACCCGACCTTCGACAGCGTGGCGCCGCGCCCCGTGTCCTTGACGCCGGTCCAGGTGAGCGCCGGATCGAGATAGTCGCATCGGTTCATGAACACGGTGCCGGTCGCGATCTCGTTCCCGATCGCCTGGGCAGCGTCCACATCCTGGGTCCAGATCGCCGCCGTGAGTCCGTAAGGCGAGTCGTTCATCAGGCCGATCGCTTCGCGGTCGTCCCCCACCTTCATGATCCCGATCACGGGCCCGAAGCTCTCCTCCACCATGACGCTCATCGTGTGCGTGACGTTGGTGAGCACCTGGGGCGCCATGTACGGCGTGCCCGTCTTGTCCATCGGGAACGACTTGGGGTCGATGTGCGGCTTGGCGCCCGCCCGCACGGCTGACGCGATTTGTTTCCGGACGAATCCCGCCGCCTCCGGCCGCACCATGGGCCCGAGCGTCGTGGCCTCGTCGAGAGGAGAGCCGAGCACGTACTTCCGGGTAAGATCGACGAACCCCTCGAGGAACTCATTCCACACCTTCTTGTGGACGTAGATCCGCTCGATGGCGCAGCAGCTCTGGCCCGAGTTGAAGAACGATCCATCCACCAGGTTCTCGATGGCGTGGGGCATGTTGGCGTCGGGGCGCACGTAGGCCGGGTCCTTGCCGCCGAGCTCCAGTCCGACGTTGATGAACCGCCCGGCCGACGCCTCCTCCATCGCCTTCCCGCCCGATACCGATCCCGTAAAGCACACCATGTTCGCGAGCCCGGCCGCGATGATCTCCCCCACCTGCGCGTGGCTCAGCACGAGATGCTGGAACACGCCCTCCGGCAGCTTCGCCCGGTCGAATGCCTGTTGAAATCGCTCGGCCACGAGCAGGGTCGAAGCCGCGTGCTTCAGCACGACCGTGTTGCCGGCCACGAGCGCCGGGATCACGGAGTTCACTGCGGTGAGGTACGGGTAGTTCCACGGGGCGATGGTGAAGACCACGCCGAGTGGGTCGCGCCGCACGTAGCGAACGAACCCGTCCTTGGGACCGGGATCGATGTCCGCCAGCGCCGGCTCGGCGATGCCGATCATGTAGCGGGCCCGCTCCTCGAATCCGCGCACTTCGCCAGCGCCATAACGCACCGGCCGCCCCATCTGCCAGGCCAGCTCCGGCACGATCTCGTCCTTCATGGCGACCATCGCGTCCACCGCGGCGGAGCAGTAGGCCGCGCGCTCCGCGAGCGGGAGACGCTTCCACTTCTCCTGGGCCGCGTGGGCCGCCGCGAACGTGGCGGCGATCGTCTTCTTGCTCGCAACCGGCCGGCTGGCGTAGACGCTGCCGTCGACGGGTGATATGCAGGTGATCTTTTCGGCCATTCTCTGACGTCCTTCGTGTGTGTCGATCCAACATGGTATTACGGACTGAGTTATGGCATCACCACGGAGACACGGAGGACACAGAGATAACACGGAGAAAGCAAGAAATTTGTGGGTGTGCTGTTGACCACCAGCTCTTCTCCGTGCGGCCTCCGTGTGCTCCGTGTCTCCGTGGTGAAGCCCATCTCCAACGCCGACCAATGCTCGCCCAAGACACCTCAATACCGCTCGAACCCCCGCTTCAGCTCGAGATCCGTAATCCGACGGTCGAACTCGAACTGCTCCCACTCGGCCGTGTGGACGTAGTGATCGATCACGTCGTTGCCCATCACCCCACGCAGGAACTTGGAGCCGTCGAGCAGCGCCTGGGCGTCCCGCAGAGTCTTGGGAACTTCACGGAGCTTCTTCGCTGGATCGTACGCGTCGCCCGAGAAGGTGGGCTCGAGCTTCATCTTCTTCTCGATCCCGTCGATCCCGGCGGCGAGCAGCGCTGCGAATGCGAGATAGGGATTGAGATCGGCGCCGCCGATCCGGCATTCCACCCGGATGCTCTTCGTGTCCGCCCCACAGACCCGGTAGCCCGCCGTGCGGTTGTCGAAGCTCCAGACCGCCCGGGTCGGGGCGAAGGTGCCCGCCATGAAACGCTTGTACGAGTTGATGTAGGGCGCCAGGAAGTAGGTGATCTCGCGCGCATGCTCGAGCTGACCCGCCAGGAACTGCCCCATCATCGCCGACATACCGTGCTTGCCTGCCTTGTCGAAGAAGCGCGGCGACTTCCCGTCGGCCGACCAGAGCGACTGGTGGATGTGCGCCGAGCTGCCGGCCATGCCGTAGTCCCACTTGGCCATGAACGTGACGGCCCGCCCGAGACCGTAGGCGATCTCCTTGCAGCCGTTCTTGAGGATGGCGTGCCGGTCGGCCATCTCCAGCGCCTCGGCGTACTGCACGTTGATCTCCTCCTGGCCGGGTCCCCACTCACCCTTCGAGTTCTCGACCGGGATGCCGGCGCCGTGGAGGCCGTTGCGGATCTCCCGCATCACGCTCTCGTCCTTGGTGGTCTGGAGGATGTGGTAATCCTCGATGTAATGCCCACTGGTCTTGAGGTTTCGGTATCCCTTCTGGTTGGCGATCTCATAGCTGTCGTCGAACAGGAAGAACTCGAGTTCGGATGCCACGTAGGCCTTCAGCTTCATCGCGTCGAGCCGCTTGAGCTGCTTCTTGAGGATCGCGCGCGGCGAATGCGGCACATCCTCGTGCGTGTGGTGGTCGAGCACGTCGCAGAGCACGAGCGCCGTGCCGGGAAGCCACGGCGTGCGCCGCATCGTCGCCAGGTCGGGCTTCAGCACGAAGTCGCCGTATCCCAGCTCCCAGCTCGTCGCCTTGTAGCCCGGGACGGGCTCCATCTCGATGTCCACGCCGAGGAGATAGTTGCAGCCGTGGGTCTCCTCGTGACCGGCGTCTGCGAAGTACTCGGCGTGGAAGCGCTTTCCGATGAGCCGCCCCTGCATGTCCACCATCGCGGCGACGACCGTATCGATCGTCCCCGCGGCGATCTCCCGCTTGAGATCGCCCAGCGTCAGCTTGCCGGTGGCCATCGTCGCTCTCCTTGGCTAGTGGGAGGCCGCGCGAGCGAGCGACGCCGAGAGCCGATCGGCCCACTCGTCCTGCCCGCGCTCGTCCGAGATGAGATCGTTCCGCATTTCGATCATGACGTGCTCGAGCCGGCGAGGCGCCGCGTGCAGGTTGAGCGTGTGCAGCACGCCGTCCTCCGGTCCGTAGGGCTCGTTGAGCCGCGTATCGACTCCTGGAAAGCTCCCGAACAGCTTGTCCGCCAGCCGGGTGTCCCGGTCGTGGAGAATGCCCAGCTCCACCGTACGCGCCTTGCCCTTGTAGACCGGGGTGAAGCTGTGGATCGTCACCACCGCCGATCGGACTCCTTCGGCCGCCCGTTGGTCGAGCAGCTCGGCGATCGCCGTGTGAAAGGGCCGGTAAATCTCGCGAGTGCGCGCCAGCCGGTCGGCCGGGGTCAGGTTCCGGTTCCCGGGAATATCGGTGGTCTCGCTGACCTCCGGCATCGCATCCGGCGAGTCCGGCGGCCGGTTGCAGTCATACGCCAGCCTCGAATAGCGCTGGAGCACGAGCGGCGCATCGATCCGCTGCGACAGCCGCCGGGCTACCTGCTCGGCGCCGATGTCCCACGCAATGTGTCGCTGCAATTCGGTGTCGGGGAGACCCAGGGTGCCGAGCGTTCTTGGTAGTCGGTTGGACGCGTGCTCGGCGATGAGGACATAAAGCGACCGTCCGTCGTCGTTCAGGAGGACGACTGGACCGTCTTCACCGTTGAGAAGCGTGGCTGCCATCTCCCCCAACCTATCCGCCGCAGTGAAGGGCGCCAGCGGACGGCGCTTCCGCCTTTGGTTCTCCCCGCCTAAGATCGGTCAGCCGTAAATACCCTCGATACCAGGAGAACTCTCTACATGACCGTCCGCGTCCTCGGCGTGCCCATGGATCTCGGCTCCGGACGCCGCGGCGTGGACATGGGACCGTCCGCCATCCGCATCGCCGGCCTCGAGGGGAGCCTCCGCGATCTGGGTCACGAGGTCGTGGATGAAGGCGACATCGTCATCAAGAACATGGAAGCGCTGCGTGTGGGCGACGCCAGCGCGCGCTATCTCGCCGAGATCACGCGCGCGCTCGAGGTGGTGAGCCGGAAGGTCGAGCGTATCATGAGCCGGGGCGACTTCCCCCTCATCCTCGGCGGCGACCACTCCATCGCGGCTGGCAGCGTCGCCGGAATCGCGTCACACGCCCGGAAGGGAAAGAAGAAGGTCGGTCTGCTCTGGATCGACGCCCACGGGGACATCAACACGCCGGAGACATCGCCGTCGGGGAACATCCACGGCATGCCCGTCGCCGCCCTCCTCGGTTACGGGGCGCCCCAGCTCACCCGGATCGGTGGGGCAGGTCCCAAGGTCGACCCCAAGAACGTGTCACTCGTGGGGATACGCAGTCTCGACGAGGGGGAGAAACGACTGCTCAAGAAGACCGGCGTGCAAGTGCAAACTATGGCAGATATTGACAGGCATGGCATCCACCGCATCATGAAGAAGGCGCTCGCGCGGGTGACCGATGGGACCGGGTACCTGCACGTCAGCTTCGATCTCGACGCGGTGGATCCTACGGTCGCTCCTGGCGTGGGCACACCGGTCAAGGGAGGGCTCGACTACCGCGAGGCGCATCTCATTATGGAGCTGCTCCACGATTCCGGACGCATGACGTCGCTCGAGATCGTCGAGGCCAATCCAATCCTCGATTCGGGCAACGCGTCCGCGACGTTCGCGGTGGAGCTGGTACAGTCAGCCTTCGGCAAGAAGATCCTCTAGGAGGAACCATGTCTCGCGTCATCCGTGCCGTCGCGCTCGGCGCAGCGCTGGCGGCGGGCTTGCTGCTTCTCGGCGCCACCACTGCCGCCGCCCAAGCGCCTACCCTCCCCAGCGATACGCTCCAGGCCAATTACGCGCCGCCCAGCCAGATCGCGCCCAATCCCGAATTGGCGCCCAGCCTGCCCAGCGACACCATGCCGATCAAGAATCCGGTCGACTGGACCGACTCGACCACCACCCAGTCGCTCTATCCTGGGCCGGCCAGGGACGAGAACGCCGGCGCAGACCAGAGTCACTCGCAGGTCAACTGACCCGCAGGCCTAGCCAACGCCGATTTCCGGAGGAACATTCTTCGAAGAGCGCCCGCGTTCGGGAGTAGCCACATTCGAGGGAGTCGATCCTCCGTGCACGTGGAGGGAGCTGCGACGAGGGTACCTGATCGCGCCATCGCGGGGTATTACACGCGGAGGCAGGCTACCGGTCCGCCATCGCTCGCGGGTACACAGATCGTCATCCCCTGCTTCAACGAAGCCTCTCGCTTTCCCACCGAAGCCCTGCTTGCCTTTGTCGACAGCTGCGATGCGTGCGTGATTCTCGTCGACGACGGGAGTACCGACGAGACCCAGCATGTCCTGCAACGAGTCGCACATCATGTTCCCGAGCAGATTCAGGTTCTGACGCTACCGGCGAATGGTGGCAAGGGAGAGGCCGTCCGGCAGGGCATCCTCGCGGCGCTGGAGCACCGCGGCGTCGAGTACGTCGGGTACTGGGATGCCGATCTCGCGACGCCGCTCGAGGAGGCAGGCCGCTTCATCGATGTCCTGGAGAACGCGCCCCGGCTGGAGCTGATCCTGGGGTCACGCGTCCGCATGTTGGGTCGAAAGATCAATCGAAAATGGTACCGGCACTATCTCGGGCGAATCTTTGCGACCGGCGCCTCCATGGCGCTTCGACTCCCCGTCTACGACACGCAGTGCGGTGCGAAGATGTTTCGCGTCACCGATCTGACTCGGGAGCTGGTATCTAAGCGTTTCATCAGTCGATGGATCTTCGACGTGGAGCTGCTCGCGCGCCTGACTGCCGCGCTCAAACGGCGCAAGGATGCTCGCACGACGGAGGATGCCGTGTACGAAGTACCTCTCGACCGTTGGTCGCATGTCGCGGGGTCCAAGGTGAGGCCGAGACACTTCCTCATGGCCTTCGTCGATCTCGTCCGCATCTTCGCATGCTATCGGTAGCCCGAGACACGTCCGGACCGCCGCTGTCGCTTCTGGGATGGCTCTCGCTTCTCTATCTGGTCCTGCCTCACCTGTTGTTCGCTTTTGGTTGGCTCACTCCCGCGGTCCTCGTTCCGTACGTCGCGGTCCTGGGTGTCGTTCTCTGGCTGGCCGGCCGGCTGGCTGTGACAGAGTGGCCGGCAAACCGGTCCTACTGGTGGGCTCGCGGCCGCGCCTGGTGGCCAGCGGTTCTTCTGGCGGTTGCGTGGGTTGCCCTCTCTGGAGCCGGCGGCATCGGATACCAGAACGGCGATTACGAGGCTGCCAATGGTATGCTCAAGGACCTGATCTTTCGCCCCTGGCCTCTGCAATACGACATCGCACATACGAATCCCACGTCGCCAACCACCCACGTCTACCTCGTCTATTACGTGGCCTATTACCTGCCCGCGGCTGTGGTCGGCAAGGCAGCAGGCTGGATCGCCGCGAATGCCGCCATGTTTCTCTGGACGTGCTTCGGCATTCTGCTGGCGATCGCCTGGGTCGCTGTGATCGTCGGCATTCGGGCCACCGCCTGGGCCGGGGTGGCCTTGGTGTTCGTGTTCGGTGCGTTTGGAGGCATGGATTGGCTCGGTTCGTGGTATATGGGTGACCCCTTCAGCCCCATCGCTCACGTCGAATGGTGGGCCCGGATATACCAGTACTCATCGCATACGACTCAGCTGTTCTGGGTTCCTCAACACGCGCTCGCCCCGTGGATCGTGACCGGCGCGTTGATTGGAACCTCACGCTTCCCCGGTCAGTTCGATCGGTTTGTGCCCATCCTGCCCGCCGCCTGCCTCTTGTGGTCGCCTTTCGCCACCGTCGGCCTCATGCCCATTGCCGCGACCGCGGCGGTGCTCGCCTGGCGCCGCGGCACCCTTCATCGGCTCATCCCGGCTGGCACGCTCACGACCGTAGCCATCATCGCTGGGGTCACCGTCCCATTCTTACTCGCGAACCGCTTCGCGTTTCCCAAGGGGTTCATCTTCGCTATGGGAAGCGACGCCTTTGCCCTGGCTGGCGAAGCCACGGTCGAGGGACTGCTGATCTTCTGGATGCTCGAATTCGCCGCGCTCGTACTCCTGCTCTTCTCTACGGGCCAAGTGCCGCGCGGCCTGCGCGTTTGGGCCTGGGTGGCGTTCGCGTGTCTGCTGGTCATCCCGCTCTACCAGGCCGGGCTGAACAATGACTTCGCGATGCGCGTCTCGATTCCCGGCCTGTACGTGATATGTCTCACGGCCATTGCGGTTCTGTTCAATGGGCAAGCGTGGGCCCCGACGAAGGTCGCGGCCCTGATCGTTCTCGGCATCGGAGGCCTGACGGGATTGTCCGAAGTGGGACGCTCGCTCCGCCTGTATCACATTGGCCCGCCAGCGGTGGAGGCGGTGCGGAGCTTTCCTCAATTCACTGGGCGGGATATCGCACAGCGCTCCGGCAAGCCGGATGCCGTGTTCTTCAAGTATCTCGCGCGACACTGAGCGCCTTCACATATCGCATCATCTCCGGCGTGCTGGCGAACACTCGCACGCCGGGATGAGCCAGCGCGCGATCGCGCGGCTCCAGCTTGAGATCGAGGTGGGGCCACTTCCTGCCCATGTGAAGCGCCTGCGGTGGCGCGCCGACCTGCCTCCGGAAGGCCTCGAGCTCCACCAGGTCGTTGGCGGTCGAGAGAACGTGAGACCATCCCGGCGCGTGGAGGTTTTCCCGGTCCATGACGATCACCCGCCGATCCCCTCCAGCAGAAACGCCACGGTCTCCCTGACGACCTCGGGGTCGCGGAGGATCGCGCGGTGGCCGAGTCCGCTGGTGGCGATCAGCCGGCCATGGGGGAATGCCTGCGCGATCGCTTCGCCGTGCGCGAACGCCACCTCGGCGTCTTCACGGTCGTGGATCACGAGCGCCTCGACCGGCAGGTCCCGCACGACGGTGGGGATGTCGAGGTCTTCCCATCGCATGCTGAGCCGCGTCTCGAGGTTGCGCCGCATCGCCTGGCGCGCGCGGGGAGGGAGCCGCAGGTAGTCGCCGAAGTCGTGCGAGAATTGCACGACGTCGGCTGGAGGTGCGACCAGGACCAGCCGCCGCGCCGCGAGCCCACCATGCATCGCGAGACAGGCGGCCGCCCCGCCGAGCGAGTGGCCGACAATGCCGTGGATCTCACCCGCCACGTCGGCGACCGCTCTGAGCGCACGCGCGAACTCGGGAAGCGATGCGAACCGGCCGGTCGAGCGGCCGTGGGCGGGCGCATCGTGGGCGACCACCCGGAACCCCTGCTCGAGCAGGAGCGTGGCCAGACCACGGAAGCGACCGGCCCTGCTGCCCCACCCGTGCACCAGGAGCACCGTCGGCCCCTCGCCCCATTCCCACGCGGCGATGTCCTGCCCCTCGCTCCGGACCATGAACCGCCGGCCGCTGTCGACGAACTTCTCCTCCTCCGCCGGCGGGACGTGCCGTGGGGGAGTACAGAAGATCGTCTCGGCCCACCGGGCGGCCACGTCCGGCGCGACCGTGCCGACGGTGCGGAACGCCGTCCGGAGGGCCCAGACGCGCACAGGGCCCGGGCTCACAGTGAGAGAGAGGTGTCGGTCATACCCGGATTATGGCGGTGACGAGTGGGGTGGGCTAGGTACAGGCGGCGGGCTCGCTCACGAATGTGAAGCCGGCATCCCCGGTCACGCGGAGGGTTGCGCTCGAGGCATCGGTGGCAGTGAGGTCGAGCCGGAGGCGGAGGGGCATCACCTCAAGTACCTCCACTGTTCCGGTGACGGAGCTGGCGATGAAGGAGCCATCGCGCACTCCCGCGGCGATCTTGGTACCCGCGGGTACGTCGAACAGTCCCCACCCGGCGCCGTCGTAGGCGGAGCCGACCGGGAGGACGTCGCCCTGCGAGACCGGCGCGTCGATGGCGAGGGACACCCATCCCTCGGATGTACCGGCCATCGGCACCGTCCAGATGACGCCGTCGTTTTCGGCGGTGACGTCGCCGGTGAGCACCGCGCGGAGCGTCTCGAAATCGGGGACGGAAAGATTGCCCACTGCGACGGATCCTACGAGCGTCGCAGTCTCCGTTCCGGAGCCGCGTTCGATCGTCGCCGGGAACGAGACCTCGACCCGCTCGAGCCGGCAGTCGCCGAAGGGCGAGCCGCAGGCCGAAAGGAGAGCCGTCATCGCGAGAAGCGGTCCGAGGGACGTCCTGACGTTCCGGCAGGCGAACATGGGCAGCCTCATGGCATCGAGGTATGGCGGTGCGCTACTTCCGCTTGAGCGTCACGTCCTCGCTCACCGCGTTGGGCCCGATCACGAGGACAAGGAGGCGCGACTCGTACCCCGCCGCGGTCACTCGCACGTACTGCGTGCGGCAGTTGTCCACCAGTGAGAGATCGAACCGGAATCGGTATTGGCCGGTATCGTCCGTGAACGTCACGTACGGCGTGCCGAGCATCTGGAGATGGGCCCCGCCGAGCGGCCGGCCGTTGTCCTGCCGGTAGATCTTCCCCATCACGGTCCCGAATTGTGGCTGCCCGGTCGAGTCGCGCGCGGGCTCCTTGCGTGTGCACCGCTCCGGGTGATCCGGGAGATACGCCTCCATTGGCCGGCTGGCCCGCGGCCCCACGCCCTCCGGCGTGTACTTCTTGGGGCTTCCGAAAATCCGCTTCGCCTCGGATTCCATCAGCGCTTCCCTCGTCGCGAGCTGCGATGGGGGCGGCGTGGCGTCGGGCTGGCCCGACCGCTCCGGCTGGTCCGGCTTCACGTCGGTCGGCTCCGCGCCCTCGGACCGCTCGGCTTCGGGTGGCGCGTTCGCGTCGGGCTCGGGCGTCTTCTGTTCCTTCTTGGGCGGCGGCGCGAAGGGACGCGGAATTGGCGGCGGTGGCGGTGGGGTCCTCTCCGTCCTCTCCGTCCTCTCCGTCTTTTCCGTCGGGGGCGGCGGGGGGACGGGCGGAGGTGTCAGATACACCATCTGGACTTCGCGCTTCTCCTGCGCCTCCGTCCGCTCCTTCTCCTCCTGCTCCGGCGCGGGGACGCGCGAAAGCCACACGGCCAGGACGATGAGGACGGCATGGACCGCGGCGCTGAGGACGAGGGAGAACCAGGATCGCTCTCGCGAGAGTGTCACTGCGGTACGGGGGACCCCGGCTGCCATTCGCTCGTCCGCAACGTGTCCATGAGGGCGTGCACCAGGGGGCGGTCTTGATGCACGGCGAGGAGGAGGAGGTCGCCGGGTTGGGCCCAGGCGAGCGCGTGGCGCACGCCGTCGAGCTCGCTGCCGGGAAAGGCGATCGCGTCGCCCGCGGCCCCCAGGCGTGAGAACTCATCGGCCAGGAGGGCAGGGATCTCGCCGGCTTTTCGGCCGCGCAGATAGCGGTCCATTTCCTTGATCACCACCCTGTCGGGGTGCAGCGTCCAGGCCGCGCGGGCCAGCTCTCGGATGTCTTCGTCTGTGCGGTCACCCGCCTGGCCGAGCAGCACGAGGCGACGTCCGGCTGGCAGTGCTCGGCACATGCTTGCCATCGCGGCCATGCCGTGCGGATTGTGGGCATAGTCGATCACCACTACTACCCCGCCGATCTGGTACACGTTGGCCCGCCCCGTGTTCTCCGCGTCGCCCGTTCCAAAACGGCGCAACGCGGCCTTCATCGCGGTCGCAGGAATACCGATCGCATCCGCCGCGGCCATGGCGGCGAGAGCGTTGGCGATGTTGTGTCTCGCCGCTCCCCCGAGCGTCATCGGGGCTTCCTCGATGGCAGCTACCACTGTTCGTTTCCCTCCTTTGACGAGCACCAGCTTGCCCTGTTCCAGCACCGCGATGCTTCCGCCGGCGCGAGCGTGGGCCGCCAGCTCGGGCCGCCCGGTCTCGAGCGTGAACCAGGCAATCGGCGCTGTCACCTTGCGAGCCGCTTCCCGGAGGATAGCATCATCGGCATTGAGCACCACCGCTCCGTCCGTCACCGCCCGCGCCACCAGCAGTTTCGCCTGAGCCAGCTCCTCGAGCGACTGGATCCCGAACTCGCCCAGATGATCGTCGGCGATGTTGGTCACGACCGCGGCATCGGCATGCGTGACCTCGAGCCCGCGCCGCAGCAGGCCGCCGCGTGCGGTCTCGAGAATCGCGACCTCGACGCCCGGATGACGCAGCAACATCCTCGCCCCACCGGGCCCTGAATAGTCTCCCGAGTCGAGCGTCATGTCGCCGACTTGCACCCCGTCGGTCGAGGTCAGACCCGCGGTGCGTCCCGAGGCGGCCGCCATCTCGGCCAGAAGCCGGACGACAGTGGTCTTTCCGTTGGAGCCGGTGACGAGCACGATGGGAACGTCATGCACGCGGTCCCACTCTACGTCTTCGGATGAAGGCAGTGAGGCGGCTGGCCAGACGAGCGCCCCGTTCCCCGAGCCGACCGAGACCAGATCCTCGTCGGCGAGGAAGGTGAGACCCCGGTCGCGGGCGGCCCCGTGAAGCGCGAGGAGACGCGGATTGCGTTCGGCGGTGATGGTCGAGCGAAGCCTGTCGGCCGCGGCGTCGAAGTCGGCATCGCCGGAGGTCGCAGCGATCCAGGCCCATTCGTTGAGGTCGGTGGCGGCGTAAAGCGCGTCGGGCGGCGCGGTGAGTGCGAGACTCGCGCCGCCGGTATAGGTGCGAACCGCGAGCCGCTCGTCGGCCCAGCCGACGGCATCGAGCATCCGGCGGGCCGCGTCACGCCACCGGGCGATGGCGTCGGCGCGCGAGGGGTCATCCAGGGTGATCTCGAGCGCGGCCCCGGGGCGGTGGAGCAAGAGCCCGGGGCCGGTGAGGCGGCGGGAATCGTGGAAGGTCAGGTCAGTCGTCCGCTTCGCGGGGCAACCACACCCCGCGATTGTCCCGTATGAACTCGCGGCGCCCGTCCTCGAAGAGCGATGCCGTGACCACGGGGGCCGGCTCGGGACGCGAGGACCGCGGCCGCTCCACCAGGCGAGCCGGCGATTCCGGCTGGAACTGAATCACCTGCTTCCAGCTCCGGGTGATCGCGTCCGCGAAGAGCAGCACGAGATCGCCAGGCTGCGCTTCGCGCAGGGCCGCGTCGGTGGCGGCCTGCTCGTCGGGGATCATCACGATATGCTCGGGAGACACTCCATTGGCGAGCAGCGCCTCGCGAAGAATATTGGGCACCTCGTCGGGGCGGCGGCCGCGGAGCCCGTCGTCGCGACGGCAGATGTAGCGGTCGAAGTGGCCTGCCGCGATCCGCCCGATGTCCTTGATGTCCTCGTCCCGACGGTCTCCTGGCCCAGCGAGCACACAGATCCGGCGCCCGACCACCTCCAGCCGGTCGATCAGGCTGCACATGACCTCGACGGCCGCGGGATTGTGACCGTAGTCGAGAATGACCTTGAACGGGTGCTCGTCGAAGATGTTCATCCGGCCCGGCGCCTGGAAGAACGTCGTGTCGAACGTCCGCAGGCCGTGACGGACGTCCTCGAGCTTGAGACCCATGCTGAACGCCATCGCCGCGGCGAACATCGCGTTCTGCACGTTGTGCATCGCGCGACCCTCGAGCGTCGCCGGAATGAGGTGGGTCCATAGCAGGGGAATGTGGGCGCCGTGATCGTAGATCGTGATCATCTGTCCCTTGATGCCCGACTCCAGCACGACCCCACGCCCGCCGGCCTTGATGTGCTCGCCCACCAGACCGTGCGTCGGATCCATCGTCACGTAGCACAGATGCTTCGCTTCGGTGTAATCGGCCATCTTGAGACAGAGCGGGTCGTCCGCGTTGAGCACGGCCGTATCACGCGCGACCTCGACCACGATGCGCTTCACCTTGGCCAGCTCCTCCAGCGTGCCGATACCGCGAAGGCCGAGGTGATCCGACTTGACGTTGAGCACGGCGCCGACGTCGCAGTGGCGGACGCCCATGCCCGCCCGGAGCAGTCCGCCGCGCGCGATCTCGAGCACCGCCACGTCCACCTGCGGGTCGCTCAGCACCATCCGGGTTGCCACCGGGCCCGTCATGTCGCCTGGCACGGTCCGCTGGCCATCGATGTACACCCCATCGGTGGACGTGAGCCCGACGGTGTGACCCGCCAGCTTCTGGATGTGCGCCAGCATTCGCGCCGTCGTCGTCTTGCCGTTGGTCCCCGTGATCGCAGCGATCGGGATCCGGCTCGGCGTGCCCGGCGGGAAGAGCATGTCCATGACCGGTCCGGCCACATCGCGCGCGCGACCCTCGCTCGGCGCCATGTGCATGCGGAAGCCCGGCGCCGCGTTGATCTCGCAGATCGCGCCGCCGATCTCCTTGTACGATTCGGTGATGTCGGTCGTGAGGAAGTCCACGCCGCCGACGTCCAGCCCGATCGCCTTGACGGCGCGCGTCGCCATCTCGGCGTTATCGGGGTGCACCAGGTCGGTCACATCCGTGGCTGTGCCACCCGTCGAGAGGTTGCCCGTCGAGCGGAGGAATACGCGCTCGCCGGGGGCCGGCACCGTCTCCTTCGTGTAGCCCTTCCGCGCCATCATCGTCTCGGCCTGGTGGTCGAACACGAGCCTCGTCAGCACCTTCTCGTGCCCGATGCCGCGTCGTGGATCGCTGTTCACTTCCTCCACCAGCTCTTCGATGGTGTGGACGCCGTCGCCCATCACGTGGCCGGGAACGCGCCGGGAGACCGCGACCAGCTCGCCGTTGATGACGAGCATGCGGTGGTCCTCGCCGGTGATGAAGCTCTCGACGATCACGCTGCGGCTGTGCTCCCGCGCCACCTCGAAGGCGGTCGCCACCTGCTCCGCCGTGCTCAGGTGAATCGAGATCCCACGGCCGTGGTTGGCGTTGAACGGCTTCACCACGACGGGGTATCCGATCCGCTCGGCGGCGGACACCGCGTCTTCCGCGCTCTGTACCAACCGCTGGCGCGGGACGGGGAGACCGAGATTGGCGAGGAGGTGATTTGTCTCCTCCTTGTCCGAGGCCAGCTCCACCGCGATGTGGGACGTGCGGCTGGTGACCGTCGCCTGGATCCGCTGCTGGAAGCGCCCATGTCCGAACTGGATGAGGCTCTGCTCGTTGAGGCGGATCCACGGGATCCGGCGCTCCTCCGCGGCGCGCACCAGCGACGCGGTGCTCGGACCCAGCGCCCGCCGCTGGGCGAAGCGGATGAAGTCGTCGCGCTCGCCGGCGAAATCGAAATCGGGGGGCACCGCGCCCGCCGGACGGAGGTCGGCGGGGAGCAGGGAGAGGAGGAGCGTGAGACCGAGGCGGCCGGCCTCGATCCCGACCTCCTCGTGCTCGTACTGGTAGATCACGTGGTAGTGGCCGGGGTCGTCGGTGGAACGAGTCTTCCCGAAGGTGACCGGCTCACCGGCGACGTTCTGGAGCTCGATGGCGACGTGCTCGAGGATGTGGCCCATCCACGTCCCCTCGCCCTCGGTAAGGCGGCGGATGAAGCCTCCCGGCTCGCCGTACGAGCAGCCGTGCTCGTGCAGGTTCGGCAGCGCCGCGATCAGCGGATCGGTGAAGGCGGGTCCGAGCTTTCCGGACGGCCATTCCTCGAGCGGGCCCAGGTCGACGCCCAGGCGGATGACGGGGAAATGGGCGTAAAGGCTGGGGCCGACGTAGACCGACTGGTCGACAATTCTCATTCCGACTCCGTCTGACTGATTACGAAAAGTTTCACCACAGAGGCACAGAGAACACAGGGAAAAACAACATCAATGTTTTCTTCGTGTCCTTCGTGGCTTCGTGGTTAAGCGGGCACCAAGTGCTCGCCCGCCGAAGATCGCTGGCCGTTCACCACGAAGCCACGAAGTGCACGAAGAGTCACAGAGGGATGCACCTTTCCGTCCTCTCCGTCTTCTCCGTCCTCTCCGTCTTTCTTGGGCTAGACCCGTTCCGCGATCACCGGAGCCGCGGCGGCCACCCGGCTGTGCAGATTGAAGGTTGAGCCATTATCCAGGATGTGCAAGCGGAGGCCGATGAGGCAGACCGGGTCGTTTTTCCGGACCCGTGCCATGGAGGAGAATTCCAGCTCGGAAGGGTCCACGATCGTCAGGGCGCCGCCCCCCACCACCTCGAGACACTCGTCCGGGCCGATGAACGCGGCGGTATTCTCGTCGAGCCCGATGCCGATGGCGAAGGGATTGTAGGCCAACGCGGTAAGAAGGCGACCCAGCCGGTCGCGCTGGCGGAAATGCTGGTCGATGATGATCCGGTTGGTGAGCCCGAGACCCGGGGCCAGCGTCACGGTCCTGGCCCTGGGGGAACCGCCCTCCCGGCCGAACGCGATCATGTGCTCGCACAGGAACGCCGCCCCCGCCGATGTCCCGGCGACATGGGTTCCCTCGGCGTTCCGCCGCCGGATCGCCTTGGCTACCGGCGTGCCGCCGATCATCGTGCTGAGCCGGAGCTGGTTGCCCCCTGTGATAAAGATGCCGTCCGCCTCGTCGAGGGTCGCCAGAAACTCGGGGCGGTCGCAATCGCCGCGGCTCTCGATCCGGACCGCATGGGCCTGCTTGGCACCCAGCTCCAGGAAGAGACGCTCGTACCGGGCACCCGTCTCGCTCACCTCCGATGCCGTCGGGATGATCGCGATCCGGGAGGTGCCGTTCCCACACAGCGCCACGAAGCGGCGCAGGATCGTGACGTCACCGATCTTTTCCTCCGCGCCCCCCACCGGGATGATGAACCCCCGCTTGCCCTCTGGTCGCGCCGGACTCACCGGGATCCCGCCGATGCCTCGAACGTCCCCCGCACGACCGGCTTGCCATCCCGCAGGTGCCACCGTCCTCGCGCCATCACGTCGGAAATTCCCCCCTTCTCGTCGAGAATCACGATGTCGGCGTCGGCGCCGGCAACGAGTCGCCCCTTCCGCTCGAGTCTGAGGAGCCGCGCCGGGTTGGCCGTGAAGGCGGGCAGCACCCGCTCGAGCGCCTGTCCCCGCTCCAGGAGCTCGCGCAGCGTCGCGGCCATCGCCGACGGACGTCCCACGTCCATGGAAGTGACCCTTCCGTCCGCGTCGAACACGGGGAGACATCCGCCGCCGTCGGAGGACAGGGTAACCCGCTCGGGCCGAAGCCCGGCGTCGAGAAAGCGCACCAGGGCCTCGCCCGCCGGCCAGGCATCCTCCCCGTCAGCCACCGGAAATGCGGTGATGTCGATCGTGCAGCCGCGCTCGCTCAGCGCCATCGCCTCGTCGAACAGCGCCTTCCGCCGGTTCACGTGGGTCGGATTGAACACCGCCGGCGGCAGCTCGCTCCGGTCGATCACGTCCCTGATCGGCTCGAGCCCGCGCGAACCGTCGCCGATGTGCAGGTGGACGATTCCGGCCTTGCCGCTCATGAGCCCGCCCACGTGCGCGTCGGCCGCGACCCGGAGGAGCTCGTCCACCGTCGGCTGGCTCGAGCGGTGATCGCTCACCGCCAGCTCGCCGACGCCGACGATCAGATCGATGAGGACGAGATCGGAGCGGACGCTTCCCGTCGCGGTCACCGGCGGGACATGATATCCGCCTGTGTAGCAGTACGCGCTGAGCCCCTCGGCGATGAGGCCGCGCGCCACCGTCACCAGCTCCGCCGTGGTGCGAACCACGTCGTCGGTGCCGAGCACCCCGATGGCGGTGGTGACGCCGCCGCTCGTGAGCTGGCTCAGCATGACCGGAGGCACCCGGGTGTGCGGGCCCGCCTCGCCGCCGCCACCGGTGAGGTGAACGTGCCCGTCGATGAATCCGGGGATAGCCCGGTGTCCGGACAGGTCGAGCTCGCGGATCTCGAGCGACCGGTCCAGGGCGGGCATGCCGGTGCCGACCCAGACGATCGTCTCGCCGGCCACCAGCAGGTCACGGCGGCCCCTCGGCTCCGGGTCGTACAACTCGGCGTTTCGAAGCAGATGCATCATGGGAGGCAGCGGCTCAGCTCAGCCGGAAGCCGCCCACGGCGGCGGTGAGACGGTCGGCGGCTTCGGCGAGGTGTCCTGCCGAGGAGGAGATTTCCTCGGTTGATGCATTGAGCTGCTGGGCCGCGGCGGCGATCTCCTCCGCGGCGGCGGCGTAGTCCTCGGTGCCGGCGGAGACTTCGCGCATGCGTCCCGCGATGCCTTCGATGAGTCCCCGGACCTCGCTGGCCGAGGCCGAAATGCGCCGGGTCCATTCGTCGTTGGCCTCGGCGTCCGCCGCGACGTTGATGAGCCCCTCGACGGCCGCGTGGGCGGCGTCCTTGGCCGCCAGACCGCCCTTGCCGAGCCGGATGAGCCGCTCACGTGCGGTCTGG
>DATBSO010000073.1:0-1768 GCA_036559745.1 Gemmatimonadales bacterium | reverse complement strand
AGCGCATCGGTTCCGTGGTTGTTGGCCGGGGCAGTGGGCTTGCTGGTCGGGTTCGGGGCTGGTCCGGCGTCGGGGGCTGTCGCGAAGCTGATTACGGCCACGATTCTCACGATTGCCCCCACGGACGTCGGGTTCAGATCTTCCGGCTGCGGTAGCTGGACGAAGATCGGCTGAACGGCTTTAGAACAACAAAGGGAGGTCAGGCTGGGCGGAGACGAGCCTGCGGCGCACTCGCCTTCTTGTGAAAGACCTGACCCCCCATCATCCGTTCACTCACGCTCGCGCGACTCCTCCTGTCCCTCGACTCAGGGAGAAACCGCAAGATCGACACTCGGGGCGACTCTGCTGTATGAGGGGGTCGTCCCGGTGAGGGAGATGCGACGGGCGGCCCCCTCAGTCCCGCCGTCTGGCTCCCGATCAGGCTGCTAACTCCTCGTAACTTGGCCGGCCGAGCGACAGCATGCTCGCGCAGGCCAGTCTGCAACGCACGCTTCAGAGTCGTCGAAGCCAGTCGTCTCTGCAAAGGGTGTACACCGTCATCGGCTCGCCTGACCGCCCCCGTCCCGTACTGCGGACGGCGAATCCGAGCTTGGCCGCCACGCGGCGAGATGGTTCGTTCTGCCCGTCCTCGATATAGGCCGTAATCGTCTGAACGTCGGTGCGGCTCCAGAGATCATCGATCGCCGCTTCCATCGCCTCAGTCGCTATCCCTTCGTTCCGCCGCTCCTCGGTCACCCACCAGCCCGCCTCGACTTCATCCGCCGCGATGCCCTCGATCCCCTCACCGGCAAACCGCAGCTCGGCGCAGCCGAGAAAGCTGTCGTCACGCTTGTCCCGGATTGCCCACGGCCCGAAGCCGTGCTCCTGCCACTGCGGCTCGGCGGCGCGAGTGTCACGCAAAGCGTCCTCGGCGTTGCTCGATGCACGGGCATGCTCGGCTTCATCGAGCCCCGTCAGGGGGAGGAGGCTCAGTCGCCCTGTCCGGAGAACGATTCCGCCCTGCTCCGACTCCACCCGGCCACCCCGTAGTCTCCCTGCACGCTCGCCAGTATGGCGGGCCGCTCAGGGGTCATTCCCGCACACTGGCGCACACCGGGGACGTCTCGCTTGGCCGCTACGACGCGGCGTCAAGCACGCGATACAGGTGCCACAGCTCCGGGATGCCCTTGAGCTCGTGCACACCAGCGTCTTCGAACACAAGTCCCGAACCTGCGGTCAGGTCCTTCACGGTCGACGAGACGAGGAGCTCGCGCGATTCGGCGAGACCTGCGACACGAGCACCGATGTTCACGGCGAGCCCGCCGACCTTCCCGTTGATCACCTCGACTTCACCGGTGTGCACTCCTGCCCGCACGTCGAGGCCGAGAGGCTGCACGGCGTCGATGATCGCTCGGCCGCATCGCACGGCACGCGCGGGACCATCGAATGTCGCAAAGAATCCGTCCCCGGCCGTGTCCACTTCCGTACCCCTGTAGCGCGCCAAGAGTCCGCGGACGACGGCGTGATGTGGCTCGACGAGGTCACGCCACGCGCGATCACCGAGAGCGGCTACACGCTCGGTCGAGCCGACCAGGTCGGTGAAGAGGACGGTTGCCAGAACCCGCTCGAGCTCGGTCTCCTCCTGGACCGAGGCGAGGAAGCCTTGAAGCTCTCGCAGCACTCGTTCCCGATCCCCCGCGAACGGCGCATGCTCTTCGCCGGGCAGCTCGACGACGCGTGCGTTTTGCAGCTGGTCTCCGATGTATCGGGCCTGCTCAACTCGCTCGTT
>DATBSO010000072.1:0-3377 GCA_036559745.1 Gemmatimonadales bacterium | reverse complement strand
ATCCGTCGCCCGGTGCTCGCGAGCATGCTGAGCCTCGGGCTGGTCCTGTTTGGTGTCATCGGCTATACGCAGCTCGCGGTCCGCGAATTTCCCGATGTGGATCCACCCATCGTGTCGGTGACGACGGTGCTCCCCGGGGCGAATCCCCAAGTGGTGGAGTCGGCCGTCACGGACATCCTGGAAGAAGAGCTGAGCACGGTCGAGGGACTCCGCACCCTCACCAGCTCTAGCGGCGAGGGCGTCAGCAACATCACCCTCGAATTCACTCTCGACCGCGATGTCGAGTCCGCGGCCCAGGACACTCGCGACAAGGTGGCGCGCATCCGCGAGCGGCTCCCGGAAGACGTGGAGGAGCCGGTCGTCGCCAAGCAGGACGCCGACGCCCAGCCGTTCTATTGGCTCGCGCTCTCGGGCGAGAACTACGACCTGCTCCAGCTTTCCGATATCGGCGACCGGTTGGTAAAGAGCCGGCTACAGACGCTGTCCGGCGTGGGTCAGGCCCGGATCTTCGGCGAGCGCCGCTTCTCGATGCGGGTATGGCTCGACGCCTCTCAGCTCGCCGCGCGCGGGCTCACCGTCCAGGACGTCCAGCAGGCCATTCGCACGCGCAACGTGGAGGTGCCCGCGGGCCGGATCGAGTCCGACCGCCGCGAGTTCACCGTGCGCTCGTTGGGGGAGCTCAAGTCTCCGGAAGAGTTCGCCGAGCTGGTGGTCAGTAACGACAGCGGGGCGCTGGTCAAGCTCAAGGATCTCGGCCGGGTCGAGCTGGGTCCCGAGGACGAGCGGAGCGCGCTGCGGTTCAAGGGCACGCCCGCCGTCGCCATCGGCGTGATCCGGCAGTCCAAGTCGAACATCATCCAGGTGGCCGACGAGATCCGGGAGGAGCTGCCCCGGATCCAGGAGTCGCTGCCGCCCGGTGTCTCGATCAAGACCGCGTTCGACCAGTCGGTCTTCGTGAAGAGCTCGATCCGCGAGGCCGAGGAGACGCTGCTGATCGCCGCGCTCCTGGTGGTGGTGATCATCTTCCTTTTCCTCCGCAACCTTCGTGCGACCATCATCCCCGGACTCGCGATCCCCACGTCCATCGTGGCGGCGTTCGCGATCATGTATTTCCTGGGCTTCTCCATCAACAACTTCACCCTGCTCGCGCTCACCCTCGCGATCGGCATCGTCGTGGACGACGCGATCATCGTGCTGGAGAACGCCTACCGGCACCAGGAGGAGCTCCACGAGACGCCGGAGCAGGCGGCGACGAACGGCACCAGGGAGATCGCCTTCGCGGTGATCGCCACTACGATCGCGCTGGTCGCGGTGTTCACGCCTCTCGCCTTTCTCCGGGGATCCACCGGGCGGCTGTTCAACGAATTCGGTATCGCCGTCGCGGGCTCGGTGATCATCTCCGGCTTCGTGGCGCTGACCCTCACACCGATGCTGTGCGCCAAGATCCTCCGGGTGCCGAAGCGCCACGGCGCGATCTACCGCGTGCTGGAAGCGGGGTTCAACGGGCTGGCCGCGGGATACGCCCGCACCCTCCGCCTCGCGCTCCGCATGCGCTGGGCGATCGTGGCGGTCGCGGTGGTCTCCACGTTCGCGGCTGTGCTGGTGTTCCGGACCCTGGAGCGCGAGTTCGTCCCGCCGGAGGACCGCGGCTGGTTCTTCACCATCGTCATCGCGCCCGAGGGGTCGTCGCTGGCCTACACTGACGGCTATCAGCGTGAGGCCGAGGCGATCCTGGCCAAGACTGACGGCGTCGAGAGCTACTTCAGCGTGGTGAACATCGGCGACGGCGTGAGCCGCGGCATGATCTTCACCAACCTGAAGGACTGGTCGGAGCGGAGCCGGTCGCTGGAGGAGATCATCGGGGAGGTGCAGGGGAAGTTCTTCGGCATCCCGGGCGTCTTCGCCTTCGCCAACAACCCGCCCGCCTTCGGGTGGGGGAGCCCGGTCAACTTCGTGATCCAGCACCCGGACTTCGACTCGCTGGTACGGGCGAACGACACGCTGCTCGCGCGGGCCCGCACGGTCAAGGGCCTGATCAACGTGGACAGCGACCTCCGGGTCAACAAGCCGCAGCTCACCGTCAGCTTCGACCGCGACCGGGCCGAGGATCTCGGCGTGCCCGTCTCAGACGTCGCCACCACGCTCCAGGTTCTGCTGGGCGGCAGCGAAACCGGGACGTTCACCCGTGCGAACAAGCAGTACGACGTCATCGTCCAGCTCGACCCGCGTGCCCGGGCCACGCCGAGCGACATGACCGGACTCTACCTGCGCGGCCGCGACGGGCGGTTGGTGAAGCTGGAGGCGCTGGCCAGCGTGGCGGAAGGCGTCGGCCCCCGCGAGCTGGTTCACTACAATCGCGTGCGCTCCTCCACGATCACGGCCAACCTGGCGCCGGGATTCACCCTGGGTGAGGCACTCGACTCGTTGAGCCGCATCGCCGACGAAGTGCTGCCCAGGGGCAGCAGCACCGCCCTCGCGGGCGAGTCCCGGGAGCTGGAGGAGAGCGGGTCGTCGCTCTACTTCGCGTTCATCCTGGCGCTGGTCGTGGTGTTCATGGTGCTGGCGAGCCAGTTCGAGTCGCTGGTGCACCCGTTTACCGTGCTGCTCGCCGTGCCCCTCGCGGTGACGGGCGCGCTCTTTACGCTCAAGCTGGCGGGCTCGACCATCAATGTGTACAGCCAGATCGGCATGATCCTGCTGATCGGTCTGGTGACGAAGAACTCCATTCTGCTGGTGGAGTACATCAACCAGCTGAAGGAACGGGGCCTGTCCACGATCGACGCGGCGCAGGAGGCCGGACGCATCCGGCTCCGGCCGATTCTCATGACCTCGGTGGCCACGGTGATGGGTGCACTGCCCATCGCGCTCGGTCTCGGCGCCGGCTCCCTGAGCCGACGGCCGCTGGGCTACGCCATCGTCGGTGGGTTGCTCTTCTCTACGCTCCTGACTCTGTATGTCGTGCCCGCGGTATACGTCATCTTCGACGGGCTGCTCGCCCGAACCCGCGGCCGCGCACCGGCTCACGGCGGCTACGAGCCAGTGGAGGCAGAGTGATGCTCGCGCTGCTCCTCGCGCTCCAGGCAACGGTGGCGACGCCGGCCGCCGACAGCGTTCCCCGGGTCACGCTGGCCGAGGCGATCCGCCGCTCATCTCAGCTCGACCCGGACTACGTCCGCGCCCTGGGCCAGATCGACGATGCCGCGTGGGGGCGCCGTGCGGCGGTGATCGCCTTCTTCGTGCCGGCTATCCACCTCGGCCTGAACGAGACGAAATACTCGGAGAGCTTCTTCAACCCCGCCGACCCGGCCAATCCGACCAGCACCCTCGTGGTCGGGACGGCGAGCGCCAACTACGACATCTTCAGCCTCCGGAAGTTC
>DATBSO010000071.1:0-74214 GCA_036559745.1 Gemmatimonadales bacterium | reverse complement strand
CCCTCTGTGCCTCCGTGGTGAATCGTCTTCTTGATTGCGGCTGGAGGCTCCAGGCTATAGGCTAGAGTCAGAGAGCCTCCAGCCCTGAGCCTTTAGCCCATAGTCAGGTCCCTTCATGACGACCACCGCTGCCGCCAAGAGCAAGCCCCGCAAATCCGAAGTCACCCACTACAAGATGTACATCGACGGGAAATTCGTGGATGCGAAGGGCGGGAAAACCTTCGACGTCTACGATCCCTCCACCGAAGGCGTCATCGCGACCTGTCCCGCAGCCAGCGCCGAAGACGTAGACCGGGCGGCGAAGGCGGCGAACCGGGCCTTCTACGACACGTGGCGGGGGGTGAGCGCCCAGGAGCGGGGGCGGGTGCTCTTTCGTCTGGCCGAGCGGATCCGGGCACGCCGAAGCGAGCTGGCCGAGCTGGAAACCATCAACTCGGGCAAGCCCATCGTCGAGTCGGAATACGACATGGACGACACCGCGACCTGTTACGAGTACTACGGCGGGCTCGCCACCAAGATCAACGGCGAAGTCCTTCCCGTCCCCGCCGAGGCCGTCGCCTTCGCGATGCGGGAGCCGATCGGCGTGGCCGGCCAGATCATTCCCTGGAACTATCCGCTCCTCATGGCGGCGTGGAAGATCGCGCCCGCCCTCGCGGCCGGTTGCACGGTCGTCATCAAGCCCGCCGAGCAGACCCCGCTCACCCTGCTCAAGCTGGCAGAGGACTTCGAGGCGGTCGGTCTGCCGCCGGGCGTGGTGAATGTGATCACCGGGGACGGGCCCGGTGCCGGCGCGCCGATCGTGAAGCATTCCCTGGTCCGGAAAGTCGCCTTCACCGGCAGCGCATCGGTCGGCAAGATCATCATGCGCGAGGCGGCCGATCAGCTCAAGCGGGTCTCGCTCGAGCTGGGCGGCAAGTCACCCAACATCTTTTTCGCCGATGCGGACTTCGAGAACGCGGTGGACGGAGCGCTCTTCGGCACCTTCATCAACCAGGGTGAAGTCTGCTCCGCCGGCAGCAGGGTGCTGGTGCAGAAGGACATCTACAAGAAGTTCGTGGATGCGGCGGCCGCGAAGGCCAAGACGATCAAACTGGGACGGGGACTCGACCGCGAGACCAAGATGGGACCGCTGGTGAGCGAGGAGCAGCGCGACCGGGTGGCCGGGTACCTCAAGGTGGGCCGTGGCGAAGCGAAAGTCGCGGTGGGAGGCGGCACGCCCAAACAGTTCGACAAGGGGTGGTACGTCGAGCCCACGATCTTCTACGACGTGGACAACGCCGCGAAGATCGCCCAGGAGGAAATCTTCGGGCCGGTCATGAGCGTCATCCCGTTCAAGGACGAGGCGGATGCGATCCGTATCGCCAACGCCACGCCGTACGGGCTGGCGGCCGCGGTGTGGACCCGGGACATCTTCAAGGCGTTCCGGGTCGTCAAGGCGCTCGAGGCCGGGATCGTCTGGGTCAACCACATGCAGCCCACCTTCGTCGAGGCACCCTGGGGCGGCTACAAGGCATCCGGGTTCGGCCGCGAGCTGGGCCACTGGGGCGTCGAGGAGTACCTCGAGACCAAGCAGGTGTTCATCAATCTGGACGAGAAGCCAATCGGCTGGTATTAGTCTCGTAGGAAGCCATTTTGGCTTCCCAAGACAAGATGGCACGCCATTACCGAGGGACACTGCAATACCGTCGCCGGCTATAGGCGGCGTTTAACCTTGTTCGCACTCTGCACTTCCGGGCTGGGTCGGCCGGTCGTCCGGGTTGGCATGCGTAGTGCCTCTACTCGTCCGGCTGATCTCAGGCGCACCATTCGACTGGTGCCCCATTCGTGGCTGGGGGAAATGTATGAGCGTGTCGGAAGGGACTGCCGGTGATCTCGGCGAGGCAGCCGCGGGGCTGCCCCCGGACCTTCAGAACCACCTCACGGCCTTGCTCAACGATCCGCAGGTCGGCGGGGTGTCCGGTCTGGCACAAGCCTTTTATGCAGCAGGGCTCGGCCGGATGATGGCGTCATGGATCGGACCCGGCCCCAATCAGCCCATTTCCCCACCACAGGTACAGCGGGTCCTCGGCGCCACACGCCTCGAGCAGCTCGCCGCCAAGCTCGGGACGACCACCGGAAGGGTCAGCGTGGCGGTCGCCACCGCGCTGCCGAGCCTGATCGACACGCTGACGCCGAACGGCCAGCTTCCACCCTGGCCGCTGCCGTAGACTAGAGCAGCCCCTTCGCGTCGCCGAGCATCGCCTTTCTCACCAGCGGGAGGGGTGGACCGCCGTAGCTCAGAAAGCGGTCGTGGAAGTCCCGCCATGCGTCCCGGCCACCTCGCGTGGCGGTCCAGTCATCCCGGAGCTTCCGGATCATCATCTTCCCCAGCGTGTAGTTGAGGTACGCCGGATCGTACGTGCCGCGCAGCGCCTGTTGCTCGGCGCCACCGGCGTCCTTGAAGGCCTCCTCCCTGAACAGCCGTTCCGATTCCGCCACGGTCATGCCTCTGGCGTGCAGACCGATCGCCGACAAGAAGCGCACGTCGCGCATGAGGGCGTTGGTGAGCTGGCCGATATGCATCTCGGGACTGCCATCGCCGAACCCGGCATCCCACATCATCTCCTCGGCGTAGTGCGCCCACCCTTCGGCATAGGCGTATCCCACGAAGACCCGAGCGAACGTCGAGCCCACCCGATTGGAGTGCAGGAGATTGAGGAAGTGCCCGGGCCACACCTCGTGTACGCTGACAAAGAACAGATCGGCGATGCCGGGGACATAGGCCTGCTGCTTCTCCCTGGGCCACGCGGGATCGGCCGGCGCGATGTAGTAGATCGAGGGGAGATTCTTCTCGTACGCTCCAGGGATGTCGATGTAGGCGAAGTTGAACCGTTTGTACGGCGGCGCCTCGCGGACCTCCGCGCGCTCGGTGCCGGGCACCGACACCAGATCCTTGGCTTTGACGAATGCCTCGAGCGTGTCGAGTTGCCGTCGCGCAGTCGCCACCGGACTCCCCGGCACTTTATGCGCGTTCATCCGGCGAACGCACGCTCCGAGCGTCGCCCCGGGCGCGAAGCCTGCACAGGCGTCCTTGAGGGCCGCGAGATTCCTGTCCAGGTCCTCGCGGCCGCGGCGCTCGAGCGAGTCGAGCGGGACATCCACGCCCTCGGTCATCCTCAGCATCTCGGAGAAGCGCTCGGGCCCGATGGCATACGCATCAGTGCCTCGCTTGCCCTCCTCCCTGAACCATGTGGCCATCTCGTGCAGCGCCGTGGCGGCGCGCGTGCGGGTGGAATCGAACTCCCGGCGCAGCGTGTTGTCGGACACGTCCGCAAAGGCCTGGGGAACGGAGATCTCCAGATACTCCGCGAGGCCGGAGGCGCGTCCGAAGGCGATCTGCGCGTACGCCTTCGGCATCGGTGTCCGGATGTTGGACCGGACGCGGGCCAGTGCGGCCGGCAGATTGCCGGCATAGCGGGAGAACGCCCTCATCCGATCGGCTGCCGGGGCGTACTCACGAGTGACATACGTACTCGGATCGATGGCGCTGGAGTAGAACTCCGGGTTCCGATGCGGCCAGTCGGCCTTTTCACGCCAGAAGAGATCCTGGTCGATTCTCGATATGAGATAGTCGCGCTCGAAACGGCGCGTGGTGTCCGACTCCGGGAGGGGAAACGCCGCCGCGCTGTCGCGGAGCTGGTGCAGCCGCGCGATCCACGTCTTCAATCCCGTCTCGCTCCAGTCGGGGAGCCGTCCATCGAACTCGTGGCGGCCCCGGTCGACCGCGACGGTCGGATTGTTCTTGAAATAGGTCTCGAGAAACCCGGAGACGAAGGTGTCCCACGGCGGCCGCCCGGAGGCGAGCGGCTCGGGACGGCAGCCCGCGAGGACGAGCGCCATGGGTAATGCGCGAGCGAACCGGCCGAGCGCTGGGCGCATAGGGCAACTTCCGCGGGTGAGATGGTCGAGTTGCGCGGCCCCGATTCTTAGCCTTTGTTTCGCCACATGCAAGGCCACGTTCCGGCCACGGCGACCGAGGAGCTTCATGCCGCGCTGCTGCAGGCGGTCCTCACCGCGGCGGTGGCACTGCTCTGCGCGTTCCTCTATCACCGGTATCGGAAGCCGTACTTCGCCGGATGGGCCGGCGCGTGGGCCCTGTACGTGGTACGGATCGGGGCCATCTCGAGTTTTCTTCTCACCGGCAACTGGATCTGGCTCTACTGGCATCAGGTGATCACGGGCTGGACGGCGCTCGCGCTGCTCTACGCCGCTCTCGTTTTCTCCCAGGCCGCGCAGTGGCGATCGTGGTATTTCGCCCTTCTTCTCTTTCCTCCCCTCTGGTCCTACATCGCGATCTACCGGCTCGATCAGTTTCTCTGGGCCGCCGGGCCCGCCGTCCTGTTCCTGAGTCTCGCGACGCTCGGCACGGGGTGGGCCTTCTACCGGTATCGCCGGCGGGTGGCCTCGAGTGGCGCCACGCTGCTCGCGGTCTCGTTCGGGCTCTGGGGGCTGCACCACCTGGACTATCCCTTCCTTCGAGCCCGCGGAGCATGGACGCCGTGGGGCTATTACCTCGACATCGTCTTCACCCTGGCGATCGGTGCGGGCATCCTGTTGCTGGTGCTCGATGATCTGCGGGGCGGCTTGAGCGCGCTCTCCGCTCTCTCGGGCGACCTCCAGTCGGCGGGACGGGAGCAGGACGTGCTCGCCGCGCTGCTGGCCCGCCCGCTCACCCTGCCCGCCGTCCGCGGGAGCGCGCTGTACCTCATGTCGGAGAGTGGCCCACGTCTCGCCCGCAGCGCCGGGGTGTATCACGAGCCCGACGGGGCAGAACCGCGGGGAACCGCCGCGCTGGTTCTGGGACGCGCGCTGCAGACCGGGCGACCACAGGTGAGCCAGGCGTGGCGGAACGGCGACTCGGCGCCCTATCCCTATGCCGCGGTGCTTCCACTCTTTCGCCGAGAGCAGGTGATCGGCGCGCTGGTCATCGTCGGCGACGCGCGCGACCCCTTCACGGCGCTCGACGATCGCTTTCTCGTCGCGCTGGGCCAGCAGGTCGGCGCGGCGCTCGAGAATGCCGACCTCTATGCCCGGCTCGAGATCCGCACGGTCGAGCTGGCCCGGCTCTCCGCGCGTATGGTCGAGCAGAACGAGCAGGAGCGCCGGCGCCTCTCGCGCGAGCTGCACGATGAGACGGCCCAGGTATTTTCGGCCGTGAAGATGGAGCTGGGTGTGCTGAGGGACGAGGTCTCCGATCCGCAGGCGACGCGTCTGGACACGGTTCTTGGTCTGATCGATACCGGCATCAGGAGCATCCGGAGCGTGACCAACGACCTCAGGCCGTCGCTGCTCGACGACCTCGGTCTCCTGCCGGCGCTCCGTTCGCTCGCCGCCGAGTTCGCCGATCGGAGCGGCATCGACATCCGGCTGGCCGCGCCTGATTCGCTCCCGCCACTCTCCGAAGAAGCGGAGCTGGCGCTCTTCCGGGCGCTCCAGGAGGCGCTGTCCAATGTCTTGCGACACGCCGGCGCCCATTCCGTGGACATCGGGCTCGCGATGAGCCCCCGGGGCGTGACGCTCCAGGTTGGAGACGATGGTCGCGGCCCCGCCGCTGTCGCGGCGTCCGGGCTCCTCGAGGATGACGAGCACATGGGTCTTGCCGGCATGCGGGAGAGGATCAACGCCCTCGGAGGCCGCGTGCGCTTCGGACCCCGGCCGGGCGGCGGGGCCTGGCTCGAGGTGGAGGTCCCCGTGACGAGCGAGGGGCGCGCATGACCGAACCCGTGATCCGCGTCCTCGTCGCCGACGATCACGCCATCGTGCGGACCGGTATCCGGCACGTACTCGAAGGGGAGCCTGGTTTCGAGGTGGTCGGTGAGGCGTCGAACGGAGCGGAGGCGCTCGCCCTCGCGCTCGCGCTCGCGCCGGACGTCGCCGTGCTCGACATCTCCATGCCGGGAGACTCCGGCCTTCGCGTCGCCGCGGAGCTTCGCGAGCGCAGCCCAGACACACGGGTGCTCATCCTTAGCATGCATGACAACACGGAATACGTGCTCGAGAGCGTTCGGGCGGGAGCACACGGGTACCTCCTCAAGGACACCGCGGCCACCGAGCTCCGTGGCGCAATCCGGGCCGTGAGCAGCGGAGAGTCGTACTTCAGCCCGCCGATCGCGAAGCGGCTGACGGCCGTGGTGCGCGGGCAGGAGGCCGAGTCGCCGGCCGGGTTGCTGGCGCAGCTGACGGGCCGGGAGCGCGAGGTTCTGGAGCGGGTGGCCAGCGGGAAGACCAACAAGGAGATCGCGTCCGAGCTGGGGATCAGCCACCGGACCGTGGAGACCCACCGAGAGAGCATGATGCGCAAGCTGCGGCTCAGGACCGTCGCCGACCTGACGCGCTTCGCCCTCGAGACCGGTGTGATCGGGGGCGGGTCGCCCGGCTTATATTGAGCCCATGGGAAGAGTCAAAACCGGCATCGTCATGATGAATCTGGGCGGGCCGGCCACACTCGATCAGGTGGAGCCGTTCCTGATCGAGCTGTTCGCCGACCGCGAGATCATCAAACTCCCCCTTCAGAGCTGGCTGGGTCCCTTCATCGCAAAGCGCCGCGCGCCCAAGGTGCGGGAGCTGTACCAGGCGATCGGTGGGGGCTCACCGATCCTTCGCTACACCACGGCGCAGGGACGGGGGATGGTGGAGCGGCTCGACCGCCTGTCGCCCGCCACCGCGCCGCATGCCTTTTACGTGGCCTTCCGCTACGTAACCCCGACGAGCGATGACGCCCTCCGTGCAATGGCCGACGACGGGGTCGAGCGGGCAGTCGCGTTCACGCAGTACCCCCAGTTTTCCTGTGCCACCACCGGATCGAGTCTCAACGAGCTGTGGCGCGCCCTCGACCGCACCGGCGTGAACGGCCGCTTCGCGTGGAGCCTGATCGACCGCTGGCCGCTGCACGAGGGCTTCATTGACGCGATGACCGGCACCGTCCGCGAGGGATTGCAGCGGTATCCGGCGCAGACGCGCGACCGCGTGCTTCTGCTCTTCAGCGCCCACTCCCTCCCCCTGCACATCGTCGACCGGGGCGATCCGTATCCCCAGGAAATCGGCGCGAGCGTGCAGCGCGTGATCGACCGTCTCGCGGCGCCCAATCCGTATCTGCTCGCCTACCAGTCGGAGGTCGGGCCGGTGCGGTGGCTGGGGCCGCACACGGAGCAGGTGATCCGGCAGCTGGGAGAGAAGGGTTACAAGGACGTGCTGGTGGTGCCGATCGCGTTCACGAGCGATCACATCGAGACGCTGTCGGAGCTGGACCGGGAATACGGCGGGCTGGCGAAACGGGTAGGGATCTCGAATTTCCAGCGCGTGCCGGCGCTCAACGACCGGCCGGACTTCGTGGATGCGCTTGCCGACATCGTGCGCGAGCATCTTGCGTCGGGGCGTCTTCACTCGACGCAGTATCCCGACCGGTGCCCGGGCTGCGTCAATCCATCATGCCGCGCACTACCGAAAGTGGGCTCCGGGGCTACCGCTCCGGCTGCCGCAGCGACCGGCTGACCGGGTACAGGACTCGCCGTACGACCCGGTCCGCCATCTCCCGCACGACCTCACGCTCACGCTCGGACAATTCCGCGAGCTGATCGAGCGCCCACGCTGCCTCCTGCTCCGCCACGGTCGCGCCGAGGCGATGCAGCTCCGCGAGTCGCGGTGCCGACCGGTGTCCCTGGAGCGTCTCTTCCAGCCTGCCGAATTCCTCTCCCAACACCCGGTGCGCCTCAGCGAGCGCCTCGGATTGCGTGTCCGCGGCGGGGCAGCAGAGCCGCTGGAGATCGTCGAGGTCGAAGAGCCGGATCCCGGCGATCCCGCGCGCCGCGGGCTCGACATTCCGTGGCACCGCGAGGTCCATCACGAGGAGAGGACGGCCGTTCCGCCGGGCCACGGTCTGCTCCAACTCGGCAACCGAGAGAACCGGCCGGGAGGATGAGGTGGCGACGGTCAGGAGATCGGCGTCGGCGGCCAGCGAAGTGAGATCATCCCATGCGCGGGGGATGGCGCCCCATGCCTCCGCGAGGACCGTCGCCCGGCCGGGATTGCGGTTGACGAGGGTGACACCGGCGGCGCCGCGCGAATGCAACGTCCGGAGGACGGCTTCTGCTGCCTCCCCCGCGCCAAGCACCACGACCCGCCGCCCAGTCAGCTCTCCGCCGAAACAGCTCGCCATGAGATCCACCGCGGCGGAGCTGACCGATGAGGGGTGGCGTCCGAGCAAGGTCTCGCGGCGTACCCGCCGTCCCGCGGCGAGGGCCGCGGAAAATAGGAGGTCCATCTCCCGCGTGGTGGTCCCGGCGGCCCGTGCGAGGTCGAAGGCGCGCCGGACCTGACCGAGGATCTCGGTTTCGCCGAGGATCTGGGAATCGAGACCTGCGGCGACATGGAAGAGATGGCGGATCGCATCGAGTCCTTCCCAGCGCTCCAGCCCCACGGCCCCGCTCACGCCGCGGGAGGCCGCGAAATCGCGGAACGAGGATTCGCGATCCCTTTCGTCGCACCAATACAGCTCGCATCGATTGCAGGTCGAGAGAAGCAGAGCGGTCAGTCTCTCTTCCTTCAACTGCTCGAGCCAGGCCGTGATCTGAGGAGGCGTGAGGGCGAACTGCTCCCTCAGCGCCACCCCGGCACTATGGTGGCTGACCCCAATAACATGGAAGGGAAGATGGGAGGGCACATACCAACGTATGGTGTGCCCTCCCGGAGGGTAATCCGCGCGGGTCCGGAGCGCGGGTCCGTAGAACTACGGAGGGTTACCTCCCGGCCTTGACCGGGATCTCGCGGGGCCGTGCCTTCTCGGCCTTTGGTACGGTGACGGTGAGGATACCGTCCTGGTGCCGAGCCTCGATCTTGTCCGGATCCACGGTGCTGGGCAGCGCGAACGCCCGCTCGAAGATGCCGTAACTGCGCTCATAGCGATGGACGCGCTCGGTCTTCTCCTCGGCCTCCTGCTTCTTCTCGCCGCGGATCGTGAGCACCTGATTCTCGATGCTCAGCTTGACGTCCTCCGACTTCACGCCGGGGAGCTCCGCCACGATCTTGACGGTGTTCTTGTCCTCGAAGACGTCCACGGCGGGGGTCCACGAAGCCGTGATGGCGCTGCCGTTCTCGGGCTGGAAGGCCCAGTTGCCTAAGGCCTCATCGAGCACGCTGTTCAGGCGCCGGAGGCCGGCGAAAGGCTCCAATGAACGCCGGGTTGTGACAAACATGGTCATGCCTCGCTTCTTGGGTTGAGTTGGTCAGTGCGGCTTCCGTCGACTGGCTGACCAGGAAGCACTCACCGTGCCGGGAGCGAGGCCTGATTTTCGGCCAAAATGACTGACTAATAGGGAGGACTTTGCCGAGAACGGCGAGGGGCTGCAAATGTGGCAAATCTATTCTAAGCAATGATTTGGAGTTCCAACTCAGCGCCCGAATATCCTCCCCAGCACTCCCGTGCTCACGACCGCCTCGAAGGCATGTCCCAACTCGTCCATCGTCTGGTACCGACCGGCGGGCTCGAGCGTGAGACAGCGTTCGATGACCGCCTCCAGCTTGCCCGGGACATCCTCGCGGATCTGGCGAAGACGCTTGGGCGAGCCGCGGAGTCGGGCGATCATCATCTCCTGGGCCGACTTTCCATTGAACGGCAGCTGTCCGGCGAACAGCTCGAAGGCGAGGACACCGAGGGCGTAGACGTCGCTTCGGCCGTCGAGCGGCTTCCCCCGGATCTGTTCCGGGCTCATGAACTCGGGCGTCCCCAACACGATCCCGGTGGCGGTGAGCTTGGCAAGCTCGGGGCCGGCACGCCGTTGCTTCGCGAGGCCGAAGTCCATCACCACGGCGCGCGGACCGTCCGGCTCCGGCACGAGCATGATGTTCTCTGGCTTGAGGTCGCGGTGGACGATGCCGAGATCGTGCGCGTGCTGGAGGCCGCGGCAGACCTGGACCAGGATGGAGATCCCTTCGCTCAGCGGATACGGTCCGACGGTGGCTTCCCGGTCGCTCAGGGCCTCGCCCTCGAGGTAGGGCATGACCAGATAGAGCATGCGATCCGAGCTCTCGCCGAGCCGGAGGATGGGACAGACGTTGGGGTGATTGAAGCGTTCGGCGATCGACGCTTCGCGGCGGAGGCGCTCGACCGCGGCGGGATCGCGGGAGAGACGGGGCAGAAGGATCTTGAGCGCGACCGTATCGCCGGTCTCTATGTCTCTCGCGTGGTAGACGTAGGACATCCCACCTTCGCCGAGCCGCTTGTCCACCTGGTACCGCCCATCGAGAACCTTGCCGGCCAGCGTCGCGTAGCGGTTGGCCTCCTCGGCCGGGATGGTATCGGCTTCGCCCTCAGCGCCGGTCTCCTCGTCCACCAGCGGTGACCCGTCCTTGACGCAGTACCGGGCTGGTGGCTGGTACACCGTCTGACACCGGGGACAGCGCCGGTTGCTCAATCGCGAATTCGGTTCCGGCCGTCGCTCTTGGCCCGGTAGAGGTGCGTGTCGGCGAGACGCAGGAGCGAGTCTCCGTCGGTGACGCGCTCGTCGGGGTACGATGCGATCCCGACGCTGATCGTCACGCGGACCGGATGGCCGGCCTCGCCGAAATCGTGGGTCGCGACTCGCCGGAGAATACGTTCGGCGAAGTTCCGCGACTCGGTGTTGGTGGTCTCGGGCAGCAGGACCACGAACTCCTCGCCGCCGTAGCGGGCGACGATGTCCACGGACCGCTGCTCGCGCTTGAGGAGATTGGCGAGCTGCTTCAGCACCTTGTCGCCCACGAGGTGGCCGTGGGTGTCGTTGATCTGCTTGAAGTTGTCGATGTCGATCATCATGCCGGTGAGCATGGTGGCGTAGCGGGCCGCGCGATCCATCTCCTGCTCCAGCTTTTCCATCAGCGCGCGCCGGTTGAAGCAGTTGGTGAGTGGATCAGTCTCGGCCAGGTGACGCATCTGCTCCTGGCCCATGACCGCGCTCTCGAGGTCGTAGGCCCGCTCCAGCGCCGCCACCGCGGCGCTGATGACCTGCTCGGCGAAGCTCACGTCCTGCTCGTTGAGGGGCGCGTCCTCGGTGGTGGTCCGGAGGAAGAAGACGCCGGCCGGCTCCTGGCGGAGCGAGAATCGGAGCGCGATGGCCGAGCGCGTCTCGACCGGCTTGCCCTCCGCCAGCCACTCCTGGCGGACGCCGGTGTAGAGCGGATCGGTCGTGGTATCGCGCACGAGCACTACCTCGCCAGTGTCGAGGGCGCGCTGGATCTCCGGATAGCGCTTCAGGTCGACGGGCAGATTGTGAAGCATCGGGTTTTCGAATGCCGCGACCACCCTGCCGGTCTCCTCCTCGGGGCCGGCGATGACAATCGAGCATCGGGAGATGTTGAGCCCCTGTGCCACGCGCCGGACGAGGATCTGGTAGATCTCCTCCGGCTTCAACGACGCGGTGACCTCCTGCATGATGTCGATCATCTCGGACCGGGTGCGGGCTTCCGCGCGGGCCTGGTTGAGCTCACGGCCGACCCGCAGGTGGGCCTTGACCCGGGCGAGCAGCTCTCGCACGCGGAAGGGCTTGGGGATGAAGTCCGCGGCGCCGAGCCCGAGGGAGCGGACCGTGGCCTCCTCGGGCGGCATCGAGGAGATCATGAGCACGGGCAGATCCTTGAAGCGGGGATCGGCCTTGACCCGTTGGAGAAGCTGGAGGCCGTCGACCCGGGGCATCATGATGTCGAGCAGGAGCAGATCGAACGGCTCGGCCTGGAGGTGCTCGAACAGGCGCTCGCCGCCCGGGATGGTGAGGACCTCGTAGCCGTTCTCCTTGAGGATCCAGGAGAGCGTGCGCGACAACGCCTGATCGTCGTCGGCGACGAGGATTTTTGGAGCGAGGGGCATCAGCGCACCAGGCCCGCAAGGATATCGGGGTCCACGTTACCGCCACTCACCACGATGACGGCGGGTCCCTGAGCGCGCACTCGCCCCGCAAGAAGGGCGGCGACACCGACCGCGCCCGACGGCTCGACCGACAGGTTGGCCTCTCGATAGAGGAAACGCACCGCGCCTCGAATCTCGTCGTCGCTCACCTGCACCGCCTCGCGCACCACCTGCCGGAGAATCGAAAAGGTCAGGCGTCCAACCGATCGGGGCAATAGTCCGTCGGCGACGCTGCCGGTGCTGTCCAGCATTGTCGGCTCTCCGGCCGCCAGCGCGGCGCCAAGCTTGGCCGCTCCGGCCGGCTCGACGCCAATGAGATGGGTCGAGGGCCGAAGGGCCCGGACGGCGACCGAGATTCCGGCGATCAGCCCGCCGCCACCGACGGGGACCAGAATGGTGTCGACGTCTGGACGCTGATCGAGGATCTCGAGCCCGCAGGTTCCCTGACCGGCCACGACGTCGGGGTGCTCGAATGGGGGCACCATCTCGAGGCCATCCCGGGCGGCGATCTCCTCGGCTCGCTGGAGCTGCTCGGCGCTCCGGGTCGCGCCGGCGAAGACGACCTCGCCGCCATGGCGCCGGATGCCCTCGACCTTGATGCGGGGCGCCGACCCCGGCATGACGATCACGGCCCGGAGCCCGAACGCGCGCGCAGCGAAGGCCACGGCCTGGCCGTGGTTTCCACTTGATTGAGTAACGACGCCTGTGACGCGGCCCTGCGCCGCCACACGCGATATCGCGTTGTATGCGCCGCGGATCTTGAAGGCACCGATGGGCTGGAGCTGCTCGCACTTGAGCAGCACCGGCCAACCCAGTCGCTCCGACAACCCCGGAACCTCGACCAGCGGCGTGCGGACGGCCACGCCTTCGAGCACCTGGGCCGCGGACCGGAGCGCGTCGATGCCGACCGGCGGCGCGGCCGCCACGGTCACTCTTCGGCCGCCGTGGGCGCAACCTCGTCGCCGCCGGTCGCCTCTTCGGTGCCGCCTTCATCTTCCTTCACCACCCGGGCGACGTCGACTACCGTGTCGCCGGCGTCGAGGTTCATCACCTTGACTCCCTGGGTGTTCCGGCCGATCACACGGATGCCATCCACCGGCAGGCGGATGATGACGCCATGGCGAGTGATCATCATCAGCTCGTCATCGGGAATGACTTCCTTGAGCGCGACGATCGAGCCGGTCTTGTCGGTCTTCTTGAGCGTGATGATGCCCTTGCCACCGCGCTTCTGAACCCGGTAGTCGGTGAGCTCGGAGCGTTTGCCGAAGCCCTTCTCGCTCACCACCAGCAGCGTGGCATCGCGCCGGACCACGACCATGCCGATCACCGCGTCGTCCTTCTCCAGCTCGACCCCCTTCACACCGGTCGTGGCGCGGCCCATGTCCCGGACGTCGCCCTGGTGGAACCGGATGCTCATCCCGTCCTTGGTGGCCAGCACGATGTCGCTGTTCTGATCGCAGATTTGGACGTCGATGAGCTCATCGCCCTCGTCGATATTGATGGCGCAGATACCGTTCGCGCGGACGTTGCCGTAGGCGGAGAGCACCGTCTTCTTCACCGTGCCCAGGCGGGTGGCGAAGATGAGGGACTTATCGTCGGTGAACTCCCGCACCGGCACCAGCGCCGCCACCTGTTCGGTGGGCTTGATGGCGATGCAGTTGACCACCGGCTTGCCCCGGGCCGCGCGGCCTGCCTGCGGAATCTCATGCACTTTGAGCCAGTATACCTGCCCCGTGTTGGTGAAGAAGAGCAGGTAATCGTGGGTGCTCGCGATGAAGAGATGCTCGACCCAGTCGTCGGCCTTGAGGTCGGCGCCGTTGAGTCCCCGGCCACCGCGCCGCTGCCGCTTGTAGGTGGTCACCGGGATGCGCTTGATGTAGCCCGAGTGGGAGATGGTGATCACCATGTCTTCTTCGGCGATCAGATCCTCCACGGTGAACTCGTCCTGGTCGGCCACAATCTCGGTGCGGCGGTCGTCGCCGAACTGGTCTACGACTTCGGCCATCTCGCCCTTGAGCATCCCCATCCGCTTCGGCTTGGACGCGAGGATGCTCTTCAGCTCCTTGATGAGCGACCGAACTTCCTTGAGCTCCGCCTCGAGCTTCTCGATCTCGAGTCCGGTGAGCTTGGCCAGCCGCATGTTGAGGATGGCCTCGCTCTGTTTTTCGCTCAGGCCGAACCGCTTGCGCAGCCGGGCGTCGGCCTGAGGTGAATCCTCGGAGCCCCGGATGATCTTGATGACCTCGTCGATGTTGTCGACCGCGATCTTGAGGCCCTCGAGGATGTGCTCCCGGGCCTCCGCGGCGGAGAGGTCAAACTGGGTCCGGCGAACGATGATGCTGTGCCGGTGCTCGATGTAGCGCTCGAGCAGCTCCTTCAGGTTCATGATCTTGGGAGCGCCCTTGTCGAGCGCCAGCATGATCACGCCGAAGGTGGACTGCATCGCCGTGTGCTTGTAGAGCTGGTTGAGCACGACGTTGGGGATGGCGTCGCGCTTCAGCTCGACGACGATCCGCATGCCGTCCTTGTCGGACTCGTCGTTGATGCCGCTGATTCCCTCGATCTTCTTGGCCGAGGCCAGCTCGGCGATCGCCTTGACCAGGTTCTCCTTGTTGACCTGGTAGGGGATCTCGGTGACCACGATCTGCGACTTCCCGCTGGTCTCACGCTCCTCGATCTGGGCCCGGGCACGCATAACGATCCGGCCCCGGCCGTTCTCGTAGGCCTCCTTGATACCCTCGCGACCGTAGATGTAGGCGCCAGTGGGAAAGTCCGGCCCCTTGATGACCTTCCGCAGGTCGGCGATGGTGGCGTCGGGGTTATCGATCAGGAGTTCGACCGCCTTGGCAACCTCGCGCAGGTTGTGCGGCGGGATGTTGGTGGCCATGCCGACCGCGATACCCGACGAGCCGTTAACGAGCAGGTTGGGGACCTTGGACGGCAGGACAGTGGGCTCCTGCAGCCGGTCGTCGAAGTTCGGCTGGAAGTTCACCGTGTTCTTGTCGATGTCCTCCAGCATCGCGATCGCGACGCGGGTGAGCCTGGCTTCGGTATACCGATAGGCAGCAGCCGGGTCGCCATCCACGGAGCCGAAGTTCCCCTGGCCATCTACCAGCGGATACCGGAGCGAGAACTCCTGGACCATGCGGACCAGCGCGTCGTACACCGAGCTATCGCCGTGGGGGTGGTATTTCCCGAGGACGTCACCCACCACGGTCGCGGACTTCTTGTACGGCCGCCCCGGCACCAGGCCGAGCTCGTTCATGGCGTAGAGAATTCGGCGGTGCACCGGCTTGAGGCCGTCCCGAACGTCGGGGAGGGCCCGGGAGACGATGACGCTCATCGAGTAGTTGATGAACGACTGCTGCATCTCCTCTTCGATCAGCCTGGGCAGGATGCGTTCGCGCGAGTTGGGTGCGGTCATGGGCGTCGGTCTGAGGCGAGAAACGGTGGCAGGAAGCTGCCGGGAACCCCTGAAAAATACCCGGATCGGGGTCCCCGGGACAAGCCTGAAGGCGGGCTACAAATTGTTGGAGAACAACTGCTTAGTCTACTCGCCCCCCTTGCTGCCGTCGGATTCCATGGACTTCAGGAGCGGGTCGAGCTCGGTGCGGTGGGTCGTGAAGAACTGCACGTTCTCCGCCGACACCGGAAGCTTCTCTGCACCCTTCGCCGCATCGCCCCCCATTTGCCTCAGCGCGACCGCGGAATGAACCATCTGGAGCTCGAACATGGTGAGGACGTAGTCCCGGGTCGTCATCCCGCTGCTCGCGATTGCCGCCTTGACCGGCGGCAGCGCTTCCATCTTGGTGACGAGCTCCGAAAGGCTTTTTGCCTCCTCGCCTTCACGCACGTCCCCGAGCTTGGGGTCCTTCTGTGACAGCTCGCTCAGCTTCCCCGAGGCGTCGACCATCTTCTTGACGTTGTCCATCGTGAGCCGATGGCTCATCAATTCCTGGCGCTCCGCCGGGCTGAGCCTTGTGCCTTGACCCTGGGCGTGGAGCGGGACCGCGAGTGCGCAAAGCAGGGCCGCGCCGAAGGCGAGACGGGGCCGGAACGACATACGATCTCCGTGAAGTCTGGTCGGAGAAACGTGGCAAGTCGGGGGGAGAAAAGAAAGGACGGAGAAGGCGGAAAAGACGGAGAAGACGGAAAGGACCACCCCACCCTTCCGTCTTTTCCGACCTTTCCGTCTTTTCCGACCTTTTACTGCTTACACGGCGCCTCGGGGTCCGGCTTCGGCTTGTCCACGACCAGCCGGTGGTCGAGATTCGCCACCTGGGTGGCGAGGTCGGCGACGAACCCGGTGACCCGGGCGAACTTCTCGAAGTCGAGGTACTGGGCCTCGTCGGTCACCTGGTGGTAGTCGCGATGGCCGCCGGTGCTGAAGAAGGCGATAGGAATCCCGTACCGCGCGTACATGTAGTGGTCGCTGCGGCAGTAGAAGTTGTCCGGGTGCCCATCCGCATCGTACGTGTAGTCGAACTCCAGGCCATGCTTCCCCTCGGTGTTCACCTTTTCCGCCAGATCCCCGAGCTCGGTGGACAGCCGGCGTGAGCCGATGGCCTGAACGTAGCCCGGGCCGCCTTTCGCCTCGTCACCGGGACCTCCGCGCGCGATCATGTCGATGTTGATCTGACCTACGATCGAGTCGCGCGGAACGGTCGGGTGATCGGTGAACCACCGGCTGCCCTGGAGGCCCGATTCTTCCCCGGTGTGCCAGACGAAGAGCAGCGATCGCTTTGGCTTCGCCGCGCTCCTGCTCATCGCCTCGGCGACCTCGAGCAACCCCATGGAGCCCGATCCGTCGTCATCAGCGCCGTTGACGATCGAATCGACGCGGGCCGGACGGAGCCGACGCATGCTGTCGATGATCGCCTTGATGCGGCTCCACTGTTCGGGTGTGGGCTCGGCAACCGGGTCGTTCGCGCCACGCGGCCGCACCACCGTGTTGTACGCGCGCAGCGAATCATGGTCCACCGGAGACACGATGCCGATGGCGTCGTTGTGCGCCCCAAGAGCGACGTACTCTCCGCGGAGGGCGGGATCGGACCCCTCGACGATGCCCACGACGTTGCTGGCGGCCAGCTCGGTCGGCGCAAAGGCGACGTCGCCCTTGAGGGCGGTGCCACTATCGCCGGGGCGGAGCTGGTCGAGCGGTTTGCCGAACAGGAGGGGGATGGCGTCGGTTCTGACGAACAGCAGACGCGGCTGGGTTACGCCGGCCGGCGCGGCCGATGCATGCTTCACGATCAGCTTGGGCGCGCGGAAGTAGTCGCTGTACGTCTCGATGAGCGGGTCCATGTCGGTGAATACGATCCCCGCGACGAGACCGAGACGTCCCTTAGGCCCGAGATCGGGGCCGCCGAGCGAGGTGCCGTTGGGCTGGCTCCGGAACACGACGACCTTGTCCCGCAGTGCCTCGCGCTCCGGGAGCGAGGCCGAGTCCGCCGCCGAGCCGATGTAGACTACCTGCGCCCCATTGATGGGGCGGGCCGGAGCGTCGAACGAATCCTGGTAGGGGTAATACTCCCGAAAAGCGGAAAGCGTCGCGGAGCCGCTGCCGAGCTTCGATTTCGCGGTATCCACGGCGTAGCTCACCATCGGTACCGCCTGCAGGAACCCACCTGCGTCCCCACCTGGCTTCACACCGAGCCGCGTGAGCTCGCTGACGATGTACGCGTTGCCGCGGACATTTCCCGCGGTCCCGGCCCGGCGGCCGAGCATCGAGTCATCAGAGAATATGGATTCACGGATCTTGAGATCGGCTGGTGTGATCTCGGCGGTGGTTGCCGACCGTGGGGAGGGGCCGGAAGGAGCTCCCGTTGTGCCGGATCCTCCGCACGCCCCGACGACCGGCAAAAGGGTAAGAGCGAACAGCCGGGCGAAAGCGGGGCGCATGGCACCGTCCTGTAGGCAGATGGGAGAATCGGCGCGACTCCCCGTACTACCACGAACGATCGCGAAACGTTTCAGTCCCGGCCAGTCCCCCGGTACGTCTCACGCCGCAGGTAGACCGTGCCTTCACCATGGCCCATCAAAGGCTCCCCGTCTGGGGCTCTGACCTCACCGATCGGCTGTCCCCCTCCGTCGATAAGTTCATATACCATCACTGGATCCCTGCTTCTGATCTGGACCATTTCCCGCCTCGCTGGGTCAACGGTTGTCTCGGAGCTCAACGCCCTGCAACGTTTGCTGAGATGCGCGGAGCGGCCCAAAGGGTTGCTCGGACCAGCCCGGCCAACCCTTTCCGGGGGTGGCGTGTCAGAGGACCAGTCACCGCCCACGACCCTCACGCGCTGGAGCCTGTGGACGACCGAGAGCTGATCGGCAGAGTGTTGGCAGGGGATCCCAGCGCCGAGCGCGCACTGTACGACGCGCACGTGGGTCGGGTGTTCCGTCTCGCCTATCGGATGGCCGGGGACCTGGACCGCGCGCAGGACTACGTCCAGGAGACCTTCATCCGGGCGTTCCAGCGGCTGGGCGAGTTCCGGTTCGAGTCGGCGCTGTCCACCTGGCTCTGCTCGATCGCGATCTCGATCACGCTGAACGGGCTCCGAAAAACGAAGCGATCGAAAGAGCGGGAAGTGACGTTGGACGACGCGCCGGTCATCGGAATCACGCCACGAGAGGCGGAGCCGGACCTGAAGGAGCGCCTGACGCAGGCGATCGATGATCTGCCGGAGGGATATCGGACGGTGTTCGTGATGCACGACGTGGAGGGCTACACCCACGAGGAGATCGCCGGCGCGCTCGGCGTGCAGGCCGGGACCTCCAAGGCCCAGCTCTTTCGCGCCAGAGCCAAGCTTCGTGAAGCACTGGCCGACTTCGCCAGGGAATGACGCAGAAGGCGCAGAGGACTCAGAGGGACGGATGAGCGACAACCACGACCGAGACGACGATCGAATGGACGAGCTGGTGCGATCGGTGGCCCAGGACTACAATCGGCCGCCCGAGCCCCCGCGCGAGGCGATGTGGGCGGCGATCGCGGCGCAACGCCGGTGGTACCGGCGCCCGTGGGCGGCCACCCGGCGCCCGCTCGTCTGGATCGCCGCCGCAGCCGCGGTGCTTCTGCTGGGTGTGGGCATCGGGCGACTGACGGTGAGGCACGACGGGCCGACGGTGGCGACTGACTGGAGCCCGCGAACCGTGAACGCGACGGCCTATCGTCTCACAGCGATCGACCATCTGAGCCAGGCCGAGACGTTCCTCACGCTCTTCCGGGCATCGACCCGGACCGGCGGCAACGAGCGCCTGGCTTCCGCGACCGCCCGCGAGCTCCTGGCGAGCAACCGGCTGCTGCTGGACTCGCCGGCGGCGAACGACCGCAAGGTTCGCCTGCTGCTGGAAGACCTCGAGCTGGTGCTGGCCGAGATCGCGCAGCTCTCGCCCGAACCGAGGGCGCAGGATCTGGATCTGATCAAGAAGGGCATCGAGCGAGGCAGTGTGCTGCCGCGTCTTCGGACCGCCGTGCCCGCGGGTACGTCCCCAACGCAAGGAGCTTTGTGATGTCCCGGATGCCATTCGGAATGCTGGTCGCCACGGCGCTGGGCGTCGGTGGTTGGTGGACGCCGGTGCTGCAGACACCGGGGCCGAGAGCTGAAGCGAGCGTCGCCGGAGACGACTCGACGGCGCGGGCCGCGTGGCTCCCGGGCGATCCCGGTGACTCGCTGTACCAGGCCGCGCGGGAGGCGCTCAACCAGCGTGACTATCGCCGTGCGGCCGATCTGTTCGCGGAAGTGGCGGCCAAGTTTCCGAAATCGGGGTACGTCGCGGACTCGTACTACTGGCGCGCCTTCGCGCTCTACCGGCTCGGGAGCACGCCACAGTTGCGTGAGGCATTGCAGTCGCTCGACACGCAGCGCCAGCGTTTTTCGCAGGCGGCGACGCGGGGAGACGCGGCAGCACTCGAACGGCGGATCCAGGGAGAACTGGCCCGCCGCGGCGATCCGGCGATGAGGGCATACCTCGACTCGGTGGCGCAAACCGTCGCGACGCCGCCCACTCCGCCGACGCCGCCTACACCGCCGGTGAGCGTGACCCCTCGGACGCCGCCGACTCCACCCGTGGGGCCGACTCCGCCAACGCCACCCACTCCGCCGACACCCCCCAGCGGTCGTGGATGCGATGACGATGACGACACCGGATCTGCGGTCCTCAATGCAATCCAGCAGATGGATGAGGCCCGCGCGCGACCGATCCTGCAGAAGGTCCTCGCGCGGCGGGATCCCAAGTCGGTGTGTCTCCGGCGGCAGGCTGTATTCATCATCTCTCAGCAGGATACCCCCGGCGTAGAGGACATCCTGCTCGGGGCGGCCCGCAACGATCCCGACCACGAGGTCCGAGAGCAGTCGGTGTTCTGGCTCTCCCAGGTCGGCACCGAGAAGGCCGTGAGCGCGCTCGATTCGATCCTCCGGACCTCTAAGGATCAGGCGCTGCAGGAGAAGGCCGTCTTCGCGCTCTCGCAGGTTGACAGTCCCCGTGCCCAGCAGGCGCTGCGAACGTACGCCGAGCGGCCCGATCTGTCCGAGAACCTCCGAGAGAAGGTCATCTTCTGGATCGGACAGCAGGGTGGGAAAGACAACGACGCGTTCCTGCGCTCGCTCTACGGCAAGCTCAAGGAAGAGAACCTGCGGGAGAAGGTGCTCTCCTCGCTCTCGCAGTCTGACGGGCCGGACAACGCGCGGTGGATTCTGGGCGTTGCGAAGGATGGCGCCCAGCCGATCGAGCTCCGCAAGAAGGCGCTCTTCTGGGCCGGCCAGTCGGACGCCCCGCTCGCCGATCTTCTCGCCCTGTACCCGACGATGCCCGGCCGCGAGATGCGCGAGCAACTCATCTTCGTCTATTCCCAGCGGGACGAGCCCGCTGCCGTGGACAAACTGCTTGAGGTCGCGAAGACCGACCCCGACACCGAGCTCCGGAAGAAGGCCATCTTCTGGCTCGGGCAGAGCGACGATCCGCGCGCGGCGAAGGCGCTCCAAGACATGATCGAGCAGCCATGAGGACGACTCCCATGCATGGTGCGATACGGTTCGCGGCGGTGCTGCTGGCGTTGCCGGCGGCCCTGACGGCTCAGGATCTGGCGCAGCGGGTGACCACTTCACGCGACGGGCAATTCCGGCTGAGCTTCGCCGCGCGCCCGGGTGTGTGCGGCAACGGCGCCAACAGCATCTCGATCGTGGACGACGATGACGAATGGGAAGGGGGATGCGAGCGCGGTCCGGTGCGACTGTCGCTGCGGGTGACGAACGGTGTCGTGAGCGATGCCCACACCTACGTCGGCGGCCGCTGGCGTCAGGCCACCAGCACCGTCACCGACCTCGGCACCCTTCCGGCCGGGAAGACGGCAAACGATCTCCTGGTGCTGGCCGAGCGCGCGACGGACGGCGAGGCCTTGATCACGGCCGCCACGCTGGCCGATAGCACCGTCATCTGGCCGAGACTCATCGCCCTGGCGCACCGGACCACGGTGCCGATCGAAACTCGGAAGCACGCCGTGTTCTGGCTGGGCCAGGCTGCAGGTGTGGCCGCCACCCGTGGGCTCGACTCGATCGCTGGCGACGACACCGGGGAAATCGAGGTGCGCAAGCAGGCCGTGTTCGCCTTGTCGCAGCGCCCCGAGATAGAGGGCGTCCCGGTCCTCATCCACATCGCCCGCTCGAACCCCAACGGCGAGCTCCGCAAGTCGGCGATCTTCTGGCTCGGGCAAAGCGAAGACCCGAGGGCGCTGGCGCTGTTCGAGGAGCTGCTTCGCTGACCTGATCGCCGCGGGGCCACCCGCGGTTACATTACCCGCCATGCTCGCCCGCCTGTCCCCCGCGCTCGCGGTGGCGCTCCTCGCGCTGCCGGGGTGCGGAGGGCCAAAACCGGCCGCCCCCGTCGTTCGGCTGGGGGCGCCGACCGACAGCCTGATCACATCGTTCCGCGACGTGTCCGAAGCCGCGTGGCTCGGGGGCGATCGCTGGGCTGTTCTGACACCTGGCGACGACGCCGCGGCCATTGCCGACCTCGCGTCACACAAGGTCGAGCGATTGGGTGGGCGCGGCGCCGAGGAGATCCGCAACGCCGCGGGTCTGTTCCGGGCCGGCGATACGCTATTCGTCAACGACTGGGGCCTCCGCCGAACCACGCTCTGGACGCTCGAGGGCCGGGCGGCCGGCGCGATGCCCGCATCGGACAAGTTGCGCGGGGTCCTTCCACGCGCCCGCGATGACTCGGGACGTTTCTACTACGAGATCGCGCCTCGACCGGGCGCGGACGGGCAAGGCAACCGGGACTCGTCGGTGGTGGTGCGTGCGGGACCCGGTGCGGACAAGGCGGACACGGTCGCGCGACTGGCCCCGCTCGACCTGGCCGAAGTGGTGGGTGACGCGGGGCGCCGATTCGAGCGGAGGGTCTTCAGCGGAGCCGATCGCTGGGGCATCGTGCCAGATGGAGCGGTCTGGGTCGCCCGGGTCTACGAGAACCGCGTGCTCTGGCGCGATCCCGGAGGCAACTGGCTTCGCGGGGAACCACTTCCCGACAGGGTCCTCGAGGTGACGCGCTACGACCGGGAGATGTTTCTCCGCAACTATCCGCCGGAGCTTCGAAGCACCGCCGAGCAGCTTCCCTTTGCCGCCGTCAAGCCGCCGTTCGAGGCGGGCTTCACCGCACCGCACGGCGAGGTCTGGCTCGAGAAGAGTCGCGCGCCGATCGATTCGACGCGGCGATACCATGTGGTGGATACCCTGGGACGGCTGCGGCGGGAAATCCATGTGCCGGGACGGGGACGGATCGTGGCCATCGGGGATGGGACGGTCCTCGTTGCGGCCCCGTCACGCGACGGCGCCCATCTCCTCAGATTCATGGTTCCCCCGGAGGCTGCACCTCAATGACGTGCGGCGTCCGACACTGCTCGACCTTTGGAGGAATGATCGCATGAGGCTTGTCCCTGCCATGTCGGTGCTCGTGGTGCTTGCCGCATTCGCCTGCAAGGCCGCGGAGAGCCAGGGGGGCGTGAAGCTCGAACGGAAGCTCCCGGTGACGTTCGGCCAGATCAGCAACGTCGTCGAGCTGGGCGACGGCAGGATCGCGTTCGCCGATACCCGCAACAAGCTCTTCATCACCGCGGATCTCGCCAGCGGCAAGACCGACACACTCGGCTCGCGGGTAGACAGCCTCCCGGCGAGCGCGCCGGCGGGGCAGTACAAGTTCCCCGGCTGGGTGGCTCACCTGGCAGGCGACACGATCGCGCTGGTGGACTTCGCAGCCCAGCGTACCACGCTCTGGAGCGAGAAGGGAGAGCCGATCTCCGTTGTCACGACTGTGAAGGCCGCAGGACCGGAACCCGTCCTGGTCTACGACACGGTGGGGAACGGCTACAAGATCGATTACAAGGCAGTGATCGGCGGCGGAGAGATCGGCAGGGTCTTCCACCCCGACAGCATCCCGGTTCTCCGCATCGGGCTCAAGGCGGGGAAGGTGGACACCGTGGCGCACCTGCGTGCACCCGAGTACGGCAGCGCCACGTTCGGCGAGCAGTCACAGGAGGCGGTCAAGGTCTTCTCACCGAACGATTTTTTCGGAGTGCTCCTGGACGGGACAGCGTGGGTGGCGCGGGGCAACGAGAACCGGGTGGACTGGCGCGCCGCGGATGGGAAGTGGATGCAGGGGAAGAGTCGCGACTACACGAAGGTTCCAGTCACCCAGGCCGACCGCGAGCGGGTGCTGGCGCAGGTGCGGGAGCGGGGCAAGGAGCACGGCATGCCGCAGGAGCTCAAGATCGAGTATCCGTTCGCGGAGACCAAGCCTCCCTTTGATTTCGCGCTGGCGAGCCCGAACGGCGATATCTGGCTGCAGCGGCCGCGCGCGCAAGAGGGATCGCCACTGGTGTACGACGTGGTCAACAGAAGTGGCGGGTGGCTGCGTGAAGTGACGTTCCCCGCCGGAGCGACCTTGGCCGGGTTCGGGAAGGGCGGCGCGCTCTACGCCACAATCAAAGAAGCCAACGGACTTCGGAGCGTGGGCCGCTTCAAGGTATGAAGCAGGCCATCAGTCGAGAATCGGCGGCTCGTCACCCGGGGGCGTGTTGGGACCGGGATGATCGGTCCGGCGCCGGTCGCGCCGGCGACCCTCCTCGAACCACCGCCGGGTAATCTCACCCGCCAGCTCGCGATTGCCGAGCCCGAACGCGAGCCCGAAGGCCAGCGCCACCGCCCCGACGACGAGAGTAAACGCGGCGGTGATGATCTCGCCCGCGACCCCCACCTGCTCGAGCGCCAGGAACATCGACACCAGCACGACCGCGCCCTTCGCCATCTTGGCGAGGGTGGGCACGCCCGCGACGGTCCCAGCCGACGCAAGAATCACCCCGCGAACGAACTCCCCGACGATCATGCCGAGAATCACGATCACGATGGCGGCGATCAGCGTCGGGATGAAGCCGAGCATCGTGCCGAACATCTGATTGATGCTCTCGAGGCCGAGCGCGGTGCTGGCGAGCAGGATCACGACGAGCATGACCAGCCAGAAGATCAGCTTGGCCAGCGCCCGGACCGGGTCGAGACGAGACCCGGTGCGGCCCACCACTTCGTCGAGGCCGCCGGCCGCCGCCATCCGATTGAAGTCGAGTCGCTTCAGGACGTCGTCGGCCCAGCGCTGGATCTGCCGGGCGAGGAAGTATCCGGTCAGCAGGATGACCGTGGCGCCGAGCAGCGCAGGCATCACGCTGCCGATCTGCTGGGCGCCCACGCGGAGCCGCTCCCACAGTTCGTTCACGAGGCCACCTCGATCACGAGTTTACCCGTCTGTTCCCCCCGATGGAGCCGCTCGACCGCCGATCGGCCGTCGGCCAGCGGGACCGAGCGGTCTACCACCGGCCAGAGCTTCCCTTCATGCACCAGGCGCACGATCTCGGCGTACTCGCGGCGATTGCCCAAGGTCGAGCCCAGGAGGTTCCACTGATGCCAGAAGAGCCGACGCAGGTCGATAGAGACGTGTGGGCCGCTGGTGGCCCCGCAGACCACCAAGCGGCCTCCACGGCGCAACGAGCGCTGCGACTTCTGCCAGGTCTGCTCGCCGACGCTGTCCACCACGACGTCGGCTCCGAGGCCGCCCGTGAGACGCTTCACCTCGGCGGGCACGTCGGCCGCCGAGTGATTGATCGTCGCCGTTGCGCCTTCACGGGCGGCGACCGCGAGCTTGTCGTCGGAGCCGCTGGTGACGATCGCACGGGCGCCGAGGAGCACGGCCACCTGCAGCGCGGCCATCGCCACGCCGCCACCGATCCCCCAGATCAGGACCGTCTCGCCGGCGATCAGACGCGCGCGTGTGGTGAGCATTCTCCAGGCGGTGAGGGTCGCGAGTGAGAACGCGGCGGCCCGATCCCACGGCATCGCCGGCGGCACGGGCGCGAGATTCTGCGCCGGCAGCACGATGTATTCCGCGGCAGTCCCGCTACGGTGTTCTCCGACGACGCAGAACGAGGAACAAAGAGAGTCCTCGCCGCTCGTGCAGGCGGGACACCGTCCGCACGAAATCCCCGGATGGATCATGACCCGGTCGCCCGGGCGCACGGTGGACACGTCGGAACCCACCTGCTCGACTATACCCGCGCCATCAGAGCCGATGACGTGTGGAAGCTCGAGCGTGATGCCCTTCAGTCCCTCGGCAATGAAGAGATCGAGACGGTTGAGCGCCGCAGAGTGAATGCCTACCAGCGCTTCACCGGGGCCGGGGGGCGGAGGCTCGGGAATATCGGCAACGGCGACGTGGTCCAGGCCGCCGATCCCGGTCAGCACCAGCGCCTTCATCGGCCCGTCAGAACGACACGCTGAGAATCTGTTCCCCGGGACGCAGCGGCACCGGTACCGGTGTGCTGCGAGCCGCGAGCGGCTGAACCAGCAGCGCAAGCCGGTTCTTCTTCCCCGGTTGCGCAAGCTTCCCCGCGGTATAGGCCACGCGTGCACCATCTCTCGAGATGTCGAAGGTAATGACCGTCTGGTTGGTCTCGACGACCGTGTTCGTCTGATCCGACCCCGCTGCCAGCCGCTGGATCCGGCTGCCCCCGCCCTTTTCCGACGCGTAGATCAGATCGCCGTTCGGAAGGAACCGCGGTCTGGCCTCTTTGTCGGACCCCTTGGTCAGGCGACGTTGTCCGCTTCCATCCAGCCCCATCGTGTAGATCCTGGGATTCCCATCGCGGGTAGAGACGAACGCGATGGACGACCCCTTGGGCGAGACCTCCGCAGAGTAGTTGCCGGTGGGGGTCGCGGTCAGGGTGCGGTTGTCGGTGCCATCCACCCTGATCGTGGCGAGCTGTGGGGGACCGGCCTTGAACGTCGCGGTGTATACAAGCCGGGTGCCGTCCGGGGTCCAGGCCGGCTCGCCTTCGATGCCCGGATCGGTGGTGAGCCGATGAGGGTTCCGGCCATCGGCGTCTACGACCCAGATGTCGGGGCTCCCCGCCCGGCTCGAGCTGAGTGCGATGCGGGTACGGTCGGGCGAAAGGACCGCCTGGATATTGGCCGTGCTGTCCACCAGCAGCGGAACAAGCGAATCGGGGCCACTGGCTCTGACCTGGTAGATCCCCGGGGTGCCGGTGCGGCTCGACGTGACGAGCAGATCGGACACCACGAAGACTTCGGCGCTTGCCTTTCCGCCCCACGGCGTCGACACCGTCACCACCGTCTTGCCCGGCGCGACCGCGACGACCTCGCCGGTAGCGGACACCGTCGCCACCGCCGTCTTCTCACTAACCCATTCCGCCGGGCCCGTCGGGCCGACCGTCTTGCCCTGGTCATCGAGCAGGCGGGCGGCAAGCGTGGTGTGCTCTCCCGGCGCGAGACCCACGCGCGGGCGATCGAGCGACAGAATCCCGGGAACGACCTGAATGGTCCAGACGATCGGTTCGAACCCACGGAGACGCGCGCTCAGGGTGCTCGAGCCTGGGGCCCTCGCGGTGATGGTGCTCTTGGCCGAGTCGCGGACGATGACGGTGGTGTCGCCGACTTCCCAGGTCACCCGCGCTTCGGGGATCGGGGTCGAGTCCGCCGCCTCCGCCACGGCGGTGAACTTGCGCGTGCCCTGAAATGGTATGAGCACGGCCCCGGCGGTCTGACGGGGGGAGACGACCAGCGACTGCGGCAACCGGTGGACCAGGACAGGAGCGCGATGCTCCTGGCCGAACCCACCGGCGATGATCTCGGTCTGACCCGACTTCCGGGCGGTGACGACCCCCATGCTATCGATGGATGCCACGTTAGTATCGGCCGACGCCCAGCGGACCGCTCCTCGGGCTTCACGATTTCCCTGGGATGGAACACGGAGGCGAAGCGTATCGATATCGTCGGGAGCCAACACCAGGCGTGCGTCCGACAACGCGACCTCGGCCGGGACGACGTCCACCGGAGCCGTGGCCATGAGACCCGTCGAGGTGGACGCCTGGATGATGCTCTTGCCCGCCCCGACGGCCACGACGACGCCATTCGAGTCCACCGTCGCCACTTCTGGCTTGAGCGACTTCCATGTGACGCGGCCAGTCGCGGCCGGCGAGCCGTCGTCCTGTAGGCCCTGCGGCGTGATGGCAACGGTCTCGCCGGGCAGCAGTACCAGCGAGCCGGGGTCGAGGGCGAGGACCGAGCCGGGCGGCGCTCCGCCTTGTCCCGACTCGGCGCCACGTTGCGTCCCTGTAATGAGAACCGCGAGTGATGCGCGGCGGGCCTGCAGCCGGGCCTCGACCTTCGCGAGTCCGGGGCTTACACCGATCACGGTGCCGTCGGGCGCGACCTTGGCGATGAGCGTGTCGGAGCTCCAGAACAAGAACTTCGCCGAGGAGATGAGGTTGCCCTGGCGATCGTAGGCCGCGGCAAAGATCCTCTGCTTTTGGCCGACGCCCAGCGTCATGGTCTCGGGCGTGACCTGCAACTCCGCGGCGGACTGCGCGCGCGCCGGAACGGCCGACAACGCGACCGCGATCGGCGCCAGGAAGCAAAGGACCCGCTGTAAGGGATGGCGGAGCACGCCGTCCGATCCGATGCGGAAGGGTCTCACGGTATCGCCGGTGAAGGGAGGGGGGTGATTAAACCCGACGAATAATAGCGCCGAGATGTTCCGGTCGCACCAACGACCCCGAACCGATTACGCCAGTTCGCGTTAGGCGTCCGGCCCAACGGCCGGAGCGGGTCGCATTTGAGGGCGAATGGCCGAGCCTTGCACAAGACTCGAAGATGTGCAAGTTATATCCCGGTACCTTCGCAGGCGCCTTCGCGCCCTATCACCAACGGCGGGTCACGCCGCAAACGCGTTGGAAGGGAGTGCTTAGATGGCGGACCTTCATTATATGGAAATGGGCTGGTCGGGCTCTGGGTGGATGGATCCGCTCCCCATGGAGCGGCCGCCGGTCCCGACGCCCTCGCCGGCTCCCGCGGCGGCGCCAGCGGCAGAGGCGCGGCCGGCTTCCGAGAGCAAATCCGCGCCGAAGCCCCGAAAGAAGGCCGCGAAAAAGAAGGCCGCGCCCGCGAAGAAGAAGGCTGCCAGGAAGGCCGCCAAGAAGAAGCCCGCGAGGAAGAAGCCCGCGAGGAAGAAGCCCCCGAAGAAGTCGGCCCGGAAGAAGTCCGCCAAGAAGGCCGCGAAGAAGTCCGCGCGCCGGCCGGCAAAGAAGAAGTCCGCCAGGAAGCGGGGGAAGTAGGACGGAGAGAGTTCGTCGTCGGGCTATTTCGAGGATTCGGTGCGGGCGAGAGCCGCCGCGCAGTTGATCAGCGCGATGTGGGTGAACGCCTGGGGGAAGTTGCCCAGAAACTGACCGTTGAGCGGGTCGATCTCCTCGGAGTACAGCCCGACGTGGTTGGCGTGCTTCAGCATGCGGCGGAACACCCGGTCCGCGCGATCCCGGTCGCCGATCATCGCCAGCCCTTGCGCCAGCCAGAACGTACAGATCGAGAAGGCCCCCTCCTCTCCCTCGAGCCCGTCGGGGTGCCGGTAGCGATACACCAGCTCACCGTCCGCGCTCGTAAGCTCGCGCGCGATGGCGCGCACCGTGCTCTGGGAGCGGGGATGGGTCCAGGGCAGGAAGCGAACCATCGGGATGGCAAGCGCCGCGGCGTCGAGAGCATCGTCGCCGTAGGCCTGCACGAACGATTGGTGCCGCTCGCTCCAGCCCTTCTCCATGATCTCCGCGTGCAGCGCGTCGCGCGCGGTGCTCCATGCCGCGGTGTTCGATTCGAGTCCCAGCTCTTCGGCCATCCGGACGCCGCGATCCAGCGCCACCCAGCTCATCACCTTGCTGAATACGTAGTGTCGCGTCTCCCCGCGCACTTCCCAGATGCTGGAGTCGGGGAGGTGCCAGTTGCCGCTCACCCAGTCCACCAGTCCGCGCAACACGCGCCAGGTTCCCTCGGTCATCTCGTGGTTCCGGCGCCAGATGTCGGCGGTTTCGAGCACCTCGCCGTAGACGTCCAGTTGGAGCTGGCCGACGGCCCCGTTTCCGACGCGGACCGGCCGGGAGCCGAGGTAGCCGGATAGGTGATCGAGCTGGCGCTCGACCAGGTCTCGCCGGCCGTCGATGCCGTACATGATCTGCAGGTGACCGCCGCCCTCGTGACGGCAGACGCGCTTGAGGAAGCGCATGAACGCGTCGGCCTCGCGATAGTGACCGACGGCGTCGAGCGCGGCGAGGGTAAACGCCGCATCCCGCAGCCAGACGAAGCGATAGTCCCAGTTTCGCCCGCCGCCGATGGTCTCGGGCAGCGAGGTGGTCGCTGCCGCAATGATGGCGCCCGTCTCGACGTGCGTCAGCAGCTTGAGGGCAAGGGCTGAACGCTTGACGATGCCGCGGAACGGGCCACTGTAGCGCACGCCGGCCGCCCATCGCGCCCAGAATGCGGCCGTGATGTCGAGTTTCCGCGCGCTCTCGTAGCGGTCCACCGGGTGGATGTCGTCGTCGTCGTACCGGAGGACCAACCAGCGCTCCTCTCCCTTTTCGATGTCGAAATCGGCGACGGCGGAGGACTGTTCGACGATCCACTCGAAGGGGCGGGCGCTCGACAGCGTGAGCACCTGGTCGGTTCGATCGGTGGCGAAGAGGCCGGCGCGAAGCAACTCCAGGCGGGTGGTCCGGGCACCGTACTCGAACCTCGGCATGAAGATCATCTGCATCGGCACCCGCCCGCGGCTACAGCGAATCTGCCGATGGATCTCGGGATGGGGCCCGGACGGGCGGCCGTCCTCGTCCACCGGCATGAAATCCGTGACGACGGCGACGCCGGACGCGGTGCGGAAGGTCGTTTCGAGGATGTTGGTGCGCGGCAGGTAGCGCTGAGTGGACGTCCATTCGCCGCGGGGATGGATCGCCCAGGTGCCGCCGCGCTCCCGGTCGAGCAGCGCGGCGAAGACGCTGCCGCTGTCGAAACGCGGAAGACAGCACCAGTCGATACCTCCGTCGAGACCGACCAGCGCGGCGGTCCGCATGTCCCCGATGACGCCGTAGTCCGAGATCGGTGGCGTGCGCACTGGAGCCCGCTCGATGGGCCCCGCCACCGAGTCCGCACGAAGGTCGGTCATGGCCCAAGTATAACAACGCGCCCCGAGGAACTTGCATCTCCCACCGTTCCACGCTCACTTCCACCATCCTGTTCTCGACCCTCGTCATGCCAATTCACTTTTCCCGTGCGGCGATCGCGTGTGGGGCGCTTCTCACGCTCTGCACCGCCTCGGCGTGCCGCGAGCTGCCGCCGGACGGAACCGCGCTCGTCGGGGCCACGCTGATCGATGGCTCCGGGGGTCCGCCGCTGCCCAACGCCGTCGTCGTGGTCCGGCGCGGACACATCGAGTCGGTCGGCGTGCGGGCCGACTTCACGCTCCCTTCCCGCACGGTCGAGGTCGATGCCACAGGGCGCTGGATCGTTCCCGGCCTGATCGACGCCCACGCCCACGTTGCCCGGTGGTCGCTCCCGCGCTACCTCGCCTGGGGGGTCACGTCGATCCGGGACGTGCACGGGACGCTGGACTCGATGCTCGCGCTTCGCCGAGAGGTCAACACCGGCGCGCTGCCCGGCCCCCGGATCTACACCGCCGGCGCGATGATCGACGGCGTGCCCACCACGTACGGCGACGCGCTTCCCGCGCACAACCGGAAAGAAGCCCGCAAGCAGGTGGATCGGCTGGTGAATGCCGGCGTGGACCTGATCAAGGTGTACACCCGAGTGGACCCGACTCTGCTTCGGGCGGTGCTCGACGAGGCCACCACATTCAATCTGCCGGTCACCGGCCACCTCGGTCTCACCGACGCCGTGACCGCCGCGGGGCTGGGGATCGCCTCGATCGAGCACATGAGCGGCGTACCCGAATCCGCCGTACCCGATGCGTCGGCGCTGTACGCCGCGCATCGCAGCGGGTTCTTCACGGGATGGACCGCATTCGAGAGATCCTGGGCCTCGCTCGATTCCTCCGCCCTCGCGCGTGTCGCCGGCGAGCTGGCCGCCAAGAAGGTGGCGATCATTCCCACGCTGGTCCTGCACGAGACCTTCAGCCGGTTGGATGACTCGACCGTGCTCCAGGACTCCATGCTCCACGCCGTGCCCGACGCGGAACGGCAGCGCTGGAACGTGCCGGACATGATCAGGCGCGCCGGCTGGCGCGACACCGATTTCGCGGCGTTCCGCCGGTCTCGACCCATGCAGGACCTCTTCCTCCGGCTCTTCGCCGCCGCCGGAGGCAACATCGCCGCGGGCACCGACGCGGCGAACCAGCTGCTGATTCCGGGCTACAGCGAACACCTGGAGATGCAGCTTCTCGTCGCCGCCGGGCTGACTCCGCGCGCCGCGCTCCTGGCCGCGACCCGGAACGGTGCGCTGCTCCTCGGCGTGGACTCACTGGGTCTGATCGCGCCGGGCAAGGCGGCCGACCTCCTCATGCTCACACGTGATCCCATGTCTCGCATACAGAACACACTGGCAATCGAACAGGTGATGGTCCGCGGCCAGCTCTACCGCGCGGACTCGCTCCGCGCATCCTGGCAGTGACGTCGTCCACGCGCGACCGGCTCGCGCTCTTTTTCGGGGTCGAGCGCACGCGGCCGGCGCTGCTCGCCCGTGCCGCGCTGGGGGCCGAGAGTCCCGGGGATACCGAGCTGCGGCAGGCGCTCGTGGCCCAGCTGGAGGCCGGGATTCGCCCCGACGGCAGCGTCGGTGGCGCGGCGTTACCGACGATCTGGCGAATACACGAGCTGTGCGATCTGGGTCGCCGAGAAAACGACCCGTCGATCAGGGCTCTGATGCGGTGGGTGCTCGCGCTGCAAGGCTTGCCTGGCGCGTTCGGGGAGGGATGCGACAAGGAGCGCCACGCCAAGCGGGCATGCGAGCACTATATCCAGGGATTCTTCTCGCCGGGACCGCAGGGTGTGCGGCTGGCGCCGCTGACATTTCCGAACGGCAAGGTGTTTCGGGCGGAGCCCGCCGCCCGCTTCGCCTTGAGCTGCCTCGCGCTTCGCGCCGCGCTCCGTACCGGCGGGGCGGACCGGCCCCTCGTCGACCGCCACATTCGGAGCCTCGCCACGCTCGCCGCCGGCTGGAATACCTGGAGCGGCTTCTTTGCGCCGGACACGGTCGTGGCCGGTCTTCACGCGCTCGCGCAGGCCGGTCCGGCGCAGCAGCCGGTGGTCGCCTCCCTCGTTGCATTGGTGATCGCGAACCAGGTCGAGTCGGGGGACTGGCCCAGCGCCGATCTCTTCCATACCCTCGAGGCGCTGATGGCAACCGGGTTGCCGGATGCGCGAGCGGCCGTGGCCCGGGCAGCGCCCGCCCTGGCCGCGCGCCAGCGCGCGGACGGCACATTCGGGGGCATGGCACAGCAGGAGCGCGCGCTGATCGGGCTGCGGGCGCAACTCTGGGGAAGAGAGTCACCGTGACCGAGCGCTTTCGCCTGACCGCGCTGTCGCACGGGGCCGGCTGCGCCTGCAAGCTCGGCATGCTGGAGCTTGCCGAGGTGCTGCGCCATGTCCCCGGCGTGAGCGACGCGCGGGTACTGGTGGACTCGGCTACCAGGGACGACGCCGCGGTCTTCCGGCTGACGGAGACGCGAGCCCTGGTGGCCACGGTGGACTTCTTCACGCCGATCGTGGACGATCCCGCGACGTGGGGCGCGATCGCGGCGACCAACGCCCTGAGCGACGTTTACGCGATGGGCGGGACACCACTCTTCGCACTCAACCTGGTCGGTTGGCCGCGGTCGAAGGCGCCGTTCGAGCTCCTCGGAGAGGTGCTCCGCGGTGCCGCGGAGGTGGCCGACCGGGCGAAGTGCCTCATCGTCGGCGGCCACTCGATCGACTCACTGGAGCCGCTTTTCGGCATGTGCGTGATCGGCGACGTCCATCCCGACCGAATGCTGACCAACGGCGGCGCCTGCGCCGGCGACCGTCTCGTCCTCACCAAGCCGCTCGGTACCGGCATTCTCACCACGGCGCTCAAGCGGGATGCCCTTCTCGAAGCGGGTCTGGCGGAGGCGGTGCGCTCGATGACGACCCTCAACGACGGTGCGGCCCGCGCGGCGCTCGCGGTCGGCGTGAGCGCGGCTACGGATGTCACGGGGTTCGGTCTGCTCGGCCATCTGGGACATATGCTGGCGGCCAGCCGCGTGGGAGCGGAGATCGCCTTCGACGCGCTGCCGGTGCTCGATCACGCCCGGAACCTCGCCGGCCGCGGCATCGTGCCGGGAGGAACCAGCCGGAACCTGGAGGCGGCCGGGGACGTCGAGTGGGCCGAGGACCTTTCCCCGACCGACCGGCTCCTCTGCGTGGACGCCCAGACCTCGGGTGGGCTTCTCCTTGCGGTGCCTCCCGAAAACGAGGCCGCGCTGCTCCAGGCGCTTCAGGCGGAAGCGACGCCCGCCGCGGTGACGATCGGCCGCCTGACGCCGGGACCGACGGGACAGATCCGCGTCGTCCGATCGCTGTAGTATTCCCCCATGTCACGCCTCCGCTGGACCGCGCAACGGATGGATCAGCTCGAGCATGCAGCACGCAATGGGCGCCGGGTGGCGCTCATGCGGCGGGGGACCGAATTCATCGTCGTGGCCCTGCGTCTGACGTCCGCGGGAAATCATGAGGCACTGGTGGGGCGCCTGCCGATGACCGGCGAAGAGCTCACCTTCATTCTGGACGAGATCGACGCGATGCAGGTGCTCGAGTAGGCCGGCTCTCGCGACAGCGTTCCATCACACCGGAGCAGCCCATGGGGCGGATCGTGGAGCGGATGGACGAGCTCGAAGAAAGCGCGGTCCGTTGAGCGGCGGGATCGCGATCCTGCACCTCGACGAAAGCTGCCTCGGTAACGGCCGCGAGGGCGAGAACCCCGGGGGCGGCGGTGGCCTCATCGAGGCGAGAAGCGGGAGCCGAAAGATCCATCGCCGGGACTTCTACATCAGCGCCCCCGCGACGACCAACAATCGGATGGCGTTGAGCGGAGCCATCGCTGCGCTTCAGCTCCTCTCGCGGAAAGGCGCACGGCTCCACGTCCTCGCCGTGTCCGACTCCCAGTATCTGGTGAAGGGCATGCGAGAGTGGGTACCGGGGTGGATCGGGCGGGGATGGAAGCGGAAAGAGGGCCCCATCGAAAACCTGGAGCTGTGGCAGGCGCTCGTGAAGTCGGCGCGGCTCCATGAGGACGTGCAGTGGACCTGGGTACGGGGCCATCAGGATCATCCCAAGAACATCTACGCCGACCACCTCGCCGTGACCGCCGCGCGGGAACGGCTTACCTCCGACGGGATCGTCGAGTCCGGATTCGACGCCTGGTTCCAGGACCAGCGCGGCAAGGGCAAGTTCGCCACCTACGACCCGGATGCCGAGTTCGCGGCGCTGGAGAGTCGGGTCGCGGCGGGTGAAAGCTTCGCCCTGGCGAGCGAGGAGTAGTGGCCAAGCTGGCTTCAGGGCCGCAGCAGGTAGCTCAGGGCAACCCGGCCGGTGACGGCGTCGCCGGGGACCGCGTAGATCTCCCCGCTCAGGCCCAGCCTCGCTGCCGCGGCCCACGTCGCGCCGGCAAACAACGCGCCCCGGGTCATGTCCACTTCGACCTTGGTGGAGTCGACGTCGCCGAAGCGGTTCGTGAAGTCCACCTGGAAGCGTGGGTGGATCACGTTGGCGCCCCCACCTATGTACGGCCTGACGCGGCCACCCCCGAGCGACCAGGCCAGAATTCCCTCTATCCCGAAGATGTTCGGATGGTAGTGGTCGTCGGACTTGGTGCCCTGAAAGCATTCCGAGGACACGTCGGCCAGGTCCTCGTCGTCGCACGTCACGGGCGCGCGGACGACGCCGAACGTCGCATGAGCCCTGAGCAGGACCCGAGTCCCTTCCGTACCGACCGGAATACCCCGGTCCAGTGACAGCCCTACCAGATTGGTCTTCACCTCCGCGAGCCTGACAGGGGGAATCCAGCTGGCCTCGAAGACGAACCCGCCAGGGAGGCCCACGGCCACCCGTGGCCGCGGATACGCGAAGAGGAAGTTGGTATTCTCGGGGCCCTTGCCGGGCCGGCAGACCGTCGCGATCCGTATGTCGTCGGCGATGTCCGGCAGATAGGTGCCTTCGAGGGTCAACCGCACGCCGCCCGGCGAGAGCGGCTCCGCGCCGCCCGTGAAGGCGTAGGCGATCGGGGCGGAGTATGCGGCCAGCAACTGTGCTTCGTTCGAGTTGGTGGGTGGCGTACAGGTTCCCTGAGCGGCAGCGACACCGGTGCGGACGAGCAGCGAGACGCTGACGAGGGCAGGAGCAATGCGCATGGAGACGCTTCCTTGACACTGTCGGAGACGACTTCTAACCTGCCTCACCGGCCGCACCAACTACGAGGAGTTCGGTGACCGAACTGGAGCGCTTCTTCCGCCGGATCGTATTGAATCTGGCAGCAATCGACCCCGGCCGCTTGCGCCATCCGGTGCCGTTGGCCGAGATCCCCTTCTCGATCGTTCCGTACCGCACCAACCGCCGGGTACTCCAGGTCGACACCAGCGAAGAATATGAGATGGTGCTCCTGCGTCTCTGTGCGGGCGAGGGCGACTACCTCTGGACCGAGCCGGAAGAGGTCAGGCTGAAGTTCGAAGCCGAGGCGGGGAGCTCCAACCCCGACCTGGAAATCGTTTACCGCTTCGAGGACGTCACGGTGACGCTTCGGCCGGAGCGGGTGACACTGGCGCTTCAGACCTCAGCCTACGAGGCGCAGACTCAGATGTTCGAGCCGGGTGCACCGTCGTTCGAGCCGCCGGCCATCTCGCTTCGCGCCCCGGCGCCTACCGAGGAGCCGGAGGCGATCCCGGAGGACGAGATCGCCGATGATGACTGCATACCGGCCGAGGAGATGACCGGGTCGCAGTGCGTGTATTGCGGCGGCAGCCTGCCGGATCGGCCGCTCAACTTCTGTCCCCACTGCGGCCAGAGCCAGGTGGCCCTGGTGTGCCCTCACTGCCACGCTGACGTCGAGGCGGGATGGCGTCATTGCGTCAACTGTGGCCGGGCGCTGGGGGGGCGCTAGCCGGTCCCCGCCCCAGCGTTATCCTTACAGGTACCCGCCACCCCGGATCCCCCCGTGTCCTGGAACATCTCCGTTCGTCCCCACGATGTCGTCGCCGTGATCATGGGGGGCGGCGCGGGCACGCGACTCTTCCCGCTGACGAAGGACCGCTCCAAGCCGGCCGTGCCCCTCGCGGGGAAGTACCGTCTGGTGGACATCCCGATCAGCAACTGCCTCAACTCCGACCTGCGCCGGATCTTCCTGCTCACTCAGTTCAACAGCGGCTCGCTGCACCGCCACATCCAGGAGAGTTACCGCTTCGACACATTCCAGCCCGGATTCGTCGAGATCCTGGCCGCGGAGCAACGCCCGGGACGGATGGACTGGTACCAGGGCACGGCGGACGCCGTACGGCAGAACCTGATGCATCTCGATTCCTATCCCCACCGCCTGGTCCTGATTCTCTCCGGCGACCAGCTCTACCAGATGGACTTCCGTGGCGTCATCGAGCAGCACGTCGCCACCGGGGCCGAGGTGACGGTGGCCACGACCCCCGTCCGGGCGGAGGCGGCCAAGGCGTTCGGCATCATGGAGGTGGCGGACGACGGGAGAATCACCCGCTTCGTGGAGAAGCCCAAGGATCCGGCTGTGCTGGCGTCGCTCCGCGGCCACCCGGACGACCTCCCCGCGTCGATGGGCATCTACGTCTTCGACCGCGACGTGCTCACCGACGCGCTGCTCAGCAACGAGGCCGATTTCGGCAAGCACGTGATCCCGAGGTTGATCGAAGAGCGGCGGGTGTACGCCTTCCGTCACCGCGGGTACTGGGAGGACATCGGAACCATCCGCTCGTTTTACGAGGCGAACCTCGATCTCTGTGAGCCGTTGCCTCGGTTCAATTTCTACGATGCCACCATGCCCATCTTCACCCACGCCCGATTTCTGCCGGCCACGAAGATCATCAAGAGCCGGGTGGAGCGCTCGGTCATCGCCGACGGATGCATCATCAACGACGCCGACATCGAGCACTCGCTCCTGGGCGTCCGGAGCCGGATCGAATCGGGCGCGACGATTCGAAATGCGCTCGTGATGGGGCTCGACTTCTACGAGACGCCGGACCGCTTCGGCCCGCTCGGAGCCCCACCGATGGGCATCGGTCACGGCGCCTGGATCGAGGGGACGATCGTGGACAAGAACGCCCGGATCGGCGACGACGTCCGCATTTCCCCCGATGGGAAGCCGGCGGACTTCGACGGCCCCAACTACTACGTCCGGGACGGGATCGTCATCATCCCCAAGAACGGGGTCGTGCCGAACGGTACGGTCATCTGACTTATGTTTCGGAGATGACCTCCCCACGCCCGTCCCCCGTGGTCTTTCTCTCCGGGGTGCGTACCGGTTTCGGCTCGTTCGGCGGCGCACTCAAGGATTTTTCCGCTACCGAGCTCGGGAGCATCGCGGCCCGCGGGGCCCTCGACCGCTCGGGGGTGGAACCGGGCGCGGTGGACCACGTCGTGTTCGGCAACGTCCTCCAGACCTCCGCCGACGCCCCGTATCTGGCGCGACACATCGGCCTCAAGACCGGTGTCCCAATCGAGACCCCCGCGCTCACCGTCAACCGGCTCTGCGGATCCGGGTTCGAGGCGGTGATCCAGGCGGGACAGCAGATTCTGCTGGGTGGGTCGGAAGTGGTGCTCGCCGGTGGAACCGAGTCGATGAGCCAGGCTCCGCACGTGGTACGTGGGGCGCGCTGGGGTCTCCGGCTCGGTCCACCATCTCCGCTCGAGGACACGCTGTGGGAGGCCCTGCGCGACGCCAACTGCGGACTCTCGATGGCCGAGACGGCAGAGCGGCTCGCCGAGCAGAACCGGATCTCGCGGGAAGCAGTGGACTGTTTCGCCGCGCTGAGCCAATCGCGGGCCAAGGCGGCATGGGACGCCGGCGTGTTCGCGGATGAAGTGGTTCCGGTGGGGGTGCAGAACCGCAAGACGCGACAGACCGATCTCTGGGCCGCCGACGAGCACATGCGCCCCGGCACGACGCCCGAGGCCCTCGCCAAGCTGCCGCCGTATTTCCGGAAGGACGGCGTGGTGACCGCCGGCAATGCGTCAGGCATCTGCGATGGCGCCGCCGCGCTGGTCGTGGCGAGCGGTGAGTTCGCATCATCACACGGCCTCGAGCCGATCGGTCGGCTGGTCGCGTGGGGCACGGCGGGAGTGGACCCCACCATCATGGGCATCGGCCCGGTGCCTGCATCCCGCCGAGCGCTCGCATCCGCGGGGCTCACCCTCGCGCAGATGGATCTGGTCGAGATCAACGAGGCGTTCGCGGCGCAGTATCTCGCCGTCGAACAGACGCTGAACCTCGATCGGGAGCGGACCAACGTCGACGGCGGCGCGGTCGCCATCGGGCATCCGCTCGGGGCCAGCGGGGCCAGGATCACGCTTCATCTGCTCCACGCACTCAGGCGCACCGGTGGACGTTACGGTCTGGGCGCGGCCTGCATCGGCGGCGGTCAGGGTGCCGCGGTCGTCGTCGAGGCCTTCCAGGAATGAGGGGACCATGGACCTGTTGATGCCGGCAGTGGCCGTCGCGGTCATCTACTCATTCCTGAGCCTTCGCGTCGTGCAGCAGTACGAGCGCGGCGTCGCGTTTTTCCTGGGACGGTACTGGGGCACCAAGGGGCCGGGTCTCATCTTCCTGCCCGCGGGATTCTCGAGGCAGAAGCGGGTCTCGCTCCGGATCATGGCGCTGGACATCCCGCCGCAGGACGTGATCACCCGGGACAACGTCTCCGTCAAGGTGAACGCGGTCCTCTACATGCGGGTGACCGATCCGGCCAAGGCCATTATCGAGATCGAAGACTACCTGTACGCGACGAGCCAGCTGGCTCAAACGACGCTGCGCTCGGTGCTGGGTGAAGTGGAGCTCGACGAGCTGCTCTCGGATCGGGAGAAGATCAACGGCGTGCTCAAGAAGATCATCGACGAGCGCACCGATCCCTGGGGGATCGAGGTCTCCGCCGTGGAGGTGAAGGACGTCGATCTGCCCGATCAGATGAAACGGGCCATGGCGCGCCAGGCGGAGGCCGAGCGGGAACGCCGCGCCAAGGTTATCGCGGCCCAGGGCGAGCTGCAGGCGTCAGAGGCGCTCACACAGGCCGCCCATGTTCTCGCGCTCGAGCCGATCGCCCTCCAGCTGCGCTATCTCCAGACCGTCACGGAGATCGCCGCGGAAAACAACTCCACGACGCTCTTCCCCATCCCGATCGAGCTGTTCAAGCCGTTCCTCCATGGCGTCAGGCCGGCCTCACCCCCCGATCCGGACAAGATCGACCCCCCGGGCAAGGCGCTTCCGTCCGGCGAGCTCGCGGACCTCATGTCGAAGCTCCGGATCGGCTCCGCGCAAACGGGCCGCGAGGAGTAGTATGGCCGAGGGGAAGCCAGCCGGCATCGACCGTCCGGCGCTCGAACGAATCCTCCAACGCGCGGCGGAGCTCCAGGCGGGTGAGCGCGACATCGGCCAGGCGCTGTCGCCCGACGATGTGCTGGCACTCGGCCGGGAGGTCGGCATCCCCGACCGCTACCTGCAGCAGGCGCTGCTGGAGGAACGGACGCGCGTCGACCTCGACCCTTCGGGGCCGTGGGAGCGCGTCGCCGGACCTTCCACGGTGATGGCGCAGCGAGCCGTCCCCGGCACGGTCGAGAAGGCCGAACGCTCGTTGTTGGGGTGGGTCGAGAAGAACGAGCTCCTGTGCGTGCAGCGGCAGCAGCCCGGGCGGATCGTGTGGGAGCCGGTGGGTGGAATGGCGGCGGCGTTTCGCCGTTCCACCGCCGCGATCCGAAGCCTTCCACCATTCATGCTTTCCCGGGCCGACACCGTCTCGGCGACGATATTGCCGCTCGGCACGGAACGGTCACACGTCGTGCTGAGCGCGACGGCCCGGAAGGCGCGTGCGGAGCTGGTAGGCGGTGGCGCCGCGATCGCCGCCGGGGGCGTGGCCGGGACAGGTCTCCTCGTCGTCCTCGGCGCGCTGTTGCCGGTCGCGATCGCCGTCACGCCTGTCGCGCTCGTCGCGGGTTACGCCACAGCGCGGCGATTCCGTGCTGCCCTCCAGCGACTCCAGCTCGGCCTCGAGCGCGCGCTCGACCATCTCGAGCATGGAGCCACTCGTCCCGAGCACCAGTTGCCCGGCAGGCGGCCGGGCGTCTTCGGCCTTCTCGCCGACGAAGTGCTCAAGTCCCTGCGCTCCTGATCACGAGCCCCCCAATGGCGCCGATCAACGAAATCACCACCGTCGGTGTGTTGGGATGTGGTCTCATGGGGTCGGGGATCGCGCAGGCCGCGGCCACGGCGGGATTCCCCACGGCGGTCCGCGACATCACGCCGGAGCTGCTCGACAAGGGCAGGGCGGCGATCGAGAAGTCACTCGCCAGGCTGGTGGACAAGGGAAAGCTCGATCCATCGGCGCGTGAAGGCGCGCTCGAGCGCCTCCGTTTCACCACCGATCTCGCCGAGCTGGCGGACAGCGGGATCGTGATCGAGGCCGTCACCGAGGATCTCGAGCTCAAGAATCGTCTCTGGACCGAGCTCGATGCCATCACCCCCCGAGAGACGATTTTCGCGTCGAATACCTCGAGTCTGCCGATCGGCGCGATGGCCTCCGCCACGAGCAGACCCGACCGCTTCGTCGGCCTTCATTTCTTCAATCCCGTGCCCCTCATGCCGCTGGTAGAGGTGGTGCGGCCGGTCACCGCCTCGCGCGAGAGCTTCGAGCGCGTGATGACGTTCGCCCGCCGGCTCGGGAAGGAGGCGATCGTCGCCCGCGACCGATCCGGCTTCATCGTCAACCTGCTGCTTATCCCCTTCCTGCTTGATGCCGTCCGTGCCCTGGAGCATGGGGTCGCCTCCATTCCCGACATCGACCGTGGCATGCAACTCGGCTGCGGACACCCGATGGGCCCGCTCACCCTGCTCGATTTCGTCGGGCTCGATACCGCGGCCCGCATCGCGGAGATCATGTTCGAGGAGTACCGCGAGCCCCGGTACGCGCCGCCCCCGCTGCTGCGGAGATTGGTCGGCGCCGGGCTCTTCGGCCGGAAGAGCGGTCGTGGGTTTTATGATTATGCTTCCGATCCCCCGATCCCGATCGACCTGGCCCTCTAGAGGAGACCCCATGTTCGGCTACGACTGGCCCCGTCTGCACGCCGCGTTGAACGATCTTCCCGCCGCGTTGCTTCTGGTGGCGGTGATCTTCGACATTCTGGCGGCCGTTACCAAGCGGGCGTCGTTCCGGACGGTCGGCTACTGGACGATGATCGTGGGCGCAGTCGGCGGCATTCTGGCGGTACTGTCGGGGCTGCAGGCAGAGGAGCACATCGCGCATGGTGAGGCGGTCCACCGGATCATGGAGACGCACGAGAAACTGGCGTTCGTCACGCTCGGCATTTTCGCCGTCGTCGCTCTGTGGCGCATCCTCCGGGAGAGCAAGATGGGATCGGGCGAGCGGAATCTTGCCCTCGTGCTCTCACTCGCAGGGCTGGGCGCGCTCCTCGCGACCGCCTCGTTCGGCGGGAAGCTCGTCTTCGATCACGCGGCCGGTATTCCCACGGCGGTGCTGCAAGGCGAGATACACGAGCGGGAAGCAGGCCACCATCACGATGGAGAGGGCGAAGCGGGAGAGGCGGAGCATACCGACGGTGAGCATCAGGACGGCGACCATCACGATGCCGGGGCCGCGCCGGCACCCTCCGATTCCGCGACGGCACCGAACGCCGGGCATACGCACGCGCCGGGCACGCCCCCGCACAAGGATTGAACATGCGAGCCACGCTGGCGGTGGCGCTTCCAGGACTCTTGGCGTGCCAGCCCGCCACGACGCGGCCCACCTTCGCGCCGCTGCCGGAGGCGGAGACGGTGGAGATCCGCATCTCCCCACTCGACGCGACAAAGCGGCTCGCGGAGGTCATGCAGACCGAGTCCATCCCCGCCGAGCGGGTCGAGCTGCGCGACGGGTTCATCGAGAGCCGTTGGTTCGACCATTCCAGCGGCAAGCCGACCGCCCACCGGCCCATGGGGACTCGTATCGTGAGAGTGCGCGCCTGGGCCGATCCCGGGCGGCCGGGCTACTCGCTCCTCACCGTGGAGACGGTGTATCGGCCGCTCGCCGACCCGTCACTTCCGCCGCGTGAGCTCGAGCGGGAAGTCCCGAAAGACCATCCGGTCGCCGCGAAAGTGCACGCGGCGCTGGAAGACATGTTGAAGGGATATGGGGGACCACCGGTAACGGCGCCGGCGCAGCAGGGGGCTCGTCCAGGTGAGGAGCCGGCGCCGGAACCCGATGACGAAACCCCGGCGGAGCCGGATTGAGCTAGACGACGTAGGACTTGACCCAGTCCTCGAGCCGCCCGAGGTCGATCAGCGCATCCTTGCAGGGTCCCGCCGGCAGCGTCATGGTGAGTCCGAGTACAGGCACCTTCCCCGCGACGTCGTGCAATCCGCTCACCATGTCCCGTTCACACGCCACCGCTACCACGGCACGCGGTCGCCGTTCCCGGATCACCCGGCGGGCGAGCTGCCCCCGCGTCGCCACGAAGACCGGAACGCCATACTTGCCGGCGATGCCCAGGACGCCGTCCAGGGTCTCCTTCGAGAGGCAGCGTGGAATGAGCAGGAGCAGCTCACCCTTGCCCACTTTCCGGCCGCGCCGCAGCGCGAGCGCGTTGTAGACCTTTACGGCCGCGTTCTCCACCCAGTCCCGCCGCCCGAACCGTTCCGCCATCGCCGACGTGTGTCGCATGAGAGCCAGGAACGGACCGCGCTCCGCGAGCGACTCGGGAAGCAGCGGCTTGCCGGCACGATAGGAAAGGAAGAGAACGGCCCACCAGACCCAGAAGAGGACTCCGACGACGGCGAGCCCACCCCAGAGCAGGCGGGCGAGCAGCGGATGCACGGCTTCGAGGCGGGGCGCGACTACGAACAGCACGGCGGCGGCAGCGCCCATCGCGACCGCGAGCGCCAGGGCGGACCAGGCGAAGAAGAGGCCGGGAGAGGAATCGAAGTTCCCCTCATTGGGCAGCGCGCGGCCGTCCCAGTCGTCCCACTCGTGGCCGAGCCGGCGATCGACGTCGATATGGATGAGTTGAGCCCGCGGGCTGTCCGACATACCCGAAGAAGATACTTATCTTTTCCGCATGCTGCCGCCTCCGCCGATTCGAGGAGTCTTCCGCACCGACCGACGCGCGCGCGCCGCGTACGCGGAGGGCGCGGGCATCTTCCGCATGCTCCCCTCGGCCGTATGCGTCCCGGCGGACCGGGAGGATGTGGCCTCCGTGGTCCGCTGGGCAGCCGGCCTCGGCGTGAGCCTGGTGCCTCGCGGGGCGGGAAGCGCGATGGGTGGCGGCAACGTCGGTGACGGGGTCATCGTCGACCTGACGGGACTCCCGAGACGACTCGAAATGGACCCGACGCATCGAATCGCGAGGACCAGTGCCAGTGTGCCGTTGGCCCGTCTCAACTTCGAAGCCGACAAAGCCGGACTCCGGCTTCCGCCCGATCCATCGAGCGCCGCGTGGGCCACCTCAGGCGGGGTCGTCTCCACGAACGCCGCCGGGGCCCGCTCCGTCCGCTACGGCAGCGTGCGCCGGTGGATCGAGGCCGTGGAAGCCGTCACGGCCGATGGCGAAGCAACCGAGCTGCGGCGACGGTCATCGGCGGGGTCGGTGGCGATCCGGCGCTTCGAGGACGAAGCCGCACCGGCCATTCGTGCCGCCGCATCAGAGATCAACGCCCGCTACCCTCACACCCGGAAGAACTCCTCGGGCTACGCCCTGGACGCGTACCTCGCGTCGGGGGATCCACTCGATCTCGTGATCGGCGCCGAGGGCACGCTCGCGGTCGTGACAGCGGTGGAGTGGCGGCTGGACCCGGTACCGCCGTCGCGCGGTGGTCTCAAGCTCGCATTACGGTCGCTCGACCCGCTCGCGGACGTCGTGGCCGCCCTGCTTCAGATCGGGCCGTCGGCAGTGGAGCTGCTCGACCGAACCTTCCTCGAGCTCGTGGGCGAGCGCGGCGCTGAAGCAGTCGTGCTGGTGGAAGTCGAGGGTGAGACACCCACCGAAGTGAGAGCCGCCGTGGACGCGGCCGCGGCGGCCGTGCGACCGTGGGCCTCTGCAGTGGACACCGGCCTCACCGCCGACGCGTCACAACGACTCTGGGCGCTGCGCCACGCAGCGAGTCCGATTCTGGCGGGTCTGCCGGAGGACCGGCGATCGCTCCAGGTGATCGAGGACGCCTGTGTTCCTGTGGCCGAGATGGGGGCCTACGTCCGTTTCGTCCGGGAGCGGGCGGCAGCGCTCAACATCCCGGTCGTGATCTTCGGACACGCGGGAGACGGGCACATTCACGTCAATCTCCTGCCGCGGGTCACCGATGCGGGATGGGAGACAGGTGTGGCTCACCTTCTGCAAGAGGTCACGGACGCGGTGGTGCGGCTCGGCGGAACGCCATCGGGAGAGCACGGCGATGGACGACTGCGGGCCGGATTCCTTCCGCGCATCTACGGTCCGGAGATCGTGGCGCTGTTCGAGCGGGTGAAGCGCGCCTTCGATCCCCTCGGAATTCTCAACCCCGGCATTATCCTTCCCACCGGCGAGCCGCCCCTCAGCCATTTGAAGGCGGGCGCGCAGGCCATCACTCTCCCGGACGACATCGCGCGCGCGCTGCGGCAGATCGAGCAGACCGGCGGGTACGGGCGTAACCGGCTGGAGCTGGTATGACAACCGTCAGTCGAGAGCCTTCGGCCATGACCCTCGAGCCCATACAGATCATCCGCGAGCCCCGCGTCACCCTCATCGCCCGCCCCCAGTTCATCGAGCCGGCGCATCTTCCGGTTTCCTGGAAGGGCGAGTCGACCGACGGGGAGCGGCTGGCCGAGTTCGCGGGTCGACTCTGCTACATGAGCCAGCACAACCCGGCTGGCAGGACCACCGCCGACTACCTCCGGAACATTCTGCGCCAGGGACACGGGTCGGTCTTCGAGCACGCCCAGTACGTCGTGCTGATCGAGGGGATCTCCCGCTCGTGCAGCCACGAGCTGGTGCGACATCGAGCGGGGTGGGGCTGGTCGCAGCTGAGCCAGCGCTACGTCGACGAATCGCATGCGGCATTCGTGATGCCGCCGGCCGTGATCGGCGACCAGCGGCTCGAGGAGGAGTGGACCGCGCAGGTGACGGCCGCACAGGCGGCCTACGTGGCCGCGGTCGAGCGGCTGATCACGCGGTACGCGAGCGTGCCGGATGCCATTCATCGCCGGAAGATGGCGCGCGAAGCGGCACGAAGCGTGCTACCCAACGCGACCGAGGTGAAGATCGTGGCGAGCGCGAACGTCCGAGCGTGGCGTACCATGCTCGAGCTTCGCCTCGGAGAAGGCGCCGAGCTCGAGATCCGTCGCATGGCGGTCGTCTGCCTTCGTCTGCTTCAACGGGAGGCGCCCGCGCTCTTCGGCGACTTCTCGATTTACGTTGCGGCGGATGGGAGTGAGGCGGGTCGGGTCGAATTTCATAAGGTCTGAAATTCAAAAAACCTATTGTGCGTCCGAACGGTTTTTCTTACTTTAGTTTCGTCCAAATACTCACTCGTCCGGCTCGTCTTTCGCGGACGGCCTTTTTTGTAGAGGGCGCCTTTGGCAGTTCGGATCGGACTCGCCTTCAATCTCAAACCCGAGGCGCCGGCTAGTCCAGCCGGGGCAACTCCCGACTCCCCCTCTTCCGACGAGCCTTCCAGTCGGTCCCTCCGCGCCGATCTCTCCCAACCCGATCTCTATGCTGAATGGGATGAGCCCGCGACTATCGACGCGGTCGAGCGCGCGCTCGAGAGTGTCGGCACGGTCTATCGCCTCGAGGCGAACACGTCGTTTCCCGCGCGCCTCGCACTCATTCGGCCCGACTTCGTCTTCAACATCGCTGAGGGACTTTACGGCCCGAACCGCGAGGGCCACGTACCGGCCATCTGCGAATTTCTCGGCATCCCGTGCCACGCCTCGGACCCACTGACGCTCGGCCTCGCGCTCGACAAGCGGCGCGCCAAGGAAGTGCTCGCCTATCACGGCGTGCCCACTGCCCCCTTCGTTCTGGCCAAGCATTCCGACGACGCACGCGCGGTCCAGCTTCCCTTTCCGCTTTTCGTGAAGCCCGCCTTCGAGGGAAGCGGTAAAGGCGTGAGCGTGCGCAGCGTCTGCAAGACGAGGACGCAGCTCGTCCGTCAGGTCTCCAATCTCCTCGCGACCTACGCCGAGCCCGTGCTGATCGAGACCTATTTGCCCGGCCCCGAATTCACCGTGGCGGTGCTCGGCAACGACGACGACGCGTATTGCCTGCCCATTGTCGGCATGCGATTTGATACACTACCCAAGGGTGCGCCGCCGATCTACGGCTACGAGGCCAAGTGGCTGTGGGACTCGCCGCGCCATCCCCTGGAGATTTTCGAGTGCCCGGCCCGAATTCCCGAAGCACTGGCCGAGGATGTTCGCGCCGCCGCATTGGCGGCCTACCACGCACTGGAATGCCGCGACTGGTGCCGCGTCGACATTCGTTGTGACGCCACCAATCGCCCGATGGTCGTCGAACTGAACCCGCTGCCGGGCATTTTGCCTGACCCGCGGGACAATTCCTGTTTTCCAAAGGCTGCTCGCGCCGCTGGAATCAGTTACGACGAACTCATCCGCACCGTCGCCGATATCGCATGGCGCCGGATCAGCGGACGATCACTCCTGGCGGAGGTAGCCTGAATGCGTGTGGCGATCTTGTACGATGCTGGCAGCGACGAGTGGAGCGCGCAGGACGTAGCCGCGGTCGTCGGTAACGTCCACGAGATCCGGGATGTTCTCCGGCGCCGGGGCCACGAGGTGGAGCTGCTCGCGCTCCGCCTTGGCGAGTTCCGCTGGCTCTCCCGCGCCCGGCGGGCCGACCTCGTCTTCAATCTCTGCGAGGGGATCAACGGGCACGCCCGCTTCGAGGACTTCGTCGTGGGCACGCTCGAGCTCACGGGCGTTCCCTTCACCGGGTGCCGCCACTGGGCCACCACCATCGCCCACCGGAAGCACGTCGCCAACACGCTCCTGGCCGCCGCCGGACTCCCGGTCCCCGCCTTCACCCTGGCGCAGGCCAACAAGAGCCCCGCGGAGTTCCCCCTGCCGGCCATCGTGAAGCCGGCGGCCGAGGACGCCAGCGTGGGCATCGACAACGGCGCCGTCTGCACGTCCAAGCGGGCCCTCAAGCGCCGGGTCGCCCAGATGCTGGAGCAGTTCGAAGAGGTGCTCGTGCAGGAGTACGTGCCTGGCCGGGAGTTCAACGTGGGCTTCGTCGGCAAGCGGATGCTGCCCATCGCCGAGATCAACTTCGAGGGGATGCCCGAGGGGACCTGGCCGATCGTCGGCTACGCAGCGAAGTGGATTCCGGGGAGCCCTGAAGACGAGGGCACCCTTCCTATCTGTCCCGCCACCATCGACGAGAACCTGGCCAAGCGGATCACCGACGTGGCGCGCGATGCCTGGATGCACGTGTCGAGCGGCGAAGGGTACGGCCGGGTCGACCTCCGGGTGAACGACGACGGGCAGCCCTACGTCCTCGAGGTCAATCCCTGCCCCGACCTCTCGAGCAACGCGGGCCTCGCCCGGATGGGGCGGGCCTTCGGGTGGAGCTACGACGAGCTGGTCATGCAGGTCGTCGACGAGGCGCTCATGCGCTCCCAGAGCAGCTCGGCCGCCGCCGCCCTCGTCAGTGGGGTGTCCGCCGCGTGAGCGGCGCGGTCACCGCCTCGCCGGCCCTCCGAAGCCTCCGCGCCGCCGACCGGCCGCGTCTCGAGGAAATCACCAGAGCGGCCGGCCTCTTTCGCGCGAACGAGACGGCCATCGCGCTCGAGGTGTTCGACGCGGCCGTCTCGGGCTCCCCCGATTACTCCGCCCTCGCCGCCGAGCTGGACGGCCAATTCACCGGCTGGATCTGCTGGGGTCCCACTCCCTGTACCGTCGGTACCTACGATCTCTACTGGATGGCGGTCGACCCCGCGGTCCATGGCTGCGGCATCGGCAGCGCCCTGCTTCGGGAAATGGAGCGCCGCCTCGCGGGGGTCGCCCGGCTCATCGTCGTCGAGACGGCCGGGCGGCCCGATTACCTGCCGACCCGGGCGTTCTACGAGGCCCGGGGCTATCGCAGCACCAGTATCATCCCCAACTTCTACGATGACGGTGACGATCAGGTCGTCTACGTGAAGTCTCTTTCGACCCCTGCGGGCTGAGGGGGAGGCGGCAGTCATGGAGACCTGGCAGGAAGTCCTCAAGAAGAATTCGATCGCGTCCCTCGAGGCGCTCGCCGCCAAGTTCGGCCCGGAACACTTCCCCGACCTCGATCGGCTCCGGCTGGCGGCCGACAATTTCGAGTTCCGGATCTCACCGGCGATGGTGGACCTGATCAAGTCCCCCGGCGACCCCATGTGGCGTCAGTACGTGCCGAGCGTCGAAGAGCTCGAGGTCGTGGACGGGATCGTGGACTCGCTCAACGAGGACGCCGACAGCCCCGTCCCCAACATCACACACCGCTATCCCGATCGGGCGCTCTTCCTGGTGAGCCCGGTATGCGCCACCTATTGCCGGTTCTGTACCCGCCGCCGGAAAGTGGGCGATCCGGAAAAGATCCCGATGTCGCAGTTCGAGTCCGCTTTCCAGTACCTCGAGGAGCACACCGAGATCCGGGACGTCATCATGTCCGGTGGCGACCCGCTGCTGCTCAACGACCGGCGGCTCGAGGCCATCCTCACCCGGCTCCGGGCGATCCCGCATCTCCAGATCATCCGGATCGGCAGCCGGATCCCCTGCCACTTGCCGGAGCGGATCACACCCGAGCTGTGCGCGACCCTGAAGCGGTTCCACCCGCTATTCATCAACACCCATTTCAATCACCCCGATGAGCTCACGCCCGCCGCGGTCGCCGGACTGGGCCGTCTGGCCGATGCGGGCATCCCGCTCGGCTGCCAGACCGTCCTCCTCAAGGGTGTGAACGACGACCCAGCGGTGATGAAGGAGCTGATGCAGCGCCTGCTGATGGCGCGGGTCCGGCCCTACTACATCTACATGGCCGACCAGGTGGCGGGCGCGGAGCACTTCCGGACGACGGTTCAGGCCGGCATACGGATCATGGAGGCCCTCCGAGGATGGACCAGCGGGCTCGCCAATCCGTACTTCGTGATCGACGCCCCCGGGGGCGGCGGCAAGATCCCGCTGCTGCCGGAATACGTCATCAGCATGACCGACGAGGAAGTGGTACTGCGGAATTTCCGGGGAGAGCGCTACGTCTACCGGCAGCCGCAGGACGATGCCGGCCTCGTCGCGCACTTCACGCCGCTCGGGGAACCATTTCCATCGATCGCCTGAAGGCGCCGTACACGTCGGGCCGCCACCAGTGGCGCGACTCCTCCATTTTTCCGAGCGCCTCCTCCCTCGACATCGCCCCGCGATAGCTCCGGGTCGTGGTCAGCGCGTCGTAGACGTCCGCGATGCACACGATCTGAGCCGCGATCGGTATCTCGTCGCCGCGCATGCGGTCGGGATACCCGGTTCCATCGTATTTCTCGTGGTGGGACCGGATCATGGGTTTGATGTCCCAGGGAAACTCGATCGTCGCCAGGAGCTCGATACCCCACACGGGGTGCTGCTTGATGACCTCGAACTCCTGATCGGTGAGTCGCCCCGGCTTGTTCAGGATTTCGTGCGGAACCTTGACCTTGCCGACGTCGTGCAGATAGGCGCCGAGCCGGATGGCGGTGAGCTGGCTCTCGTCGCTCCCCAACTGCTCCGCCACCGCGATCGCATAGGTGGCGACCCGCTCGCAGTGGCCGAACGTATAGCTGTCCGCCGATTCGATTGATTGTCCCCACTCGCGTACCACCGCCAGGTAGGTGTCCTCCAGGCGGTGGACCTTCGACGCCACATCGACGAGATCCACCCGGGCATCGAGCCGGGTGAAGAGCCGGTGGGCGGCGCTCAGAAGGCGCAGCGCCTCCTGGTTCCTGCCCATCGTCTGATACAGCCGCGCCAGCTCCCGCGAGGCTTCGGCCTCACTCAGAACCGAGCCCGTCGTCACCGCCTGGTCGATCGCCGCCCGCAGGCGCGACTCCGCCAGGGCGTGCCGTCCGGTTTCCCGGTATACCACACCGAGCACCTTGTAGACGTCGGCTTTGTCGAGCCTGGCTCCCAGCTGCTCGAAGATGGCCAGCGCCGCCTCGGCGTTGCCCCGCGCCTCCTCGAACCGCTGGCGGGCGACGTGCACTTCGGCGTGGTTGAGGAGACAGAGGCCTTCGAGGTGGACATCACCGACCTGTCTCGTGATCTCCAGACTCCGGCGGAAATACCGGTCGGCATCCTCCCAGAGCTGCCGGTCGGCGCTCACCATGCCGAGGTTGTGAAAGGCGATGGCGCAGCCCTTGTCCTCGCCCGAGCTCTCGAAGGCGGCGAGGGAGCGCCGGTAGTGAATCAGCGCGTCGCCGTGGTCACCCTGGATGTTGGCGAGGATGCCGAGGTTCTGCTCGATGCGCCCGCGGAGCAGGGGATTGGACCCGCCGAGAGCCAACGCCTCGAGATAACGGGTGCGGGCGTCGCTCATGGCGCCACTCTCGAAGGCGAAACCGGCGAGGACGTTGAGCGCCTCACCCGCGAGGACATCATCGCCGAGATCGGTGGCGATCGTATAGCTCCGCTGCGAGAGCTCGCGGGCGGCGTCCCGCTCCCCACGGTGATGATGCTGCACCGCCAGTCGCCGCAGCGCCTCGGCGTTGGTCCGCTGGTCGCCGAGGCGCTCCGCCTCCGCGATGGCCGCCCGATATCCCGCGACCGCATCCTCGACGGAGCCGGCACGCTCGCTGGTTATCGCCTTCGACAATAACTCCGCCGCGCGATCGGCCGGAGTTTCCTCAGGCGACCGCGCGGCGGAAGACGATCGTGGCTCCCAGCTCACGTGCTCCTTACCATGCGACGGCGTACCTCGAGAAGTGCCGGACCGTGCCGGTGACGGTACGCAGGTTGGTCAAGTCGAGCGACGGAATCAACTCGAGAATCCTGAGCTCTTCATTGGTGTAGGCCACGCGCTTGAGCACGCCAAGGAGCACCGAGCAGTTGCTATAGCTGAGCTGGACGGTCGCGGGCCTGGAGAACTGCAGGCCTTCCGGGCTGAAGCGCACGGAGTTGACGTTGCCGGGAACCTGCTCGGCCTTGATGGTGACCGCGCGGTTGAGCGCGCCGGCCGGGATGATGAGGCGATGGGTCCCTACAACGATCACACCACCCTGTGGACCGACCACCTTGGTCGTCACCGCGTACGGCTGGGTCGAGCACGAGAGCAGGTGCAGGTTCTTCAGCGCGCTGGCCAGGTTGTTCACTGTCCCGGCGAGCAGCGCATTCTGCTCCGGCGTCACGGAACCCACATTATCAGTCGAAGGCCCGAGGCTGTCCTCGGAGGTACAGCTGACCCCGGCCGTGAGCATCACAAGGCCAAGGACGAGGAATGAGGCCTTCCTGGTCCACTTCCACATACGATACTCCCGGTTGAGGTCCTTGCCTTGCGACGATACCGCGGCCCTCCGAAGAGGGCCGCCGAACATCCCCGGGCCGCCGAAGGAACGGGGATGTCGGTACGCGGACGGTGCTGCGCCGGGAGTAAAGGCAAGGTCTGTGCCTTTGGGGGCTTACTATGTCAAAAAATGATACTGCCAAATATTGCATATCTTGCAACCACTAGCTCATATAGATGTTTGTGTCATTGGTCGCCAAAATACTGATGTCACCTCATTATACAGTGTGATCGCTGTTCCATGGTGGCGCACCCCCCTCACCTGTTGAGCCCGCCCCTCGTCTCCACACCGCACCCACCTCTTCCGGGAGTCTCCACCGGCCCGCATATTCTCCCGCCCCCGTCCCCCCTGAACGGATCCATCATGCTCCCGACGCCCCGCGTTGGTAACCGGTACGAGGTCGGGGCACCGGCCGGCGTGCAGCTCCTCCAGCCGTGCGGAGGGCTCCGCCTTCCGCTGGGTCTCGACCCGCTACCGATCCTCTCCCACGTCTTCTATCGCGGCCTGACGGTCGAGCGGAGAACTTTTCCTGACTGGCGCTCCCAACCGGTACCTCCCTCGCAACCGACCATGGCATCCGCGGCGACCGCGCCCGCCCAGCCGGCGATGAAGGTCTTCGAGAGCCTGCGCTTCGATCTGGCCCAGGCGCAACTGCCGCCCGGCGCGGAGCGCTCGCTGGATATGCAGCTGAGCGCGGCCAACCATCGCACCAGGTCACCCGGCATCGGCGGACGGCTGCTGGGCAGCGCCACGTTCTGGCTTGCGCCGATTCTCATTCTTCTCTGTGCCTGGGGCGCCCGCGGTCAGCAGCGAAGCCTGACGCGAGCCTGGGTGGGCGGACTGTTCTCTTCGATCCTCGTGTATCTCGCCGTGCTGGCCGCGGCCACCGTGGTCTACGGGGCGTTCTGATGTCGAACGTCACCCGACGCGAGGCGTTGCGACTGGCGCTGGGGGCTGGTGCCGGCGCTCTCGGTGTCACGCTGCTCGGCCTCAGGCACCCCGCCGCCGACTCGCTCCCGCGCGGGCCCCTGCCCACGGCGGACTACGCGCATGGCGCGGTGCCGCCGGATGGCCTGGGTCCTCATGCGCTCGATGGCGCGACGCTCCTGCCGCCACCGTCCCGCGGGGGGCGTGGCGCGTCATGCGATCGATCTCTGGGTGTCCGAACAGCCGGTCGAGGTGGCGCGGGGGGTGACCCTGGGTGCGTGGACCTTCAACGGGGCCATACCGGGGCCGTTGCTCAGGACTCGCGAAGGGGACTCGCTCGCGATCCGGCTCCGCAACCTCGGCACGCGCCCTCACAATCTTCACCTCCATGGTCGACACGAGATATCCGAAGATGGCTGGGAACCGGTCCCTCCAGGCTGCGAAACGACCTATCACATGACCGCCGGCCCGTTCGGTCTCCATCCCTATCACTGCGACGCGACGCCGGCGGCCGATCATATCTCGCGAGGACTCTACGGCCTCATGGTAGTGGATCCACCCCGCGCCAGGCCTCCTGCCCATGAGGTCGCGCTCGTCCTCAGCGGATTCGACGTCGACGGCGACGGGCGTAACGAGCTCTACGGATGGAACGGGGTGGCCGGCTTCTTTCAGCGTTTCCCGATCAAGGTGCCGGTGGGCGAGCTGGTGCGGGTGTATCTGCTCAACATGGTGGGTGGCGACCCGGTCGCCTCATTCCATCTCCATGCCGAGACCTTCGACGTCTACCGCAGCGGAACCAGGGTGGTCCCGGACGAGCGGACGGACGTGGTGACGCTGGCGCAGGCCGAGCGGGCGATCATCGAGTTCCGGCTTCCTCGTCGCGGCAGGTACATGTTCCACCCTCACCAGCGCGGGATGGCCGAGCATGGGGCCATGGGCTGGTTCGCGGCGATTTAGACAGTCCTACCGCACGGCTCTCCACGCCGGGAGTCCACTGGCCCATCCGTACGGGTTGATATCCACTCCCTCGATGCGGCGCGATACCACGGCGATATTGGCCGGGGCATAGAGAAAGATCCCGGGCGCGTCGGCGTTGAGGGTGTCCATCGCTTCGCGATAGAGTCTTCTGGCGCTGGGCACGTCGGCAACACGATCTGCCTTCGCGAAGAGTGCATCGAAGTGCGGGTTGTAATAGTGGCCGTAATTGAGGGCCGCCCATCCCGCGCGGGTCCACTGGTCCGCCAGGCCCCGAGGGCTCGGCTCATCCAGCCAGGCGCCGATGTACGCGTCGAAACGTCCGCGCGCGAGCCGCTGCTGAAAGACCGGGAAGTCCACCGCCGTCACCGTCACGTCGACACCGACCCGTCGCCACATCTCCTGCATCAAGAGCGCGAGCTGTCTGCGGCCGGAGCTCGTGCTGGGGACGAGAATGTCGAACGTCAGCGGCTTCCCCGCGTGCGTGCGAGCCTTGCCGCCTCCTGCGCGCCATCCCGCCTCCTCGAGTGCCGCCGCCGCCGCCGCGGTGTCGAACGCGATCGTCGCGATACTGTCATTCCAGATCCACAGCAATTGCGACATCGGCCCGGGCGGCGCCTTGGCTTCGGGGCCGAACAGGGAGCGGGCGAGCGTGCGCCGGTCGATTGCAGCGGCGAGGGCTCGACGCGTCGCGCGATCGGACAGGATCGGATGTGGGCGGTCGCCGGCGCCGGCGATCTTGAAACCGAGAAAGCCATAAACGGCGGCGGCGTAGGGAACGAGGCGAAGCGTGGTATCGGCGGCCACCCGGAGCGCCCGCTCCGGACTGCCGACCGTTTCCAGCAGATCGGCTTCGTGGCTCAGTACGAGGTTGAGCGCGGCATCGGGATCGGGCGCGAACCGCCAGATCGCGCGGCGAATGGCCGGAGACTTTCCGCCGGTGGTGTCGGCATCGAGGGTGACGAACTGGCCACGCCGCCAGGCGCTTACACGATAAGGGCCGCTCCCGACGAGATTGGCCACCGTCGTGTCCTCGGTCCAGGAGGAACTGGGTTTGGAAGCCCAGACATGGCTGGGTACGATGCGAACATGATAGGTGGCATCGTAGAGCTGTTCCGATGAAGGCGCGGCAAAGCGAAGGACGAACGTGGAGGAGTCCTCGGGCACGACGGTGATGCGATTCTCGAGATACGACCGTGCCGGCGGGTCGATGACCGAATCACTGAAGGCCCGAAAGGAGAATCGGACGTCTTCCGACGTCACCGGGCGACCATCCTGCCAACGAGCGCCGGGACGAAGGTGAAACCGCCACGTCACCGAGTCCAACCGTTCCCACCTGCTCGCGAGTCTCGGCTGGTAGGCGGTGCTGTCGATGGGGGCGCCGCCCGGGGCCAGATCGGCAAGCCGTTCGTAGACCTGGTCCCCGATGTCGCGGGCAACGGTCTCGCCGGCGAGCGGGGGAAAGATCGCGGTCGGGTCGCCGGTCGCGGCGATGACGACGGTACCGCATTTCTCGCAGGGCTCGGCTTCCCTCGTGCACGCAGGCTGGGTCATGCCTAGTCCTATCATTAGAGTCGCGAGCCTGGCGGTCGAGCGTCCCACCGATCCTCCTTGTTTCGAGTGCACCCCATGGTGCATCATGATATGATAGGTTGGAACGGAACGTGACAGTGCTATGAGATTACCAACCTATCACGCACTGTCTAAGTAATTATCAAATAGAGTGTTATACCAACGGGCGAGACAGGCATGGGCGTTGCCTTACCAGGGGTCAACGACCACCGACCTCATCCCTCAAGGAGTTCAGGATGTCTCGCTTCGCGCCCGCGGTATTGACGACGTTCGCCGTACTCACTGCCGCATGCAGCGACGGCGGCGGTCCGACCAGCGATCCGCAAATCAACTTCAACCTCGCCACCCGCGGCGCGGCGGCCAGCGCGGCGGGGGCGTCTCTGGCAGTCCTCGCACCGGAGACGTTCACCGACGGGACCCACACGCTCGTGATCGACCAAGTGGACCTGGTGCTGCGCGAGATCGAGCTCAAGCGGAGCGAGGCCACTGTTGATTGCGGCGACTCGCCCAATGATGATGCGTGCGAGAAGCTGGAGCTCGGTCCAGTGCTGCTCAGCCTGCCGCTCGGCACCGGAGGCGCCGCCCGCGCGTTCAGCGTGACCGTCTCGCCCGGGACCTATGACGAGGTAGAGTTCGAGATCCACGCGCCTTCGAGCTCGGACGATGCCGCGTTCCTGCAGGCCAATCCCGACTTCGCCGGCGTGAGCATCCACGTGGCCGGGAGCTACGATGGTACGCCGTTCGATTTCGTGAGCGATCTCACAGCGGAAGAGGAGATCCACCTGAGCCCGGCACTCACCGTTGCCGAATCAGCGGCCACCGAGCTTACGCTGTTCGTCGATCTCGACTCATGGTTCCGCGACGCCGGGGGCTTGCTCGTCGATCCCCAGACAGCCGCCGACGGGCAGGCCAACGAAAGTATGGTTCAGGACAACATCCGCCGTGCGCTCGACGTCTTCGAGGACGAGGATCATGATGGTCAGCACGACGATGGCGAACACCACCAGAACGGGGACGATAACGGTGGCAATCTGGATGGCCCGAATCATACCTGATCGCCCGGACCATTGGTGACCGCGCAGGCCTGGCGCCTCGGTCTGGTGGAGCTCTCGGACAGCTTCCGCGTGACACTCGCGGAGCTGGCCCGGGAGCTCGGCGCCAGCATCACCCCGTGGAGACCGGAGGAAGACCCCAAGCCTCCGGAGGAGATTTCGGCCGTGCTCGTGCTTGCGGGCGGAGCGGAAGGACAGGCGGTCGATCTTCTGGCGGAGATCCAAATGGGCGCGACTCCGGTCTACCTCGTCGGTGCGTCTCCCGATCACCGCCTGGCGGCCGCGGCCGTCCAGCGAGGCGCGCGAGACTACTTCGCCCTACCCGAGGACATGGACGTGCTGCGCCGCTCGTTGGAGCGGGAGGCGCGTCAGGCCAACGGCCGGGTGGAGGCGGGACGCTTCGCAGAGATCGAGCGGACCACGAGCGGCTTCGAGGCGATCGTCGGAAGAAGCCCCGCGCTCCGCCAGACCCTGGACCAGGCCGCCCGCGTGGCGGTGCATCGCGACGTCACCGTGCTGATCGGCGGCGAGACGGGCACGGGAAAGGAGCTGCTGGCGCGGGCAATCCACTATGCCGGTCCTCGGGCGGATCAGCCGTTCGTCGAAATCAATTGCGCCGCGATTCCGGCGGCGTTGCTCGAGAGCGAGCTGTTTGGTCACGAAAAGGGCGCGTTCACCGGTGCGATCGCCGCCAAACCCGGGCTGTTCGAGCTGGCGCACGGGGGCACCCTGTTCCTGGATGAGATCGGCGCGCTCCCGCTCGAGCTGCAGCCCAAGCTGTTGCGGTCGCTCGAGTCGCGCACCATCAGGCGGGTGGGCGGCCATGCCGGGCGCCCGATGGACGTCCGGGTGATCGGCGCGACCCACGTCGACCTGGGCGGGGCCTCGAGACGGGGAGAGTTCCGCGAAGATCTCTATTACCGCCTCAACGTCGTCACCCTGACGTTGCCCCCGCTCCGGGAGCGGGAGGGCGATGTCGAGATCCTGGCGCAGACGTTTCTCACACGCATCGCGACGGCCTATGGACTCCCGGTACCGTCGCTCACACCTGAGCTCCGCGCGGTCCTCCGCGCGTACCCCTGGCCGGGGAACGTCCGCGAGCTCCGGAACGCCGTGGAGCGCGCATTGGTGCTCTCACCGCGCGGGACTTTGCGGGCCGAGGAGCTGGTCCCGCCGCCCGAGCGGGACCTGGATGCGAGAGGCACGCTGCCCTTTCCCGTGCCTCTCGATATGCTGGTGCGCTCCGCCGCGCGCGCGATGCTGGAATTGACCGGTGGAAACAAGAGCGAAGCGGCGCGCCGGCTCGGCATCTCGCGGCCGCGCCTGCAGCGCATTCTCGATGGGCAGTCGGACTAGATCCGCGATCCCTTATCCCGGAGTCGCCATGCGTATCACCCCGTTGCTTTCGCACCTCGGCCTGGTCGCCATCGTGGCGACGGTCGTGTCGTGCTCCGACTCGAGCGGGCCGGGTCCCGGCGATACCAAGGACCAGGGGGAGCTCACCATCGTCCGGCTCGCCGACACGAGCCCACCCCTGCTCAACCCAGTAGACAGCTTCTACGCCAAGCGCGGCGAGGATCGCGAGATCCGGATCTTCTTCGCCGACGTCGAAGGTAAACAGGGGGAGGAGTACCTCCGGCTCCGCATCAACGCACAATCGCTCCTCGCGCGTCCGGACGGCAGCCTGTTCCAGGAGGGCGATTCGATCCTCGTCCACGTTCGCGTCGTCGATCCCGCCGAGCTCCTCTTCGAGATGCAGCCGAGCGGCCTTCGCTTCTCTCCGAGCGAGCCGGCTGAGCTCAAGATCCACTATGACCACGCCAACGAAGACTTCAACGACGACGGCAAGGTGAATCAGGACGACGATTCCATCGAGACCACGCTCGGCATCTGGCGCCAGGAGACGCTCACCGATCCCTTCGTCCGACTCGGCTCTGCCGTGGTGAAGGACCTGAAGGAGATCGAGGCCGAACTGGAGGGGTTCAGCCGGTATGCGCTGGCGTACTAGGTAAAGGCCGAATGGTCGCCACCCCCGCCGACGACGCGACCGGCCCGCTCCGCGAGTTAACGCGGACGGGGCGCTTCGCCGATGCGCTGGCCGCCTTCCGCGGTCTGCCGCCCGGCGTGGCGGCCTCGCGACCGGACGCCCAGCTGCTGGCCGCAACCGCGGCCACTCGGTTGGGTGAGCTGGGTGTCGCCGAGGAGCTCGCAGGATCCGCGCTCGAACAGTTTCATGCCCGCGGCGACGCCGATGGCAGGCTCCGGTCGCTCAACCTTCTCGGTGTGATCTACTTCGAGCGCGGGCGGATGCAGGATTCGGAGCGAGTTCTGGCCCAGGCGCTCGGGCTGGCCAATCAGGTGGGCGACAGCCTGCTCGCGGCGCGCGCGAACAACAACCTCGCCTCGGCGCTGCACGTGCGGGGCCGGCCGGAGGAGGCGCTCGGCTTGTATCGCGGGGCGTTGCTGGCCTATCAGCGACTCGGCGACCGTCGTGGGGCGGCCGAGTCGTACCACAATCTCGGGCTGATCTTCCGTCAGCTCGGCGACTGGCGGAACGCCGAGGACGCCACCACGATGGCGCTCAGGCACGCGGAGCTGGTGGGCGAGCGGGGTCTCCTTGCCCTCGCCACGACCGGACGCGCCGAGCTGATGGTGGAACGAGCTCAGTTCGATCAGGCGGGCCTGGAGCTGGAACGGGCAGGGCGCTGGGCGGAGGAGGCGGGGGACGAGATCGGTGTGGCGGAGGCACAGCGCGTAGGCGCCCTCGCCGCATTGCGCGCGCGTGAGTACGCGACCGCCTTCGAGCGCGCCGAAGCGGCGAGGGCGACTGCGCACGAGCGCGGAACGGTCCTGCTCGCCGCCGAGTGCTCGGTCATCGCGGCCCTGGCCCTGCGACGGCTGGGCCGGACGAACGAGGCGGCAGCCAGGAAGGCTGAAGCAGAGAACGGCTTCCGCGCGCTCGGCGCAGTCAGTCTCCTCGAGCGCCTGACCCGCGACTGGTCGGAGACGACGACGCCCTGACTCTTATGAGGCTGCCGCGTGCTCCCGCTGGTTGTCCGCGGCCACCTTCGCCGCCACCTCTGGCGGGGCCTCGGCATACCCGTGGAACTTCTGCCGGTGCGTGCCCCTGCCATGCGTGATCGAGTGGAGCGTGGTCGAATACTTGTAGAGCTCCGCTTCCGGAACGACCGCACGCACCTTGGTCAGCCTGCCGTCGGCCTCCGTGCCGAGGATCTGGCCGCGGCGTGAGCTGAGATCCCCCATCACATCGCCGAGCACGTCGTCGGGAGCCCAGACCTCGATATCGGTGAGAGGCTCGAGCAGCACCGGCCTGGCTTTCGGGGCCACGTTCCTGAACGCGAGAATGCCGGCCATCTTGAACGACATCTCGTTCGAGTCCACGTCGTGGTACGACCCGTCGAAGCACTCCACCTGGAAGTCCACCAGTGGATACCCCGCCACGACGCCGCGCTCGGCTGCCTCCTGCACGCCGCGATCGACTGCGGGGATGTACTTGTTGGGAATCACGCCACCGACGATCTCGTCAAGGAATTCGTAGCCGGCGCCTCGAGGCCGCGGAGCCATCCGGATCCAGCAGTCGCCGTACTGCCCCCTGCCACCCGATTGCTTCTTGTGCTTCCCCTGGCCCTCGGCCTTGCCCTTGATCGTCTCCCGATAGGCAACGCGGGGACGGGTCAGCTCCGCGTGGACTCCGAACTTTCGCTCGAGCCGGTGAAGGATCGTGTCGAAGTGTCGCTCACCCATGCCGTGGATCAATGTCTGCCCCAGCTCCGAGCTGTACTCGAAGTGGAAGGTCGGGTCTTCCTCGTGGAGCTTGTGAAGGCCCGCGGCGAGCTTGTCCTCCTCACCCCGCTGCTTGACCAGGACGGCGGATGTGGCGACCGAATCCGGAAGCGGGATGGGCGGGAGCCGGACCGGGTGGTCGCGGTGGCAGAAGGTGTCGCCCGTGTGGGTGTCGCGCAGCTTGGCGACGGATCCGATGTCGCCCGCGCTCAGGCGCTCCACCTCGATGCGTTCCTTGCCCTGCTGGATCGACAGGTGGTTCAGTTTCTCGGCGACCTCGTGCTCGGCATTCCAGACCTCGTCGCCGTTCTTGAGCTCGCCGGTGTGGAGGCGGAAGAGCGTCACATCGCCGACGTGGGGCTCCGAAAGCGTCTTGAAGACCCGGCCGACAAGGGGAGCCTCCACGGGCGGTTGAACCTCCGCGGCGGAGGGCAGGAGCTCTACCATCTTCTTGAGAAGCGTGCGGATCCCATAGGTCAGCTCTCCGCTGCCGCAGAAGAGCGGCACGATCTGTCCCGCGAGGATCGCCTTCTTCACACCGGCGATGAACTCGCTGCGTGGAATCTCCTCGCCTCCGAGATACCGCTCGATCAGGGTATCGTCGGTCGAGGCGACCGCCTCGGTCAGATGCTCGGTGTATTCCTGGAACCGCGCCTGGTATTCATCGGGGATCGGGACGACGTCGTACTCGCCGTTCTTGGTCCCCTTCTTATAGAAGTGACAGTGACCCGAGAAGAGGTTGATGATCCCATGGAAGTCATGGCCTTCGCCGATGGGAATCTCGACCGGCACGACCTTCGGCGTGAGGTGCGCCTTGACATCGGCAAACACCTTCTCGAAGTCGGCGTGCTCCTTGTCCATGAGAGAGACGAAGAGCATGCGCGGCAGGTGAAGCTGGTCGCAGACCTCCCAGACCTTCTCGGTGCCCACTTCGACCCCCCCGGTTCCGCTCAGTACCACGACGGCGGCGTCGGCGGCATGCAAGCCGGTGACGACTTCGCCGAAGTAATCGAGGTATCCGGGGGTGTCGATCAGGTTGATCTTCGTGTCGAGCCACTCGGCGTAGCCCAGGCCGAGGCTGATTGAGTGCTTGCGTTCGATTTCGTCGGAGGAGTAATCCGTGAGCGTGGTGCCGTCTTTGATCGAGCCATGGCGTCGGGAGGCGCCGGATACGAAGGCGAGTGCGTCGACTAGGGTGGTTTTTCCGCTGGCGCCGTGGCCGACGAACGCCACATTGCGAATGGCGCTGGAGCCATAGACCCTCATGGTCTCCACCTCCTTGGATAGGTTGAATTTCCAAGGTGGCGAGGCGGGATAGAGTTGTCAAATGCCGGTCACGCCGACGACCGGTGAAGGGTCAAGGGTGAAGGGGCAGGAGCCCGGACCCTTTCACCCTTCACCTCTTACTCTTCACCCTTCACTCTGCGTTGAGCGACGCCAGATCGATCACGAACCGGTATTTGACGTCGTTGTTGAGCATGCGCTCGTACGCCTGATTGATCTGCTGCATCGGGATCACCTCGATATCCGCCACGATCCCCTTCTCGGCGCAGTAGTCCAGCATCTCCTGCGTCTCCGCGATACCGCCGATCATGGAGCCGGCGATCGCGCGGCGCCGCATGACGAGATTGAAGACGGTGGGCGACTGGTGCGGGTGCTCCGGCGCTCCCACCAGGCAGAGGGTGCCGTCGACCTTGAGCAGCTCGGTGAATATGTCGAGGTTGTGCGACACGGCCACGGTGTTGAGAATGAAATCGAAGCTGTTCTTGTGCCTCGCCATCTCGTCGGCGTTCCGGGAAACCACGACCTCGTCGGCGCCGAGCTTCTTCGCGTCGGCTGCCTTGCCGGGGGAGGTGGTAAAGAGAACGGTGTGAGCCCCGAATGCGTGGGCGAACTTGATGCCCATGTGACCGAGACCGCCGAGCCCGACGACGCCGACCTTGTCACCCGGACCCACTTCCCAGTGGCGCAGCGGCGAGTAGGTGGTGATCCCGGCGCAGAGCAGCGGCGCCGTGCCTGCCGGGTCGAGCTTGGGCGAGACCGTGAGCACGAATCCCTGGTCCACCACGATGTGCTTCGAGTATCCGCCGTAGGTTGTCCCGCCGAGGATCTTGTCGGGGCTGTTGTAGGTACCGCCGAGCTCGGTGTAGCAGTAATTCTCGAGCCCCTGCTTGCAGCTCTCGCAGATACCGCAGGAATACACCAGGCAGCCGACCGCGGCCAAGTCGCCGACCTTGAACTTGGTTACCTGGTCGCCGACCCGGGTCACGCGTCCGACGATCTCGTGGCCCGGCACGACAGGATACGTCGTGCCCGCCCACTCGTTGCGGACCGTATGCACGTCCGAGTGGCACACACCGCAATACAAGACCTCGATCTGGACGTCGTGGGCGCCGGGCATGCGCCGGTCGAACTCGAACGGCGCCAGCGGTGTCGTGTTGCTCCGGGCTGCGTACCCCAGAGTCGGGAAGGCGGCTGGCCCCTTGGATGCGGGCTCGGATAGGGCGGAAGGTTTGATCGACGTCGTCATGCTGCACTCCCATCTCTGTAAGTTCTCAATTGCGCTCGAAACGTATGATACAAGCTTTGAGCGCCCCAAGTTGCCTTGGGGCGCTCGTAGTTCACCGACGAGGGAGGCAAGTGACCGCGTGGTCTACTCTTCGGTTCTCCTCTCGATGAGGATCGAGGAGACGACCTGGAGTACTGGCACCGGAATCATGACTGCCGCCGAGTTGGCCTCGTGGGCAATGGCGAGCCCAACCCCGCCAATGGCAAGCGAGCTCAACAGCGACAACGCGAAATTTCCGCGGCCGCGATTCGCCAGGTGCACCCCGAGAGGCAGGACGGCACTGCCACCAGCGATAGCCCCGTAGACCGCACCGACCAGTGCGCAGTCTTCGCAGTCGTGCTCGGTGAGCTTGGCGCCGGCGAGTGCGCCTGCGAACACACCGACCGCTCCGCCGGCGACACCTCCCAACGCCAGGACAGCCGGGTGGGTCTCGCCGCGCGGGAATGCGGGAATCGACGGATGGGTGGGTTCAGCCGGCCGGTCGACCGAGGGAAAGGGTGTGCCGAGCTGCTGGGCGTGGAGCCGGCCGGCCAACGGCCCGGCAAGAGTCAGCAGGAAGAGAAGGCGTCGCATCGTCGATCTCCGCGTGAGGTAAGTGCAACTCAGCGCGAAGGTAACGAGCGCCCGTGACCCGGCCGTCCCCTTACCGGTAGCCGGCCGCCTGGAGCTGAAACAGCTCCGCATAAAGGCCACGGGCCGCCACCAGAGCCTCGTGGGTCCCCTGTTCCACCATTCGGCCGCCTTGGAGCACGAGAATCCGGTCGGCCATACGCACGGTCGAGAACCGGTGGGAGATCAGGACCGCTATCCGTCCAGCAGTCAGCTCGCTGAAGCGCAGAAAGACCTCGTACTCCGCACGGGCATCGAGCGCGGCGGTAGGCTCATCGAGGATCAGGAGCTGGGCATCGCGCATGTACGCGCGCGCCAGCGCGACCTTCTGCCATTCACCGCCGGAGAGGTCGACTCCTCCCTCGAACCGGCGTCCGAGCATCTGATCGTATCGTCCCGCAAGTCGCTGGGCCACCGTGTCGGCCAGGCTCCGCGCCGCGGCCGTCTCGATGCGCGGCTGGTCATCGATCCCCTCGATGTCGCCGACCGCGATGTTCTCCTTCAACAGGAAGTCGTAGCGCACGAAGTCCTGGAAGATGACCCCGACGTTTCGCCGGAGACTGAGCAGGTCGTACTCCCGGAGATCCACGCCATCCAGGAGGATTCTCCCCTCGGTCGGGTCGTACAGACGGGCGAGGAGCTTGACCAGTGTCGTCTTCCCGGCGCCGTTTTCTCCCACCAGCGCGAGCCGCTCACCCGGAGCCAGCGCGAAATCGAGACCCCGGACAGCCCATTGCTCCGCCCCGGGGTATTTGAAGCCCACACCTTCGAAGACGAACCCCTGGCGAATGGGCGTGGGCACGGGCGGCGCGCCGGGCCGGAAGAGGATCCGGGGCTCGATGGCGAGGAAGCTGAAGAGATCGTCGAGATAGAGGCTCTCTTCGAACACCTGCGAGAGCGAGAGCAGCACCCGCTGGATCAGATCGCGGCTCTGCCGGAACGATCCGGCGAGAAACGTCAGCACGCCGATGGTAAAGAGGCCGGCGGGTCCCCGATGGCCGATCACCGTCAGATAGATGATGACCGCGTATGCCCCGTAGTAGCCGAGCGTCCCGATGACGGCCAACAACGACGAGACCAGGCTGCGCCGGACCGCGAGGCGCTTGTTGGCGTCATAGAACTCCCGGGAAAGCCGGTCGTACCGTCCCACCAGGAAGTCCGACAAGCCAAAGAGCTTGAGCTCCTTGGCCGAGATGTCACTGGCGCCGATATAACGGAGGTAGTCGAGCTGGCGCCGCTCCGGCGTCCAGGAGTACAGCAGCGAGTATCCGAGCGAGGCGAAGTGCGTCTCACCCAGGAGCGAGGGGATGACGGCCACGACCAGGAGCACGAGCAGCCACGGGACGTAGGCCGCGAGCGCGGCCCCGAGGGTGATCAGCGTGATGCTGTCCTGGACCGTTCCGAGCATGAGCGTAAAGAGCCCGATGCGATTCACGGTCTGGCGTCGGGCCCGTTCGAGCTTGTCGTAGAGGTCGGCGTTCTCGAACTGCTCGAGGTCGAGCGTTGCCGCATGATGCATCAGCTCGACGCTGGTGCGGTTCGCGAAGAGATCCCCCAGCAGGCTCTCGAGCAGGGCAGAGGCCCGGGCCAGACCTTCGCCCGTGAGTGCGATCGCCAGCTCGATGGCCAGCAGCTCACCGAGGTGGACCCAATCGACCGGCGCACCGGAGCCGGCCGTGCCGATCGCGTGGACCACCTCGTCCACGATGAGCTTGCCGATCCAGAGCACAGCCAGCGGCACGAGCGACCGCCCGATCCGCAACAGCAGAATGCCCACCACGTACCGCGGCTCGGTGGTCCAGACGAGCCGGAGGAGACGCGGCACGTGCCGCACCGCTTCGAGGCGTTCGCGCCAGCCGGGGCGCGGCTGGTCAGGCTTACGACCCGGGCGGATCGGTCGTACTATCGGATGCCCAAGGGGACTACCCATTGGCCGGAAGCTAATCCAGAGGGAGACGCGCGATGCATGCGATCGACTGGCAGACGCTGCTGGGCAACCTGATCCACTTCGGGGCCCCCGACACCGTCCACCACCCTGTCACGTGGGCCGAGAAGATCATCCGGCCCGTGGCGGTGTACCTCGTACTGGTGTTCGGGCTGCGAACCTTCGGCCGGCGGGTCCTCGCGCAGCTCAATCCGTTCGACCTCGTGGTACTGCTGACCCTCTCGAATACCGTTCAGAACGCGATCATCGGCAACGATACCTCGCTCTCGGGCGGCGTCATCGGGGCGGCCGCGCTGTTCAGCATCAACACGCTCCTCGTCCGTCTCTTCTATCGCGGGCCGTCGAAGAGTCTGCTCTTCCGCGGCGACAAGGACGTGAGCCTCATCAAGGGCGGCGAGTTGTGCGAGGAAGAGATGCGCGGTCTCCACATCACCGCGGGCGAGCTGCTGGCCAAGGCCCACGAGCGCGGGTTCGACTCCCTCGACGAGGTCGAGAGCGCGATGCTCTACGCCAATGGGATCATCTACTTCCGGGGCAAGCCGATGACCAGCGAGGGAGATCGCTTCGTGGAGATCATTCGCCGCCTCGAAACGCTGGGCGCGCAGGTGTCTGCGCTTCGCCCGAATCATTAACTTCCCCCGCATGCCTCCAGTCACATCCGCGCTGGTGACCGGCGCCACCCAAGGGATCGGCCGCGCAACGGCCTTTGCCCTGGGCCGCGCCGGGTATCGGGTGGGAATCTGTGCCCGGACCTCCGCGCGGGTGGACGAGCTGCTCGCCGACCTGCGAGCGGAAGGGATCGACGCCGCGGGTACAGACGCCGACGTGGGCGACGCGACGCAGGCCGCGCGCGCCGTGGATCATGTGGTCAACGCGATCGGGGAAATCGGCGTATTGATCAACAACGCGGGTGTGCTGATCGCACGGCCGTTCGAGGAGATGACGCTGGAGGATTGGGACGTCACCATGGCGACCAATGTCCGCAGCCTCTTTCTCATGACCCGCGCGGTGCTCCCAGCGATGCGCCGACGCCGGGAGGGCACCATCGTGAACGTGGCGAGCCTCGCCGGACGGAATGGATTCGCCGGCGGCACGGCGTACACGGCTTCCAAGCACGCTGTCCTGGGCTTCAGCCGGTCGCTGATGCTGGAGGTCCGGAAGGACAATGTCCGCGTGGTGACGATCTGTCCCGGCTCGGTGGACACGTCCATGCTCCGGGACCAGCCGATGCTGCATCCGGAGCCGACACGCATCCTTCGTCCAGAGGATGTCGCCCAGACGATTCTCCAGTCGCTGCTGCTGCCCACCCGCGCGCTCGTGAGCGAGCTCGACATCCGGCCGACCAACCCCTAGTCGCCGAGCCCGGAGGTACCCCGGCCGAACCCATGTCCGGAATTCTGATCACGATGTGTATCTGCCAGGCCACGCCATTCTCGAGTCTCCTCCCTCGAGCCCGCGCGGCAGGGTGGAGCATCGCCGACATCGGGCGGGAGACCGGCTGCGGCGCCGCGTGTGGGCGTTGCCGGCCGTATCTGCGCCGGATGCTCGCCACCGGTGAAACCGTCTTTCGCGAGCTGCTCCCCGAGGAGCCGCTCGGATGACGTGGCCAGGCCCCCGTGCGCTTGCGTATTCGGCCATCGCCGTCGGATGGATGGCCATCTGGTTCTCCTACCGGGGACACTGGCTCGGCATCGCCCTTGCCCTCGTCACCACGGCCCTCGCCGTCGTGGCGCAATGGCGGGGAACGGTGCTGGGTCGGCGGCGCGCGGCCGCGCTACGGCTCGCGCTCGACTCGACGGCCGCGCGCAATCGGGAGCTTGAGCGCCTCCGCCATCTTGCCGCGACCCTGCTCAAGGGAACCGACCTCCAGCAACTCCTGGAGGAGGTGGCCACGGCGGCCGCCGATCTGCTCGAGGCCGAAGGCGGCATGGTGACCCTCGTGGTCGAGGAGGGACGCTTTCTCAGGATCACCGCCGCGGTGGGTCTCATCTCCCCCGTTCTCGGAACCCTGCTCCCGATGGACGCCTCCCTCAGTGGGTGGGCCGTCACCCACGACACGCCGCTTCTCTCGCCCGACATGGACGCCGACCCCCGCAGCTTCAAGACGCCCGATCTCCCGGGGCAGCTCCGGAGCGCGGCGATCGTGCCTCTCCGGTCCGCGGGCGTGGTGATCGGAACCGTGAGCGCGCACAACCGGAAAGGGTCGGGACAGTTCACCGATCACGACCTGCAGCTGCTCCAGACGCTCGGCGACCAGGTGGTGGTTGGCTTCGACCGGGCGTCGGTGCTCGACGAAAGCCGGCGAAACGAGCGGGCCCTCGCGGCGAAGAACATCGAGCTCCAGCGGGCGACCCGGCTCAAGAGCGAGTTCCTGGCGAACATGTCGCACGAGCTGAGGACCCCACTCAATTCGATCATCGGGTTTACCGACCTCATCCTCGCCGGCGCTGCGGGCGACGTCAATGAACAGCAGAACGAGTTTCTCGAGTCGGTACTCCGGAACGGCCGCCATCTCCTCGCGCTGATCAACAGCATCCTCGATCTGTCCAAGATCGAGGCGGGGCGAATGACCCTGGCGCTGGCGCGGACCGATCTGCGGGAGGCGATTACCGGCGCGGTGGCGGACACGGCCACGCTACGGGGCGCCAAGGATCAGGTCTGCGAGCTGCGACTGGAAGAGGACGCCTCGCTCGTGGTGGTCGCCGATGGCACCCGCGTGCGGCAGATCCTCTTCAACCTGCTGGCCAACGCCTCGAAGTTCACGGGAGACGGCGGGACCATCTTGCTGTCGGCCACCCGGACACGAGCGCCGCTGCCGGTGCCGTCCGAGCGGAGCACCGACGAGCCGCGCATGGTGCCTCAGGACGTGGTCTGGGTCAGCGTCATCGACTCCGGCATCGGCATCCGGGAGGAGGATCTCTCGAAGCTCTTCCGGGAATTCAGCCAGGTGGAGACCTCCGCAAGCCGCCAGGCGCAGGGGAGCGGCCTGGGGCTGGCCTTATCCAAGAAGTTCGTCGAGATGCACGGCGGGACCATCGGGGCGGACTCGATTCCCGGACGGGGCTCGACCTTCTGGTTCCTCCTGCCCACCGAGGGCCCGGTGAGACGCCCGACCCTGGTGGACACCGGCTGACGCTTCACTCCAAGGGGAATCGGAGCTACCCTTCAGCCGATGGCTCCATGGCGCCTTCTCCGCCTCCTTCTCCTGCTCCTCCTGCCGGCCGCACTGGGTCTCGCCGGGGGACGCGGGGCCGAGGTCCGGGCGGAGGGGGCGCCGTTCCACACCGTCGGGCCTACCGTCAGCCCGCCAACCCAGTCGCTTCCCACACCGGTCCATGACGAGGCCACCTGCGCCTTCTGTCAGGCGGCCATCTTTTCCCCCTGCCCCCCAGCGGCCGCGCCCATCCCAGTGGCACTCACCGGGACCGTCGCCGACCGGATCGTCTCACCCGACGCGCGGACGCCGCACACCGCCACGCGTCGACTCGCCGAATCGAGGGCCCCTCCCGCGCTCTGAATCGTCTGACCGGTCTCCCGCCCCGCCGGGGCGCGAACTCCTCACGATTCGGAGAGCTGTATGGACGCCCGTGGTCGCACGGTCTGCCTTCTCGTCACATGCTGGCTTGGAGCCGTTCCCCATCTTTGCGCCCAGGTCGGCGCGAAACCATCCGACTCGCTGGCCACCGCGGTGGCCGCGTTCGGCGCCCGTCTCGACTCGCTCGAGGCGGGTCGATGTCCCGCGGGTCCCGCCGTCGCCGTTCCCGGACGAGGCGGCAATCCCCACGCCGACAGTCTCGTCGCCGCGCTCGATGATCTGAGCCGCCGGCTCGAGGCCGTCCGACTCTCTCGCTGCCAGACGGCCGGCGCGGCACCTGGGGCACAACCCACCGATACCACCGACGATCTCGCCGCGCTGCGGGCCGCCGCCGCTGAAACGGTGGCCGGCGCGGCACCACCCGGGCCGCCCGCGCCGACCGACACGACCAATCCGCCGAAGACCGAGTTCGTCGGCCGGCAACGCAACGCATCCGCGCTCAATCCGGAGATCAGCGCGACAGGTGACATCCGGCTGGTGGCGCGCGATGGGCTCCAGCGGGACAACGGCGTCGCGCGCGAGTTCGAAGTGGCGCTCCAGTCGGCCCTCGATCCCTATTCCAACACGAAGATCTTCCTCACCTTCGAGAACGAAGAGGTCGGGGTCGAGGAGGGCTACATCTATTGGACCGGGCTGCCGGGACGCCTGCGGGTGGATGTCGGCAAGTTCCGCCAGCAGCTCGGCGACCTCAACCGCTGGCATCTGCACGCGCTGCCCGAAACCGAGTACCCGCTCGTGTACCAGCGCTTTCTGGGAAGTGAAGGACTCACCGGCGTCGGCCTCTCGCTCTACACCGCGCTCCCCGTCTCGATACTCGGCGGAACGCACGAGGTCTGGCTGCAGGGCACTACCGCCGAGAGTGACCCGCTCTATGCCGGCGGCCACCAGCCGACGCTCCTCTTCCGTCTGCAGAATTTCTGGCAACTGAACCGCTCCACCTACGCCCAGCTCGGCTTCGACGGCACCGGCGGCAACAACGACGACGCGGACCTCCGGAGCCGGCTCCTGGGACTCGAGTTTCGCGTGACCTACCGTCCCCCCGAGGCCGGTACTCGGCGCGAGATCACGGTGCGAGCCGAGGGATACCGCCTGCACGCGACCGAGGTCGGCCTCACAACCAACCGGTACGGCGCCTTCGTGGACCTCAACGCGCGGCTGAGCCGCCGCTGGGTCCTTGGCGGCCGGTACGATTGGGTCGAGACGCCGCGCGGGCTCGCTGACACCGAGTGGCGCTTCGTGCCGTCCATCACCTGGTGGGAGAGCGAGTTCGTGTATCTGCGGCTCGAAGGCGAGCATAGCCACCGTGATATCGAGGGGGGGCGGAACCTGCTCTCGCTGCAGGCAGTCTGGGCCATGGGGCCTCACAAACACGAGACCTACTGATGATCACTTCTCCCAATAAAGGGACGCAGCAATGCTGATGCGCTCACTCGTAGCCATCTCGGTCCTGTTCAGCACACCCGCACCGGCTCCGCTCAAGATCGTCACCAGCCTCACGACGTACGGAGCCATCGCGCGAGAAATCGTGGGGGACAAGGGCACCGTCACTTCCATCGCGCAGGGTGACGAAGACCCCCATTTCGTGCAGCCCAAGCCGAGCTTTGTGGCGATTCTCCGGGGAGCCGATCTCTTCGTCACTACGGGGCTCGATCTCGAATTGTGGGTCCCCCCGCTGCTCGACCGCGCCGGCAACCGCAAGGTCTCCGAGGGTGGACCGGGCTATGTGACGGCCTACACCGGCATACACCTTCTCGAAGTCCCGACATCGCTCAGCCGGTCGGAGGGAGACATCCACCAGGACGGGAACCCGCACATCCACACCGATCCGGTGAACGGCATCATCATCGCCCGGAACATCCTCACCGGCCTCCAGCGCGTCTCGCCCGAGAATGCCGCCTACTTCACACAGAGGGAGCAGGACTTCGAGAAGCGCGTGCTCGAGGCAACGACAGGCCCCGAGCTGGTCGGTATCCTCACCGCACCGGTGGTCTACAACCTCCTCAGCACCGACAAGCTGTACGACTTTCTCGGGCAGCAGAAATATCAGGGCAAGCCGCTACTCGATCGGCTTGGTGGCTGGCTCAAGACGTCGGAGGTGTTTCGGGGCAAGGAGATGGCCTGCTACCACAAGGAGTGGGCCTACTTCAGCAACCGATTCAACGTCACCTGCGTCGAATACATCGAGGCCAAACCCGGCATCCCACCGACGCCGGGGCACGTGCAGGAAGTCATCGCCCTCATGAAGGAACGGAAGATCCCGGTGCTCTTTGCCTCGAACTATTTCGATCGCAACCAGATCCAGCTCGTGGCCCAGCGCACCGGAGCCCGGGCGGTCATCGTGCCGGAGAACACCAACGGTGCCCCCGGCGTCAACACCTACTTCGATCTGATGAATGCGTGGGTGAACGATCTCGCGGCCGGCTTCAAGGGAGGAACATCCTGATGGACCTGAGTCTATTCCTTCCACCACTGGTGGCGTGCCTCGTCATCGTGGCCATCCACTCGTACCTGGGCCTCCACGTCATTGCGCGCGAGGTGATCTTCGTGGATCTGTCGCTCGCGCAGATGGCGGCGCTCGGATCCGCGGTCGCGATTCTTGCGGGCAGCCAACCCGATTCCACGTCCGCGTTCGTCTATGCGTTGGGGTTCACCACCCTCGGCGCGGCGCTCTTCGCCCTCACGCGCAGCGCGGGACATGGACGGGTCCCGCAGGAAGCGATCATCGGCATCGTATACGTCGTCGCCTCCGCGGCGGCCATTCTCGTAGCCGACCGTACGCCGCGCGGGGGCGAGGCGATCAAGGATATTCTCGTCGGCAGCCTGCTGTGGGTCACCTGGCCCGTCATCCTGAGGCTGGCCGGGGTATACGCGATCATCGGCGTGTTTCACTGGATCCTCCGCCGCCGGTTCCTCACCATCTCCTTCCACCCGGAAACGGCCCTGGCCCAGGGCTGGAGCATCCGCTGGTGGGACTTCTGGTTCTACCTCTCGTTCGGCATCGTCATCACGTTCTCGGTGCCGATCGCCGGCGTGCTGCTGGTGTTCTCGTTCCTCGTCGTTCCCGCGGCGATCGCCTTTCAGTTCACCCGACGGCAGGGCGCGCTCGCGGTCATCGCGTGGCTCGCGGGCGCGCTCGCATCGGCCAGCGGTCTTCTCATCTCGTTTCACTATGATCTGCCCACCGGACCGATCGTGGTGTGCATGTTCGGCGTCGTTCTGCTCGCGGCCTATGGTCTGCGGCGATTGATGGGCGTCCGCCCGGCATTGGCAGAAGCCGGCGTGAGAGAAGCGGCGTAGCGGGAGTCGACGAACTACGACTGATTGCGCTGGGTGCGCTTCCAGCCCGGCAGGTACGGAGGAGGAAGAAGCGCGGCGCGACGCAACAGCTCGAGGTGCGGTGCCACGATATCGGCGAGCTGCTGGGCGGTCGGAAGATGGGCTTCGCGTAGTACGGCGGGTTGCCGGGCGGAGAGGACCAGCGCGCCATGGACCCGCCCGGCGACACGGAGGGGCACCGTCAGACGGGCTTCGTCTTCGGCCGGCGTGAAGGAGCCTGGCGACGCCCCGGTGATGATGTCCCCAAGCGCGGTTCCCGCCACCGGCAGAAGCGGAAGGTCAGGCAGCGGACGGCGCTCGCCGGGTTCGAGCAGCACGACCCGGTCGCCCTCGCTGAGCCGGAGGGCGAAGCGCATATCGTCGAACGGCAACGCTGCCGCAGCCAGGTCGCGAATTCGCCGTGTGGTCTCTCCCAGATCACCACAACTCGCGAGCAACATCGCGACGTGAGCCATCAGCTCTCCTGCTTCCACCGGGCCACGCGGCGCCCGCTCGCTCGGCCCCGTGGAGGCCACCAGCAGCGCCACCTGGGGTGCGACCATCGAGGCGACCCGTGCCAGCAGCGCGGCGTCTTCGTCGACGTACAAATCCGCTCCTACGCTCGCCGCGAGAAGGTAGGCCGTGAGACCATTCGGTCCGGTGATGCGGGCCCCGACGACCGCGCGAGGCTCCGCTCCGGCGGGGTCGGCGACGGCGAAGTAACCGCGCGGCCAACGCGATTCACGCCACGCATCGGCGAGAACCATCCGATCATGCTGCGCGAAGAGAGACTCGACGTCGAGATATTCCCGGCCGATGATCAGCGAGGAGTCGAGCCAGAGTGGGCCACCGGCATGCTCGCCGAGCCGGTAATAGCGTGCCCCCGCGGGATCGGCCAGAAGCAGCTCGAGATGGTCGTGGGGGAGGAGCGGCTCGAGCGCCGGGCTCAGCGCCGCCAGAAACCGCGGCGGTGTGATGACCGAGCCACTTGCGCTGGCGACGGCCTCGAGGAGGGCGCCGACCCGCTCGGCCTGCGGCACGGGCTCTCCCGATTCGGAGGGCCACTGACGGGCCATCCGGCCGAGTAGCGCCGCGATCCGTTGAGCGACAAGACGGAGTGTGAGAAGTTGATTCCCGCTGAACCGATCGGGCCGGAGATCGGCCACCAGCATGAGTCCCACATCCCGCCGGCCGAAGCGCACCGGCATCCCCACCACCGACTGATACCCAGCCCGGCGGATGACGTCCTCGAGCGCCGTGACCTGATGTTCACGGAGCTGGGGGGACGGAACCGGTACCGACAGACTGTCCTGCGCGAGCGCCTCCGGTCCAAGCAAGACTGACCCACCGCCTGCCGGATAGAGCCAGAGTCCCAGCAAATCGTGGGGCACATCGGCAGCGAGGGCATCCGACAGCGCCTCGTGCCATGTCGCCAACGCCGAGCGATCCGCGAACCCCTCTTCGACCCGGAGAATCGGCACGAGCGGCTCGGCCGGTCTCGATGGGTGCTCGTTGTGTGTAGGGTGGGACTCGTCTGGCGCCAGCATGCGTGGCTTAGGGGCAGGAGCTGTGCCGGGGTTTGCGCGTCCGGTGGATCAGGGTGTCGGGTGAGGCGGCACCTACTCGCAAGCTCTTGCATCTCAGCATCTTGACATACCCCTCCCCCCTATGTTAGATCTAACGAGTACAACCGAAGGATCGGGTGGGTGGAGTGGCGTTGCCGCTGCATATCGAAGGAAAGGCACTCCGATGACGATGTCCCAACTCGTCGTGACCGCAGTCGGAATCTTGGCCATCGTCTGGGTCAACTACTACTTCTTTCTTGCCGGCCGGACGGCGGCCG